>JAFSNB010000027.1 GCA_017447625.1 Bacteroidaceae bacterium
CATTTTGGTGAGTCACCGACTCAATACCTCAATCGTAAACGATAGCATGCCATTTTTCTAATGATGTACCATCACAGGTGCTATTAATCCGTTATTCTTTAATTTAACTTTAGTTTAAGGTTCTATTTTCAACCGAATTGCTTTAATTGGTAATTCCAGGACTTATCATGTCCAATTGAGATGATATAGCTTCGCCCCACACCATGAAGCCAAGCCCAGTCCCATTAACAGAGTCTTTATTTTTGGGAAACACACCCTCATTTTTTGGGAAACATTTGCCCCTTTTTTGCCAACTTATTCTGCATTTAGAACGTGCAAAACATGCACAAAAAGAACAAGGGCAAGTACCTGTTTCCCAGATACTTGTCCTGTATGTAGCTAATTTTCAGCACTTTCCGTTTATTCTTCTACAGCTGCCTGCGCGGCGGCGAGGCGTGCGATGGGCACACGGAAGGGAGAGCAGCTTGCGTAGTTGAGGCCAATCTTGGCGCAGAACTTCACGGAGCTGGGCTCGCCGCCGTGTTCGCCGCAGATACCGCAGCGGAGGGCGGGACGAACCTCGCGGCCCTTTTCAACGGCGTACTTCACGAGCTTGCCGACACCGTTCTGGTCGAGAACCTGGAAGGGATCTACCTTCAAGATCTTCTTCTCGAGGTATGCGGGCAGGAAGCTGGCGATATCGTCGCGGCTGTAACCGAAGGTCATCTGAGTCAGGTCGTTGGTACCGAAGGAGAAGTACTCGGCCTCGGTAGCGATGCGGTCGGCGGTCAGAGCAGCACGAGGAATCTCAATCATCGTACCGATCTCGAACTCAACCTTAACGCCGTACTCTTCGAATACTTCGGCAGCAACCTTCTGGATGATGGCCTTCTGCTGCTTCAGCTCGTAGAGGATACCGATGAGGGGCACCATGATTTCGGGCTTCGGGTCGAAGCCTTCCTTCTTCAGCTCGCAAGCGGCGCTGAGGATAGCGCGGGTCTGCATGGCGGTAATCTCGGGGAAGGTGATGCCCAGACGGCAACCGCGGTGACCGAGCATCGGGTTGTTCTCGGCGAGGCTCTCTACGCGACGCTGGATAGTCTGGAGGTCAACGCCCATCTCCTTGGCCATAGTCTCCTGACCTGCAAGATCATGGGGTACGAACTCGTGCAAGGGAGGATCCAAGAGGCGGATGTTCACGGGCAGTCCGTTCATAGCCTTCAGGATTCCCTTGAAGTCAGCCTTCTGATAGGGGAGCAGTTTGGCCAGAGCCTTCTCGCGACCTTCGGCGCTGTCTGCCAGAATCATCTGACGCATAGCGATAATCTTCTGGTCGTCGAAGAACATGTGCTCTGTACGGGTCAGACCGATACCCTTGGCACCGAATGCGCGAGCCACCTCTGCATCGTGTGGAGTGTCGGCGTTGGTGCGCACCTGCAGCTTGGTGTACTTGTCGCAGAGGTCCATGAGCTCCTTGAAGTCGCCGCTGAGTTCGGCAGCCTTCGTGGGCACTTCACCGGCATAGACCTGACCGGTTGTGCCGTTGATGGAGATGTAGTCGCCCTCCTTATAGACGACGCCGTCGATTTCCACGGTCTTGGCCTTGTAGTCAACGTTGAGCGAGCCTACGCCAGAGACGCAGCACTTGCCCATGCCACGGGCCACGACTGCAGCGTGAGATGTCATGCCGCCGCGTGCGGTGAGTATGCCTTCTGCGGCGCTCATGCCAGCGAGGTCCTCGGGTGATGTCTCTATGCGGACGAGAACGACCTTGTGGCCATCGGCATGCCAAGCCTGAGCATCGTCGGCGTGGAACACGATTTGTCCGCATCCGGCACCGGGGCTGGCGGGCAGACCCTGAGCGATGACCTTGGCCTGAGTGAGAGCCTTCTTGTCGAATACGGGGTGCAGGAGCTCGTCGAGTTTCTGGGGCTCGCAGCGCATGATGGCGGTCTTCTCGTCAATCTTGCCCTCATGGAGGAGGTCGATGGCTATCTTCACCATAGCAGCACCTGTGCGCTTACCGTTACGGGTCTGCAGGAACCAGAGCTTGCCTTCCTGTACGGTGAACTCCATATCCTGCATGTCGCGGTAGTGCTCTTCGAGTTTGTTCTGGATGGCATCGAGCTCAGCATAGATCTCGGGCATAGCCTCTTCCATAGAGGGATACTTGGCTACGCGCTCTGCCTCGCTGATACCTGCGCGCTCAGCCCAACGCTGAGAACCGATCTTGGTAATCTGCTGCGGTGTGCGGATACCGGCAACGACATCCTCACCCTGAGCATTCACGAGGTATTCACCGTTGAACAGGTTTTCGCCGTTGGCGGCGTCGCGGCTGAAGCATACGCCGGTAGCAGAGGTGTCACCCATGTTACCGAACACCATTGCCATAACGCTGACAGCGGTTCCCCACTCGTCGGGTATGCCTTCCATCTTACGATAGAGGATGGCGCGCTCGTTCATCCAACTGCGGAACACAGCGCAGATAGCTCCCCAGAGCTGCTCGATGGGATCGTCGGGGAAGTCCTTGCCTGTGCGCTCCTTGATGGCGGCCTTGAACAGCTTAACTAGCTTCTGGAGCTCCTCAACGCTGAGGTCCTTGTCCAGCTTGATGCCGCGCTCTTCCTTCACCTTCTCGATGATTTCCTCGAACGGGTCGATGTCGGTCTTGTTCACCGGCTTCATCTCGAGCACCACGTCGCCGTACATCTGCACGAAGCGGCGGTAGCTGTCATAAACGAAGTGTGGGTTCTTGGTCTTCTTGGCCATGCCCTCGGCAACCTCATCGTTCAGACCCAGGTTGAGGATGGTGTCCATCATACCGGGCATAGAAGCGCGTGCACCGGAACGAACGCTGACGAGCAGCGGGTTCTGGGCATCGCCGAACTTGGAGTTCATGAGGGTTTCGATGTGCTTCACAGCGGCCATGACGTCGTCGTTCAGCAGCTCCATAATCTTCTCCTGACCAACCTCGTAGTACTCGTTGCACACGTCGGTGGTGATGGTGAAGCCCGGGGGAACGGGAACGCCAATGAGGTTCATCTCAGCGAGGTTAGCACCCTTACCGCCGAGTTGCTCGCGCATCTGCGCATTTCCTTCGGCTTGTCCGTTGCCGAAGGTGTAAACACGTTTTTGACTCATTAGTAGATTGTATTAAAATGAATGAATGTGATTGATTTGTTAGTTTCAAGTGCGCAAAAGTAATCTTTTTCCTTCACACAACCAAAGGAAATGAGCAAAACATTTGCGGAAAGGGCGATTTTTACTAAAATGACGCTTTCTGTCGACTGTTACGAGAAAAAGTTGTACCTTTGCAGCCAAACTGAATGCTATGTCAAGAAAGAAAAAAGAACTCCCCCTGTTAGAGGGTGTGACGATAGAGGCTGTTGCCGCCGAGGGCAAGGCTTTGGTGCATGTGAATGACCTTGTGGTCTTTGTTCCGTTTGCGATTCCGGGCGATGTCGTGGATTTGCAGTTGACCAAGAAGAAGCACAGCTATGCTGAGGCTGAGGTGGTGTGTCTGGTGAAGCCTTCGCCGGACCGGATTGCTCCCTTCTGCCAGCATTTCGGCGTCTGCGGAGGCTGCAAATGGCAGATGCTGCCATACGAGCTACAGCTGCGAGCCAAACAGAAGCAGGTGGTGGACGCTCTGACCCGTATCGGAAAGGTGGAACTGCCGGAGTGTATGCCTATACTCGGTTCGAAGAAGACCCGGGAATACCGCAACAAACTGGAGTACGGTTTTTCGAATAAGCGCTGGCTGACAAAGGAACAGATTATTTCGGGAGAGCCGTTTGAACGTCAGGAGAGTGTGGGTTATCATGCTGGTGGTTCGTGGGACAAGATTCTGCCCATTGAGGAGTGCCACCTTATGGCCCCAATCAACGACCGCCTGCGTCTGACCATCCGCGACTATGCCTACGAGCTCGGGCTGACGTTCTTTGATGCCCGCGAACATGTGGGTCTGCTGCGTGGAATGATGATCCGTCTGAGCAACGAGGGAACGTTGATGCTGCTGATTCAGTTCTGCATCCTCACGCCCGAAGAGCAGACTCAGGCCGAGGCACTTCTGCAGTTCCTGAAAGAGACGTTCCCCGAGCTGACCAGTCTGTTATGGGTGAACAACACCAAGTTCAATGACACCTTCGGCGACCTGCCTATTCAGGTGTATAGCGGCGAGGACCACATCTTCCTGGCAATGGAGGGCTTGCGTTTCAAGGTCGGAGCGAAGAGTTTCTACCAGACAAACACAGAGCAGGCATACGAGCTCTACTCTGTTGCCCGCAGATTTGCAGGCCTTACAGGCGATGAGGTGGTTTATGACCTCTACACCGGTACAGGCACGATAGCGAACTTCGTAGCCCGCCAAGCTCGTCGGGTCATCGGTATCGAGTATGTACCTGAAGCAATCGAGGATGCAAAGGTGAACAGCTCTTTAAACAACATCACGAACACGGAATTCTTCGCCGGTGACATGAAGGATATCCTTACGGATGACTTCATAGCGGAGCACGGCCGCCCAGACATCATCATCACAGACCCTCCGCGTGCCGGGATGCATGGCGATGTAGTGAAGACTATTCTGCGTGCAGCTCCCCAACGCATCGTTTATGTCAGCTGCAACCCCGCCACTCAGGCGCGCGACCTCAGTCTCTTGGACGAAGCATACCGCGTTGTTGCTATCCAGCCCGTGGATATGTTCCCACACACACAGCACGTAGAGAATGTTGTGCTTCTGGAAAAGAGAGCCCTTTAACTTCCCTTCTATTCCTTTTTACTTCCTTTATTTTTCTTCACCACAAGATAAACGATGAAGAGGACGAAGATGCCGAGCATGACATAGCCAATCTCATGGCTATAGCGGGTTACGGTGGCTTCGAGCTCGCTTTCGGGGATAACAGAAGCCAGCGAATAACCTATTGCCGCAAGAATAATATGCCAAACGCCTGCACCGATGGTGGTGTAGAGCAGGAAACGGCTGTAAGGCATTCTCGCCATTCCGGCGGGGATGCTTATTAAATGGCGTATTCCCGGCACGAGGCGGCCTATAAGGGTGGCCGTTGCGCCGTGGTCGGAAAAGTACTGCTCTGTCTTGCGCACCTTCTCTTCGTTCAAGAGGCAGAGATGGCCCAGCGTACTGTTGGCAAAGGCATAAATGGCCGGACGACCGAGATAACGGCCTGCAAGATAGTTGATTGAGGCTCCGAGGTCTGCTCCGATAGTGGCAACAAGAACAACCAAAAAGACATTGATGTCAGAGAGGTCACCGGCTGCGCGGTAGGCTGCCGGCGGAACCACCAGTTCAGAGGGTATAGGAACTACTGTGCTCTCCAAGAGCATCAGAAAACAGATGGTGTAATAGTTGAGATGTGCAAGGCACCAGGTTATAAAACTCATGACTCAGATAAATTTCTTGCGGAATTCGTTCTTTGGAGATATTAAATAATGTGCGCGTGCGGTGAAAGTCCAGAATGGCATCATCAGTTCAAACAGGAAGAGGGTGATGTAATAGTTGCGTCCGCCCAAGGCTTTGGCGCTGCTTCCAAACTGTTTGATGCGCACATGTGTCACGATGATCAGACTCACCAGAATGAATATGAGGAAGACGCAGAAGATAACTATCTCCGCTACAGAAGGGGCTTGACCTGCATAGCTCTTCATGGCAAGCGGATGCAGATATGAGGCATCGGAGTAGGACAAAGCCAGACCGAGACAAATCGAGCCGACAATGAAGGGCAGGATGATGAGAATCAGGGCGAGCCAAGGCCAGGCCAGACGCACGTAATTACGCATACGATAGACAAACACGTGGCGCTGATACTGACGTATGGCCAGATATGCCACGCGCTGCTGATGCCAACGGACGTATGTCGGCTTGTCTTGAATCACCACAGAGGCCGGATCTATGAATATGGCTGTGTTGTCTCTGGTTGACAGGCGGTTGGCCATCAGATCGCAGGCTCCTACAGAGAGATTCTGCGTGCCGGCAAAGCAGTTGGATTTCAGGAAGACGCTTTTGCGTACAGCCATATTGCAACCGTCGCCGCGAACAGCGGCATAACCAGCTTGCATATGATCATAGTTGGCGATGGTGTGCCAGAGACGGAAGAAACCAATCTTATGCTCGAACCAACTGTTTGTCAGCTCCTCATAACGTGCGAAACCGAGCAGCAGTTCTTTTGTTGGATTCTTGCGTATGGTGGAAGCAATGCGGTTAAGCCATTGATTTGAAGCGGGCTCCGCATCTGCCTGCGTGAGAACGACCCATTCGTGCTGCGCGCTGCGAATACCCAGAGTCAGGGCCAGACGCTCCAGACTTATGTCACGGGCCGAAGACGGGGTCGAGGTATGTCGCAGGTACTTGTAACGCTGCTCCATTGCCTCAAGAAACGGGCGCGTGTCATCGGTCGAAGCGATATCAACCACCACGACCTCAAATTCCTCGTAGTCCTGATTTAATATTGCTGGCAGATGACGCCGCAATTGCTCCGCCTGATTGTGGGCAGGAATAACAATTGTCAGCGGTTCAACCAGTGTTGCTGTGGGAAGTTGTTCCAAGTGATAAAGTTTTGATTATTCTTCGTTTATGGTGAAGACACCGGGCAAGGCACGACAGTTGTACTGCGAGGCCATAATTTCACCGTAAGCTCCTGCGCTGCGGATGGCAAGCAGGTCACCGCGACGGAGCGGCGGCAGCGGACAGTCCTTTTGGAAGACATCAGAAGACTCGCAGATTGGCCCGACCACGTCATAGAGTAGGGTAGTGGGCGCCTCCTCTGGCGTGTGAGCCTGAGCTTCGCCACAGCCTTCCACCTTCTCAATGTGGTGGTGAGCGCCGTAGAGCGCCGGACGAATCAAGTCTGTGAATCCGGCATCCACTATGGCAAAGCGCTTCACGTGCCCTTCCTTAATATATAACACGCGCGTGAGGAGCGAACCCATCTGGCCCACAACGGCGCGGCCCAGCTCGAAGTGCAGCTCCTGCTCGAGGCGCAGTTGCAGTTCCTTGGCGTATGTCTGGAAGTACGAGTGGAATTTGGGAATAGGATTTGAGTCGGGATAGTTGTAGTCTATGCCTAATCCGCCGCCTACATTGATTACCCTCACACCTGTAATACCCTCGTCCTCCAACTGCTTCTGCAGCTGATTGATACGGCGTGCCAAGGCTACAAAGTCCTCCATGTCAAGGATTTGGCTGCCGATATGGAAGTGAAGCCCGACGAACCGCACATTATCCATCTGTCGGGCGGCGCTGATTACGGCTTCCATGTCGCTCATAGCGATACCGAACTTGTTTTCAGCCAGACCCGTGGTTATGTTGGCGTGTGTGTGAGCCCCCACGTCCGGATTTATGCGGAAACAGACGTCGGCGCGGCGGCTCATACGGCCCGCGATTTCGTTGATTACCTCCAGCTCGGGGATACTCTCTACATTGAAGAGCCCGATGCCCGCTTCCAACCCCAGCTCTATCTCCCAGTCGGCTTTGCCAACTCCGGCAAATACGATGTCCTTGGCCGGAAAACCGTTGTCCAAGGCGGCACGAATCTCTCCGCCGCTGACGCAGTCTGCACCGAATCCGGCGGCTGATATGCAGCGCAGGACCTCGGGGTTGGCGTTGGCCTTCACGGCATAGTGAACGTGATAATTGTCGTGTCCTGCAGTCTCGGACTTTATGGCATCGAGTGTCTGCCGGAGCAGGGCCATGTCATAGACATAGCAGGGCGTGGAGAGGTTCTTGGGTATCATGGGGATTATGCGTTGAAGAGTGTTTTGCTGAGTGCTTGCAGAGTGCGTTGCTTGTCGGCTGCCTTAACCAGGAACGAGATGTTGTGGTTTGAGCCGCCGTAACTGATCATGCGGACGGGAATCTCCTGCAGGGCGTTGCAGGCACGCGTTTCGAAGCCTACGTTCTGTGTGGCCAGATCGCCTACGACGCAGACTATGCACATGTCATGCTCTACGCTTACCGTGCCGTACTTCTTCAGCTCGTCCTTTATGGCACGCAGGTTGGTGGTGTTGTCTATGGTGACGCTCACACCCACCTCCGAGGTGCATATCATGTCTATGCTGGTCTTATAGGTCTCGAATATCTCGAACACCTTGCGCAGGAAACCGTGAGCCAGCAACATACGTGAACTCTGGATTCCGATGCACGTGATGTTGTCTTTGGCGGCTACGGCCTTTATGGTGCCGCGTTGCATCTCGTTGTTGATAATGGTGCCGGGTGCTTGCGGGGCGAGGGTGTTGAGCAACCTTACGGGTACGCCAGCGAACTTGGCGGGTTGGATACATGTGGGATGCAGGATCTTGGCACCGAAGTAGGCCAGCTCGGCTGCCTCTTCGAAGTAGAGCTGACGTACGGGAACTGTGTGTTCAACCACGCGCGGGTCGTTATTGTGCATTCCGTCTATATCCGTCCAGATCTGGATCTCCTCGGCTTCGATAGCTGCACCGATAAGGCAGGCTGTGTAGTCGGAACCGCCACGCAGGAGATTGTCTATCTCGCCGTAGGCGTTTCGGCAGATGAAGCCCTGGGTGATATATATCTGATAGCCCGGATTTGCCGTCAGCTGGGCAACCGTACACTCACGGATGTAGTTGAAGTCCGGTTCTGCATTCTTGTCGGTACGAATCATATCGAGGGCCGAGAGCAGAATGGCGTTCACGCCGCTTTCCAACAAGTAGTTGGTCACCATGTTCGTGGATATTATCTCGCCCTGAGCCAGAATGACCTTCTCCTCGAAGGACGTGAAGAGTCCTTTGGTGAAAGAGCGCAGATAATTGAACTCCTCCTGCAGGAACGTCGTTGTGCGCCCGCGCCATTCGTCTGTGGAATAGAGCTCAGCTACGTGACCGAGATACTTCTGTTCCAGCTGGTTAATGAGGGAGTAGGCCCCTTCAGGGTTCTTCTTGTAGAGGTAGTCGGAAATCTCAACGAGCGTGTTTGTGGTGCCGCTCATGGCAGAGAGCACTACGACTTTCGGCTGGCCGTCAGCTGTGATGAGGGCTGCAACATCCTTCATGCGCTGTGGGGTACCGACGCTGGTACCTCCGAATTTCAGAACTTTCATGCTTATATTTTGTTTTAGTTATTTTCAATGATTATGGCTGTCGGAATATCATCTGCATCTTCAGTAACCGGCGGTTGTGCGGGTACTGTGTCCGACGGTTTTCCCGTCGGAATCTCCGTCGGCTCCCCCGCCTTTTGCAGCCGGAGCGTGTGGTCTGTGCATGTATAAACGATGCCGGGGAACTGCTCCATGAGGGCGTCGTTGTGAGTGGCCATAATGACAGCTGTGCCCTGTTTTGCCAAAGAATACAGGATTTCGGCGGTACGGATTCCGCTCTCCTTGTCCTGATTTCCGGTTGCCTCGTCAGCTAGGATGAGGGCGGGTGAGTTGAGAATGGCGCGGGCTATGCACACGCGCTGTTGCTCACCGCCTGAGAGCTCGTAGGGCATCGCATTCAACTTATCAGCAAGGCCCACTTTGGTCAGAACCTGAATTATGCGCTCGTTGCGGTCGGCCTTACGCTTCCAGCCTGTAGCACGCAGGACGAAGTCCAGATTGCGCTCTACGGTACGGTCGGCCAGCAGACGGAAGTCCTGAAAGACGATGCCCAACTGACGGCGCAGGGCGGGCAGATGGCGGCGTTTGATGCGTCGCATATCCTGTCCGAGTACCTCAGCGTGGCCGTCGGTCACGTCCAGTTCGCCGTATATGGTCTTCAGCAGAGAGGTCTTGCCTGAACCTACGACGCCAGTCAGATAGACAAACTGCCCAGCCTCAATGGTCATATCAACATCTGTAAGAACGATGTTGTCTCCTCGGCTTATGGTTACGTTTGAATAGTTGATAATCATCCTTTTATTAATTCATAATTATTAATCCATAATTCATAATTGTTTGACTTTGCTCATCAATACGTCATAATTGTTTGGCAATGAGCTGCTAATTATGCATTATGAATTATGAATTGTGTATTGTTCTTAGTGTTTTTTCCACCCCGGCGCGTGGCGTTCTTGAAGCTCGGCTGCCATCTGCTCAATGCGTAGTCCTTTGGATGTGAGCAGCACGATGAGGTGGTAAAGCATATCAGAGCCCTCGTAAATCATGCGCTCGTCGGTGCCGTTGCAGGCCTCGATTACCAGCTCCAGTGCTTCTTCGCCCACCTTTTGTGCCATGCGGTTGAGGCCGTCCTTGAACAGCGAGGTCGTGTAAGAACCTTCAGGCATCTCCTCGTGACGCTTCTCTATGAAGTCCTGCAACTCAGATAAGAAGAGGAGTGGATTCGATTGACCCTTATTCTCCTCACCCCAGCAGGTGTCGGTGCCTGTGTGGCATACGGGGCCGTCGGGGTGCACGCGAATGAGCAGCGTGT
Source organism: Bacteroidaceae bacterium (assembly GCA_017447625.1). Lineage (GTDB taxonomy): Bacteria > Bacteroidota > Bacteroidia > Bacteroidales > Bacteroidaceae > Physcousia. Next base: position 10,360 of record JAFSNB010000027.1, read on the forward strand.
CTTGGTCGCAGTCGTTCTTGATACTTACCACATGCAGGCAGTTGCCGCTGGTCTCGCCCTTTGTCCACAGACATTTGCGTGTGCGGCTGTAGAAGGTGACGAGGCCGGTTTCAACGGTCTTCTCGTATGCCTCGCGGTTCATATATCCGAGCATCAGCACCTGACGTGTATCTGCATCCTGAATTATGGCAGGCACGAGGCCATACATCTTGTCGAAGTCGATATTCATAATTATAGTCTTACTGCAATTTTTTCTTTATTTAGGTACTCTTTGAGTTCAGGGATTGGAATCTCGCCGAAATGGAACACAGAGGCGGCCAGAGCGGCATCGGCGTGTCCTTGGGTGAAGGCATCGCGGAAATGTTCTTTTGTTCCGGCTCCTCCCGAGGCTATTATGGGTATAGAGAGCGTGTCGGCAAGCTCTCGCAGGGCCTCGTTGGCAAATCCGGCTTTGGTGCCGTCGTGATTCATTGAGGTGAAAAGGATTTCTCCCGCTCCGCGCTCCTGGGCTTCACGCGCCCATTCGAAGAGGCCGCGGTCGGTTGGCACGCGCCCTCCGTTCAGATAACAGCGCCAAGTGCCGTCTTCCTCCAGTCGTGCGTCTATGGCGCAAACGCATACCTGCGAACCGAAATGACCGGAAATCTCATTGATAAGCTCCGGGCGGCGCAGGGCTGCGCTATTCACACTCACCTTGTCAGCTCCGGCACCGAGCAAGCGCTCTACATCTGCCAACGCGCCTATGCCGCCCCCTACGGTGAAGGGGATATTGAGTTGCTCGGCCACGCGGGTAACCATCTCGGTGAAGGTGCGGCGCCCCTCGTGCGAGGCTGTGATGTCGAGAAACACAAGCTCGTCGGCTCCCTGTTCGCTGTAGGCTTTACCCAAAGCAACCGGGTCGCCTGCCTGACGCAGGTTCACGAAGTTCGTGCCTTTCACGGTCTGGCCGTCTTTGACATCGAGACAGGGGATGATTCGTTTTGCTAACAAAGTATATTTAAAGATTAGAGATTAAAGATTAAAGATTAGAGATTGGTTTGCGGGAACTCCTCGAGCAGACTCTTCATGTCTATGCGTCCCTCGTAGATGGCTTTTCCGAAGACCACCGAGGGGATACCGGCGCGGTCTAAGGCGTGGATGTCTTCCGTGCCGCTTATGCCGCCGCTGGCTATGAGACGGCAGTCGGGGTAGGCTGCCATAATCTGCCTGTACAGTTCTGTGGCGGGGCCTTGAAGCATCCCGTCTTTGGATATCTCGGTGCAGAGCACGTGCTCTACTCCGCGGTCTATATATTCTTTCAGGAAAGGCAGGAGTTCGCTCTTGCTCTCTTCCTTCCAGCCGTTTATGCTGATAAATCCCCCGCGCACGTCGGCCCCGAGAATCAGTCGGTCGGCTCCGAACTCCTGCAGCCAGCTGAGGAACAGCTCCGGATGCGTCACAGCTATACTCCCCACGGTTGCCAGCTCGGCACCGCTCTCGAAAACTATATGCAGGTCCTCTTCGGTCTTTATGCCTCCGCCGAAATCCACCACGAGGCCGGTAGCGGTAGTTATTCTTTCCAGCACTTTGTGGTTCACGACGTGATGCGACCGCGCCCCGTCCAGATCCACTACATGCAGGCGGCGGAATCCGAGAGCCTCGAACTCGCGGGCAACAGCCACAGGGTCTTCGTTATACACCTTCTTTGTGGCGTAGTCACCCTTCGTCAGGCGCACACACTTGCCGTCGATGAGGTCTATTGCGGGGATGAGGGTTATCATTATATTATTAAGTTGGCCCCCCTCTAACTCCCCCCTGATGGGGAGGACTCCTTCCGTTGGGGGCATTGGGAGGAAATAATTGTGAATTGTGACGTATTGTTGAGCGCAGGCTCAAAATTATGAATTATCTAAGAATTGTTTTAGGATGCGTTCGCCTACTGATCCGCTCTTTTCCGGATGGAACTGCGTGGCGTGGAAATTGTCGCGGTGCAGGGCTGCGCTGAATGGCACGATGTAGTCGCATGTGGCGCTTGTGAACTCGCATACCGGCACATAATAGCTATGTACAAAATACACGTAGGGGTTGTCGCCCAGCCCGTCCAGTAGCTTTTCACATCTTCCATCTTCCATCTTCCCTCTCACATCTATACTATTCCACCCCATGTGCGGCACTTTGTCTTCGTGGCGCTGGGGCTGGAAGCGCAGCACATCCACGGGGAAAATACCGAGGCAGTCAGTATCTCCCTCTTCAGAGTGGCGGCACATCAGCTGCTGTCCGATGCAGATGCCCAGAACGGGCTGCCGCAGGTCACGGATCACCTGGTCCAGACCATGCTCTCGCAGATAAGTCATCGCCTGCCGCGCTTCGCCCTGTCCGGGGAAGAGCACGCGGTCGGAGGAGGCCAGCAGCTCGGGTGAATCTGTAAGCAGAGGCTCGACGCCGAGACGTTTCAGCGCGTTCACCACAGAGTAGATATTTCCGGCGTTGTATTTTACTATTGCTACGTTCATCCAGCTTTTTCCTTTTGTCCGTTTTGGTTTGATTGCCTTAGCGGGTGCAAAATTACAAAAAAAAGACGTCCGAGCGGCACTTTATGCCTCCTTTTTATCAAAAAGATGCCTTTTATATGGCCAAAATTGTGCAGCGTGCCATTTTTTCGCTACCTTTGCGGCACAAAAGGATAGAAAAAGCAATCATCTCAACTAGTTGAGTTAAAGGAATGGAAAGGAATGGAAATGGAGTTAAAAGGAATGGAAAGGACGATACTCATGAGCAATGACATTTGTCCTTATTAACTTCCAAGCGGTCAAAGGCCGCGATAACTTCTCTTTAACTTCCCTTTAACTTCCAACGAAGTTGAGCCTAGCGAAACTTAAATTAAAAAGCAAAAATGTCAACTCTCGCTCCTCTGATAGACGATCTCGCGCTGATTCTTATCTGTGCGGGTGTGATGACTCTTATATTCAAGAAACTCAAGCAGCCTCTGGTGCTGGGATACATCGTGGCCGGATTCCTGGCCTCGCCGAACATGCCGTGGATGCCAAGCGTGACCGATTTGGAGAATGTTCACCAATGGAGTGAAATTGGTGTACTCTTCCTACTGTTTGCTCTCGGACTGGAGTTCTCCTTCAAGAAGATTATGAAGATGGGCGCGGCTCCGATTATAGCCGCCTGCGCCATAATCTTCTGTATGATGTCCGTGGGATTTGCCACTGGACAGGCGTTCGGGTGGGAGAGTATGGACTGTATCTTCCTGGGCGGTATGCTGGCGATGTCATCTACCACCATCATTTTCAAGGCTTTTGACGATATGGGTCTGCGGCAGCAGAAGTTCGCCGGCCTGGTTCTCGGGGTGCTGATTATCGAGGATATTTTGGCTATAGTCCTTATGGTTATGCTCTCCACCCTGGCTGTCAGCAGGCATTTCGAGGGTATGCAGATGTTCGGGAGCATAGCCAAACTGGGATTCTTCCTTGTTCTCTGGTTCGTAGTGGGTATCTATCTTATTCCGCTGTTCCTGCGCAAAGTCAAGCAGTTGATGAGCGACGAAACGATGCTGATTGTGTCTGTCGGCCTTTGCTTCGGAATGGTGGTGATAGCCACTTCGGTGGGCTTCTCACCCGCGTTCGGAGCCTTCATCATGGGCTCAATACTGGCTGAAACCGTTGAGGCCGAGAGGATAGAGCATCTCGTCAGCCCCGTTAAGGATCTCTTCGGAGCCATATTCTTCGTGTCGGTCGGAATGATGGTAGATGTCTCATTGATAGTGCAATACGCTATTCCTATCGTTTGCATAATTCTTGCCATAATGCTCGGACAGACGATTTTCAGCACCATCGGCTTCCTCTTGGCCGGACAGCCTCTGAAGACGGCCATGCAATGCAGTTTCTCCCTGACGCAGATTGGTGAATTTGCCTTTATTCTGGCCACCTTGGGAACCTCGCTCGGCGTCACCAGCGACTTCCTCTATCCCATAGTTGTGGCTGTATCCGTCTTCACCACCTTCACAACGCCATATATGATTCGTCTCGCCGTGCCTGCATACAACACTATCGAACGACATCTGCCTGCACGCTTGAAATCCTATCTCGACCGCTATGCCAGCGGCGCGCCGGAGACCGCCAGTCAGGAGAACCACTGGCGTAGTTTCCTCATGGATGTGCTGCGTACGATGCTGATTTACGGCGTTTTGTGTGTGGCGATAGTGGCTCTTAGCGTCCATTTCTTCTATCCCTTAATCACCGGCCTTCTGCCCGAAATGTGGGGGCAGGTCACATTTGCTCTCCTCACAATCTCAGCCTTGGCGCCATTCTTGCGTGCTCTGATGATGAAGAAGATGTATAGTGCTGATTTCCAGGCTCTGTGGAACGATAATAACTTCAACCGCGCCCCGCTCGTCAGCCTTATAGTGCTGAGGGTTATCATAGGCTGCTGGTTCATCGGGTTTGTCTTGGGCTACACCTTCCACTGGACTGGTCTCCTGCTTGTTGTGCCGGTTATCTGCATTATCTTCCTGATGATTTCATCGCGAAGCCTCAAGCGCCAAAGCCAGCATCTGGAGCAGACCTTCACGGATAACCTCAATCAGCGTGAGAAACGCTCAGGCGCCCTACGTCCCCGCTATGCCGGAAAGCTGATGGAGCGCAACATACACCTCTCCGTATTCACTATTCCCGTGGGAATAGCATGGGCCGGACGCACTCTCGCCCAAGCAGGACTTGGCCAGAAATACGGGGTGCATGTGGCAGCGATACAGCGTGGCACACAGCGCATTAACATCCCCAACGGCAACACTCTGCTGCTGCCGGGCGACAGGATTCAGGTGATAGGCTCGGATGAGCAGTTGCAGGCCTTCAGTAACGTCATTGAGGGAGCCGCTCAGAAAGTGCGTGAATCCGTTGTGGACACCACCGAAGAGATGGCTCTGCGCCGCTATGTCGTTGAGGAACAGTCTGGTTTCATCGGTAAGACCCTGCGCGATTGCGGCATCCGCGAGCGTTACAACTGCCTCATCGTGGGCATAGAAGACAAAGGGAACAAGGGATTGCTATCCCCTGTTCCCGGTCATGTATTTGAGGTTGATGATGTTATTTGGGTTGTCGGAACGCCCGAAGCTATCAAAGGCCTTCCTTCTTCTGCTCTCTCTTGATAATGCGATAGACCACGTATCCGCTTACAGCGCCGAAAATCATAAACGCCGGCAGAGCCGCTACGATATGTGGATAGAGAGGGCGGTTGCTGCTGCCATACAAGAATATCATGAGAGTCAGCAGTACTGCGCAAATGCTCACAGCAGCCATAATGCCCATCTTTCTTGCCCATTTACGTTTTGCCTCGCGGCGTGAAACGTGATGATGATGCTTGTGCTTGCCTGTGCTTGAGTGGTGATGGTGGTGATGATGATGTTCACCGCTGTGCTCATGTTCACCATTGTGCTCATGTTCACCATTGTGCTCATGCTCGCCACTGGATGCGTGCTCACCACTATGATGCTCGCCACTGTGAGATTCATCAGAGTGGTGATGGTGGTGATGATGATGTTGTGTCTCTTCTTCTGCCATTGTTTGTTTCAGCCTCTTACTAATCTGTTGATAATAAGCGGAGAGTGAGGGATTCAAACCCCCGGAACGGACAAGCCGTTCACCGGATTTCGAGTCCGGCCCAATCGGTCACTCTGGCAACTCTCCTCGAAAGCGGCTGCAAAATTAGATATTTTTATCTAAACAGCCAAAAGTTTTCGCTATTTTATAATTTTTTGTCTCTTAGCCCGCGATTTCTTGCCCCAAAGCCCGCGATTTCTTTGCCCTTGTCTCACGACTTCTTTGCCCTTGTCTCACGACTTATTTGCCCTCGGCTCACGACTTCTTTGCCCTCGGCTTACCAATCGTCACACAGCTGTTATACAATCGTCACACAGCTGTTGCACAATCGTCACACAGCTGTTGCACAATCGTCTGACAGCTGTCGCACAATCAGCAGACAGCCGTCTGCTAATCAGCACACGGCCGTGTGCTAAATTCTGGAACTTGATGAACAAAGAAATAGCCCTTGGCCTGTTTGCTTACAACCCAAGGGCTAATGATTTTTATTTGCTTTGTATTGCGTCCTTTTGCCGTTTGCTTTGTTCAATAACTCCCCTCCCTAAAAGGGGAGGGGCTGGGGGAGAGGCTTTTACCTAACAATAAATTTCTTTCCCCCACTTACAATAACACCCTTGTTCTGGTTGCTTGCGGGGCGGCCATTGAGGTCGAAGGTGCGGGTGGACGGCGCGGCTTCCGGGCCGATTTCAGCCGAGTGGATTGCTGTCGGGTTGACTATTGTCGGGGCTTCCTTGTAAACGAGGTGGAAAGCGTCTGCCTTGAACCAGCAGGCTCCGCGCAGGACAATGCGCAGCGGGGTTTCGCCGTCGCTCTCGGTGGTGAGCTTGACAGGTATGCCCACGGTCTTGTCTGAGCCGAAGGTGACGGAGTAGGGGACAGGACCGAAGGTGCAGTTGAGCTTGTTGGCGATGTCATCTGAAGCCACCACGAATGTCAGCTCGTAGGTCCCGGCGGGCAGGATGCCGAGATTCTGGCTCAGTGAGTAGTCGCTCTTTGGTGTGCCGCCCCAGGTGTTATAGAGGTAATCGCCCTCGACACCACTGAATATGCGGTCGTCAATCTTGTAGCTGGAGAAAGCCTCGCCGCCGTCGCCCTGGAACTCTGTTACCTCCCAGCCGGTAACCCTGTTGACCAGATAGGGACCCTGCTCAAACGAGGGGTTGGCTATGTAGAGGTCTGTCACGTCCATTCCCGGCTCTAAGGAAACTGCCTGTTTGAAGGCTTCTACGGCATAGTTCAGCAGCGTGGCTGCTTCGGAGTATGCGGCGGCTGTGGTGGGGAGTTCGGCTCCTTCGCTCACTACGCTCTCTATCATTTCGCTAAGAACCAAGGTGGCTTCGGGCGTAGCAGTATAAGTCTGCATCAGAGCCTGAGCGGAAGCTACGGCCTGCATCAGCTGGATCTGCTGCTCGGAAATGAATATCCATTGGGCGCCGGCATCGGTGGCGTTCTCCGTATACCTTACGGCTTCACCATCGGCTGCGAGATAGAGGTATTTCTTATTCTGGCTGAATGTGTTGCCTGTGGCGAGCTTGTGGTTGGAGCGGAGGGCATAGACAAAGGTTTCGCCCTGCTGTTCCATGCGCCAACGGTAGGAATCGTTTCGCATATCAACGTATATGTCATAATTCCAGCCCTTCCACGAATCATATATATATATGTATTTGCTGCCGTTTCTGAAGTTGTAAGTTCCCACTTCATCGTCGTCGTTCTTCGCGAACTCGGGCGTCCACTGGGTCTCAGGCGCGGTGCTGAAACCTGGGGCGGCAGTCAGGAACTGGCCGTTGGCGGTGTTCTGTATGTAATAGGAATTGGCGGGATCGAACTGTTCTCCCTTCCACGCTTGTGCGCTGCCTACGGAGAGTGTGGCAATGAATAAGAGGGTAAAAAACTTCTTCATGTCTTGCTGTTATTTGTTTTCTGCGGCAAAGTTAGTGATTATTATTAAATTACAAAGCCAAAAACGGTATAAAATTCTATTTTAACCAAAAATAAGCCCTCAGGGGCGCAAAACTGCACCTTCCTAAGGGCTTGGGGGTTAATAACAATGAAATAATGAATTCTCTTTTTTAAATGTCCCGAAGGTTAGTCGAGACGGTGATTGAAGACAGATGCGTTACTAACAATCACGGCAATTGCCATAATGGCGAATGCAATTGTACCAATAGCTGTGTTCATCATAATCGTTTACCTTTAAATGTTTGTTATCCTTAATGTTTGTGCTTCTCGGGGGCTTCGCTAAGCCCTTGTTATTTCCTTTTTGCGCTGCAAAGGTACGACGATTTTGGCGAATACGGGCAATATTTGTGCTATAAAGCATAAAAATGTGCCCTTTCATTGACATCCGTCAAAAAAGAGAGGCTCCGAAGGGAACCTCTCTTGATATGCGTCAAGTTGTGCACAATCAGGCCTTCAAAGCGGCCAGATTTTCGCGTATTGCGGCTATTTTGCTCTGCGTGTCCTGCAGTTTCTTGCGCTCCATCTCCACCACGGCGGCGGGCGCGTTCTGCACGAAACGCTCGTTGCTCAGTTTCTTCTCAATGGATGTGAGGAAGCCTTGCAGATGTTCCAATTCGCTCTCCAGCTTCTTGCGCTCGGCATCGAGGTCGATGAGGTTGCCGAGTGGCACGGCATACTCCGTGGTGCCAACGAGGAAGCTGGCGCTGCCATTGCTCTTCTCAGAAACAACGTTGATGGCGGAGAGGTTGGCCATCTTAATGATGGCAGCAGATAGACCCTCTCCCTGCTCCCCCGTCTTCTCCAATGTCAGTTTCTCCTTGGGTGCGATGTTCTTCTGTGAGCGCACGGCGCGGATGGCGGTGACAATCTCCTTGACGGTCTCGAAGTCGGCGCAGAGTTGACGGTCGGCATCGGTGGCAGCGGGCAGATGCAGTTCTGCACGCATGATGCTTTCGCCCGGCTTGCGGTCGTAAAGGGCCTGCCATAGCTCTTCGGTGATGAATGGCATAAAGGGATGCAGCATCTTCAGCAGAATCTCGAAGAACTGGAGCGTGGCTTCGTAGGTCGCGCTATCTACGGGCTGTGGCTTGCCATCCACGTATGCGGGCTTCACCATCTCGAGATACCAGGAGCAGAAATCATCCCAGAACAGTTTATAAACTGTCATCAGGGCTTCGCTGAGGCGGTATTTCGAGAAGTCGTCAGCCAGCTCTTCGGCTGCGAGGCGCAGTTTGGCGGCAAACCATTGTGTTGCAATTTTAGCAGCTTCGGGCTGTTCGCCGTCAGCCACTTCCCATCCTTTCACCAGACGGAAGGCATTCCAAATCTTATTGTTGAAGTTGCGGCCCTGCTCGCAGAGACTCTCGTCGAAGAGGATGTCGTTACCGGCAGGGGCACTTAGCATCATACCCATTCTTACGCCGTCGGCGCCGAAACGCTCTATGAGGTCGAGCGGGTCGGGACTGTTACCCAGACTCTTGGACATCTTGCGACCGAGCTTGTCACGCACGATACCGGTGAAATAGACGTGCTTGAACGGCATCTTGCCCTCGTATTCGTAGCCGGCCATAATCATGCGGGCCACCCAGAAGAAGATGATGTCCGGGCCTGTAACCAGATCGGCGGTGGGGTAGTAGTAGCTTATCTCCTCGTTGCCGGGGTTGCGGATGCCGTCGAAGAGGCTGATAGGCCAGAGCCAGCTGGAGAACCAGGTGTCGAGAGCGTCCTCATCCTGACGGAGAGTGAAGCCAAGCCCCTCTCCAAGCCCCTCTCCAGCTCCCCCCGTGGGGGGGAGAGTTTGTAGGATGGGGTAAGTCTCAAGTGCGAGCTTGTAGGCTTCTTCCTCGTTTTCTGCCACGATTACCTTGCCCCAGGGGAATCCCTCCCCCCCACGGGTTCCCTCCCCCCCACGGGGGGAGCTGGAGAGGGGCCCGGAGAGGGGCTCAATGTACCATGCAGGGATGCGGTGGCCCCACCACAGCTGACGCGAGATACACCAGTCCTTGATGTTCTCAAGCCAGTGGCGGTAGGTGTTCTTGTACTTCGTAGGGTAGAACTGGATATCGTCGTTCATCACAGGCGGGAGAGCGATGTCAGCCATGTGCTGCATCTTGAGGAACCACTGCATGGAAAGCTTCGGCTCAATGGGCACGCCGGTGCGCTCGGAGCAGCCAATCTTGTTATCGTAGTCCTCGATTTTCTCCATGAGACCTGCAGCCACCATGTCTTCGGCAATCTGCTTGCGGCAGGCGAAACGCTCTGTGCCTACATATTTCTGGAGGTCGATGACAACATCTTTAATCTTTAATCTCTCATCTGTGAGTTGTAATGCGGCCTGCTGTGCTGTAGCGATGCGCTCGGAGAGCGTAGCGTCGTCATTGAAGATGTCAATGGCTTCGAGGTTGTACTTCTCACCAAGCATATAGTCGTTGACATCGTGGGCGGGAGTGACTTTCAGACAGCCTGTTCCGAACTCGATATCAACATACTCGTCCTCGATAACTGGTATCACGCGGCCAACGACGGGAACGATTACCTTTCGGCCCTTAAGCCACTGGTTCTTCGGGTCATTGGGGTTGATGCACATGGCCACATCGCCCATAATGGTCTCCGGACGGGTTGTGGCCACAACTGCATAGTAGCCGCGGGCATCCTTGTGGATGACATTAGTGCCCCCCTCGGGGGGCGACAGGGGGGCCGTCTGGTCTTCCACCACATAGTATTTCATGTAGTAGAGCTTCGTGTGCTCCTCTTTATAAACCACTTCCTCGTCGGAGAGGGCGGTGAGGGCTTTGGGATCCCAGTTTACCATACGCACGCCGCGATAGATAAGGCCCTTGCGATAGAGATCTACAAAGACTTTGATGACGCTCTCGCTGCGAGGCCCGTCCATCGTGAAGGCGGTGCGATCCCAGTCGCATGAGCAACCGAGTTTCCTCAACTGTTTGAGGATTATGCCTCCGTGCTCCTCGGTCCAAGCCCAAGCGTGCTTTAGGAACTCGTCGCGGGTGAGGTCGGCCTTCTTAATGCCTTGTTCGGCGAGGCGGTTCACCACCTTTGCCTCTGTTGCGATGCTGGCGTGGTCGGTACCCGGAACCCAGCAGGCATTCTTGCCCTCCATGCGAGCGTGGCGCACAAGGATATCCTGAATGGTCTCGTTCAGCACGTGGCCCATGTGTAGCACACCAGTAACATTTGGTGGCGGGATAACCACTGTATAGGGCTCGCGGCCATCGGGCTTGGAACTGAATAGCTTATTGTCTAACCAATACTGATACCATTTTCCCTCCACTTCGGCAGGGGAATACTTGGAGGCAAGCCCGCAACCGGACTCTCCCCCCGCCCTCCCTGTTAGGGAGGGAGCGGTTTCTTTTGAAGTTTTGTTTTCGCTCATAATATATTGTTTTTATCTTTTTTTCAAATATTGTTTGGTAATTGCTCCCTCCCTAACAGGGAGGGCGGGGGGAGAGTCCTACTTTTCCAGATGCTTTGCTTCTTCCCAAATCTTGTCCATCTCTTCGAGAGTCATCTCTGTAAGTGGCTTCCCGATTCGGATGCTGTGTTCTTCGAGATAGGTGAAGCGGCGGATGAACTTGCGGTTGGTGAGTTCGAGGGCCGTGTCGGGATTCAGCTTGTAAAGACGGGCGGCATTAATGACAGAAAAGATGAAATCGCCCAACTCCTGGGTACTCTTCTCTTTGTCTTCGCGATTGAGTTCAACCTCCAGCTCGCCAAGCTCCTCACGTACCTTGTCCCACACTTGTTCGCGACAATCCCAGTCGAAACCGACGCCGCGTGCCTTGTCCTGAATGCGGTAGGCCTTGATGAGTGAGGGGAGAGCGTCGGGCACACCGCTCAATACGCGTTTGTTGCCGCCTTTCTCCTGCACTTTCAGCTGTTCCCAGTTCTTAAGGACCTCATCCACCGTAATCTCGCCCTTTTCTATTCGTTCTGCCTCTGGACCAAAGACATGCGGATGTCTGTAAATCAGCTTGTCACAGAGCTTGTCACATACGTCAGCTATGTCGAAATCTCCAGTCTCGGAGCCGATTTTCGCATAGAATACGATGTGGAGCAGCACGTCGCCAAGTTCCTTGCAGATATCCATCTTGTCATCCTTGATGATGGCATCTGCCAGTTCGTACGTCTCTTCGATAGTGTTGGGGCGCAGGCTCTCGTTGGTCTGCTTGCGATCCCAAGGACACTTCTCACGCAGCTCGTCCATCACGTCAAGCAGGCGTCCGAATGCGGCCAGTTTCTCTTCTCTAGTATGCATTTTACATTCTACATTTACCATTTTACATCTTCCATCCCCCTTTTTAGTCTTTTGCCTGATGAACAGTCATTTGCGGGAACGGGAATCCAATGCCCTCTGCGTTGAAGCGTTTGTATAGGCGCTCGCGGAAATCGAACATCACATTCCAATAGTCTTCATTCAGGACCCAAGCGCGGATGAGGACGTTCACAGAACTGTCAGCCAGCTCCGTAAGATAAACTACGGGCTCAGGATCCTTTGTGATTCGTTCGTCAGCCTCTAAAAGGGAGTTGCAAACGCTTCTCACTTTGTCTATGTCCTGACCATATTCGACACTTACCGTCCATTCGATGCGGCGAGTCGGGGTTAGGGTAACATTGGTGATTGTTCCGCTGCTCATCGCTCCGTTGGGAACATATATGAGTTTGCCGTCGGCTGTCTTCAGAATCGTGTGGAAAATCTGGATTTCCATAACGTTACCGCTGGTCCCTTGGGCTTCAACCCAGTCGCCTACCTTATATGGCTTGAACAAGAGTATGATTATACCGCCTGCAAAATTCTGCAAGTTTCCGCTTAGTGCCATACCGACCGCAACACCGGCCGAAGCCAGCAGGGCAGCAAAACTGGTGGTGTTTATTCCTAAAGCTCCAACTATGGACACGATAAGCAGAACCTGAAGGACAATGTTCACAAAACTCTTCAGGAACGACTGAATTGTGGCATCGACCTTCCGACGCTCCATCATCTTGTTCAACAGATGCTTGATGAGCTTAATCAGATAGTGTCCGATGACATATACCACTATGGCAATAAGGATGTGACGACCCGCATCCAAAGACCAACTTATCAGTTGTTGGATTATTGAATCGAGACGTTCTGGCGATTTCGATATAACCGCTTCTTCTGCCGCGTGGCCTAGTTCTACAGCCTTCCCAGCAATGTCTTCTGCACTTAATAAAAACATATACCCTTGAATTTGGCCGCGAAATTATAATTTTCTCGGCACATACCCAACTTTTTGAGTATAAAAAGTATTTAAGAGCCTTACTAAGCACTTTCTTTGATTCTATTTCCTGTGCCAAACACTTTTTTCTTTTGCCTTCCTTGGTAGTTTTGTGTTTGTGTGTTCCCTTGCCAATTTTCCTATATATTAATAAATAATGAACGCGCGCGAGGGCTTATTGACATAAGTCATGAATTGCAAAAAAGTTGTTTTGTGGGCTAAAAAAGTTGCGATAATGTTTGGCGGTTATTAAAAAAGAGCGTACCTTTGCACCCGCAAAACGAGAGAGGCCCCTGCAGGGGTAAGTCCTTAGCGGCGGCCTCCTGAAGTTTTC
>JAFSNB010000028.1 GCA_017447625.1 Bacteroidaceae bacterium
GGGCACAAAAAAACCCGGATTCATCACCAGCATCTAATATCTGGGAGAGGAACTACCGGGACTGCGGTGCAAAGATACTAAGATTTATGGAACTGACCAAACAATTTCTGGAAAAAGTTTTCTCGACGAAGCGGATGGAGCGATATTTTGCGCTTTATCCCGACGACGAGGCACGTGCAATACGCCATTACGAGTGCAATCTGATGCTGGCCGAGTCGCTGTACGTGAGCCTGTCGGTGCTGGAGGTGACGCTACGCAATGCGCTTTGCCGTGAACTGGAGACGATGACGGGGCGCGAGGACTGGTATGCCATCTTCCCGACAACGCCGGGGCTTCGCAGTCTGAACCGGTACATCACGGAGGCTGGCCAGCACATCACAGCTCGCCACGAGCAGATTACGCCGTCGAAGATTGTGGCTGAACTGACGCTCGGCTTCTGGGTGTCGCTGCTGAACACGGAGTATGAGCGGACGCTATGGCAGGCACTGCGACGGGCCTTTCCCTACATGCCACGACATGAACGGCAACGCAGAAATGTGTCGGCACCTCTCAATACGTTCCGCCGCTTCCGCAACCGTATCTTCCACAACGAGTCCATCTGTTGGAACCTGTCGAGGGTCGAGGAGATTCATGCCGATATATTGAAGGTGATTGGCTGGATGAACCGCGACCTGCCCGAATGGGTGGAGGCGCAGGAACGGTTTACTGCCGTCTGCGCAGAGATTCGCCGACGGATGGAATGGGAATAAAGATTATATATCCACAAAACCGAAAGTTGCCTAATCTCGCAGTAAGATTAGACAACTTTCGTATAGCAATCAGGCAGTTCTCTGTTTCCGTCCTTTACATCATTATATATTATTGCAGCCAGTCCTCGCTGGAGGCATGGGGGAAGTCTATTCTGTCTTTGTGTCCTTTACACTTTCCAAGTCGAAATAGAGCAGACGGGTGTCGGCTCCTTCGTCGGTCTTGGATAGCGGCACGAAGCCTTGCTTTAAATAGAATGGGATGGCATCGATGTACGCATCGACGGTGATAAAGCGACAGCCAGCCTTGTTGTCGCCTCTATACGACTCGATGATGGTGTTAAGCATCATGCTTCCGATACCCAGTCCCTGGGCGGACTTGCTCGTGGCCAGACGGCAAATCTTCAGGGCGGGATAACTCTTGAACATCTTGCCCTGGGCGAAGAACTGCTTGCGGAAGCGGTTGTAGGCGGAGTTGCTGGGGAAGTCGGTCAGGGATATGCGGTCGTGTGCGAGGCTGAAATAGCCAGCAGCCTCACCAGTAATGCCATCTTCCAGAACGTAACTGGTGGCAAGGCGCACATGATAGTATAACGACGCATCGGTAAGGATGAAATCGTTCAGGTCTGCGTCACCGCAGTCAAACGATTCCACCCGCTCATTCTCGCCCAACTTGTAGATGTCAAATCGGGCTGCAACTTCCTGTTTCGTCATATCCTCAGAAGTTTGCCGTTGCCATTATCGTCTTATAAATGGTATTCATCTCTGCCCTTTCCTCGGGCGAAATGCGACGGCGTTCCTTCATCCGCGCTTCGAAGCGGCGAGCATCCTCACCGTAGAGGATGGGGGTTTCTTTGATTGGTCTTGCCATAATGTTGCGCATTAAAGTGTTATAACGGTTGCAAAGGTACAGCTTTTTTCAGAAATATTGTGCAATCGCCCCCACCTTTTTAATAATATTAAGGCAAAAGCGGGCGAAGATGTATCGTTTTTGCCATCCCCGCCCGCTGATTTGCTGTTGCGTTCTTACTCCATCGAATGTTCCCAACCTCCGCGAGTGTCAATGCCCGTCGCATCTGCCAGCGCTTCGAGACGTGCAACCTCCTCGGCGGTCAACCGAATCTTTGCTGCCTCGGCAGCCTCGATGACGTGGCGCTCCTTCGTGGCTCCGATGATAGGCAGCGTGCCCTTGGCGATGGCCCAGGCGATGCCAATCTGCGAACAGGAGGCACCGTACTTCTTGCCGATGGCGGTCATCTCGCCGGTGAGGGCTTCGAGCTGCTCCAGCACGGGGTTGTACTTCTTGCCGCGGTCGCTCTCGGCGGGCAGTGGGTGGGTCTTATCGTACTTGCCCGAGAGCGCGCCCTGCTCCAGCACCATGTAGGCCCAGAACTCGATGCCGTTCTCCTTGCAGTAATCCAATACGCCACCTTTCTCTGATGAACGGTAGAGCAGCGAGAAGTGGTTCTGCACGGCAGAGACCTTGAAACCCGCCTCACCCAGAATCTCATTGGCGCGGCGAATCTCCTTGATGTTATGGTTCGACACGCCCACGCGCTTCACCTTGCCCGACCTGAATAGCGGTATCAGCCCCGGCGTCCAGCGCTCCACGTCCATCGGGTTGTGAATCCAGTAGATGTCGATGTAGTCCAGCCCCATGCGCTCCATCGAGGCCAGCGCCATCTTCTCCACCGAATTCTCGAACACCTCGGCAATCTGCGGCGTGAACTTCGTGGAAATCTGAACGTCTTCACGCTTATATTCCTTAGCCAGTTTGCCAAGTATTCTTTCCGATTCGCCCATGCCATATGCCGTAGCCGTGTCCCACAGGCTCAAACCAGCCTTCATCGCCGCATCGAATACGGGTTTCAGGTTCTCCACGTCGGTCTTGCTGCCGAATACCTTGTCTCCTCCAAATGCTCCTGCGCCCCAAGCCCAGGTGCCTAATGCAATCTTTGCCATATTATTCTTTTGTTTTATTAATTTGTTTAACTGGGTGCAAAGGTACGGCGAAAATGCTGTCATATTGTTAATTAAAACACGGATTGTTCTACCAAATCCACGGAATCTGCAAAAAAATGTGTAACTTTGCAGCCGCAATGAATAAAATACTGAAGGTACACAGCGTCAACGACTATGCCCGATACATCGGCGCACCAATACTGCATCCGCTCGTTTCCGTCATCCACTACGATGAGTTGGAACACTGCCGCCATTCGCTCAACAACTACGATGTCTATGGCATCTTCATCGGTGACGAGACCTTGGAGGATCTTACCTATGGACTGACCACCTATGACCTTCACCGCCATGCCCTGATGTGTGTCTCACC
>JAFSNB010000029.1 GCA_017447625.1 Bacteroidaceae bacterium
GAAGAATAAAGTTCGTCAAATTCTCCTCTCAACGGAGCATCTTCCGCAAAGAACATGTTATCTATGTTCTGGGCAAAACTAATACTACGGTCAAGGAAAGACCAATAATAAGGGACTCCACCCATCACCATATAGCACTCCATCAACTGCTTTTTGGTCATGCCAAGTTTTAGTTGACGAGAATACTGCTCACACTCCTTCAAAGTGAATTGGTGCAAGTGAATCTTATGAGTAACACGATTGTGAAGTCCACCGTGATCTTTGATAATCTTATTGATGATCCATGAGGTAGCACTACCACATACTATCAGCAAGATGTCCTTTCTTGCCGATGCCCACCCATTCCAGAAATGTTCCAAGGCTGGTACGAAGTCTGAACGCTTAGTGTCCATCCAAGGCATTTCGTCGATGAAGATAACTTTTTTCTTCTCACGGGATTTGTTTATCAGTTCCTTTAGTTGGTCAAAAGCCTCCAGCCAACTACGGGGAACTCGGCTGGGAGTACCACCACAATCTTTTAGAGACGATTTCCACGCTTCCAACTGCTTGCGCATCTTTGACTTCGCCAATCCAGAATGCTGAAATGTGAACTTGTAGTTGAAAGTCTCACGCACAAGAAATGTCTTTCCGACGCGCCTTCGTCCATACACGGCAACGAACTCTGAGTATTCTGACTGATACGCAGACTTTAGCTGCCCTATTTCTCGTTCTCGTCCTATTAGCATAACCTATAATTTGATTAGACGATGCAAAGATAATAAAAATGCTTTTATATTAGGCTAAAACTTGTGATTATTAACACAAAAAGCCCGATATGATTCAAATTTAAGATTTCTTGTTATAATGTTTTATTCGGCTAATTCGTTTTGTAATACATGCTTTTAGCCAAATAAGAAAACGAAATCTGTGCATGGTTTGTGCACGGTCTCCCCTTCAAACTTGCTGTTTTATGGGCTGTCATAGAGCAAGTATCAAAAGTTCTCAAAACACTACCTGCCATAGGGAGGGTGGAAATCCCGTAATAAGGCAAATGTCAGACAAATGTCAGGAAGATTTTTTGGTTGTCAGAAACGGTTTTTGTAATTTTGCAGCGTCCAATCAGGGAATGCGGGCGTCCTCGCCCGCTACAGATGCGGGCGGGGTCGCCCGCGCTCCCTGATGCAATGCGGTGAAATAACCGTTAGTTATATAGCAAAAAAAGATGCGAAAAACGGTATACTGTTATATAATATGTATCATCAGCGTCCTGACAGGGTGCGAAGAATCGAGTTACAGAAAGTCGTTAAGTGAGATTGATGAACTTATAAATGACTATCCCGCTCAAGCACGGCTATACCTGAACAGAGCGGACAGCAACGAGAATAAGGCTTATTACAAAATGCTTGACACAAAAATCGCAGTCAGGCAGGGGCTCTATACCACAATAGAATATAATAACATCAATAGTTGTATTAGGGAACTTGAAGCCAATCAGGATTCTGACAATCTCATGTGGGCTCTGTATTATAAGGCTTCGATGAAACTATATGGCGAAAGAGATTCTGCCAGTGCAAAATCATTGTATCAGCGAATTGAGCAAATGAATGGAGACAGATGCACATCGGTCATGGCCAATACATATAATCAGCTTTGCCAGATAGGCGAATTAGAGAATTACAGCATACTACAGAAGATGGCACGTTCATTAAAAGACACTTTGCTCCTGGCACATGCCTATGTCTATCAGGCATTAAAAGAGAATCAGCCAGACTATGCCGATAGGGCATTTCGTCTTATGGAGGAAAAAGGAGATCGTCAGGGGATGCATCGATTATGCCACGAATATGTAAGAGCATTGGTTGATGCAGATGCACCGGATTCATTAGTCATGCGCTATCTGTCAGAGGCCACAACGCCAAAGACGCCTGTTGGATACTTCACTGCAAGCCGTCATCTCTTCAACCACGCTCATCCCGATTTTGCCAAAGACTACATAGAGAATCATGGTACGACTGTTATAGATTACGGGGAGGAAAAGACTTTCTTTTTCTCTTCTGCTACATACGCCCTGATGGCTAATATGTACTTCGTTGCCATGAAAGAAGGCAACAAGTCATTGGCCGACAGCCTGCTTCAGGAGATGCGGTCGATAGAGAATGTCTTTGAGAAGGAAGAGAATTATCACAACGAAAAGGAGGTCGGCCTGATGTATGAGGGCGGCAATGCCCGCTACCGCTATCTGAGGAACAAGACCTACGTCAGTTACGGCGTCATCGCTCTGCTCGTTGTTTTGCTGCTGCTGGCCTATTGGCACATCCGTCGTATGAAACGGGCGAACCGCATTATCTCATCCTTGACCGAATCGGTTCACCAACTGAAGGATGTAGAGAATCCTGCGCTGTCAGACCGTTGCGACAAACTGAGCCATGAGATTGACAACCAGTTGCGCCGGCTTAAACATCGCGAGGCAGACATTGCGAGTTACAAGCAACAGGTGGAGCAGCTGGAGGATGTCAGTCAGGGACTCCTCATCTACTCACGGATTATCAAGAACGAGAATATCAGCCAGATTGGGCGGAATGGCATCAGTCAATTTCTGGCCAGTTTCAGGCTCATCGACAAATCATTCTCAGCCTATCTGACAGACCTTGACCTAAATCCGTCAGCCAGTCTTTTCTGCATACTCTATCATTTAGGAAAGACGGACGAAGAGGTGATGCAGATTATGCAGTATTCACTGGCCAATGTACGAACCCGCAAGTCGAGGATTAAGGCTGATACTGAGGTTGATTCATTTGAGGACTTGATTACAAATTTGGGTAAAAAGTAAGTATTCTTGTTTTATAAGCGCCTGATAATCAGCACATGTTTGCCTTTTGCCGTGTAATCCGCATTTGCACGCAATCCATTTTTATTCTACCTTTGCATCTGCAAATCAACAAAAACAGATGCTGTATGAAAAGAACAAACATGTTACTATTCACATTGACCGCATGGGTATGCGGCTTTGCTCAAGAAACTCATGTGATTGAACCCGCCATCCTCGAAGTGCGCTATGATTCGTGGCAGGAGGAACATGACGACTCCTACATCCTAAGGATAGGAAAGACGGCCAATCAGTTTTTCAGTTACTATCGTTACAGAACCGACAGTCTGATGTTCACCAGCGAAGAGACGAGTAAAATAGCCTTGCAAGAATTTATTGACACAAACGACAGGAGCGAAGACCGCTCCAAACGGCTAAAGGTAAGCACCATCGGCAGGGAATGGCTCTATCAAGACCTGACAACAGACAAGTTGACACTGTATAGCGACTATGCCAGTGCCTATAACACTTACGAAGAGGATATTCCCAGACAGGAATGGGAAATATCAACAGACTCAGTGATGACCATCCTTGGTATGGAATGCCATAAAGCCACAACCATGTTTAGGGGACGCTTATGGGAGGTGTGGTTCACAGAGGAACTTCCCATCAGCTTAGGCCCTTGGAAACTTGGCGGGCTGCCAGGACTTATCCTTAAGGCAACGGCAGATAAAGACTTCATCAAGTTTACGGCTATCAGCATCAAAAGCGAACATCTGAATCCCGTCACTTACTATAACTGGGGGAATGAAAAGTATTACCAGATGGACAGAGCCAAATTCCTGAGATATAAGAATCGCCCCCGAACGATTCCATACGCCGACAAAGTCCTTCCTGCAAAGCCCTACATTGAATTAGAATGAAGCCGAAGGAAAGTGAAGCGACACCTTATTATTATAATATACAGCCTATTCCCGCTGATGGCAGTGGCGCAGATGCGGATAACGGGAACGGTCACCGATAAGAACGGCGACCCGTTGACAGGTGCCATCATTCAAGTACGCAGCAATAGCACGAATAAGATGATACGCTTCGGCAAGACTGACGCAAAAGGTGTGTTCTCGCTGGAGGTTGCAGCCGACAGTTATCTGGAGGTTTCAATGCTTGGCTTCAAAAAGCAGCGCATCAATAACCTATCGGAAAACAAACCGCTACGAATTGTGATGCAGGAAGAGGCCGTTGCATTGAAGGAAGTGACGGTCAAGGCGAGCAAGGTGCGTGAACGGGGTGACACTATAACCTACAATGTCAGCACCTTTGCTGATCAGAACGACCGCAGCATCGGTGATGTACTGGCTCGCATCCCTGGCTTTGAAGTGAACAAGCAGAACGGGCAAATCAAATACGAGGGTAAGCCCATCAGCAAGTTCTACATTGAAGGGCTGGATATGCTGGGCGGCAAATACGGCGTAACAACGAACTCTCTGCCACAGGTGGATGTCGGCTCTGTACAGGTGATGAGAAACCATCAGCCCATCCGGGTATTGGAGGACTTTACCTATACCGACGAGGCGGCGGTGAACATCCGTATGAAGGAAGGGGCCAAGAGTCATTGGGTGACATCCTTCAACGGAGGGGCTGGTATCAGTCGCCATACAGGACTATGGAAATTTGAAGGTTTCGGCCTGAGGATAAAGTCCAACTTACAGACGATGCTCACCTATAAGATAAACAATACGGGGCAGGACATCAGCAAGGAAACGACGAGTCTGTTCAGTCTCGATGATCTGGAAAGCAGTAGCGATTATATCCAACTATCACCACCCACCACACCTAACCTTGCCGAGAGTCGAACGTTGTTCAACCGCAGCCATGCTGCCACGCTGAATACATTGAAACGGTTTAACGAATCGTCGCAGATGAATGTGCAGATGATCTACAACAACCATCGCCAGACAGCAGAGGGTGAACGGCAGACCATATATTATCTGCCCGATGGAAACCGCATCATTGACAATCGTAAGGACTATCTGCAAAAGGACAACGAACTCTACAGCCTCGTGAAGTACGAAAAGAACTCGGCGAGTCAGTATCTGAAGAACTCACTTTCGGGCGATTTCTCTTGGAGTCATCAATGGCTCAACGAATTTGGAACAAATAGTCATCACCAGTTTGTCCGAAAGCCCGAATACGACATCAAGGACAATCTGTATATCATCCGCAAATATGGCAACCGCCTTATATCGTTCTACTCCAACAACTGCATCGTCAGCCGCCCGCAGTCGTTGTCTATAGATAGCCTGTACCAGCACATCAGCCAACAGCAATATAGTACCAACACCTATGCTATGGCCGGCACGAAACTCGGCAAGTTTAGCCTGTCGCTGAAAGCGGGTGTCAATGCGGCCTTGCATCGGCTGGAATCTGACGCTATCGGTCTGCCTGATACTATCGGTCAAATGGCTGACAACAGTAGTTTCTCCTTTGCCCGCATCTATGTGGAGCCAAGGCTGACCTACAAGGGGCACAGTATTCACCTCGAACTGACGCCAACAACTGAATACCTCTACGAGAAATACAGCAAGGACGATGGTCATCACCAGATGCTTTTTGCGCCTGACCTCAGCATCCGATGGTACACCACACCGCGTTTACGTCTCTCTTTGGGAGGTTCTTCCTCTGTGGAGTCTTTGGATGCCAGCCGATTCTATCAATCACTGATATTGCAGAACTTCCAATATATCAACCGAGGCTATGCAGGTTATCTGCATAACCACACACAGGCCATTCGTGGCGGCATTACCTATAATGATGCACTGAAAGCCCTGCACACTATCCTGTCCGTATCGCGTACTTTCAGCACTTCGCCCTATACGCCAACACGCCAGTTTGTTGGTGACTACATCATTCGGTCTGCTGTTGAGCAGAAAAGCAAATCTCGTTCATGGCAAGCCAACCTGATAACCAGCAAGGGCCTCAACCTCTGGAACGGTGTGGTCAATCTCCGTGCTCTCTACATGAACAGCGATGCCATGATGATGCAGAACGGTGTGATGACCGACTACAATAGCCAGATAATCAACGCCCGTATGGGCCTCGACTTTTCTTTCTGGAAGGACATGCATCTGCGCTATGGCATCACATTCAGTCATAAGTCTATGGATTACAGCCAAGCCATTGACAATTGGAAACAAGACCTTTCCATCATCATTCCCATAAATCCATTCACCATCGACCTGCGAGGTGAGTATTACCGAAACGAAATTACCAGTGGCAACTACAAAGACTTCTTCTTGGCTGACATCAAAGCCAGTTACAAGTCAAAGCGTCTTGATCTCACTCTCTCGCTCAACAATCTGCTGAACCGTGACACCTATTCCTACGTCATCACCAGCGACCTGACCAGTAGTACCTCTACCAACCGCATCCGTGGCCGCGAGCTTTTACTAACAGCGTATTACATGTTATAAATATAATAAATTCAGGCAAATGTCAGACAAATGTCAGGTAGTTTTTTCGGTTGTCAGAAACGGATTTTGTAGTTTTGCAGCCAAAATGATGAAAGAGATGAAAAGACTGATTCTATTTTCAATGCTTTGCATGTTGACGGCTACAACTTGGGCGCAGGATGATGGTGTGAAGCAGTCGTCAGAAAAGAGCGTCACGCTTGACGAGGTGACAGTAAAGGGTGCGCGTACCATACAGAAGGTGGACGGGCAGTGGATTTATCCCTCGAAACAGCAGATTGAGCATTCTGCCAATGGCTACTCGCTCTTGGCAAAACTCACCTTGCCGCACATCCGCGTGGACGATGCTCAAAATTCCATCACGGCATTGACGAACCTCGATACTGTGCAGGTGCGCATCAACGATATCATTGCCACACGCGAGGATTTGCAGACACTCGACATGCAGGGCATTGACCATATTGAGTTTATCGACAATCCTGGTGTTCGATATGGTGAGGACATCGCGTACATTATTAATATAAAGGTAAAGAAGCCTGTGAGTGGCTACGTCGTTGGCACCCAACTGACCAATACGCTAACTACCGTGAATGGCAACGAGTCGCTCTTTGGGAAAATAAACTACGGACACAGTGAGTTCGCACTCAGCTATGACCTCGACTACCATAACTTCAAGGGTGCCGAATACAATGAGCAAGCCGCCTATGAATTAGAGTCAGGCGACATTGCCTCCATTCATCGCTACAGCCTGAACAAGCAGAGTAGGAATCTCAGCCACAATGCCCAGTTGACTTACAGCCTGAGTGACTCGAACTATGTGTTTCAGACCAAACTCTCTGGAAGCAGCGATATAAAGCCACAACGCAGTAACGCCCAAATGGCCATCGAGGACATGCCATACAATGACTATTCGTCATCCCGTAGCAGTTCGCCCTCGCTCGACCTCTACTACCATCAGGACTTCCGCCGCCATCAGTCGCTGACGGCGAATGTCGTCGGAACGTATATCAAGACGACAGGCAATACAGAGAACAATGAGGGTACTGACTATTGTTACAATACGGACGGCAGGACATACAGCCTTTGGAGCGAGGCCATCTATGAGAATCGGTTGAAGCCCTTTACCGTTTCCGCTGGTACACAATATGGACAGCGATACAACCATAATATATACGAAGGCGATGTAGATGCCGTCAACGACATGCACACCTCTACACTTTATCTCTTCTCACAACTGAAAGGCCGTCTTGGCAAGCTCTCGTATATGGGAGGCCTTGGTACCAGCCGTCGCTACTATCGTCAGGGTGATGCAACACAAGACCTTTGGTTCTTCCGTCCCAAGTTCACCGTCAGCTATCCCTTGACAAACAGGCTAAAGGTGAAATACGACTTCGAAATCTCGCAGCACACATCCCAGATAGCACTCGTCAGCAACGTCAGCATCAAGCAGAATGCCATGGAGACCATCCTTGGCAATCCGGATATTCACCCCAACCGCGTTGTCTCCCATCAACTGAAGCTATCGTATTCCACACCTCGCTTCACCTCTGAACTACAAGGCTACTACCGTCTGAATCCTCACTGCAATATGGAGAAGTACATCCGCCAAGACGGCCATTTCTACCAGACGCAGACCAACGCGGATAACGAGTGTAACTTCTTCTATATAGACACCTACAATCAGTGGGACATCATTCCAGAGAAACTGACGGCAACCGTCTATGGTGGCATTTACCGTTTCTTTAATTTTGGAGAGGACTATACCCACACCTATACATCTTTCAATGGCGGCTGTTCATTGCAGGCTTATCTGGGCCGCTGGACGCTTGGAGCCTACGCCGATAACGGGTGGAACTTCATGGAGGGTGAGCATCGTGGCCATCAGGCTCCAGCTTGGTACATCACTTGTAACTATCGCATGAGCGACGCCCTCTCCATTTCGCTCTATGCCCAGCATCCGTTCAGCCAGCATCCGCTGACGAACAAGACCGAGGTCATGAGCCGCTATGTTCAGAAAGAAATATCTCAGCACCATCGCGACTACGGCAATATGCTGACTCTCAAACTGTCCTATCGACTCGACCGCGGGCGCAAGTATCGTGACATACAACGCTCGATGAACCACAGCGATAAAGAAACGGGTATTCTGTCAAAGTAAAATAGAAAATGAGAAAGGCCATCTTCATATTCATTGCCGTCATCCTCGTAGCGGTGAGCATCGACTGGGTTGATGCCTGTGCCGAGTTGAAGTCACACAAGGAGGTTTTCGGTCGTCATCTTACATACGCTGATATGTACGAATACAGGGACAAGGACTATGACTACGTTGTTCGCGTGCCGTCGTTCTTCAACGCCCAGCCCGATTCGCTACAGGAAGAGAAAGGCCGTATGCGCTTCGACTATGCCGACCAGTGGATTACGCTGGTCATCGAAAGCCATGTTATGAACTCGGAGGGCATGTCGCTTCAGGCAGGCATGGACTCGCTGGCACAAATACTAAATGCGACAGAGCACAGACTCGGCAGCGATTACTTCATCCTCTCCGGCCTGCAAAGCCAAAATGGCAGTCGCATCGACGGCTACAGTTATTACACTAAGGTCATGGCCAATCACAAACTCTGGTTTGTCTATACTATGATCTATCCCGACGACTACAAAGATGTCCTCGCCCGTCTGTTCAAGGAGATAGACGACTGGCAGATCTGGGAACGTCCGCATCTGAAACTGAAACAGGGAGAGTCTCAAACACCAAGAGCTGTGTCAGAATAAAGTCACTGAAGAAGGGAGAAGTCGCGAGACTACCAAGTGTCTCACTTACGTTTGTCGAAAAGCCGACATGCAAAGCAATAATATTTCTCAGATAAACAGGAAACTGTTTCGGAAATAATACTTATCTTTGCAGGCGAAATGACGAGATGGCGATTTTTCGGCATGTCGAAATGTCGAGATGTCGAAATGTCGAGGCTTCGAAATGACGAAATAACGAAATGTCGAATTAAAAAACCAAAAGAACAATGGAAATCAGGAGATTCGGTTTTTACTGGCTCGACACGTGGGTCATGGCCAACATCATCCAGCTGTCCACGCAGCACTTCTGCCTGCGCCACTTGAACCGCACCAACGACCCCTGCGGCCGGCAGTTCGACCAGATGACGCAGGCGGCACGCTCCGCCCCCGCCAACATCGCCGAGGGCAACTCGCGCCACTCCACCTCACGTGAGACTGAGATGAAGCTGACGGACGTGGCCCGCGCCAGTCTTGCCGAGCTGGCCAACGACTACCTGAATTGGATCCTGCTGCACGAACAGGTGCCCTGGTCGATGAACTCCGCAGAGTATCGCGCCGTCAACGCCATCCAGCTGGACCGTCCTGCGTATAAGGACGACGTGCAGCGCATGAGCAGCATCCATATCCTGACGCAGAAGCATAAGTTCGATGCGTGGCTCGGCGGCGATGACTCGCTCCTGGCCGCCAACTGTCTGCTGGTGCTCTGCAACCGGCTGATACAGATGCTGCGGCGGCAGATAGAGCATCTGCTGGAGGAGTTCAAGGAGGAGGGCGGCTTCACCGAGGGCCTCACCGCCGAGCGCCTCGCCGCCCGCACGGAGAAGAGCCTCCGCGTCGACGCCCCCGCCTGTCCGCTCTGCGGCAAGCCGATGATCAGGCGCGTGGCGAAGAAGGGTATCAACTCCGGGCGCGAGTTCTGGAGCTGCAGCGGATATCCGGAGTGTAATGGGACGAGGAATATTACGTGATGTCGTCAACTCGACATTTCGACATGTCGTCATTTCGAAATGTCGAGTTTTCGAAGCATCATGCCACGAAGTCGGCGGGGGAACAGCCCATCTCCTGCTTGAAGATTTTCTGGAAGTGGGTGCGGGTGAAGCCGCAGTGGTCGGCCACGGCCTCGTTGGTCCATTCGGGATGCTCTTTCAGTACGCGCTTGGCCTCTTCGATGCGCAGGGTTGTTATCCAGCGGGTGAACGAGGTGTGGCCGGAGGCCTTGACCCAGGCGGTGAGCTGGTAGCGGGGGATGTTCATAGCGTCGGCGGCCACAGGACTGGTGATGCCCGCCTTGAGATGGGCGCCGGTGGCGAGCCAGCGGTCCACGGCGCGGCTGACGCGGGCTTTGTCCTCGTCGGAGAACGACGAGGCACTCTTGGCTTTCGCATTCTCCTCACGGGCACTCTCCTCGGCGTTTTCCTCGGCCTCGCGGACGCGCTTCGCGTCGTTGCTGGTGAAGTAGCGCACGAAGCAGAACCACATCATGAAGATGCCCCAGAAGAACGTCAGGCCGTAGACGATGAGCAGGATGTTGGGGCCGAAGATGAAGACCGGCACAAAGACCGCCATGAGGCCGGTGACGCCGATGGCGTGCTTGATCCACTGCGTCAGTCCGCGGCGCTCGCGGTCGTAGTAGTTCTCGACTGCGGCCTCCATGCGCTGCAACTCGCGGAACTCCATCATGCTGTAGTATATCTGCATGGCCGCATAGACCACGCCCAACCCGATCTCCGTCCAGCGCACCCGTTCCGACAGCTGCTCCAACGGATGCCCGTCGGTCCATACCACAACGGCAAGCACGTCGATGACTAGCAGCGACACCGCCGGCCACAGCCACCGCTCGAAGGTGGTCAGCCGCCCCTGCCGTTGCAGGTTGAGTATCGCGAGGCTCATCAGTCCCGAGGCGGGCAGAAGCAGCGCCAGGTTCACCAGCACCGCCTGCGTCACGCCCATCGCCCGCAGCCCGGTGACGTACTGGATGAGGAACTGCACGCCGATGAGCGCCAGCGCCCCCGTCATGAGCCAGCGCGAACGGTTCGACACCTTGTCGCGCTTCACGCGTCCGGGCATCAGCAGGATGAGTGCCGAGCACATCAGCACCATCAGTACCACGATGGAGAACTGTAGTTCTTTCTTTCCGTTCGCTCAGATTATACTTACTACTTCCTCCAGCAGAAACGGTATTACTCCCATATACATGATGCCATCCTCATCAGTCCAAGGCTTCGCGTTTCCGTCAACAATAACGATTTTCCGGAAAAAGTCGCCAGAGTTCTTTAACGAGAAAGTCTCCTGGTTCTTCTTCGCTTCCGTGTCCACATTCAATGCCGACTGGATATACACCTTCTCACGCCCCGTATTGACGATGAAATCTATCTCGTACTGCGACTGCTGTTTCTTGCCTTGTTCATTGACACGGGTCAGTTCTACCACGCCCACATCCACACTGTAACCCCTGCGGATGAGTTCGACGAAGATCATATTCTCCATCAGGTGTGACTTTTCCTGCTGTCGGAAGTTCAGTTTGGCGTTCCTCAGCCCCGTATCCATCGAATAGTATTTCTGGGTGTTCTCGAAATATCGCTTCCCCTTGATGTCATATCGCTGCGCACTGACAAACAGGTAGGCTTCCTCCAGATAATCCAGATAGTTCTTGATGGTGTTGTCTGAGGTGCTGCGTTTCATCAGCGTACCTGCTGCATTGGCCAGGTTGTGGGGATTGGTCAGCGAACCGACAGCCGACGACAGCGCGTCGATCAAAGCCTCCAGCACCTCGTCGTCCTTCAGCTTGTAGCGCTCCACAATATCCTTGATATAAACCCTTTTATGGAGTCCCTTTAAGTATTTGCGCTTCTCCGTTTCGTCCTTTTCCAGTACAGCCAGCGGCATACCGCCGTAGGTAAGGTATTCCTCCAGCGCATCTGCCTTCTCCAGTCCCGACACGGGATAATACTCCTTGAACGACAGCGGATGGACCTTGATTTCTGTGCCGCGGTCGCGGAAGTTGGTAACGATGTCCTTCGAGAGCATCTTGCTGTTCGAGCCAGTGACGTAGATGTCGAGATTACTTCGTGCTATCAGGTCGTTGAGGATGTCATAGAAGGTGGTGTAGAGCATCTCGCGATCCTCTTCGGGCACCAGCCGCTCGTCCACGTCCTCGTTCTTCACCTTGTAAGACAGTTGTATCTCGTCAATGAATACGTAGTAACGTTTTTCGTCGTCCTGCGTCTTGCGGAGTACATACTCGTACAGCTCGTTGGGATTTCTGTACT
Source organism: Bacteroidaceae bacterium (assembly GCA_017447625.1). GTDB lineage: Bacteria > Bacteroidota > Bacteroidia > Bacteroidales > Bacteroidaceae > Physcousia. Next base: position 12,309 of record JAFSNB010000029.1, read on the forward strand.
TTATATGCGCTTTCTTATCCAGTGCCAGTTCCACAAAGCATTCCTTCGGCACGCCCTCTTTCAGCAAATAATCCTTGTAGAGAGTAGATAGCAGAAATGACTTGCCGCAGCGGCGTATTCCCGTGATGATCTTCACTTTGCCGTTCCACCGCTTCTTCAGCAACTCGCTTACATATTGGTCTCTCTGAATAATCATTTAAAACCGTTCTTATACATCCTACTGCAAAAACAGTCGCACATTCAACCTTTTTTGCAGTGCAAAGATACGGACTATTTTGGAAATCACCAAATAATGGAGCGATAAAAATAGAGAAAAATGATGTAGATTGCCCCTCGAAGTGTATCTATTCGTCAAATGGATACACCTAATTTGACGAATAGATACACCTTTGCGAGAATGGATACACCTTATTATATATATTATCCCTAACTTTGTCGTCATGAATATCACTGATTTCTACACCGACGCCCCCGTGCTTGCCATCGTCCTCACCCTGGCCTACGCCGCCGTGGTGGCGGCTTTCGTCTATATGATGATTAGAATGTACAAGAAATAGATATAATCGCTCTTTGACATACTGAGACAACGTCCGGAGCAGCGAGAGCAGAAGAGCTCGCTCATTCTGCCGAACCGATGGAGCAGCGAGAGCCATCAAGCTTGCTTGAATGGCCGAGTCGTGACAGAGGTCGGCGAAGCCAACGCGACGGACGAAGGCAATAAGCCAAACGGATTATTTTTCAGGGAAATTGTGTGCCGTATCGGAAAGATTTTGTATTTTTGCACGCGAAAGCGTGCGAGACTGCTCACGCTCGGCCATTGATGCAAGCATCATTGCCCTCGCTTAACCGCAGCCTTGCAGCAGATAACAATAAAAACGTAAGAAGACATGAGTACAGCAGCATTGACAAACCTACGCGACTACCTGACGGGTACGCTGTCGCCCGCCGACATGCGTTGGATAAGTGTGCAGTTAAAAGATTTTGCCGACAAACAGGAACAGCCGGAGCCGTTTAGGCGCTATACCAAGGAAGAGCTGAACGCCATGCTCGACGAGGCCGAGGCTGAGATTGCCGCAGGAAAGGGAATACCCTCCGAAGAGGTATGGCGTGAAGAAGAGTTCGCTGACATGGACAAGGAACAGTACACGCCCGAAGAGGCTTACGAAATGACGATGAAGGACATCAAGGCCATCTATGCAGTATAAATATTTCTACACCAAGCACACAGCCGCCAAGATCAGAAGCTTCTACAGGAACGTGGCCAGGAAGTACCGCCACACCTACTCCTACGAGGACATGTAGCGCAATGTGCGCGACGCCTTCTTCGCTATCTACGCCATAGAGCGGACGCTGCCCCGCCGCCGTCCCACCATCAGCCGACGGGCGGGCTGCCACATGGCGAACACCGACAAGTGGTACTACGCTTACAAGATAGAGGGCGACACGATTACGGTAGTCGATGCCTGCCACGCGCAAAACATGAGGTAGCAGCGAGAGCAAAGCCAAGCTTGCTTGAGGTTTGCCGAGTCGCGTCTCATGTCGACAAAGTCAACATGCACGAGTAGCCCCATTCCCCTTACAGAAAAATTGAGACCTGTGCGGTTGAAATGACGCTGAAAGCGTCTTCGCTCAGTAACCGCAGCTTCCGAAGGACCTGCGGAAGTAGGAACACTACGAATGCACTCTGAAAGAGTGCCCCAGCAGCAGTATAGGGCGACCCCTTCAGGGTCGTTGTCCTCCCCTCTGCTTCTCCGGGGGTGCTTCGCACCACACGGTTATTGAGAGGTGACCGCGTTGCGGTCATACTGCTGTTCAACCGCACAGCACGAAAAATTATTCGCCGCCGAGACATCGAAAGATGGCCCGGCGGTGTCCGTTTGTCTCAGGATTAGGAAAGAGAAATTGAAACAATATTATAAAAGTACAACAATGAGACAGACAACTAATCGATTCAATCGCTTTGTACCTTCAGGTCAAAGAACCAGAATCATGAACCAAGTCCTCGCACTGGTGCTGACGATAGTGGCAGTAGCGGCGGGGCAGAGTAGTGCGTGGGCCGCCGCCACCTTCACCGTGACCAACAGCGGCAGCACCTTTACGATTACCCGCAGTGGCAACACCGCCGTCAGCGAGACGGTCAACTACCGCACCGTCTCCCTCAGCGCCATCGAGGGGCAGCACTTCACCGCCGCCACCGGCACGCTGACCTTCGCCGCCGACGAGACCAGCAAGACCGTCACCGTCACGGAGAAGACGCCCACGGCGGACGCCTACAAGTACCAGACCGCCAGCAGCCGCACCTACCGCTTCGAGGTGACGGACCTCGGCGGCTACCTCATCGCCTACAAAGACCGCAGCATCAGCAGCGGCCTGACGAAGTTCAGCGGCGACAAGGTGAGCAAGAGCGTCAGTTACCTCGTGAAGATGAGCAGCGGCAACTTCACCAGCGACATGAGCAGCAGCAAGTACCTCGACGTCACCTACACGCCGCCCACCAGCGACGTGGAAGCGACGAACAAGAACAACCTCCTGGGCTACGTCCTCATCGATGACGAATACGACTACACGCAGAAGCCCGCCACCGTGAGCACCAGCACGCTCATCAGCAGCACCGGCGCCCCGGCCTCCTACCTCAACACGCTCGGCTACAAGATTTACGCCACCGTCTGCTTCACCGAGAGGGAGAAGGACGACGGCTACCAGTACCTCCAGATTGTCGCCGGCAGCAGCAGCGCCAGCTACGACACGGGCGCCGACCCCAACGGCGCGGTCAACGACCCCGCGAACTCCGTCTATAAGGTCTGTTTCGAGTTCGCCAACGGCAGCAACGCCGAGGGAAAAATCTTCTTCCCCCACCGCTTCTCCAGCAACGGCGAGTTCAGCAACAGCGACGGCGTGCAACACGAGTATAAATTCAAGGACGACGACAACTGGACCTACGACGGCAGCGGCGCCGTCGTCCTGCCCGTCACCACAGGGGACATCACCACCCGCTTCGACGCCGGCGGCAACAACAACGACACTTGGGGCTACAAGGACCTCTTCGTTCGCATGGCCCTCCGCGACGCCACCGCCCCCACCAAGTCGGGCGACCCCGTGGTGGCTCCCGGCCCTTACGGCGCAGGCACTACCGTCTATATCTCCGTTCCCTTCAGCGAGATTGTCACCGTGAGCGGCACGCCTTACCTTCACACCGACTGGGGCGACTACGACTACTTCAGCGGCAGCGGCTCGAACGTGCTCACCTTCAGCGGCACCATCCCCGCCACCTTCGGCGCGACGCTTATCACCCGTAGCCTCAGCGGCACCATCACCGACCTGGCCGGCAACGCCCTCGCCAGCACCGACTGTTACAAGCAGTTCAGCAGCATCACCGTCGCCCTGCCCTGGGGCGGCAGCGGCACCCAGGCCGACCCCTACGTCATCACCCGCGCCGCGCAGCTCGACTACATGGCCACCCGCGTCAACGCCAACTACGGCGCCGACAGCTTCAACGGCAAATACTTCGTGCTGGCTGACGACATCGCCTACAGCCACACCATCGACTGGAACACTTATAGTTGGGCCTCGAGCACCACAGAAAACAACTTCACGCCCATCGGTTGCTACGGCCGCCCCAGGGCCACTTCGACGGCCAGGGCCACACCGTCAGCGGCATCCGCGTTTGGACGGAATACACCCTCACCGACAACACCAACGAGAGCCTCGGCCTTTTCGGCTTCGTCTCCGGCGGCTCGGTGAGCAACGTCGTCCTGCGCGACGCCAATATCCGGGGCTTGAAGAACCTCGGCGGCATCGTCGGCTACCTCAGCGGCAACACCGTCACTATGCCCGCCAGCGACGCCACCGTCGGCACGCTCTGGACCCTCGACTACGAGACCGGCCACGCCGGCACCGAGGCCGACCCCTACATCATCAGCGACTATCCCCAGCTGGAGCTGCTTGCCAGCCGCGTGAACGAGGGCAACAGATACTCCTCGGATAAATTCTTCAAACTCGGCGCCGACATCGTCTGCTTCGACGGCGAGAACAACCACGCGCCCATCGGCGTCCACGGCACGAATCAGCATTTCCTCGGCACCTTCGACGGCGACGGCCACACCGTCAGCGGCATCCGCATCAGCAGTAGCACCGGCTATCAGGGTCTCTTCGGCAATCTCAGCGGCGCCACCGTGAAGAACGTCACCCTCGCTGGCAGCACCATCATTGGCCGCGACGAAGTCGGCGGCATCGTGGGCTACAGCTTTACCGGCACCTTCGAGAACTGCCGCGTGCTGGGCGACGTCACTATCAAGGCCAATGCCAGCAGTGCCGACTACCACGGCGGCATCGTCGGCAATATATTTGGCCATGGAACCGTCAACGGCTGCTACAGCGCCGCCACCGTCACCCGCGACGACAATAGCAATTGCAAGCACTATGGCGGCATCGTCGGCAAAACTGACGGCACCGTCAGCAACTGCATAGCCGACGGCGCCTGGGTTATCGGAAGTGAGGAAAGCAGCAGTGGCGCCATCGTCGGCACCAACGACGTCGGCACCCTCGCCCACAACTACTACTACGAGTGCGGCGTCTGCAACTTCGCCAACAACGTCGGCACCGGCAGCGGCGACGTCACCGACAACGACGGCGCGGTCAAGACCGACGGCATCCCCCTGCTCGACAACTACAGCAACGACTTCGTCCTCACACGCTACGCCGGCGACGCCCCCCACGACTTCACCCTCGCCGGCCGCACGCTCTACCGCGACGGCGACTGGAACACCCTCTGCCTCCCGTTCCCGATGAGCGCCGCACAAGTGACAGCCCAGCTGGCCCCCACCGCCCTGATGACCCTTGAGAGTTCATCCTTCGCCGACGGCACCCTGACACTGAACTTTGAGAATGCCACCGAGATTGTGGCCGGTACACCTTATATTATTAAGTGGCCCGCCGCCGACAACCTCGTCAGCCCGACCTTCACCGATGTCACCATCCCCGACGGCTACACTGACACCGAGGCCATTAACACCGCCCTCGCCACTGCCGCCGTCTCTACCACCTACGCCGACTTCCGCGGCATCTTCGCGCCCGTACCCTTCGCCGCCAACGACCGCACGAAGCTCTTCCTCGGCGACGCGAACACGCTCTACTACCCCAACGCCGCCATGACCGTCGGCTCCTTCCGCGCCTACTTTACACTGAACGGCCTCACCGCCGGTGACGTCCAGCACGCCCGCCTGTACTTCGGCGAAGACGGGAACGCGGGCGACCCCGCCCGCATCATCGCCGTCGGTGCGGGCGAGGGCGCCCGCGCTCCCCACGGCTGGTACACCCTCGATGGCCGCAAACTCGACAGTATAGGCCCCGTGCCAGCCCATCTGCCGAAGGACCTCTACATCGTAAACGGTAAGAAGATAGTGATTAAGTAGCCCCAACGGGGCGGCAAGACCACAGGCAGGCGGTGAAGCGAAGCGGAACCCCTGCACAGCCCCGACGGCAACGGGGATGAGAACCCCGACGGGGTGACAGAACGATCTGTCGTACCTTCGGCACTTCCGCCGCCTACGCGCACATCTTACAGGGGTTCCGCCTACGGCTCCACCCCTGCCTATGATCTCAACAGCCCTTCGGGCTTATTAAAGAACCTAACAACAACGATTATGAACAAGAAAGCATACCAGAAGCCTCAGATGCAAGTCGTGAAGATTCAGCAGATCCACATCATCTGCACCAGCGATGTCCATACCTTTAGCACCAACCTCACCGGCGATGACGCTATCAACTACGGCGGTGGCAACACCGGCCCCGCCCGCTCCCGTTCCAACGGCGAATGGGACGAATGGGACGACTAAACAAAATCATTAATCATAGAGAGTCTTGTTGGATTATATCATCATGATAGAGCTGCTGAACAGTTAGTTATGGGGCAAATAGCGTTAATTCTCCAAAAATGCTTTTGTATGTCAGAATAATTATGTACTTTTGCAGAATAATAAAAAGAAGACTTATGAAACTCTGGGAAAAGAACTATGACATGAACAGTGAGATAGAGCGCTTCACCGTGGGTCGCGACCGCGAGATGGACCTCTATCTTGCCAAGTACGACGTACTCGGGTCTATGGCCCACATAACAATGCTGGAGAAAATCGGCCTTATCGGCAGTGAGGAGCTACCTGTGCTGCTGGGTGAGCTGAAAAAAATCTACGGGATGTGTGAGCGTGGAGAGTTCGTTATAGAGGATGACGTTGAGGATGTGCATTCGCAGGTGGAGCTGTTGCTGACGCGCCGACTTGGCGACATGGGCAAGAAGATTCACTCGGGCCGTTCACGTAACGACCAGGTGCTTGTGGACCTGAAGCTGTTTACGCGCCACGAGCTGATGGAGATTGCGCAGGAGGTGAAAAGGCTTTTCGACGAGCTGATAGAGAAAAGCAACGAATACAAAGAGGTGCTGATGCCCGGATACACGCACCTTCAGGTGGCGATGCCGTCGAGCTTCGGACTTTGGTTCGGTGCTTACGCGGAGAGTCTGACTGACGACATGCTATTCCTGCAGGCTGCCTACAAGATGACGAACCGCAACCCTCTGGGATCGGCTGCCGGCTACGGCTCGTCGTTTCCCTTAGACAGAGGGCTGACGACGGAGCTGCTGGGCTTCGACTCTATGGACTACAACGTGGTGTATGCACAGATGGGGCGCGGAAAGATGGAGCAGGGGGTGGCTTTCGCGATGGCTGCGATTGGAGCGACACTGTCGAAGCTGGCCTTCGATGCGTGCCTGTTCAACTGTCAGAACTTCTCCTTTGTGAAGCTGCCCAAGGAGTGTACGACGGGATCGTCAATCATGCCTCACAAGAAGAATCCTGACGTGTTCGAGCTGATACGCGCAAAGATGAACAAGCTACAGGCACTGCCTACGGAGGTGACTCTTATCAAGAACAACCTGCCGATGGGTTATTTCCGCGACCTGCAGATAATAAAGGAGGTGTTTCTGCCTGCCTTTGGCGAACTGAAGGACTGCGTGCAGATGACGGCCTACATCATAAATAAGATGGAGGTGAATGAGCATATCTTGGACAACCCAATCTACGACCCAATTTTCTCTGTTGAGGAGGTGAACCGCTTGGCGGCGGAGGGTATGCCCTTCCGCGATGCCTACAAGAAAGTGGGCTTAGACATTGAGGCAGGAAAGTTCACCCCCAACAAGAAGATACACCACACCCACGAGGGCAGCATTGGTAATCTCTGCAACGGGCAGATAGAGCAGCTGATGCAGCGTGTGCTGGAAGGTTTCGCCTTTGAGCGTGTTACGAATGCCGAGAAGAAATTGCTTGGAGAATGAGGAAATTACTGATTATCTCTGTTTTACTTTTGGCGTGCGAGAATGCTGAGAACAGCATCTATCGTGGTTCACGCTGTAACTTTGTATTCGACACGACCTTGCATCCTGCTCCATGCCAGCTTACCATGATTATAGGCAACCCAGGAGGGTTTGCCATCGTGAGCACTACCCTCATGAGGGGCATCTGCCATATTCTCACGACCCGCAACTACGACCACGCACAGGAGGACATACCCCTCACCACCAAGCGCGAATCGCAGTTGAGCCTCATGATGGGAGCCGACAACGCGATTGTTATTGGGTGCAGCGCCTACACCAGCGAGCTGATGTGCTATGAGGGCCAATGCCGCAACTGCCTTGACGAGGGAGGGGCAAACCATCCACTCACCTTCTCTGACAACGGGCAGCAGCTGTGTTGCGGCCATTGCCACCGCACTTACGATGTGAACAACGGCGTAGTGGCCTCTGGAAGTCCCGGTGGCCAGCTCTACACCTACAACATTGCCTTTACCAACGGCATTCTCAGGGCCTGGAACTGATTGTTTTATCTTACAGCCCCTCGATTTCCTCCGCCGTAAGTCCAGTAGGAATCATTCGTACTTAACCTGTGCCAGCGCGTCGGCTATCTTCTCCACGCCGTCCTGCAGCGGTCCAGAGACCATGCCCTTGATGAAGGGATTCAGTTCGGCCTTCACCGTTACCTTCATCTTGCATGACGTTTCGTCGACGGGCAGCACCTGTATCCACAGGTTGAATGGCACGGGCGACTGTACGGTCTCGAACTTCACGCACTTAGGCTCCTCGCGTTCGCAGATGCGCAGCTTCAGGTCGCCCACTGGTGGCACGTTGACGCTGACGGTATCTTCGTCGAAGGAGAAACTGTTGATTTTGTCTTCTGGCACACGGTCGCGCACCTTCTCCAGATTTCGCAGGTCGCTGATGTTGTTGTAAACGGCCTGCTGAGTGTAGGGAACATGCTTCACGCTACTCTCAAACTTTGTTGAACTGTCAAATAATCCCATTTCCTTTCCGTTTTTATTGTTTCCATGTGTCAGGAGACTTCCGCCATTCTGCCAGCACGGCCTTCTCCTCCTCTTTGATATATCCGGTCTTAGCAGCCTCTTCGACCACAGCCTTATAGTTGGAGAGCGTGATGAGCCTGACTCCAGCTTTCTGGAAGGCTTCCTCGGCCACGGGGAATCCGTAGGTGAACGATGCCACCATGCCTACCACCTCGACACCATACTGTCGCAATGCCTCAACGGCCTTCAGACTGGAGCCTCCAGTGGAGATAAGGTCTTCCACTACCACCACCTTGGTTCCCTTCTCTATTTCGCCCTCCACCTGATTGCCCATGCCGTGGTCTTTCGGCTTCGGGCGCACATAGCAGTATGGCAAGCCTAACTCGTCGGCCACAAGGGCACCCTGTGCGATGGCTCCTGTGGCCACTCCTGCCACGGCCTCAGCCTCCGGGAAATGCTCCTGGATGGCATGGCAAAGTTCGAGCTTGACAAACGACCGCAGCCGGGCATACCCAAGAGTCTTGCGGTTGTCGGTATAGATTGGTGACTTCCAGCCGCTGGCCCACGTGAACGGCTCGTTCGGCTGCAGCTTGATGGCATTTATTTCCATCAGCTTGCGTGCAAATTGATTCTTTATACTTTCCATGTTGCTGTAGGATTTATAATGTTTTCTCAGAACTCTACGAGTATTCGGAACACCTTGCCGGGGTTCTCGCTCCACCAGTGCATGGCATCGAGAGCCTCTTCAGGCTTGATGACCTTAGTGATAAGGGAGTCGACGGGGCAGTTTCCGCGCTCCAAATAGTGGATGACGGCGCGGAAGTCTGAAGGTTGGGCGTTGCGCGAGCCGCGTATGTCAAGCTCTTTCTGCACAAAGTACTTAGTCTGGAACGCCACCTCGGCCTTGGCGTAGCCTATGCACACCACGCGCCCAGTGAAGGCCACCTCGTCGACGGCCATCTGGTATGTGGGCGTGCTTCCCACTGCCTCTATCACCACATCTGGGCCGAAGCCGCTGGTAATCTCCAACAGCCGCCGGTGGGCATCTTCAGTCTTGGTGTTGATGGTGTACGATGCGCCCATCTTCCTTGCCAGCGCGAGCTTTGAGTCGTCAATGTCGGCAGCCACGACAGTGGCGCCACGCATGGCCGAGCGCACCACGGCCCCCATGCCCACCATACCGCAGCCTATGACCAGCACCACATCGATGTCGGTCACCTGTGCCCGGCTGACAGCGTGGAACCCTACGGACATAGGCTCCACCAAGGCGCAAGTCTTTGGCGTGAGCAGCCCGGCGGGTATTACTTTCTCCCAGGGCAGGACTATATACTCTTTCATGGCCCCGTGGCGCTGCACTCCAAGTGTCTCGTTGTGCTGACAGGCATTTACGCGCTGGTTGCGGCACGATGCGCACTTGCCGCAGTTGGTATAGGGGTTGCAGGTGACCACCATTCCGGGCTTCAGCCCCTCTGGCACTCCCTCGCCCACAGCCTCTATTACCGCTCCCACCTCATGGCCTGGCACCACTGGGTTCAAGGCCATGGTGTTTCGCCCCATGAACGTGTTGATGTCGCTGCCGCAGAAGCCTACGTAGCACACTCGCAACAGCACTTCCTCGCATCCCGGTGCGCAGGGCTTCTCCATCTCGATAATTCTCAGCTCTTGGCTGTGTGAAATCTCTATAGCTTTCATTGGTCTGTAGGTTTTTATAGGTTTTATCCTTTATTACGAATTAGCCCACGTCACGCGCTGCTGTTTGCCGATAATCTCCTTCACTTGTACCACCAGCTCCCAGTCGGGTTCCTCGTTGGCCCATTCAATGTTGCGGCGCACATTATCGGGATTTGCCGATGAGAAAAGGGTAGAGGTGATGCGTGGGAAGCTTACAGAATACTGCACGGCAAGCTTCTCTATGGGATAGCCCTTCTCTCTGCAAAACTCTGCTGCCTTCTGGCATGCCTTGACCAGCGGCTTGGGCGCCGGGTGCCAGTCGGGCACGCCGCGCTGCGAGAGCAGTCCCATGCTGAGCGGCGAGGCATTGATGATGCCGACACCCTTCTGTTCGAAGAATCCCACATAGTCGGCCAAGGCATCGTCGTTAAGTGTGTGGTGGCAGAAACTAAGAACGCTTTCCACGGTGCCTTCCGGACTGTTCTCCACCACCCACTTCAGGTTCTGCAGCTGCAGGTCGGTGATGCCCACGTGTCCCACCACGCCTTTCTCTTTCAGTTGCAAGAGCGCGGGCAACGTCTCGTCGACCACCTTCTGTAGCCCTCCGGGCAAAGCAGCCTGGAACTCAACGTCGTGAACATTGATAAGGTCTATGTGGTCGATGCCCAGTCGCTCCATGCTCTCGTAGACGCTGTCGGTGGCTCGCTGAGCCGAGTAGTCCCAGATGTTAACGCCGTCCTTGCCGTAGCGTCCCACCTTGGTGCTTATGTAGTATTTGTCGCGTGGTATGTTCTTCAGAGCCTTTCCCAGCACCGTCTCTGCCTTGTAGTGGCCATAGTACGGGCTTACGTCAATGAAGTTGATACCTCCCTCGATGGCCGCCTCCACGGCCCTGAAGCTCTCACTCTCTTTCGTCTCCCTGAAGACGCTGCCCAGCGATGAAGCGCCGAAGCTCAGGTGGGAAATCATCATCCCCGTCCTGCCAAGTTCTGTGTAACGCATAAAGATGTTTGTGTAGTTTGGTGCAAAAGTAGTAATAAACGATGACATGACAAAGGCTATAAAGCAAAAAAAAGTAAAGATGAGCATTTTTTTGAGGTTTTGAGGTTATGAGGATGTTAAGACAAGTGCCACTTTGGCACTTTTCTGAAATTAAGTGCCACTCTACGGAAATTAAGTGCCACTCTACGGAAATTAAGTGCCACTTTACGGAAAATAAGTGGCACTTTACGACGATAAAGTGGCACTTAATATTTGTCAGGTCAGAAATAAGTTGTACCTTTGCCGGACAAAAAGGAAAAAGGATATGAAGAAACTGTTTATTGAGACATACGGATGCCAGATGAATGTGGCAGACTCGGAAGTGGTGGCTTCGGTGATGCAGATGGCGGACTACGAGCCTACGGATGACATTGACGAAGCCGACGCGGTGTTCCTGAACACCTGTTCGGTGCGCGACAATGCAGAACAGAAGATACTCCACCGGTTGGAGGTGTTGAGAAACCTCAGGGCCAAGAAGCTGAAGAATGAGAACAGACGGCTGGTGATAGGAGTGCTGGGCTGCATGGCAGAGCGCGTCAAAGACAATCTGCTCAACAATTACGGGGCCGACCTTGTGGCCGGACCCGATGCCTACCTCTCGCTGCCCGACCTGACAGCCCAGGCAGAGATGGGTCACAAGGCGATGAACATTGAGCTGTCTACCACGGAGACTTACCGCGACGTGGTGCCCCGACGCTTGCACGGGGCACGCATAGGCGGCTATGTGAGCATCATGCGCGGCTGCAACAACTTCTGCCACTACTGCATAGTGCCGTACACTCGCGGCAGGGAACGCAGTCGCGACGTGGAGAGCATACTGCGTGAAGTGCGCGACCTGCGCGACAGAGGCTTCAAGGAGGTGACCCTGCTTGGGCAGAACGTGAACAGCTACAGAGCCTATCCCCAGCCCCTCCCCGCAGGGAAGGGAGAAAACGGCGGCGTTTCGTTTTCTGACCTGCTCCGCTTGGTTGCCGAGGAGGCCGGTGAGATGAGGGTGCGCTTCACTACGAGCCACCCCAAGGACATGAGCGACGAGACGCTGCGGGTGATTGCTGAGATGCCTAACGTATGCCGCCACATACACCTGCCTGTACAGAGCGGCAGCAACCGCATACTGCAGCTTATGAACCGCAAGTACACACGGGAGTGGTATCTGGACCGTGTGGCGGCCATACGCCGCATAGTGCCCGACTGCGGGCTGTCGACAGACATATTCGTGGGCTACTGCTCGGAAACGGAGGAAGACCACCAGCTGTCGCTGTCGCTGATGCGCGAGGTGGGCTACGACTCGGCCTTCATGTTCAAGTATTCGGAGCGCCCAGGCACCTACGCCTCGCGCCACTTGCCCGACGACGTGCCCGAGGAGGTGAAGATAAGGCGCCTGAACGAGCTGATACAGCTACAGACGGAAATCTCGGCAGAACAGAACCGCAGGGACGAGGGCCGGCTGTTCGACGTACTTGTGGAGGGATTGTCAAAACGCTCGAACATGCAGCTCTGCGGCCGCACGGAGCAGAACAAGATGGTGGTGTTCGACAAGGGCATGAACCACATAGGCGAGACGGTGAGGGTAAGGATAACAGGGTCTACCAGCGCCACACTGTTCGGAGAGAAGGAATAAGATGGTGCTTCCAGCTTAGTTGCAAAGATGGTATAAGTAAAAAAAACAATGAGATAATTTGGAAGTACGGAGAAAAAGACGTAACTTTGCGGCATTAAAGAACTGCTTTTACGATGATTACAGTAGCAAACCCCATTTACGACATCGTGTTCAAGTACCTGATGGAGGACGAACGCATAGCACGCACCATCCTTTCGGCCCTGCTGAAAAAGGACGTGGTTCACGTCGAGGTGCGCCCTCATGAGTATGCCGACGCCAAGCGCGACACACTGTCGGTGTTCCGCATCGATTTCGGTGCCACCGTCCGCCACGACGACGGCTCTGAGCAGCTGATTCTGGTGGAACTGCAGAAGACGTGGCTGCCCACGGAGACACTGCGCTTCCGCCAGTACTTGGGAGTGCAGTACCAGAACCCGCAGAACGTCGTCGGCGACGGCCGTGACAGCCATGCCCTGCCCATGGTGGCCATCTACCTGTTGGGCCACAAGGTGGGTGATGTTGAGGAGCCAGTGCTCTACGTGCAGCACGAGTCATACGACTACGAGGGGCGGCGCGTAACTAAGGGCCTGCCCGACCCGTTCGTGGACAGCCTGACACACAACAGCATCATCGTACAGATACCCCGCCTGCACGGTCAGGTGAACACCCGTCTGGACAAGGTCTTGAGCTTCTTCGACCAGACACACAAGAGCAAGGACAGCCAGCAGGTGCTGAACATCGACGACAGTGTCTATGCCGGCGATGCCGAGATGGAGCACATCATCCACCGGTTGCTGATGGCCGCCACCAACGCCGACGTGCGTCAGGACATGAACGTGGAGGACGAGTACTTCTCCATCATCGAGAAGCGAGACACAGAAATCATGATGCGCGACCGCCAGCTGGCGGAGCAGGCAGAGCAATTGCAGCAGAAGACGGTACAGCTGACTGAGCAGGCAGAGCAATTGCAACAGAAGACGGTACAGCTGGCGGAGCAGGCAGAGCAATTGCAGCAGAAGACGGTACAGCTGACTGAGCAAGAATTCCAGCTGGCGGAGCAGGCAGAGCAATTGCAACAGAAGACGGTACAGCTGGAGGAGACGGAGGCGAAGCTAAATCAGAAGGACATTGACACCGCCCGCAAGATGAAGGAACTCGGTTCCGACACAGCCTTTATTTCACAAGTAACCGGCCTTACTCCCATGCAGATTGAAGCACTATAGACACGCTCCATTGTTTGAATGCGTTCTTGTTTGGTCCGCTTCCAGAAAAAGTAGCTAAATTTGCAGCGTAAAAACTCATAAGACTACAGACAATCCATTATGAACGTGACAAGAAAAGCAACCACCGTGAGACTGCCTGACTATATGCTGACAGACCTTCACAACGAAGCTCGCAGGACAGGTGTGAGCGTGAGCAGACTGATAGAGGACACTTTAGAAGAAAGCCTATACCGCCCCAATGCCGAGACTCTTGCCGCCATAGAAGGAAACCTCAGGGCGCAGAAGTGCCTGCCCCCTCTGCGCTCCTAATTAGCCGATGGCCGCTAATATGATTTTAACTGCCTCTTCCTCGGTCTTACCATCCATCTTGATGACCAGATCGTAGTTGCGAGTGTCGTAGCGCGAGGTACGGGCGTTGTTCTTCAGATACTCCTCACGCGCCTCGTCCACCTCCTTGATAATCTTCCTGGCTTCTTTCTCGCTAATGCCCCGCTTGCCCATGATACGATTAACACGATACTCCATAGAGGCCTGGATTAGAACGTTCATGCTGTTGGGATAGCCATTCAAAGCAAAGAAGGCAGAACGACCCGCTATGACGCACGACTCCTCAATGGCGATGCTATGCAATATTTCTGTTTCGGCCTTCAGCACGGCCTCAGAAGTCACCAGTTCCTTCTTTTCCTCGTCGTAATAATCAAAAGAGTTAGCTGCTCCTTCTCCCAGAATCAACACTCGCTTAATTTCTTCCCACCAGCTGCGATTACTGCCCTTCAGACGCTCAATCTGGTCTGACGTCATATTAAACTTCTCTTCCAATGGTTTAGCGAGCGCCTTATCGTAATACGGCACACCCAGCCTTTCGGCTAATATACGACCGACAGTACGACCGCCGCTACCCAATTCGCGATTAATAGTAATCACAAATCTCTCGTTCTTGTTCATAATATTAATTTACCTTGTTCTTTTATTATATAGAGGTAGTAAGGGCATAACAGCCCCCACTACCTATATACAGTCTTAGTCGGCCAGCTTGGCCTTGATGAACTCGCGGTTCAGGCGGGCGATGTTGGCGATGGTCTCGTTCTTCGGGCAGACGGCCTCGCAAGCACGGGTGTTGGTGCAGTTGCCGAAACCGGCCTCTTCCATTGCCATCACCATAGCCTTTGCACGACGGGCAGCCTCTACGCGACCCTGAGGAAGCAGGGCGAGCTGAGAAACCTTAGAAGATACAAACAGCATAGCGGAGCCGTTCTTACAAGCGGCTACGCAAGCGCCACAGCCGATGCAGCTGGCGCAATCCATAGCCTCGTCGGCATCCTCCTTGGGAATCAGGATAGCGTTGGCATCCTGAGCCTGACCTGTGCGGATGGTGGTATAGCCACCAGCCTGGATAATCTTATCGAAGGCATTGCGGTCGACCATACAATCCTTAATCACGGGGAAAGCAGCAGAGCGCCAAGGCTCGACAGTGATGACGTCACCATCGTTGAAACGGCGCATGTAGAGCTGACAGGTGGTTGCGCCACGCTCAGTGAGTCCGTGGGGCGTACCGTTGATATACAGCGAGCACATACCGCAGATACCCTCGCGGCAGTCGTGGTCGAACACGAAGGGCTCCTTGCCCTCGTTGATGAGCTCCTCGTTCAGGATGTCAAGCATCTCAAGGAATGAGGTATCATCGGGAATATCGTGCATCTCGTGGGTGTCGAAATGTCCCTGGTCCTTGGGGCCATTCTGGCGCCAGAACTTTATTGTAAAGCTAATATTTTTTGCCATATTTTTTTGGTCGTTTGGGGATTAGTCGTTTGGTCGTTTGGGGAAGTTAGAATGGCAACTGCTCTTGAGGAGATAATTTTTTCTTGACAGAACTAATCAGAGCGTTTAATTGTTTCCATACGGAAGTAACTCTCTCTGACAATTCATCGTAAGTTTCCTGACTAACATATCCTAAATTCAAGCTCAATATTAATTGAGTTTCAACTTCAGACAATGAGCCAGAAGAGATACGCAGGAAATGCAATTTTTCTCTGTCTGTGCCTCTTGCATAGCCTTCAGCAATATTTGAAGGAACAGAGACTGCAGCACGACGCATCTGCGACACCAATCCGAAGAGTTCATCTTTTGGAAAGGCCTTGGTCATCAGATATATTGATGTCACCATCTCTATGCTCTGTTGCCAAATACGCAAATCTTTGTGAGTCTCCATAACTAATATCCCTAAACGACTAAACGACCAATATCCTAATTTACTAAATTAGTTCTTATAGTTACGAGTTTGAACCTTGATAGCCTCGTACTCCAGCGGCTCCTTGATGAGAGTAGGCTCGTTGCCCTTGCCCTTGTACTCCCAGCAGCCTACGTAGAAGTAGTTCTCATCGTCGCGCTTGGCCTCACCTTCCTCGGTCTGGTACTCCTCGCGGAAGTGACCGCCGCAGGACTCGTTACGAGAGAGAGCGTCGAAAGCTACGAGCTGACCCATGGTGAAGAAGTCACGTAGGTGGATAGCCTTGTCGAGCTCGATGTTCAGCCCTTCCTTTGTTCCAGGAACGAACAGGTTGGTGTCGAACTCCTTCTCCAGGTCGTGCATCTTCTTCAGGCCAGTCTTCAGGCCCTCGGCGGTGCGACCCATACCAACGTACTCCCACATGATGTGGCCGAGTTCCTTGTGGATGGAGTCGACAGAGCGCTTACCCTTGATGTTCAGCAGACGATCCATCTCAGCGTCAACGGCCTTCTCGGCGGCGTCGAACTCAGGCAGGTCGGTGCCTATCTTGCCCCAGATGCTCTGGTCAGCCAGATAGTTCTGGATGGTGTAAGGCAGCACGAAGTAACCATCGGCCAAGCCCTGCATCAAGGCCGAAGCGCCCAGACGGTTGGCACCGTGGTCGGAGAAGTTACACTCACCGATAGCGAACAAGCCGGGGATACTTGTCTGCAGTTCGTAGTCA
This sequence comes from Bacteroidaceae bacterium, assembly GCA_017447625.1. Lineage (GTDB taxonomy): Bacteria > Bacteroidota > Bacteroidia > Bacteroidales > Bacteroidaceae > Physcousia. The sequence continues at coordinate 29,141 of JAFSNB010000029.1, forward strand.
ACCCAGATACCACCCATCGTGTAGTGGATAGCGGGATAGATCATCATCGGCTTGTAGTACTTCACGCCATTGATTTCGTTGGCCACGTCACCGGGGAACACGTCGGTAATCTCCTCGTACATCTCGAAGAGGTTGCCGTAACGCTGCATGATGACATCGAGACC
>JAFSNB010000030.1 GCA_017447625.1 Bacteroidaceae bacterium
CACCACCCGCGCCGACGAAGCGTTCCACACCGCCCTGCCCGACACCCGCGTGTCGCTCGCCGAGCCCTCGTCGTCGCCCCGCCAGTCGTGGTATGCCGTGACCCACGCCACGGTCAAGGAGGACGAGATCACCGTGGCCGAGTTCCACCTGCAGCGCCTGCTCAGCGAACTCTCCGTCATCGTGAGCAACGTGCCTACGGGTGCCGCCATCACCGCCTCGGTGGAGCGCGTGGCTCACGACGTGCTGCTGACCCACCGCGACGGACAGGGCCGCTACGGCGTGGCCGACCGCGAGGACTACATGACCGTCAGCCTCGGCGCACTCGCTGCCGACCCTGCCGATGCCGCCACCCTGCGCCACGACGACCACACGCTGATGCCCACCGCCGGCGGACAGCCGCGCTGCTACCTCACGCTCGCCGTCACCACGCCCGAGGGCACCCGGCTCTCCTTTCTGGCCGACGCGCCCCGCATGGAGTGCGGCAAGACCTACGTCGTGGAGCTCGACTACACGAAGCTGCGCCCCTACATGCTGCTCTCGGCCTTCACTATCAACGACTGGACGGAGGGCTGGACCATCAGCGGCGAGATTATCAACCCCGACAAGTGATTTCCAAACTACGAATTTCACGAATTTCACGAATATGCTTCAGTGATTCTCTAACCACGGATTTCACGGATTTCACGGATTTCTTTTTTAATTCACCCTAATATTAACAATTTAAACTAAGTCAAGATGAAAGTATTAAGATTCATCCCCTTGGCTGCCCTCGGCCTGATGGCCGCAGCGTGCAGCAGCGACGAGTCGGTTCCCGCACAGCAGGAAGCCAAGTACATCACCATCGAGGCGAGCATCGGGGCTATGACCCGCGCCACGACGACGGGCAACGCCTCTGTGTTCGATGCCGGCGATGGCGTGGCCCTCTATGCCTGGACGGGTTCGGCCACGGCCGTTCCTGCCGACCGCGTGGTCAACGGCGTAGTGAACACCCTCGGCACCGACGGCAAGTGGACGCCTGCCACGCCGATGCTCTGGGCCGACATGGTGACGCCTCACTACTTCCTCGGCATCTACCCGGCTCGCACCGTCAGCGACTTCACCGCCGACCCCTACACGCTCGACCCTGCCGACTATGAGGCCAGCGACCTGCTTGTGGCCCGCCAGACGAGCGGACTCACAGCCACGCAGAACCCCGTCTCGCTGACCTTCGACCACGCCATGGCGAAGCTCTACGTCAACATGAACTTCCGCAATCAGTGGAGTGAGACGCCCGCCATCGCCTCGTGCGTAGCCACCGCTGCCTCGACGGCCACCATCGACTACCTGGCGCAGACCGTCACCGCCGGCGAGCAGGCCAGCGTCTCGATGCCCGCCGTCGCTGCCCAGACAGGCTATGCCGTCACCCACAGCAGTATCATGGTACCGCAGTCGGGCTTCCGCACCGTCACCCTCACCATCGACGGTCAGGAATACAGCTACACCCACGACGCTGACATCCCCCTCGAGGCCGGCAAGTACACCACGCTGAACCTCATCGTGGGCCGCAACAAGATTGAGCTCGGCGAGGTGAGCATCAACGACTGGACCGAAGGCACCACCATCAGCGGCGGACAGGCCATGTAGGCCTCCCCCGTCCCCTCCTGAAGGAGGGGAGAAAGGAGTGGCCTGTCCGGTATGCTGCGGCATTGTCGCAGCCCCCCATCGCAAAATTATCACCATTATTATTATTTAATTAAAAAGTAATTATGAACATCAAAAACATTTTCTTCGCAGCCGCAGCAGCCATGGCGCTGACGGCATGCTCCAGCGACGATGCTATCGAGAGCGTACAGCAGCAGTCGCAGTTCCCCGAGGACGGCTTGATGCGCTTCACCACCAACCTCGTTGACCCCACCGCCGCGCTGACCCGAGCCAGCTTCACCACCAACACCCTGAATCAGGAGGGAATGAAGATCCAGGTGAAGGTCGTCAACCCCAACAACAACAACTACAGTTATTTCACGACCCTGACGTACAACGGCACGGAGTGGGTACCCGCGACCAAGATGCTCTGGCAGAACAGCACGCAGAGCGTCCAGGTGACTGCCCTCAGCATAGGTGGCAGTTACGAACTCAGCCAGAATGAATTCGAAAATGGCGCGATGGGTTATTTTGCTTCTAGTGCAGACCAGTCCACTCAGGCAAAGCTCAATGGCGAAGACATCCTGTGCATGGTAACCAAGACCGTCAACCCACAGACCGACCTCGTGGGCGGCAAGATTGCCATCGACTTCTACCACGCCATGACCAAGCTCGACGTGAAGCTGGAACTGATGGACGAGTTCTTTGCTGCAGGCCAGAACACCGCCAACATCTCCGATGTGAAAATCAACGCCGTAATTGCATGGGACATCAAGCCAATGGAGATTGTCAACGAGAAATACTGTTACATCAAGACAAGAAATTATAATTCAGGCAGAGAAGACTTCCTGCCCATGAAGGGCGACTGCACCGATGCCACGGCTGACAGCAAGCACAGCTTTGCCACCTACGAGTGCATCGTTCCGCCGCAAACGGTAGCCGCCGGCCAGCTGACCGTATCGTTCAAGATCGGCAACCGTTCCTTCTCGTGGACCAACACCGAGGCCTACACCCTCGAGCAGGGTAAGCAGTACACCCTGCCCCTCACCGTGGGCTACAACACCGTGACCGCTCCTGCCCGTGGCTTCACCGCCAGCAATTGGGAGAACGGCACCGGCGGCAACCTCGTCACCGAGTAAGTGAAGAGTGAATAGTCAAATTGTAAAATAGTAAAATAGTAAAATCAAATTATGAAAGCAACAAAATATCTATCCTTGGCAGCCCTCGCCCTCATGGGCACCCTCGCCAGCTGCCAGAGCGACGACGAGGCCGCAGTCAGCTTCGCCCGTCCCGACAACGCCGTGGGCATCAACGTCACCGTAGGCTCACTCAAGGGCACCACCCGCAGCAACGCCATCGCCACCGACGACACGCAGCGCGAGTTCAACCTGGGCGACCAAATCAGCGTCAGCACCGACGGTCAGGACCCCGTCCTCTTCCAGTGTACCGACGCCGATATGCAGACCTGGGCAGAGGCCGAGGCCGGCAAGTTCCTCCTCTGGACGCAGAACGAGATGACCTTCAAGGCATACTATCCTGCCACCAATGGCACGTCGATGACCGCCTTCACCCTGCCCGCCGACCAGAGCACCGAGGCTAAGATAGCCCTCGCCGACTACATGACCCGCCAGCAGACCTTCTACTACGAAAACGGCACCGACATCACACTGAACCTGGAGCGCAAGACGGCCCGCGTCATCGTCCGCATTAACAGCTTCACCGACCAGTATGATGAAGGCCAGCAGACCGTCAGCAACGTCCGCATCAACAGCCAGTTCAGCGCCATCGCCGACGGTAACGGCCAGGGCGACATCACCGAAGTCACTCCCTACATGCAGGGCACCGGTGGTCAAGGCACCTCCTACACCGCCCTCGTAGTGCCTGGCTATGATGACAGCGGCGCCACTTTCATCACCCTCACCGACGCCCTAAACAACACCCTCACCGTGAAGGGCATCCCCGAACTGGAGGCAGGCTACAGCTACACCTTCAACCTCACAGTGGGTAAGAACACCATCCAGGTGCAGAGCGTCACCGTAACAGACTGGACCGGCGAGACACTCGCAGGAGGACAGGCAACGGAGTAACCCTCACATCCCGTGACCATAGCAAGCACGACCAAACCGTCCGAGAGTCCTCATGAGAAGGCTCCCGGGCGGCTTTTCCGTATCTTTACGTCATTGCTGCTTTGCCTTGACGAAGACACCTTCCATGCGCTGACGATAAACACCAGTAGCATACAGTGGTCTCGACAGTGAGAACGATTTGCAGTACGATGACTTCGAAGGCACCGGCGGCGACCAGAGCAATGTTTGGTAAACGATAATGGGCGATACTCCTGCGGAGGGTTGTCTTTTCTCCGCAGGAGTTTTCGGTATCTTCAACTATGCCTCTCCGCCGCGAGCGGTGCTAAAGGTGAGCACCGAAGCAGAAAAGATTCCGCACTCCGTGGCTTTTTTGATGTGAAAAATAACAATTTCGCCCGCCGTTGAATAAATCGTTCACGTTCGACCAATTACAAGCAAGCTTGTTTGGTACTCACTTAATCACGATTTTCGTCACATTTTATACTCAAACCGCTTGTAATTTACAAACTTTTTTGTACCTTTGCAGCGGAATTTCACATAAATACGTATTTATTATGGCAAGACCAATCAGAGAACCCCCCGTGCTGAAGGGCGAGGATGCCTTCAACTTCGAGATGCGAAGGCTGGAGGTGGAGAACAGGACTCCCGAGGAGCGGGCCGAGGCTCGCAGGAAGTTCCAAGAACGTGTAGCCGAGGCAAGTAAACATATTCAATGGTGCTGGTAACTGCATGCAGCTCGTTCCTCTCACGCCAGATTATCCGCTTGTAGCCTTCGACTGCGGAGATAATGACCTCAACCGATTCCTGCTCGATGATGCAAAGCACGCGCAGGAACTTCGCATTGCTAATACGTTCATTCTGGAAGACAATTATGCCCTATCTCCCCCTGACATACACCCGCGACGCTGCGCCCTGCCCGACATTATCATGAAGATAGAGGAAGTTATAGGAAGATAGAGTAAGATAAAAGTGGCATCCATAGAATTGTATAAAATTCTCTTGTATTCTTTCCTATATTCATTCTTTTCCTTGGTGCTGAATTCTGTCTTCTCATGCTTCCTTGATTTGATGGGAGGCACAAAGAATTCGAAGGTGAGCGTCAGCAACGACACCAACAGAAGCAATTTGATGGGCGGGAAATAGCTCTGACGGCGCCCCTTGAAGTAGTCCCGCAGCAGGTATCCTGGGCGGTAGGTGAATTGCAGAAGGGTGCTGGGTACCGAGCGTCCCGAGAGATCCCAGACATCCAGAATTCCAGTAATCATACTCTTCCATGTGAAGCGCCGGATGTTGGACGATTGGCCGCAGTAAGGGCAGTAGTTGCCGGTGTAGTCCTTGCCGCAGTTGAGGCAGTGGTGCTCCGTGATCTCGAAGTTGTAGGTGGCTCGTGGTTCAGGCCAGCTCTGCTTCCAGCGTTTCAGTCGTTTGATAAAATCCATTATAATTGCCATATTTATAGTTTTATGTTTAATGGGATTAACTCACATTTAATGTGTATGAGTTATTCTCCATATAATCATCATAAATATTCGTGGTCATTCGTGTGAGAAGGGATTAACTGTCAATTGTCAATTGGTTAACTGTTTCTTGATTATCAAGGCAGCAATGGCATACGACATATCCGCATCCACCTGCAACCTCTCCGCCAGTTCCAAGCTCTGGCTAATAACCATCATCACATGATCCCGCTGATGAGCCTGGTCGAAGCAGTCATAACGTGGAATGATATGAGACTCGACATACTCCCTCAGTTCAGTATTCACTTGCATCATAGACCTGTTTCTTGTTTTGCGCTGCAAAGGTACAGCAAATATTCGCAATAAGAAGGCATTACCTGCTTTTTTTGTACCTTTCGGTACGATAAAATACCATTTTCTTTCATCCCCCAAGAGGTTTATGCCGACCACCCATGAACTTCTTGCCTAACCCCCATGGACTTCTTGTCAAAACCCTATGGATAAATTGCCTAAACCCTATGAACAAATTGCCTAAACCCTATGGAGAGTTCAACCCTTATCCTTCATCCTTCCTCTCTCATCCTTCCTCCTTCCTCCCTCCTCCCTCAACCATCAGCCATCAGCCATCAGCCCTCAACCCTCAACCCTCAGCCCTTATCCTTCCTCCTTCCTCCCTCCTCCTTCCTCATTCATACTTCATTACTCCCCAATAGCCTTACAAATAGGAGGCAAAGCCCCCCTCTATGGCCCCCTATATAGGGGGGCCTAAGAGGAGGGGCTGTTGCCTAAGACGGCGCCGACCGACCATTCTTTTGTGTCAAAATCTTTACACTTTCTTATTGGCTTCAGACAATAGACCGTGAACTAGAACCTCATGGAGACTAAGCGCGGTCTCCATGGAGGGTACGCGCAGTCTCCGTGGAGTATAACTCAACCCGTATTGCTGCTGTTTTTCAACGAGGACATAGCTCAATAGGTTACGTACTCAACCTTTCTAAGCCTATAACCCTTAAAACAAGAATTCGTTCTGAAATCGACCTTCTCGTTTATAACCTCTACGGCTCGACCTATGAAGAAGACTTTTTTGAGGTTTGTTGTACAGAAAACTGGCCATTTGTTTTGTGATTAGACAGAATCTGCGTAACTTCGCGGCGGATAATCGACAGTACTATGACTCAGATACCTTTTGAGAGCTTCAAAGACAAGCTTATAGCGGAAATCCGTCAGACTCCAGATTTTGCGAGCTTGGAAGACCGTCTGCTTGATGCGCAGATGGAGATGGACTGCGCAGATGAAATGGAGACTGATGAGGATTTGTTGGTGAAAATACTTCAATTAAGTCATCAGAAAGTCCTTGAAGGAAAAACCTATTCTCAGACAGAAGTGGAACAGTATTTAGATGAGAGGCTGCTGTGGAGCCATATTCTAAGAGAGTCGGTGTAGAATTGAGAGGTTATCTGGTAATCCCCCGCATCAAGATTATATATACGGTGATGGAGAATAAGATTGTCGTTGAATATATAAAGAACACTTTCATGTCTGAACGCACAATGCTACGACGCATGGGGTATTTTCTTGATTTGTAGCTATGAAAGAGACGCGGAGACAAATATCAGCATTCTTTTTGTTGGCAGTATTCCTGCCGATGCTGGCTTTGTCGTCACTTCATATCCACGAAGCTCCACAGGCAATTGACACAGAATGTAGTGACTGCGTGCACCATAATTGTCATGGCCATCTTACGGCTATTGCGACATGGGCGCACGAATGTTTGCTGTGCCAGTTTCTGACGTTGCCGATGTTCGTGGCAGTTATACTTGCTGTCACGGTGTATATTAATGTATGTAAGAAATTCCTTGCCCAGACTTTATGCATTTGTCATAGAGCCTGCTGTGGCACAATTGTAACCAGGGGGCCTCCGACCTTCTGATTTCACACTAAACAAATTACATACATTTTTAATATTCTATTATTCAATCAAATATGAAAGCAAAACACTTTGTTTTGCTGCTGTTGTGTATATGCACAACTGTGGCTGCACAGAATAATGAAGATTCTACTGATGTTTTTTTCCGACATCTGAATCTGAACGAAGTGACTGTGACGGGCGTTACGGGCAACACAAAACTGAAAAACGCAACGGCCCCCGTGATAATTATATCACCTCAAGAGTTAAGGGCAACAGCCTCGACAAATATCATTGATGCGATTGCTCACCAGCCGGGAATCAGCCAACTGACTACGGGCGGCAGTATTTCGAAGCCAATCATCCGCGGGTTGGGTTACAATCGTGTGGTGGTGATGAGCGAAGGCGTCAGGCAGGAGGGTCAGCAGTGGGGCGACGAGCACGGCGTAGAAGTTGACGGGAACAGCGTCGGTTCGGTGGAGATTCTGAAGGGCCCCGCCTCGCTGATGTATGGCTCTGATGCTATGGCAGGTGTGGTTATCCTTCATCCTCAGCCTACCCTTGTAGAAGGTGAAATACGAGCCAATGTCGGTTCTGAATATCAGACCAACAACGGTCTTTTCGGTTATAGTTTGTCAGTGGCAGGCAACAAACGGGGCTTTGTGTGGGATGCCCGATTCAGTGGCAAAATGGCCCATGCTTATAAGAACCCGTATGACGGCTACGTACCTGGCTCGCAGTTCCGTGAGTGGGCCGGACGATTGATGCTTGGTGTCAATAAATCATGGGGAAACTCGCGGTTGACGGCCTCGGTCTATCACCTGACGCCAAGCATTGTCGAAGGCGAGCGCAACGAAACAACGGGCGAGCTGGAATATGCAGAGGGTTGGACGGGTCATCAATACAGCAAAACACTACCCTTCCAGCAGGTGAAACACTACAAAGCCGTATGGGACAACACGCTGAACCTCTCGTCGGGTTATCTCAAAGCAATCATAGGCTACCAGCAAAACCAACGTCAGGAATATGAGAACAGTGAGGGTGAGTACGAGTTGTATTTCAAGATGCACACCCTGACTTATGACCTGCGCTATGTGACTGACGAATTCGGTGACGGTTGGAAACTTTCCACAGGCATCGGCGGCATGTACCAGAAGTCGGACAACAAGGGCGAGGAATACTTGATTCCCGACTACCGGCTGTTTGACTTTGGCATCTACGCAACTGTCATGAAGACCTTCGGCGACCGCTGGACGTTGAGCGGTGGTATTCGCTATGACCATCGCCGTCTGCACGGTTACGCATTAGAGGAGGACGGTGCCTTGCGTTTCGCGGATTTTTCTCGCCATTTCAATGGCTTGACGGGCAGCTTAGGCACCGTATTCCACATTAATGATAACTTAAGCCTTAAGCTCAACCTCGCTCGCGGCTTCCGCACACCAAATATGAGCGAGCTGGCATCGAATGGCGTTCACGAAGGAAGCATTCGCTATGAAGTAGGTAGTCAGCAGTTGAAAGCCGAATACAGTCTGCAAGCGGACCTCGGACTTGATTTCAGCTCACGCTTTATTTCGGCACAAGTGGCCCTCTTTGCCAATAGAATCAACAACTACATCTTTATTAAAGGTGATAACCGGAAGATTTCCGTTGACGATATGGATTATCCTGTCTATGCCTACACTCAAGGAGATGCCCGACTGTTGGGCTTCGAGGCTGGAGTAGATGTCCACCCCATCCACTCCGTCCATTTCTCCAATACGTTTTCCTACGTTGATGCACAATTGCTTCACCAGCCTGCCGACAGCAAGTATATTCCCTTCACGCCAGCACCCAAATGGACATCGGAGTTGAAGTGGGAACTGTTTCACCACTCGCACAGCACAATAAGTCATCATCATACTGCAAATGCAGTTCATCGCTCCCCGTTCAACAACCTCTACATAGCCGCAGCTCTCGACTGCTATCTGAAACAGACGCACATCTACAGCGCCGACAATACAGAGACGGCAACCCCAGGATATGTCCTGCTCAACCTCTCGGCAGGCACCGATGTTCAGATAAAAGGCAAGAAGATAGCCGAATTGTATATCACAGCCGACAATTTGCTTAACAAGGGTTACCAAAGTCATCTGAGCCGACTGAAATATGCAGCAGTGAATGTGATTACGGGCCGTCGTGGAGTCTATAACATGGGACGTAACATCACATTCAAGGTCGTGGTGCCCATAGCGTTTTAATTCACAATAAATCATAAATCCCATGGCAAATTAATCATGCTTTGGGATTTTATGTGTATATTTGCCGCAGATTTTTAAGAAACGCATCAAAAACAACTAACAAATACAACTATGGCTAAGATTTATGATTTCAAGGCTCTGACGAGCAAGGGAAAGGAACTGGATTTCGCTCAGTTCGAAGGTAAGGTGCTGCTCATCGTCAACACCGCCAGCAAGTGTGGCTTCACACCTCAGTTCAAGGGACTGGAGGAAATGAACCAGAAATACAGAGATCAGGGATTGGTTATAATCGGCTTCCCCTGTAACCAGTTCAAGGAGCAGGATCCGGCTGAAGACAGCAAGATCGAGGAGTTCTGCCAGTTGAACTACGGCGTGACATTCCAGATCATGAAAAAAGGAGATGTCAACGGCCCCGAGGCTCAGCCCATCTTCGAGTATCTGAAATCACAGGCCCCCACAGAAGAGTACAACGGTCTGAAGGCCAAAGCCGCCAAAGCCCTCTTCAAGACCATCAGCAAGAGCGTGGAGAAGGACAGCGACATCAAGTGGAATTTCACCAAGTTCCTTATCTCGAAGGACGGCACAATAGTCAAGCGTTATGCTCCCACTACAGAACCTAAGGACTTCGAGAAGGACATTGAGGAGATGCTGAAATAAATATAATGAGAAGACTTAAGACATTATTGCTGTTAGCCGTACTGGCTCTTTGCCTTACGGCGAGTAGCACCTCCTGTTCATCAAAACAGAACAACCCCTCGGAAATCGACTATCAGCCGACCATCAGCCGCATCCAGCAGCGCGGCACCTTGCTGGTGGGGACAACAGGCGACTATCGTCCGTTGTCTTTTCGTGAGGCAGACGGCACATACTGGGGCTTTTGCATCGAAATGGCCAGAGAGATAGCCAAGCGTCTGAACGTAGGCATACAGTTCGTTCAGACCTCATGGCCTACCCTCTCGGCAGATGTGCAGGCAGAGCCGCAGACCTTCGACCTGGCTATTGGCGGAATCACCGTCACCGACGCCCGACGAGAGACCATGCTTATGAGCGACGGCTATCTGGCTAACGGAAAGACAATAATGTGCAGGGCTTCAGAAGCAGACCGCTACAAGTCGTTGGCAGACATAGACCAGCCTGCAGTCCGCGTGATGGTGAATCCCGGCGGACTGAACGAGAAGTTCGCCAACGAGAATCTCACCCACGCAACAATTATTGTGCACCCCAAAAACGAGGAGATTCCGTCGCTTATAGCAGACAGCGTGGCCGACGTGATGATAACAGAAATAACAGAGGCTCCCTATTATGTACAGACTGACGCCCGCCTTGCAGCCCCTCTGTTGAACGAGCCATTTAACCACGGAGAAATCGGAGTGCTTATGCGTCAGGGGCAAGAAGACCTGCTACAGATGGTAAATGACATCATCAGTCAGATGAAGTCCGACGGCTCCCTCCGCCTCCTGCATGAGAAATACGGACTATACTACGAATAAAGAATAAATGAACAGTGCAAAGACTTTGGATGAGATTGCAGCCGTGCGCCGCAGCATCCGCAAATACGACGGCTCGAAGGATGTGAGCCGAGAGGAGTTGGAAACCATAATCAGGTTCGCACAAGAGGCGCCGTCGTGGAAGAACCAGCAGACGAGCCGCTATCACGTGGTGTGCAACCCGGACATCATAGCCAAACTGCGCGAGTGTCTCGGAGGCACGAACCCGCAAAAGACCGAAGGGACAAAAGCGCTCATAGTCACTACCTTCCGCCGCAACATCGTGGGTTTCAACCGCGAGGGCGTGCCCGACAACGAAGTGGGCAACGGATGGGGATTCTATGACCTGGGACTGCAGAACGCCTACCTGCTACTGAAAGCCGCCGAAGAGGGACTGGACACTCTGGTGATTGGCATCCGCGACGAACCGTCGATACGCGCTCTGCTGAACATTCCTGAGGATGAGACTATCGCTGCCGTTATTGCTGTGGGTCACCGCGCCGAAGAGCCTCAGCGCCCGCCACGAAAAGAACTGGAAAAAATCGCTACGTTCTATTAAGGCCGCTAAATGTTCAATGGTCAATGCTCAATGTTCAATGGTCAATGCTCAATGGTCAATGCTCAATGGTCAATGTTCAATGGTCAATGTTCAATGGTCAATGTTCAATGGTCAATGTTCAATGGTCAATGTTCAATGGTCAATGTTCAATGGTCAATGTTCAATGGTCAATGAAAAAGCCTCTTATAGATTTACATACGCATACGATAGCCTCGGGGCACGCTTACAGCACGATTCAGGAGATGGCCAAAGCTGCGGCGGAGCGGGGGATTCAGATCCTCGGCATCACGGAGCACGCCCCTACCCTGCCCGGTAGCTGTGACAGCATCTATTTCCGTAACCTGCATGTAGTGCCGCGCGAGATGTACGGCGTTCGACTGCTGCTCGGAGCGGAACTGAATATTCTGGACTACACGGGTCGGCTGGATTTGGACGAGAAGCACTACCGATTCATGGACATCCGCATCGCAGGCATACATATCCTGTGCTGGAAGGGCGGCACTCGCGAGCAGAACACCGAAGGGCTGATTAACGCCATACGTAACCCCTGGACTCATATCATCAGTCACCCGGGCGACGGCACGGCTGAGCTGGATTTCGAACCGATAGTGCTGGCGGCACGCGACACACACACGCTGTTGGAAATCAACTCCTCGAGTCTGATTCCGATGCGCAACAAAGAGCAGGCCCGACCGAACAATCTGGAGATTCTGCGCCTGTGTAAACGTTACGACGTGCCTGTTATACTGGGGTCGGACGCGCACATCTCCTTCTCTATTGCCGACTATCGCTATGCGCTGCCCCTACTCGAAGAGACTGACTTCCCCGACGAGCTGGTTATGAACTGGCAACCGGAGAAAACACTTGAGTATATGGGGATTGAACATTAAGCGGTTCACTCCCGCCACCACATCGAGGTGGGATAGCGCCAGGAGTCTTCAAGACACTCGGGATAAGTGACGCCTGAAAGCACCATAAGAACGGAATTGGGTTCGTGGGCTTTCAGGCAGTTTGCATATCCGGGCGGCACACACACAATCTTACTTTCCTTATCGGTGAGCTCTACGAAGTAAGGCTCCAAATCGGGCGACGGGTTCTCCCAGTCGTCGGGCCGCACGAAACCCATGCGGAAGGCTCCGCGAACACAGTAAAACCATTTACGTTCGAACTGATGTCCGTGCCACCCGCGAATTATACCCGGGTTGGGGTGATGAATGAAATAGACGCGCTCCACACCCGGGAAGCGGAAATCGTTGAGCGACGTAATCAGTCCGCGATGGTCTGAGAATATCTCGCCCAGAACTACGATTGGCTCGTCCGATGTCTGCGCCTCGGACATCGTGCCGACATGAACAGTTTTTGTCAACATATATTTTTAAACAACGGATTTAACGGATTTAACGGATTTAACGGATTAGGCTGCGCGGTGATGTTTATAGTTTTAGCTTAAGCGGCCTTCTTTTTGACGTTATACCGTTATTCCGTTATATCGTTATTACGCCGGGCCGCGTAGCCCAATTATGCATTATGAATTATGAATTGTGAATTAAGAATTAACCTTTACTCCCAATAATATATGCGTTTAACGCGCGGGGAGACGGAGGTGAGGATTTCGTATGGGATAGTGTCTATGGCTTCAGCTAAGACTGAGGGAGGGAGTTCGGGACCGAAGATGAGCACGGGATCGCCCTCCTCACAAGGAATGTCGGTGACATCTATCATACACACATCCATGCAGATGTTGCCGATATACGGCGCCTTCTTCCCCGCCACCAGACAATAGCCGTTACCACATCCGAGATGGCGATTTAGGCCGTCGGCATATCCAATGGGGATTGCGGCTATGCGACTGTCACGAGTGAGATGTCCGCGACGTGAATAGCCCACAGTCTCCTCTTTCGGAACCTCGCGAATCTGGAGGATTGTGGTTTTGAGGGTGGAGATGGGAGTCAGAGGAGAGTTGACAGTTGACATTTGAGAGTTGACAGTCGGAGTGATGGGATTTACTCCGTAGAGGCCGAGGCCGAGACGTACCATATCCAGATGACGCTCGGGGAAGTGCTCGATGCCGGCGGAGTTGCAGATGTGGCGCAGGATATGATGCGGGAAGGAGGCCTGCAGCTGCTCGGAAGCGCGCAGGAAACGGTCGAACTGAATGGCAGAGAACATATCGAACTCCTCGCTGTCTGAACCCACGAAATGGCTGAACACGCTGCGCGGAATTAGAGCCGTCTGTGACGTGAGCAGATGAATCACCTCTGCGAGGTCGCGTTCCGGGTCGAAGCCCAGACGATGCATACCGGTGTCCAATTTCAGATGAATGGGATAATTGGTGATACCGGCACGCTCGGCGGTGTGAATCAGCGCTTTGAGCAGACGGAAAGAATAGACTTCCGGCTCAAGACGGAACTCGAAGAGGGTGTGGAAAGACGACATCTCGGGGTTCATCACGATGATGTTCGAGGTGATTCCGGCGCGGCGCAACTCGGCACCCTCGTCAGCCACAGCCACAGCCAGATAATCGACTCCGGCGGCCTGCAGCGTCTTGGCAACCTCAACGGCTCCGGCTCCGTAGGCGGAGGCTTTCACCATGCAGACCATCTTCGTCTCGGGTCGCATAAACGAACGGTAGTAGCGCAGGTTCTCCGTCAGAGCGGCGAGATTCACCTCAAGGATAGTCTCGTGAACACGCTTCTCAAGCGCTTCGGTGATATGCTCGAAGCGGAACGAGCGTGCACCCTTGATGAGGATTACGCGGTTGCTCAATGACTCGAAGAGTTCCGAAGAGAGGAAGTCGGAGGTTGAAGGGAAAAGGGATGGGCGGCCCCCTTGCCCCCCGGAGGGGGGAGTTGAGAGTACGTCTCCTGCGAGGGATTTCATAGCCGCGCTGATTTCCGGCCCAATGCCAATGAGCTCCTCTATGCCATATTGCTGAACAAGCTCGAGAACATGCTTGTAGAGATCCATGAGACCAAGGCCCGTCTGCTTGATGTCCGAGAGGATGAGAGTGCGGCGGCGGCCTGCCTGATCCGGACGGCGGCGCATGAAATCGAGCGCAATCTCCAAGGAGTTGAGGTCGCTGTTGTAAGAGTCCGTGATGAGGGTGCAGCCGTGCAGACCTTCTTTCACCTCAAGACGCATAGCCACGGGCTCGAGGCGTGACATACGCTGCGAAATCTTGTCCGGATTAAGGCCAAGACTGAGGCAGGCGCAGAGACAATGTATGGCGTCCTCTATACTGGCGTCGTCGATAAACGGCAGGGTGAAACTTCCGGAGGCGTTCTGTCCTTTGTATGAAACCTCGGTGGAGGTGTTCCCCTTCGAAACATTATCTATATATATAGGAGCCGAGGAATCTGTGGAGCTCCATCCGATGAGCTGGCAATTGAAATCTGAACGGGAGATGCAGTCGCTGATGAGCTCATCGTCGGCGTGATAAATCAGAGTCTTCACATCACGGAACAGGCGCAGTTTGTTCATACATTTCTCGCGGCGCGAACCGAAATTCTCGTCGTGTGCCGGCCCAATGCACGTGAGGATGCCGATGGTGGGCTGGATTATCGACTGCAAAGCATCCATATATCCAGGGTCGGAGATTCCGGCCTCGAAGATGCCGAGCGTGGTTGTCTGCTCCAAGCGCCACACGGACAGAGGCACGCCGAGCTGGGAGTTCCACGAGCGGGGTGAACGCGTCACGGTCTCGTCATCGGCCGTCAGCTGGTAGAGCCATTCCTTAACTATGGTCTTGCCGTTGCTGCCCGTGATGCCTACGATGGGGATGTCAAAGCGCTCGCGGTGGCTGCGTGCAAGCTGCTGTAAAGCGGTCATCGTGGAGGCCACACGCAGGTAGTTGGCATCCGGCATAAGCATCTCCGGCAGATGTTCAACGACGAAATTGCGCACCCCGCGACGATAGAGTTCTCCGATGAAGCGGTGGCCGTCGTTCTTGCTTGTGCGGATTGCGAAGAAGAGGCTCTCCTCGGGGAACGTGAGCGAGCGGCTGTCGGTAAGCAGCCAGTCGATATCTGCTTTCGCGGTGCCAACGCGCTCGGCACCGATGATGTCTGAGATGGATTGAATAGTATATGTCATGGCTCGATATTATATTTTTCCACCAGCTCGGCAAATCGCTGGCGTGTCTGGTTTACAAATTCAACATTCTGGGGTGACGACGGGTCTGTGGGTCGATGTGTCAAAGCCTTGCGTATCGGCTCGAAATCAACGAAATAGCGGTGGCACTCATCGTCCATAAAGGCCTGAACGAAGCGTTCCCAGACGTAGTCAATGGCCTGCGAAGAGGGGTGCAGCATATCCTCGGCATAGAAGCGGTAATCGCGCAGTTCGTCCAGCACAAGCTCGTAGGCAGGGAAGTAGTTTACCTGATCGGGGCGCGCCTTCTGCACGGCATCGATGGCGAGCAGCAGAGTGGCCTTGGCCAGCTGGCTGTCGTGGAAGCCGTATTTGGCATAGCGGAAAGGCGAGACGGTGAATATCACCTGAGCCGAGGGGAAGAGCATACAGATGGAGTTCAGTATGGTCGTGGTCTCTTCGACCGAGAGCGATACCTCGCGGAAGGTGGCGGCGGGCTGTTTGTGGCAGTTGCCTACGGCCAGAGGCGAAGGCTCCAAGCGCTCGTAATAGCGGTTTGTGCCGAGAGTGACTATCAGCGTGTCGGGCCTCCACTCGAAGATGCGGCCACGGGCTGAGAGTACACCGGCTTTGCACGCCTCGAGCGAGGTGGCGTTGAAGCTGCTGTCGGTGAGCCAGCAATGCCATGTCCCGTGCTCATCTTTGAAATAGAGAGTGTCGGAAATGGGATTCTGGGTCAGAGCCTGAAGTATGGACAAGGGGTTATAGAGAACTCCGAAGGGGTTGACCAGAGCGGGCAGTCCGCTCTGTTTCATCCGCGCTCCGACATGCTCTGCAAAACAGGAACCGAGGAAGGTCACGTGACTGTTTACGGAGAGTGTCCGGGCGGGTGGCAAAATAGATACTTTTGTAGAGAATTGCATCATCAAAAAGGCTAATGCTTAGGTGTAGTTTTGTATTGTCAACGGCAAAAGTAGTGAAAAGGTGTGAAAGGGGAACAAAAATCATGCTTTTTTTTTGCTCTTAAGGTGAAAAGTCCTACATTTGTACCCAAATTAACACTCCATTGATGAATAAAGACACGGAGGGAGCACCCCTTCTACCAAATATTGACTATCCGGCAGACCTCCGGAAGCTATCTGTCGAACAGTTGCCACAGGTCTGCGACGAACTTCGCCAATTCATTATCGATGAGTTGGCAAAGAACCCCGGACATTTCGCTTCAAGCCTCGGCGTCGTGGAGCTGACAGTGGCCCTTCATTATGTGTTTGACACGCCCAACGACCGCATAGTTTGGGATGTGGGCCATCAGGCTTACCCGCACAAGATTCTGACGGGACGCCGCAAACGCTTCAGCACCAACCGCCATCTGCACGGACTTAAGCCCTTCCCCTCGCCCGAAGAAAGCGAGTATGACTCATTCACCTGCGGACACGCCTCGAACAGCATAAGCGCGGCTCTCGGAATGGCTATCGCAGCAAAGGCAGGTGGGGAATCTAAGCGCCACGTGGTTGCCGTAATCGGCGACGGAGCCATGAGCGGCGGTCTGGCTTTCGAGGGGCTGAACAACGCCTCCGGACTGCCCAACGACCTGCTCATCATCCTCAACGACAACAACATGAGCATAGACCGCAGCGTTGGCGGAGTCAAACATCTGCTACATCAGCTGCAGACCAACCCGACATACAACCGCATCCGATACAAGACAGCCCAGAAGCTCTACTCGTGGGGCTGGGTCGGCGAAGAAGGACGGAGCGCGATACTACGTTTCAACAACTCGCTGAAATCGTTGCTCACACGCCAGCAGAACATATTCGAAGGAATGAACGTCCGCTATTTCGGCCCGAGCGACGGGCACAACGTGATTGAGCTCGTTCACACCCTGCAGAACATCAAGGATATGCGGGGACCGAAACTCCTGCACATACACACCGTGAAGGGCAAGGGCTTCGAACCGGCTGAAAAGGAGGCTACGCTGTGGCACGCGCCAGGAAAGTTCGACAAAACCACGGGCGAGAGAATCCAATCGGACACCTCCCATCTCCCACCCCGCTTCCAGGATGTCTTCGGACACACGCTGGTGGAACTGGCGCGGCAGAACGACCGCATCGTGGGCGTAACACCCGCAATGCCGAGCGGATGTAGCATGAACATAATGATGCAGGAGATGCCCTCGCGGGCATACGACGTAGGAATAGCCGAAGGACACGCTGTGACGTTCAGCGGCGGAATGTCCAAGGATGGGCTGATGCCCTTCTGCAACATCTACTCGTCATTCGCCCAGCGCGCCTACGACAATATAATTCACGACCTGGCCATTTCGCGCCTGAATGTGGTGCTATGTTTAGACAGAGCAGGACTAGTCGGAGAGGATGGCCCCACACACCACGGAGCCTTCGATCTGGCATATCTGCGCCCGATTCCAAACCTGACGGTGGCCTCGCCTATGGATGAGCACGAATTGCGCCATCTGATGTTTACAGCCCAACTGCCCAACAAGGGGCCGTTCGTCATTCGCTATCCGCGCGGACGTGGGTCGCTCGTAGATTGGGAATGTCCGATGCAAGAAGTGCAGGTTGGCACAGGACGCAGGCTCAAAGAGGGCAAGGACGTGGCAGTACTGACTATAGGGCCGATAGGAACAACCGCAGCAAAAGCCATCAAGGAAGTCGAAACTGAACACCCGGAGATGTCTGTTGCGCACTACGATATGCGATTCCTGAAGCCGCTGGACGTAGCATTGCTGTGCGAAGTTGCCGAGGGCGGTTTTCGCCGCATCGTAACCGTCGAAGACGGAGTTCGTACGGGCGGTCTGGGCAGTGCCGTTCTGGAATGGATGAGCGACAATGGCTACGGCACAACGCCCGTAAGACGTCTCGGACTGCCGGACGAGTTCGTGGAACACGGCACATGTGACGAACTGTATGCCATCTGCGGCATAGACAAAGAAAGTATAAAGAAAGCTATCACGCTATGAAGATAATTATTGCAGGCGCCGGAGCCGTAGGCACTCATCTGGCTGAACTTCTTTCCAAGGAGAGCCAGGACATCGTACTCATAGACCCGGACGAGGATAAGCTGACGCGTGCCAGCGAAGGCCTGGACCTGATGACCCTGACGGCCGAACCCACGAGCATAAGCGGACTGAAAGAGGCCGGCACGCCTCAGGCAGACCTCTTTATCGCCGTCACCCCGAGCGAGACGCGAAACATAGCCTGCTGTATGCTGGCACACAACCTCGGGGCAAAGAAGACCGTGGCCCGAATAGACAACTCCGAATATATGGAGCCGCGCAACCGCGACTTCTTTGAGACTATGGGCATCGGAAGCCTGATTTATCCCGAGATGCTGGCCGCAAGCGAAATCGTTGACGGCGTGAAACGCTCTTGGGTAAGACAGTACTGGGAAGTGCACGGCGGCGCGCTCATCATGCTCGGAATAAAGTTGCGCGAGGAGGCGGCTCCGCTGTTTAACACACCCCTGAAAGACCTCTGCAAACCCGACACCCCATGGCATATCGTGGCAATCAAGCGCGACGAAGCGACTATTATCCCAGGCGGTCTAGATGTTCTGCAACTGGGAGACATCGCCTATTTCATGACCACGAAGAAGCACATGCCGCTTATCAGGCAGATTGTGGGCAAGGAGAAATATGCGGATGTGAGGAAACTGATGATTATGGGCGGAGGACGCATTTCCGTACACACTTGCCATCAGCTGCCTGACTATATGGAGGCTAAGCTTATCGAACTCAATCCCGCCAGATGTGCACGGTTAGCAGACTTACTTGACAACGATAACGTAATGATAATCAACGGTGACGGACGAGACTCTCAACTTTTACTCGAAGAGGGAATCCGCAACACTCAAGCTTTCTGCGCCCTCACAGACGAGGCCGAGACGAACATCCTGGCCTGTCTCGCAGCCAAGCGCATGGGTGTTCGCAAGACCGTTGCTCTGATTGAAAACCTGGAATATGTGTCTATGGCCGAGAAACTGGACATCGGCACAATCATCAACAAGAAGACTATAGCTGCCAGCCACATCTACAAGATGATGATGGAAGCTGACGTGATGAATGTGAAAGGACTCACCATAGCCGACGCGGAGGTGGCTGAGTTCATCGCTTCAGAAGGCTCGCCCGTATGCGAGAAACCGGTGATGGAGCTGGGACTGCCCAAGGGCATAACCATTGGCGGACTTGTGCGCAACGGCGTGGGACAGCTCGTCAGCGGCCGTTCGCAGATTCTGCCCGGAGACCGAGTAGTGGCTTTCGCCCGCACATCTATGATCAAGCAGATGGAGCGCTTCTTTAAGAAGCCCAAAAGCTCACTAATGTCAATACTGAGAGGCAAAGAGTGATTCATATCAGGATTCCAGAAGACGAATCACGCAGGCTGAGTTTCTATCTCGCTGCAGAGGAGTATGTGGCCCGACGGCTCAACGACGGTCCCGACTGCTTCTTTATGTGGCAGGTCGAACCGACCGTAATCTTCGGCCGCAACCAGGACATCGAGGCCGAGGTGAATCTGGACTATTGCCGTGAGCATCACATTCAGTTCTTTCGACGTCGCAGCGGCGGCGGATGCGTCTATGCTGACAAGAGCAATGTGATGATGAGCTATATCACACGCGACGAGCAGGTCGGCTTCACCTTCAACCGATATATGACGCTCGTCACGTCCATGCTGGCAGAGCTGGGCCTGCCTGCAACATCAACTCAGCATAACGACGTGCTAATCGACGGGCGAAAAGTCTCAGGCAACGCCTTTTACCACATTCCCGGACACAGCATCGTACACGGGACTATGCTCTTTGACACGGATATGGAACACATGCTGCACGCCATCACCCCACCCCGCGAAAAGCTTGACTCCCACGGCGTGCAGAGCGTGCGCCAGCGAATAACCCTGCTGAAAGAACATACCTCGCTAACTATAGAGCAGTTCAAGCAGCACGCCATAGCCCGCCTCTGCGACAGCGAACGCCTCCTAACGCCGGAAGACATAAAAGAGGTAGAGCAAATCGAGCTAGGCTATCTTGACCCAAGATTTATTTGGGGTAAGAGTTTAAAGTTTAATGTTTAAAGTTTAATGTAAATAGCTAATTCGTAAATCGTCAAATCGTAACTTATAAAGGCTAACAATATGGAAGAGAAAAAGACATGTCTTTATGACAAACATGTGGCTCTTGGAGCTTTGATGTCCCCATTTGGAGGCTTCATTATGCCAATTCAGTATTCGTCTATCATAGACGAGCATAACGCCGTGCGCCAACATTGCGGGGTGTTCGACGTTTCGCACATGGGTGAAGTGAGAGTGACTGGACCTGACGCTGAGCGTTACGTGAACCACATCTTCACCAACGACATCACCGATGCGCCGCAATACAAGATATACTACGGGATGATGTGTTATCCCGACGGCGGCACGGTGGACGATTTGCTGGTTTATAAGATGGGCGAGAATGACTTTTTCATAGTGATTAACGCCGCCAACATAGACAAGGACGTGGCGTGGATGCTTCAGAATGCCGACGGATTAGATGTGAAGATTGACCACCAGAGCGACTACTACGGACAGTTGGCCGTACAAGGCCCCGAGGCTGAGAGCGTAGTCGAAGAGGTGCTCGGTCTGGAATGTAGCGAGCTGGTCTTCTATACGGTAAAAGTGGCCCACCCCCAGCCCCTCCCCAATGGAGGGGAGGACACCTCTATAATAATCTCACGCACCGGATACACCGGCGAGGACGGCTTCGAGATCTATGGCTCACACGATTACATACGCGCCGCATGGGACAAGCTGATTGCCAGCGGCAAATGCAAGCCCTGCGGTCTGGGATGCCGCGACACCCTGCGCTTCGAGGTCGGACTGCCGCTCTATGGTGATGAGCTGAGTGCAGAGATAACCCCGATAATGGCAGGATTGGGCATATTCGTGAAACTGGACAAGCCCGAATTCATCGGCCGTGATGCTCTCGCCAAGCAGAAGGCTGAGGGCGCACCCAAGAAACTGGTTGGAATAGAACTGAAGGACAAGGCGATTCCTCGTCACGGATATGCAGTACTTGCCGACGGGCAACCCATCGGCGAGGTCACCACTGGGTACCATTGCCTGAGTGTAGATAAGAGCGTTTGCATGGCTCTTATTGACGCTCAGTATGCAAAACTCGGCACCGAGGTCGAAGTCCAGATCCGCAAGAAGACATTCCCCGGTATCGTGGTCAAGAAGAAGTTCTACGAGAAGCACCATAAGAAATAATCATATTTCTTATGTAAAATGTAGAATGTAGAATCGATTGCAAATCAATCGATGATGTAAAATGTAGAATGTAAAATATACTAATAACTCTAATATTAATCACTAAAAGAATGACCCTATAAGCTTCCTTGTGCTAGCCACGCCCCTCCCTTCACCCCTCCTCAGGGAGGGGTCGGGGGTGGGCACCTGGGGGTGGGTCTTTTATTATGGCAAAATTTGAACAAGGACTCTATTACAGCGAGTCACACGAGTATGTTCGTGTAGAAGGAAACATTGGAATCATCGGCATCAGCGACTACGCTCAGCACGCTCTCGGCAACGTGGTTTATGTTGATATGCCCGAAGAAGACGACGAAGTAACCGCAGGCGAGGAATTCGGCGCTGTGGAAAGCGTTAAAGCTGCCAGCGACCTCATCGCTCCAGTCAGCGGCACCGTGATCGAGGTGAACGAAGCTCTCGAAGACCAGCCGGAGCTCATCAATCAGGATGCGTTCGGCGCCGGTTGGATTATCAAGGTGGAACTCTCCGACGAGGCAGAATTGGATGCCTTGATGGATGCCGCCGCCTACGAGGAACATTGCAACAACGAACATTAAGGATGCGCGCAGCCTAAATCGTAAAATCTTTAAATCGTAAAATCGTAAAATTAATCTATGCAGTATTTCCCCCACACCTCTGAGGAACTGTCGGAGATGCTGAGTGTGGCTGGAGTGAAGAGCCTGGACGAATTGTATTCAGATGTGCCGGAGGCTATACGCTTCCGTCGCGAATACAATCTGCCGGAGGCTATGAGCGAGATAGAAATACGCGACTATTTCGACCGTCTCGCCACACTCAACGACCCGCTCACCTGCTTTGCCGGAGCAGGATGCTACGACCATTATGCGCCGAGCGTCATTCAGAGCATAATCCAGCGCTCGGAGTTTCTCACAAGCTACACACCATATCAGGCGGAGATTTCCCAAGGCACACTCCACTATATCTTTGAGTTCCAAAGCATGATGGCGGAGATGACGAAGATGGACATCAGCAACGCCTCGATGTACGACGGCGCCACAGCCACCGCCGAAGCCGCTATGATGGCCATTGCCGCCGGCAAGAAATGTGATAAAGTACTGGCTTCCGCTACCTTAGACCCGAAAGTGCGTGCCGTACTGGACACCTATGGCCACTTCCACGGCTTCGACGTCGTCACCATTCCCGAGAAGGATGGGCAGACAGACCTCTCAACTCTCAACTCTCAACTCTCAACTCTTGAAGGCGTTGCTGGAGTTATCGTTCAGCAGCCTAACTATTACGGCATCGTGGAGGATTTCTCCAACATAGCCGATATGTGCCACAGCGCTAAGAGCCTGTTCATCATCAACAGCGTGATTGCAGACTTGGCCATACTCCGCGCTCCCGGCGAATGGGGTGCAGATATCGCCGTCGGCGACGGACAGAGTCTCGGTATTCCCATGAACTTCGGCGGTCCGGGCGTTGGATATATGTGCTGCACAGAAAAGCTCATCCGCAAGATGCCAGGACGAATCGTTGGCCTTACCAAGGACAACCGCGACCAACGCGCCTTCGTGCTTACCCTTCAGGCACGCGAGCAGCATATCCGCCGCCAGAAGGCCACTTCGAACATCTGCTCCAACCAGAGTCTGATGGCTCTCTATGTCACTATCTACCTGTCTATTATGGGCACGCAGGGCGTGAAAGAGGCTGCTGAACTCTCATACGCAGGTGCTCACTATCTTCATGACGCTCTCGTGGCAACGGGTTATTTCAAGCCCCGCTTCGAAGGCCCGTTCTTCAACGAGTTCTGTCTCACTTACGACGGAGATGTGGATAGCCTCATCGAGGAGTGCGCCGACAGAGGCTTCCTTGCTGGAGTCAAGATAGACGAGCACACTATCATGATTGCCGTTACCGAGCAGCGGACAAAGCAAGATATCGACTTACTTGTAGAAACAATTAAAACGATAAGGGAGGACGCAGCATGAATAATAGACTTTATGGGAATCTGATATTCGAACTCTCCCGCCCAGGCAGACGGGGGTATTCATTGCCCGCGAACTCGTTCGGCAAATACTCAACAGCAGACCTGCCCGAGACTCTGCGCCGTAAGGAAGAGGCCGAACTGCCTGAATGCGACGAACTGACAGTTGTGCGTCACTATACCAATCTGAGCCACAACAACTTCGGCGTGAACGACGGTTTCTACCCGCTCGGCTCCTGTACGATGAAATACAACCCTATCATCAATGAGGAGATTGCAGCCCGCCCGGAGTTCACCGCTATTCACCCGCTGCAGCCCGACTTCACCTGTGAGGGCTCTGTGGCTGTGATTTCGGAACTGCGTAAGATGCTCTCGGAGCTCACTGGTCTCTATGACTTCACCCTCAACCCGATGGCAGGAGCTCACGGCGAGCTTACCGGACTGATGATTATCCGCGCTTACCACGAGAGCCGCGGTGACGACGCTCGCACCAAGGTGCTTATCCCCGACTCTGCTCACGGCACCAACCCCGCCAGCGCTGCCGTATGCGGACTGGAGGTTGTCGAGGTGAAGAGTCTGACAGACGGAACCGTGGATGTCGAAGACCTGCGCCGCCTCGTGGCTGAAAACCAAGGCACGATTGCTGCAATGATGATGACAAATCCGAACACTCTCGGACTCTTCGAGCGCAGTATTCCGGAAATCGCTGAGTTAATTCATGCTGAAGGCGGCCTGATGTACTACGACGGAGCGAACCTGAATCCGATGCTCGGCGCCTGTCGTCCGGGTGATATGGGCTTTGACGTAATGCACATAAACCTGCACAAGACCTTCTCCACACCTCATGGCGGAGGCGGCCCAGGTAGCGGCCCCGTAGGAGTTCGCAAGGGACTGGAGCAGTTCTTCCCCACCGTGGGCGCGTTCAACGGCAACTTCGGCGTTTATATCAAGGCACTCGTTTATATCCTCACTCTCGGACGCGAGAATATAAGCATGGTTGGCCCGCTGGCCACCCTTAACGCAAACTATATCAAGGAACGTCTGAAGGATGTTTATGAGCTTCCTATAGAAGGCCTGTGCAAGCACGAATTTGTGTTCAACGGTCTCAAGGACAAATCCACTGGAGTCACCACGATGGATGTAGCCAAGCGCCTTCTCGACTACGGTTACCACGCTCCGACAATCTATTTCCCCCTGCTCTTCCACGAGTCACTTATGATAGAGCCAACGGAGAACGAGAGCAAGGAGACAATAGACGGTTTTATCAGCGTTATGCGCCGCATCGCAGAGGAGGCTCTGAGCGACCCGGAAATGGTGAAGAGCGCCCCACACACCACCCCAATTGGGCGTGTCGATGACGTTCTCGCCGCCAAACATCCGGTGGTGACATATAGGCAAATCCTCAGCGAATAGTTTAATGTTTAATGTTTAATGTAAATACTATAGTTGGCAGCTATGACTAAAGAGACATCATCCAGTCTAACTCATTCTGCTCCCTCCCTAACAGGGAGGGCGGGGGGAGAGTCCGCGGGGGGAGAGTCTCTACTCATCCTCGGCGCTGGCCCCGGAGGTTACCGCGCCGCTGCCTATGCGGCACAAAAGGGGCTCAAGGTGACAGTCATCGAGGCGGCAGAGGCTGGAGGCACTTGCCTGAACTGCGGATGCATCCCAACGAAGAGCCTCTGTCACGACGCAGAGATTGGGAGTCGCGACTTCGCAGCCGTAATGGCACGCAAGGACGAGGTGGTGACATCGCTCCGCAGCGGTGTCGAGACGATTCTTTCAGCTCCGAACATTTCCCTCGTGCGCGGGCGCGCGCAATTCATTAATAATAATACTGTGCGCGTAGGCGACGAAGAATACACCGCAGACAACATCATCATAGCAACAGGATCGCGGGCCAAGCTACCTCCTATCCCAGGAATAGACAGCCCGCGCGTGGTCACTTCCACCGAGATGCTGGCCCTCAACGAAAAGCCCGAACGTCTCTGCATTATCGGCGCAGGCGTTATCGGACTGGAATTCGCATCCTGCTTCTCTGCCTTCGGCAGCAAAGTCACGGTTATAGAGTTCATGAAAGAGTGTCTGCCCACGATGGACTCCGACATAGCCAAGCGCCTACGCAAAACATTAGAGAAGCGCGGCATCGAGTTCCATCTGCAGAGTGCCGTAGAGAGTATCGAGGACAAGAGCGACTGCGCTGTGGTCCACTTTAAGAAAGAAAGCAAGAAAAAAATCCTTCCCCCCACGACTTCTCTCCCCCCCACGGGTTCTCTCCCCCCCACGGGGGGAGTTGGAGAGGGGCCCGGAGAGGGGCCCGGAGAGAGGCCCGGAGAGGGGCTTTCAACTGTCGAAGCCGACCTTGTTCTGGTGGCTACAGGCCGCGCCGCAAATATCGAGGGGCTGAATCTGGAAGCCACGAGCGTCCAGACCGACCGCCGCGGCATAGTGGTCAATCCAGAGACTTTTGAGGCCGCCCCTCACGTCTATGCCATAGGTGATGTCAACGGACGACAGATGCTGGCTCACGCCGCTACCTATCAGGGACTGCGGGCCGTGAACCACATCCTCGGCATCAAGGACAATATCCGTCTTGACATTATGCCAGCAGCTGTATTCACCCATCCGGAGGCTGCCAGCGTCGGCCCGACCGAAGATCAGTCGTTCACAGTTCACAAAGCTATCTACCGCGCTAACGGCAAGGCTCTGGCCACAGAAACATCCGAAGGGCTCGTCAAAATCCTTACTGACGAGTCTGACCGCATCGTAGCTGCACACATCCTCGGCTCTCACGCCGCAGACATGGTTCAGGAGATTGCCGCTCTGATGAACTGCGACGTAACCCTTTCTCACCTCCGCGATATGGTGCACATCCACCCGACCCTCGCGGAAATGCTAACCGAAGTATCCTGACGAATCGTCACACGGCCGTGTGTTAATCAGCAGACAGCTGTGTGACAATTAGCAGACAGCTGTGTAACAATCAGCTGACAGCTGTGTGACAAGAAGAAGAGGCTGTGCCATTCAATCTGGCACAGCCTCCTTTTGTATTAAGCTCCCGCATCCCCCCGAAGTGGGAATTGGGTTAGTTGCGTTACTTCACAACGACCTTGCGACCGCCAATAATGTACAGACCCTTCTGAGCCTTGCTTACACGCTGGCCTGCGAGGTTGTAGATAGACTGGCCTGCAACGACATCAGCTGCCTCAATGCTCTTAACGGCATCGGGAGCGGTTTCGCCGATGTAGTAGAGCTGGACGTTGCCGAACGGTGTCCAGTCGCCACCGAACCACTTGTTCTGGAACAGACCGAGACGGATAGCGCCCTGACCCTCCTCATAGTAGAAGTTCAGTTTGTTGATGTAACGGCCGTTGGCAGTGAAGGTGGCAAGCTGAGAACGGGTGTTCGGACCAAGCAGTTTGTTGGTGTCAACCAGATCTTTCGATTCGTAAGTTACACCTTCGGGAGCTTCATTCAGATAAGCACCGTTGCTGGTGTCGCTCCAAGCCATAAATGGCTCAGCCTTGCTGCCTGCGAAGATAAACACATTCTGTTCAACGGGCTTGTCGTTGTTGAGGCTGTCAACTATAGCGTCCATTCCGACGGGACGATAGAGGCCCTCGATAATCAGGCTATAGAAACCGCCCTTCAGAGTGGGAAGCTCCTGATAGATTTTCCAGCTACCGTTTGCATTCCAGAACTCAAGGAAGCCATTCTCATAGGCACCGCGGTTGCCGCTGGTAGCCTCTGTCTCGATGGTCCAGCCGCTGGTGTGGGTGTCAGCGCTGAAGTCTGCATTCACGAGAACTTCGGTGATGTCAACGGGCTCGTCTTCAGAAGCGTTGGTGAGATCCTGACCAAGAACGTAGATTACCCAACCGTCGCTCATCTGCTTCATCCATTCAACAATCTTCTCGTTGCTGGGATATACGTCACCGTTTTCGGTCTCAGAGGCAATAGTCTCGAGCAGAGTCTCAAAGGTATCGTCCTCAGATTCAATCATAGAGTTCAACAGACGGTCGTTGTAATCCTGCAGCATCTGAGCGCACTGGGCAGCGAGCGTTACACTCTCCTTGGCATAAGCAATAGCAGCCTGCAGAGCTTCGATAGCTTCCAGTTTGGTAGCCTCGGCATCTGCATCGAGAGCAGTTTCACCCTTGCTGATAGCTGACTCAAGGCCATCAATAGCAGCCTGAACACCACCTGCGTTGTCAATCTGATTCTGAGCATCTGCAATCAGGCCCTCGATTTCGGGATCAAGGTCAGAAGCGTCAGCTGCGTTGTAATAGAGGTGGAAGTCAGCCCATACAACCCAAGAGTTGCCTTCCATCTGCTCACTCTTGACACCGAAGGTGAGAGTGCCGGGCTGTGCAAGAGCGGTAGAAACAGAGCTGAGAGTTACATTGTCAACATCCTCAACGAAGACGTTGTGAGCAGCCTCCTGAGAGTTGGGAACGTAGAGAGAACCGCCATCTGCGATAATCTCAGTAGAGTTGGTGAAAACGGTCTCGTCTGCGGAAGCAATCTCTGCAATGTTCAGCAGCGGGCTCTTGGCATAACCGCCATAGACGAATGCCTTTGCGGTCTTGTCCTCCTGATAAGCATCGTAGCTTTCCTGCTGAGCGGCGGTGCGATAGAATGCCTTAACGGTGATGGTGTATTTACCCTTAGGCATATCTGTGAGTTCGCGGTAGATGTTGAACGGAGAAGCATTCCAGACCTCAGCGGTGCTGTAGTTGGTCTTGAAGTTGCCAGTCCCGGTCTCGTTCTTCCAGATACTGCCAGAGTAAGCAGCCTGAGAGGTGGTGTAAGGAATAGCCATCTCCTCATAGAGGCTTGTGATGTCAAGAGGCTTAGCCATCTTCTGGCCAGAAGCAACAGCCTGTTCGAAAATTGTCTGCACAGCCTCCTTGATTGTACCAGACAGAGCGGCAATAGCCTCGTTGATCTGCTCGGCTGTATATTCACCGTTCTCGTAAGCGCCACTGTAGGTCTCGTCGAGATCCTCAAGAGTGTCAAGCAAGTCTGCAAAGTTTGCATCGCCAGTATATTGCTCGATGGCATCAGCCAGCTCACCCTCGATGAAGTTGCTGAAGGTGACGTAAGCAGCACGGCTTGCGCGGGCCTCGCTCACGATGTTGTTCAGAGCTGTCATAGCTGAAACATTGGCATCGTCGTCCTCGCTGTTAGCGTTTACAAGAGCAAGAGCAGTACCGAAGGCTTCCTCAACCTGAGCCTTCAGGGTAGCCTCGAACTGGCCGTCGTCGAATGTGGTAAACGACTCGGCGCTGCGAACTGCGCTCTGCAGGGCGATAAGGCTAGGCTTGATCTCGGTGACGCCGCTGAACTTCAGCAGGAACTCGTCAATCCAGAGGTGAGGCATTGAGCCGGAACCTGCATTTGCAGCCTGATAACCGATAGAGATAACACCGGCAGTCTCCTCCTCAAGGGTGAAGCGGATGGTCTCTTCCTTCCATTCACCAACGGGGAAAGAAGTGGTCTGTGCAAGATATTCGTCACCATCTGCTGAGATGAAGCCGCAGAGGTTCTTGGCGATTGTGCCTGTGCCGCCGCCGTTGTAGGTCGGGATAGTGATGGTGTAAGTACCTGCGGGCAGAGTTACGTTCTGAGTGTAGCTGCTGGCAGCAGACCAAACGCTTACGAAACCGAAGATGTTACCCTCGGTGGCACCGTTGGCCTTCTTAGCAGGAGCAGCAAAGCCTGGGCCGCCGACCCAGATGGTCTCAGGTGAACCTACAGCAAACACACCGCTGGCACGTGCATTCTCGTTAGGATTGCTGGCAGTCCAGGAGTCAACGGGCTGCATACCGAAGTAGAGAGCGCCCTTGTCCTGATGGGTCGTGATGTCATAATCGTATGTGCATACGCCGCCGTCAAGAGGAGTACCGTTGGTGAAGTGAGCGTTGTTAATGAAGAAGTCGGTGAAGTCAGTCAGACCCTTCTCGTTGATATCTCTCTGAGAAACGATGGCAGCCTCAACCTGTTCGAGAGTTGCATTCGGGTCGTCATAGACCTCCTGAGCAGCAGAGGTGTTCACGCCGATTTCTTCACCGTCCTCGATGATGGCAATCAGACGCTCCTTGGCTGCGTCAATCTCAACCTGCAAGAGAGCCTGAGCATCACCTTCCTGAATGATAACGCGGTCGAAGAAGAGGTGGGGCATTCCGCCGGAACCTGCGTTACCAGCCGTGTAACCGATGGAGATGACGCCCTCGGTAGCTTCGTTCAGCAGGAACTCGATGGTGTCGTTCTCCCACTCTTCGATGGCATCCCAAGTGAGTTTCTTGGAGAAGTAGGTTGTGCCGTCAGTAGCCTCAAAACCGCAGAGGTTAGCAGCAACAGCTGTTCCACCAGCCATATTGCATGTAGGGATAATGATGCGATAAGCACCGGCGGGCAGAGTCACAGCCTGGGTATATTGAGCCTTGGCTCCCCAAACAGCAACAAAACCAAGAACATTGCCGCTTGCAGACCCATCGGAAGCTTGTGCAGGAGCGATGAACTGAGTACCGCCGAGGAAAGCATCCTGACTGCCAATAGCAAACACACCAGATGCTTTTGCATTAAGTCCGTCAGTACGGGCGTTATTAGAACCATTACTTACCAACGTGTTGTCAGTAGGTGTATTTGCAATCCAACCTGTAACAGGCTGCATTCCAAACATCGTGGTACTGTTGTTTTCCATGTCGTAGTCATAAGTGCAAATATAGCCGACTAAAGGCTCATCTGCACTAAAGTCTGCATTCGTCAGGAAGCGGTTTGTGAGATCGTCGCCTACGGCAGCGAACGCTCCAAGGGAAATCCCGAGGAACGCGACTACAGAAAGTAGTTTTTGTTTCATAATAATTTGTTTTAGTTAGTAAAATAATGTGTAAATCTCTTTTGGATGGGGCAAAAATACAGTAAATTAATCGTACCGACAAAAAATATTTCATATTTTTATGACTTATTCAGCAAATTGGTGTATATTTGCACAGCAAAATCGTAAAATCGTAAATCGTCAAATCGTAAATCGTCAAATCGTAAATTTATAATATGACTATCGCTGTTGACTTCGACGGAACCATCGTCACCCACCGTTATCCGGATATAGGCGAAGAGATACCTTTCGCCTGCGAGACCCTACGTATGCTTATCGCCGACCGCCACAAACTGATCCTTTGGTCTGTGCGCGAGGGCAAATTGTTGCAGGATGCCATAGACTGGTGTGCCGAACGCGGCATAGAGTTCTATGCCGTGAACCGCGACTTTCCGGAAGAAGACGTTGAGAAAAACATTCATTTCAGCCGCAAGCTGAAAGCCGACGTGTGGATTGACGACCGCAACGTGGGTGGACTGCCAGACTGGGGAACAATCTATCAGATGATTTCCGAGGGGAAGACTTACGAGCAGATTATGCTTGAACAGATGCGTCCCCTCGAAGCCGCTCCTAAACGTAACAAAAAGTGGTGGCAGTTTTAATTGACAGTTGACGACTTGACAGTTGACAAATAAAAAAAGCGTTCCCCGAAACAGAATAATCTGCAACGGGGAACGTTTTCTTTTGAGCAATTCTTGTCAGAGAAATCTCTGATTCAAGCTTACTTAAGGCTGAAGGTGGGTTCCTTCTCGTCGCCTGCAACGCTGAGCTTGTCCTCACGGAGCAACCAACCCAGGCCAAGAAACATTTCCTTTTCAGTCTTCACTTTTGCTGCTTTCTTCAAATCTTTAGCGCTCATTGCGCCATTCTCGTTAAGGGCTGTCCAAATAGCACCTGCGATTTCACCTGCTTTTTCAAACATGATCTTTTTACTTAAAAAATATTATTAGCTTTTTGCCTTGTTTCTTTCGGCACTGCAAAGATAATGCCTTTTATTCACTTACGAGCATAGGAAATGGCTAAAAGTGTGTTATTCAGCATTAAATCTTGACAAAAATCAATGGGAAAGAGACAAAAAACAAAGAAAGCCTCATAATCTTCAATGAAGCTTCC
Organism: Bacteroidaceae bacterium; assembly: GCA_017447625.1. GTDB lineage: Bacteria > Bacteroidota > Bacteroidia > Bacteroidales > Bacteroidaceae > Physcousia. The sequence goes on from JAFSNB010000030.1 coordinate 31,681, forward strand.
CTTGTGAAGTACGCCCTCAGGGGCTCGAACCCTGGACCCATTGATTAAGAGTCAATTGCTCTACCAACTGAGCTAAGGACGCATATTTGAGACTTTTAGCGGCTATCTCCTGCCGTCTGAGTACGCCCTCAGGGGCTCGAACCCTGGACCCATTGATTAAGAGTCAATTGCTCTACCAACTGAGCTAAGGACGCATCCTTTTTCGTTTTGCGGGTGCAAAGGTACGCTTTTTCACGCACTCCGCCAAACTTTTCGGCAGAAATTTGTCAAAAAGCGGCTTTTGTTACTTGATAATCTCCAAATCGCGGAAGACTTTCGTCAGCGACTCTACGGCTTCATCCACCTGCTCCTTGGTGTGGGTAGCCATCAGAGCGAAGCGCACGAGAGTGTCCTGAGGAGCACATGCAGGCGGAATCACAGGATTGATGAACACGCCGGCCTCGAATGCCATCTTCGTGACAAGGAATGTCTTATCTACATCGCGCACATAAAGCGGGATAATCGGGCTCTCTGTGTCACCGATCTCAAAGCCTGCATCGCGGAAACGCTTCAGCGCGTAGTTGGTAACATCCCAAAGAGCCTTCAGGCGTTCGGGTTCCTGCTGAATGATATGCAGGGCCTCACGGGCGGCAGCTGTGGCAGCCGGGGTGTTGGATGCAGAGAAGATATACGTACGTGTGTTGTGACGCAGATAGTTGATTACGGTGTTGTCTGAAGCGATGAATCCGCCGATAGAAGCCAGACTCTTGGAGAATGTTCCCATGATGAGATCCACCTCATTGGTCAGACCAAAGTGGTCACAGACACCACGTCCCTGACGGCCGAACACGCCTAAGCCGTGAGCCTCATCGACCATGATGGCTGTACCGGGGTACTTATGTTTCAGGGCAACAATCTCAGGCAGTTTGCAGAGGTCACCCTCCATCGAGAACACGCCATCGACCACAATCAGCTTGACTGCCTCAGCGGGGCAGTTCTGCAACTGCTTCTCCAAATCCTCCATGTCGTTGTGCTTGTATTTCAGACGACGTGAGAAACTGGAGCGAGCACCATCAACGATGGAAGCGTGGTCGCGATCATCACAGATGATATAATCATGATGATCAGTCAACACAGCCAGTACGCCACTGTTCACGGTGAATCCCGTGCTGAAGCAGAGCGCATCGTCCTTGCCGACGAATTCAGCCAACTCATGTTCCAACTGTACATGCAAGTCAAGAGTGCCATTGAGGAAACGGCTTCCGGCACATCCGCTGCCATATTGCTTCATGGCTGCAATGCCGGCATTTATCACACGCTCATCACCGGTAAGGCCTGTATAGGCGTTGGAACCGAACATCAAAACGCGGTGTCCGTCCATAATCACCTCTGTACCCTGCTTTCCTTCAATCTCGCGGAAATAGGGATAAATGCCCAGAGCCTTGTACTTCTGCGGCAGAGTGTATTTGGCCAGTTTGTCTTGTAACAATCCCATATATTAATTAATGTATTATTTATACTTCGGATAGTGTATTCACAAAAATCGCCGCAAAGTTAAACATAATTTCGTGAATAATGCTTCAAAATAAATAAAAATGTTATTTTTAATCTTCTTTTGCATAGGTTTTCGTGTTGAAGACCATAAAAAACGTATATTTGCACCCGATTATGACACGAAAGAAACTACTTTTCATAGCAAATCCCATTTCCGGCACTCAAGATAAGCGCCCGATTATTGAAGCTGTGCCGAGATTCCTGCCTGAAGAGCAATTCGACTGGCAGGTGGCTTGGACTAACCATCAGGGGCACGCTGCCGAGTTGGCAAGCGAGGCCGCTGCTGAAGGGTTTGATATTTGCGTGGCAATCGGAGGAGACGGAACGGTGAACGAGGTAGCACGCTCACTCCGGCACACACAGACCGCTCTGGGAATTATTCCTATGGGAAGCGGAAACGGGCTGGCACGCCATCTGCTTATCCCGATGGATCCGGAGGGCGCCTTGGCCGTGATTGCCGACTGCCAGATCAAGGAACTCGACTACGGGCTCATCAACGACATCCCGTTCTTCTGCACCTGCGGCATGGGCTTTGATGCTTTCATCAGCGAGAAATTCGCCGACAGCGGCAAGCGCGGACTCATGACTTACGTGGACAACACCGTGAAGAGCTCACTTGCATACAAGCCTGAGACCTACGAGATAGAAGTCGATGGAAAGACAACTCACTATCACGCTTTCCTCATTGCCTGCGGTAACGCCTCACAATACGGGAACAACTTCTACATAGCACCCCACGCCTCTATGAGCGACGGCCTTATGGACGTAACCATCCTGGAACCATTCAACGTGCTCGAAGCCGCACAGGTGGTTGTGCAGATGTTGGGCAAGAACATCGACGAGAACCCGCACACCCGCTCATTCAAGTGCCAGTCCATGCGCGTCCATCGCGAGAAACCGGGTGTTATCCACTTCGATGGCGACCCCGTGGATGCAGGCACAGACATAGAGATAAAACTGATTCCACGCGGACTGCACGTGGTTGTCAATGAGCGCGGAGACCGGTCGGCCTCGCCCGTTCAGCATATCTTCCAAGATCTGATGGACCAGATAAACACAAGCATACGTAACCGACAGCGCAAGCTGCAACGCTCGGGCAAAGAACTGCTCGAACGCATTACACCAAAGAAGTAAAAGATGCTCCCCACCCTCCCCCTTCCAACGACCCGTAAGGAGATGGAGCAACGCGGCTGGACTCAGGCCGACGTTATCCTCTTCAGCGGTGACGCCTACGTGGACCACCCATCGTTCGGAGTGGCCGTCATAGGTCGTATCTTGGAGGCAGAGGGCCTGCGTGTCGCCATCGTTCCGCAACCCGACTGGCACGGCGACCTGCGCGACTTCAAGCGTCTCGGACGTCCGCGTCTCTGGTTTGGCATCTCACCAGGAGCCATGGACTCTATGGTGAACAAATACACGGCAGCACGCCGTCTGCGCTCTGAAGACGCCTACTCTCCTGACGGCCGTCACGACCTGCGCCCGGAGTACCCCACAATCGTCTATTCACAGATCCTGCGGCGTCTCTACCCGGATGTTCCCATTGTGGCAGGGGGCATAGAGGCATCCATGCGCCGACTCACGCATTATGACTACTGGCAAGAGCGTTTCCGCCCGAGCATACTCTGCGACAGCGAGGCCGACCTCATCATCTACGGCATGGGCGAACAGCCGACCATAGAGATGGCACACCTGCTCGTGGATGCCATAGAGACCTACCACCCGCTTCTGGACTATGACGAGGAGGGAGCCGCAAGGATGAGCCGTAGCGCTTTCCGCGATGTTCTTGGGATTGAAGGTCAAGGGCAGCCGCAACTGCGACAGATTGTCTATACATCCTCCTCCGCAGAGCCAGAAGCAGACGACATCGTACTTCATTCTTTTGAAGAGGCAAGCAAGCAGCCGCGCCTTCACGCCGAGAACTTCAAACACATCGAAGAGCAGTCTAACCGCTGGCAGGCAAAACGAATCTTCCAGCGCACAGGCAATGAGTGGGTGATTTGCGAACCGCCCTACCCTCCTATGACTACGGAGCAGTTGGACAACAGCTTCGACCTCCCATACACCCGTGTTCCGCATCCCAAATACGCTGGCAAACGGATTCCGGCATACGAGATGATTAAGTTCAGCGTATGTCTGCACCGAGGCTGTTTCGGCGGTTGCGCGTTCTGCACAATTTCCGCTCATCAGGGCAAGTTCATCGCCAGCCGCTCCAAAGAAAGTATCCTGCGCGAAGTCAAACAGATAATGTTGATGCCCGGATTCAAAGGCTATCTGTCGGACCTCGGAGGTCCATCAGCAAATATGTATATGATGCGAGGGCGCAATCAGCGTGCCTGCCAGAAATGCAGCCGCCCCTCATGTATTCATCCGCAGGTCTGCCCTAACCTAAACGGCGACCACACAGCCCTTATAGACATCTACCGCTCAGTCGATGCCATAAAGGGCATAAAGAAGAGTTTCATCGGGAGCGGCGTGCGCTACGACCTGATGTTACACGACTGGAAGGACGAGCGTCTGAACCGCGCAGCATCCAATTACACACGCGAACTCATCACCCGCCACGTCAGCGGACGTCTGAAAGTGGCCCCCGAGCACACTTCCGACCACGTCCTCAACCTGATGCGAAAGCCGTCGTTCAAGCTCTTCCACGATTTCAAGCGTTTGTTCGACCGCATCTGCGACCAGACGGACATGCACCAACAGCTGATACCGTATTTCATCAGCAGCCACCCGGGATGCACAGCCGAAGACATGGCCACGCTCGCCGTGGAGACCAAACGGATGGACTTCCGCCTGGAACAGGTTCAGGACTTCACTCCAACTCCGATGACAACCGCCACCACCGCGTGGGCCACAGGCTACTATCCCGACACCCTTCAACCCGTATTCTCCGCCCGTTCGCCCGAAGAGAAACAGACCCAGCGTATGTTCTTCTTCTGGTACCAGCCGGACAAACGCCGCGAGATAGAATCGGAACTGCGGCATATCGGACGCGAAGACCTCATCACAAAATTATTTAAATAATTCTTAATTATGAGCCTTCGCTCAACAATACGTCATAATGCATAATTCATAATTGGGCTCGGAATAACGATTAAACGATTAGTCGATTAAACGAAATCAAATTAAACTTTAAAGCAAAACGCGTGTCAAACTCTTAAACCATTAAACATCCAACCTATACCCCCCGCCGGGGGGGTTACGGGGGACAAACACTTTATGAAAAAGATTCTCACCATCATTGCTGCCTTCTTCATTCTGGCAGTACAGCCCACTCAAGCAGGCTCAAAGCTTGAGAAGCGTTACGCTTACACACTGAAGAAACTGAAACTCGACAAAGCTACAGAAGCTCAGTTCGCCCCTGTCCTTCACAAATATCTTGAGGAGCGCAAGGCCGCCAACGACATCTACGATGATGTCAAGGATAAATACAAAGCTGCCGAGAAAGCCGGCACTCTGACTTCAGCCCAGGGCCTCGCCCTCATGGATGCCAAGATCGAGTCCGACACCAAGATGCTTGCTGTCCGCAAGAAATATCTTGCCGAATTCAAGAAATACCTGAAAGGCAACAAAATCTACTATGCCTTCGACTACAGCAATGACAAGATGAGCAAGATTGAGGGCAGGGACAAGGACGACGAATAAATTGCTGTATATTTGCAGCGAAAAAAGCAGGCGGCCCATGATGGAAGTGAATCCGGAGCTGCGAGAATATGTCGAGTCACATATCATTCCGCGATATGACGGCTTCGACAAGGCTCATCAGTGCAATCATGTGCAGATGGTTATACGGCAGAGCATGGAACTGGCGGAGAGGTTGCAGGTGGATGTCAATATGGCGTATGCCATAGCCGCTTACCACGATACGGGACTGTGTGAAGGACGGGAACTGCATCACGAGGTGTCGGCAAGGATTATCAGGGCTGACCACGAGCTGCGCAGGTGGTTCACAGAAGAACAGATTGAGATTATGGCGGAGGCTGTGGAAGACCACCGCGCCTCTTCTGACCACGAGCCTCGCTCCATATACGGCCGTATCGTGGCTGAAGCGGACCGTTTCATTGACCCGGAGACCATTGTCAGAAGGACCATTCAATACGGTCTTGACCACTACCCCACTTTGTCACGCGAGGAGCATTTCCGGCGCATGGTCAGTCACCTCAAGGAGAAATACGGGCGCGGCGGCTATCTGCACCTGTGGTTCGATGACTCGCCGAACGCCCGGCGGCTGCATCAGCTTCAAGACTTGATAGATGACGAGGCGGCTCTTCGCAAGCTCTTCTTCTCTTACAAGAATTAGAGATAGTGCTATCCGCAGGGAGTATTCTTGAATTCTATCCGTTCTTGATAATCAAGAAACAGTTAACCAATTGACAGTTGACAATTGACAGTTAATCCCTTCTCACACGAATGACCACGAATATTTATGATGATTATATGGAGAATAATTCATACACATTAAATGTGAGTTAATCCCATTAAACATAAAACTATAAATATGGCAATTATAATGGATTTTATCAAACGACTGAAACGCTGGAAGCAGAGCTGGCCTGAACCACGAGCCACATACAACTTCGAGGTCACGGAGCACCACTGCCTCAACTGCGGCAAGGACTACACGGGCAACTACTGCCCTTACTGCGGCCAATCGTCCAACACCCGGCGCTTCACATGGAAGAGTATGCTGATTGGAATTCTGGATGTCTGGGATCTCTCGGGACGCTCGGTACCCAGCACCCTTCTGCAATTCACCTACCGCCCAGGATACCTGCTACGGGACTACTTCAAGGGGCGCCGTCAGAGCTATTTCCCGCCCATCAAATTGCTCCTGTTGGTGTCGGTACTGACGCTCACCTTCGAATTCTTTGTGCCTCCCATCAATTCAAGGAAGGATGAGAAGACAGAATTCAGCACCAAGGAAAAGAATGAATATAGGAGAGAATACAAGAGAATTTTATACAATTATATGGATGCCACTTTCAAATGGGGTGAAGAGAATTCGGGATGGGGTGCGCTGATGGTTCATTCGTTCTTCATCATACCTACGTTCTTGTTCTTCCGCCGTTCTCGCTTATATCCGAAAATCACCGTGCCCGAGTGTTTCTTCATGCAGGCGTATCTCTGTAGTGCGATGCTGATCTACTCTTGTATATCGGGCTACATACGAGGCTTCATCTTTTTTTACTTCCCGATATTCTATTTGGCGTACCACCAGCTCTTCGGCTACAGCAGATGGGGCACCTTGTGGCGAACTTTGCTGACCGTGTTCACCGGCATTGTCATACTGTTCATTTTTCTCATATTCTGCGCGTATGCCATTGCTCTCTATCTCGCATGGTTCCGTAATATGCCAATGGAAATGTAGGGCTAATGGCAAACGTAGAGAAACTTGTAATAAACTCTAAAAAACTATGAAAAAAGTAATCAGCACATCAAAGGCTCCAGCAGCTATTGGGCCTTACAGTCAGGCCATTCAGGTAGGCAATTTCGTATATACTTCCGGCCAGATTCCCATTGACACATCCACTGGGCAGTTCGCCGAAGGGGGCATCAAAGAACAGACCCGTCAGTCGCTGCTCAACGTGAAAGCCATCCTTGAAGAGAGCGGTCTAAAGATGAGTGATGTGGTGAAGACCACGGTGTTCATGGCAGACATGAATGACTTTGCCGACATGAACTCGGTTTATGCCGAATTCTTCTCCGAGCCCTATCCTGCTCGTTCGGCTGTAGCAGTAAGGACTTTACCCAAAGGGGCTTTGGTGGAAATAGAAGTGGTTGCTTACCGCTAAGAACTGGTGCTATAGGTGTGCACACTGGTCTCTCGTGCGGAGGGCAGGTAGTTAATACCCCACCAGCACATCTGCAGGAGCATAAAGGCGACAATCAGCATCCACAGGGCGAGACGACTGCTGTGCCGCGGAATACGGCGATAATGAATGTAAACGAGATAGGCAAGCCAGGTGATGGCTGCCCACGTCTCTTTGGGGTCCCATGACCAGTAGTGGCCCCAAGCTTCCTTGGCCCAAAGTGCTCCGAAGAGCATACCGAAAGTCATGAAGGCCAAGCCTACTTGGACGAGGTTATCTAATTGAGAGTTGATAGCTGACAGTTGATAATTTTTCTTTACGAGACCATAGACTGCCATTAAGGCAGACGCGCCAAGTACGGCGTAGGCGAACATATATACTATGACGTGAGGGGCGAACCATGGGCTCTGCAAGGCGGGCATCAATGTCTTGTCGTGAATCTCCGGTTTAAACAGGTTCACGCAGATAAACACCAGAGAGAGGACAGTAGAGAACGAGAGTATCCACTTGTATTTCCAGCGCGCAAATACTATAAGTCCAGACAACGGCAGGAAGAACGAGTACCAGAGTCGTGTCTCGCCCATAGTGCGCAAAGGCGGGCGCTCAAGCGATATCCACATCGAGAGGATGAAAGAGAAGAATACAAGCAGGCCGGCGGCGGTGGCCGTATAAGCTGTTCGCGTCTTTCCCATCCATGCTGCCCAGGCTCCAACGCCCCATGACAACACCGCTACAATAGCGAAATATATGAAATAGTTCCAATCCATAAATGCATTTACCATTTAACCATAACCCATAACCTATAACCCATAACCTATAACCTTTAACCTATAACCTTTAACACCCCCTTTAGGGGGCTTGGGGGCTTTTAACCTTTCCCCTCAGCTCCCAAAAGCATGAGCACCGCTCCTGCCAGCATCATATATATGCCCGTATAGACCAACGGCAGCCACGGGTCCCGTACCAGCTCCAGAATAGACGTCTGGCTCTGAGCGCCCATCTGCGTGTCGTAGCTGAACTGGTAGATTTTCCAGCCCTCTGCCTCGCAGGGTTTGTTCACATCCACTACTGCCTCTATGTCTTCACCCGACTTCGTAATGATAAGTATCTCCGAGGCGAACCGTTTGGGCGAACCGTCGTCGTAAGTCTCCATTATGAATTTCTTCAGTTCGATGGCCAGCGGCAACTCCTTGACTGTTCTCTCCGGAGTCAGCGCCCTCCACTCAGGGACTCCGAGGGTGGTAATCATCTTGACTCTTTGCATATCGGCATTGCCCAGAGTTGCGGTGGTGAGAGCCAGAAAGAGACCCAGATGGTTCATCAGGAACGCGATGTCGCTGAATATCCTATTAGATGATTTGCGTCTGAAGATTTGAGAGAACCGCTTTAGTGTTATGAATCCCAGTATTAAAGCGATATATACGTATATCAGCACAAAAGGCCAAAACGTAAGCATATCGTTCAGCCACGTGCCTCCAGTCTCCTGACGGGTCAGTCCCATGATGACCGTGAGCACCACAGCATAGCACATGGCAGGAACAGCAGCCTGATACGTGCCCAAGAAACTGAAGGCATAAACTTTGTGCCGAAGGAAGTACATCACATATATTACGGCAAGGAAAAACGCAAAAACGATCCCGTTTACCGGCCACGCCAACATGTTCCAAGCAACGGGGCCGACAATCAGTTGCAATGCCAGCCCCGCTATTATCAGGCTTCCTCCAATAAGAAAGCCCTCTTTCATATTCCAGGTTTTATCATGAGCCATATTTCTTTTGTGCTACCCGTTTTTCCGGCGCAAAAGTAGAGAGAAAAACCGATATGGCCAAATGATTCGATTATTTTCTATCAGGCAGCACGCAGATTAGATTGTATACATAAAACATATCCTTCGCTTTCAGGTCCTTCACCTTGATGACATCTGCCAGTTTTTCCTCACTGGAGTTGAGCTTCAACTCAGCCAAGAACGTGCGTTTGGCCTGTTCGGTGAGTTTGTAAATAGAATGTCGTTTATTTACTTTCAAGGTAATCGAAGATATCTAAGCAGGTTTATGTATAAAAGTTGTTAAATCTCGTACAGCAAAGGAATGATTTCTTCCTTTGTTCTTCCGAAAGTTGTACCTTTGCGCCCGAAAACATAGAGGATATGATAACCATAGAAGAACTGAATCAGCTGAAGACGTTGGGAAATATTCCCTTTGAGGCATACGTGCTGAGAAATATTCTAAGCCGCTATCAATCACCAGAGAAGAAGATTCTGCAGCTGGTGAGAGACGGCTATATCATACGTATCAAGCAGGGATTATATGTGGTGTCTCCAGAGGTTAGCGGCAAGTTAATCTCCAGAGAATTGATAGCCAACCACATCTATGGCCCTTCTTACGTCTCTGCTCATTATGCACTTAGGCACTATGGATTGATACCTGAATGGGTTACGGAAGTGACATCCGTTACCACACGGCATACACGTAGGTTCGAGACACCGGAGGGGTTCTTCTCCTATCGGCAGGTGAACAGCGAATACTTCCCTATTGGAATCCAAATGGCTAGTGATGACGATCAGCTCACATTCCTGATTGCGACCCCGGAAAAAGCGCTGTGCGACATGATTATGGTTGAACCGCATATACAATCCCAGTCGTTATCTGCCCTTGTCACCTTTTTAGAAGAGGACATGCGAATAGACACAGATGAATTGAAGGGCATGAATCGTGATATCATACGCAAGTGTATGGAGACGGGAAATAAGAAGCAGATATTAGCTAACCTGATAAAGTTAATGGAAAGATGACTATATTCGATGAAATGGTGGAGGCGTTGCATCCCCGTAACAAGAATGAGAAGGAGAACGCGCAGCAGGAAGTGATGCAGCAGATAACGCTGTATGGCCTTTATCGTGGAGGGTTCTTTGATCATGCGGCCTTCTATGGCGGCACATGCCTGCGAATCTTTCATAATCTCCAGAGATATTCAGAGGACATGGACTTCACTCAAACTGCAAAGGACCCTAACATTCATCTGGAGAATTATTTTCCTCAGATTATCGAGGCCTTCAAGTTGACAGGCAGAGAGGTGACAATTAAGAAAAAGGACAAGAAGACTTTCGGCAAGGTGGAGTCGGCTTTCCTGAAGGACAATACCGATGTGTATGACATTGCTTTCCAAACAGAAAAGACCATCAAGGTGAAGATAGAACTGGACACCGACCCGCCACTTGGATTTGGAACAGGACAGAAGCCGCTGTTGAAGCCGTTTTCCACCATGATACGTTGCGTGACCCTTCCTGACCTATATGCCGGTAAAATGCACGCCCTACTCTATCGCAACTGGAAGACAAGAGTGAAGGGGCGCGACTGGTATGACTTCCAATGGTATGTCGCCAATCGTGTGCCGCTGAACTTCGAGCATCTGCAGAAGCGCATCCGTGAGTTCAACGACGAAGACCTCACCAAGGAGCGTTTCAGGGAGATGCTACACAAGAAGCTGTCCACTACCGACATAGAATCCGTAAAGCAAGATGTTGCCCGCTTTGTCTTCAATCCCCACGAACTTGATATCTGGTCGAACGCCTACTTCCTCCAACTCGCCGACATGATGGTGTTTAAGGAGTAAGGGAACAACACTTCACACCGCCATTGCCACTATGAGCAGCAGGATGATGGCGAACCAAAAGAGGCAGCCGAAACTCGTGGTGCAACCCTCCCACAGGAAGTCAAACACCCATCCAATGACTTTTAGTCCCCAGCCCAGAAGGCCGAAGACTATAAAGCCAAAAATTAGAAGAATGATGATACCGATGACTGCCATAAAGCAAATTTGCTCTGCAAAAATAGACAATTAATCGCAAACAAGCGTCACTGCCCCCTTAAATTAATGTTAAACGACTCAAAAGGAATAATATGGGAATGAATGGCGCAGTAGCGAGTTCTTTCATATAGCAAACAGATCATCCATGGTCACCTCATTCTGTATGATGTTGTAGTTGCTGTTACGAGTGACTCCATGCGTCGTTACCATAACGAGGTGAAGGGTGCGTTTGTCCTTCGACAGTTCGCGGTAGGCATCAACCTTGTTCTGCAGTTCTTTTTCATAATCCTTCTCAATAGTGAATACATTAGCCGAATGCTTCATCTCGCAGAGGTCAGTGAAACCGTCGGCACGTTGAATGACCAGGTCTATTTGTGCTCCACGTCTGTCAGAGGTTCCTCTTGTAAACCAGGAACACAGATTAGTCTGAACGCCAGAGATGCCGAGCGCAGCCTTTATCTGCCTGACGTGCCCAAGGCAAACACGCTCAAAAGCATGGCCCTTCCAGGCGTTGTGGAATGCCGATGTGAAGGTGTTTGACCAATAGTGCTCATCACTGAAGGCATTCTTCTTAATGCAGAGATAATAGAAGAGGGTGTAGTTGTCCGTTAGCTGGAAGATTGCATTTGAGTCAGATGTGTCAGCGGATGCGAAACGGCGGATAAATCCGCCTTCTTCCATATACCGCACAGAACTGAGACTCTGCTTTGTCAATCAGACTCAACAGTTCACGCTGTTCCTTTTCTCTTCCAACTATCATATAAGCTACATTTTAAAAATCCGCTGCAAATGTAGTAAAAAGTATTGTATAACCAGCGGAAAATTTTAAATTTTCATATATTTCCGCTGAAAATAGCCTATTTTTTACTTTTGTAACAAAAAAACTGCCGCGCAGTATATGCAGTAGCACGCTTGGGCAATTCGTGACCATTGAACATTGGCAACTCTATAGATAATAGTAGTTAAGAAGTCAGAAGTTCATGAAGTTAAGCCAAATGTCAAAGAGCCGTTAACGCTCCATGCTGTCGCATCGGCATCGTTCTCCAGCAGACCCCAGGATTTCAGATTCTGGCAGAGCGTGTCCTCGACGGCGGCTATCCAACGTTCGGAGACTTCATAGCGCGAAGCAATCTTGCGAAAGTCCTGGATGGCGGTTGCCACTTCATGGATGATTTTCTCGGCTGGACGTATGCCGTTCTCTTTCGCGAACTCCAGAACATCCTCCAATGAGACGCCTGTCAACTTTACACGAATCATCAGACAATGATTGGTCTCGGGCAGGAAGCCTCCAGTATTGAAGATATAGGTCATGTCATAGGCTGGCGACAGCGTCCATAATCCTTGCTCATCCATCAGGAATGAGAAGTTCTCGTTGTGGTCATGTGTGTCTGATGCGTTGTGCTTTCTTGCCGTTATTCTTGATGAGATACAGGGATTCAGGCAGTTCCGGTAACAGTCCATCGAGCCCTTCGATGCAGCCGATGGCTTTCAGCAACCGCAGGAATGTGCTTATCGACAGGTTGGGTACGGTGCCGTTTTCGAACTTATGGATGGTGTTGACTGTCACGCCCGCCTTCTCTGCCACCTCCTTTTGTGTGAGGTTGCTGCGCATGCGGTAGTCCTTGAAGCGACAGCCCAGCATCTGCACCAGTTCCGGAATAGAATATTCGTAGTAGTCAGTACCCATATCTTATCCTTGTTTTAAATTATACAATCCGATAATTTATCTTAGATTATCGTACTTAATTCATTCAATCGTTGTATTTACGCCGCAAAAATACAAGAAAAATCTCATGCGGCCGTCATGTCGCATGAGAAATCTTCGCTGAGGGCTGTTTTTTTAACAGTTGGGGGCTTGGTTTCTTTCTCTGATAACTATCCTTTATCTTTGCTCTTTAATAAATAAGATTTACCTTGAAGCTTAGTTGGTAACTTGTATTTTTCACTTTTCACTCTTTCACTTTTCATTCTTCATTTTTCACTCTCCCACGTATTGTCCCATAAAGAAGATGGCACCCGTGCTCAGTTCGCTAATAATATATAGGAACGGGCGCGTAGCGTGGAAGGTGACGTGTGGAGGCTCATGAGGTTCGAAAGCAGTAGTTTCCAGTCCTATCACCGTCACGGCAGCCGCCTCGGAACCTTCTTCGTCTAGCTTGATACGGGCCACCTGTTTCATTAAACCGATATACGTAGGCACATTGCAGAAGTTGGGGAACTCGGCCTTATCGGTGAAGGCCTTCGGCATGCCGAGGTCCGACATGATGGACACTAAGTTCTGGTCGGTGTTGGATTCAAAACGGGGTAGCTTGACATCCGCTATGGCAGGATTGCCAAAACGATACTGGCGCCATGTCTCATTATTCAGTCCGCGCATGACATCGATTAAGGTCTTGCCTTCGGCGGGCAACAGGATATTCATCGCATAGGCTCCGTTGCCGTAGGGCAGGCGCAGCATCTCAAACAATTCCGTCTTGGCGTAGTTGAATTGGTGGTCCGTCATGTGCATCATCGGCAGTTGGCGCTGGGATCCGTCCTCGCCCGTGAATGTCTCGTCCTTCGTATTGGCTTTGTCAAACTTCTGAGACCACGTGCCTTTGAAATAGATGGCATTGAGCAGATAGCTGACGGCATCGGGGTTAAAAGCATCCTCGCTGAGCACTTCGGGGATCATGCCATTAGTGTGGTCGTTGCACCATTTGTTGATGACCGAGCGGGTGAGGCCGTCGTGGAAGTCGCGCGTCTCGGGCTCGGCATCGTAGTACTGCTTGGCCAGCTCCACGAACATGGGTTTGAGCTGGTAGGGCTTGTTCATGTAGATGGTGTTGGCAATCATCACCTTGGTGAGTTTATCCAGCGCCGGTGCCTCGGTGAGCATCTTGCCGCAGAAGGCGTTGATGCCGTCGGCGCCGGTATCGGCGAAGCCCAGCACGTCGTTGATCTGCTTAGCGGTCTCGCCCGTGGCGCCGTTGTTGAGCATACCCAGGGCGTAGGTAATGCTGATGGGCGATAGGATAATGCTCTGAGGTTTGCCATCGCACGGGCCGGCAGGTCTGGGCAGCGCGACAGCACGGAACAGGTTGAAGGCGAACTCGTTGTTGGCCTGCACCATTTCCTGCTGAGCCCGCGTCAGCATGATGGGTTTCCATTCATTTTTTTCAGGAGTCACCACGGGCTCCACCACAGGATTTATGACGGGCTCTGCATTATTCTCCTTGTTGCATGAGGACATCATCAATCCTGTGCCCATTGTCGTAACAGCTACCATAGCTGTTGTTACTATAAAACGAATCTGTTTCATAAGCGGTTATAAGGCTATGAGGTTGTGAAGTTGTGCAAAATTACACCTTTCTATTTACATATACACACATTTCCATCGAAATATTACATCTAAGCCCAATTTTTTTATCTCTAATCTTTTATCTCTAATCATATGATAATTTATTCAAGTTTCGCATGTGATGCCGTAGGCATCTGACAATGGTTCTTCAGGTATGAAGCGACCAAGGTCGAGCGGCCAGCCATTTCAACGGCTGGCTACCATTGTCACGCCCCGCTGGGGCTTTGTATTACAGCTGGTTAGCATATTTGCAAAACTTGAGTTATTATTCCTCCAGGCTCATGGCACGGAGGAATTGCTGCTGGGCGGGTGTGGGGTTCTCCACGGGGAGGATAGCCCAGGAGGTGGTGTCGATGCGCAGGCCGGCATCAGTGAGGTAGTCGTCGTAGGGGATGTCGTCCGTGGTATCCACGAGGTGTCGCACTTCCGTGAGTGGCTCTCCGGCCACTTCGGCGCAGGCGCTCCAGAACTCCTCTTCGGTGAATCCGCGCTGGAGCTCGTGGTAGTAACGCTGGTAGAGCAGGCGCATCACGTCGTCCAGCGATTTCTGTTGCTGCGTCTTGCGGCGGATGTCAATGTCCATAAGCAACCCGATGACGGGACCCTTGAAGTAGTAGTTGATGCGCACGTCGCGGGTGTTGTCGTCGGAGTTCATGAAGTTCAGCCAGATGTCGTAGCTGCTCTGGCGCAGACTCTGGTGGTGCTGACCCTCATAGGGAGCGTAGAGCGAGAAGTAGGTGGAGATGAGTTGCAGCGCCTCGTCCGGCGTGGCGATTCCAGCATTGCGCAGCAGTCTGAACTCATAGTAGCAGGTCAGACCCTCGCTGACCCATAGCATAGGCGTAATCGCCTCGTGGTCATAGTCCAGCGGCCACAGCTCGGCAGGTCGGATGCATTTGACGTTGTAGAGGTGGAAGTATTCGTGGGCCACGAACGCCAGGAACTTCACCTCCTCGCGGCGTGTGGCGAAGCGGTAGGTGCCGTCGGTGTAGCAAGCTTGTGAGTTCAGGTGTTCCAGTCCGCCTCCGCCCTGTCCCATGTGGATGAGGCAGTAGTTGTCGTATGGCACGTCGCCCATCATTTTCGTGGCGGCCGACACGATGCGCTTGAAGTTCTCTTCGAGCTCCATCTCCTCGGCGCCGTCGGGCGTCTCGAGGGCGAACTCATAGTC
>JAFSNB010000031.1 GCA_017447625.1 Bacteroidaceae bacterium
AAAGATGTCGTTAATAGAGCGAACGAAATCTTTACCCTTGGCTTTCTCTATGGAAAAGTTCTTTAATGTAGATAACTCTGGAGGATTACCGTTTTCGTCTCTAAAAATTTTGACGGCAGTATTCCACACACCACGCTCCATCTGTTTTGAAACATCTATATCTCCATTTTTCAGAATGCCTACATAAAGGACTCTAAGGAAATAACTCAATGTGTTCCAATCGCCATTCCAAATAAGATGTTCGGCTTGTCTGTCGCCATAACCAAAGAAAGAAGTAAAGCCTTGACCTGATTGGCAATAATGGTTTAGTCTTTGGTAAACTCTATCCAGTTCTGCCTCAAACAACCCAGAAGGGAGTTTCAATGTCGGTACATTTCTTCTTGATTCGTACCGCTTTCTATAATCTTCGTATATTTCCTTATCGTAACAAAGAATTTCGTCAAGTATTGCCTTTTCACGGATAGTGTAGTCGTTTTGGTTATCCCAATAATCAAAAACAACTTCAAGAAAGCAATCCTCTAGTTTGTCAAAATCCCTGTTGAAAGCGTTCAAGGCAAGAACGACATCATCACTTTCGTGTTTGTTGACCTTTTCCCAAAAATCAATCCAGCATAACAATGGGTCGTGATTTGTCAATGATTCAGAATAAGAACGATAGGAAATGACCTTCTCGTCGTAAAAATCAAACACATCTGCTGCTGTTTCTTCATCTTCCGTTGAAAACAATAGGGTTTGCAACTGTTCTGACTGTTCCAATTCAGCAAGGTAGCCACATAGTTTTGTCAGGTTTTTGATGTCTTTGCATTTGTCCCTAAAGACCTCAATAGCCTTGTCCTTCTGCACCTCCTTAATATAATATAAGATGTCATCAAACGTGGCAGCATCACACTCCAATTCCTCAACTACTTTTCTTGTTACGTAACTTGGAAGCATACATAGAACGTCGTAGAACTCCTCAAAAGTCAGACGTGGGTATTTGTCATATATCTCTGGATGCTTAATAAACCCACTAATATCAAATGCCGCTTGTTTACGGGAAATGAAACTAATTCCTTTCACAAAAGGCAAAAAGTAAAACACGTATAGCCCCATGAAGTTCTTTGTCTCATCCAAAGAACGAGGGTCTTGGGAAATTTCACGACCCCATTCAATTACTTCATCGGCCACCTTTACAGAAGCAGACAGCCCATTATAGTATTCTTTTGTGTCTTTTTGAAATAGAATATTCATGCCTTTGACAAATTATTCTTGGTGTTGCTGTATCGACTATATCTTCTTGGCTTTGTCAATTATGCCACCAAAGTTGGCTACTAACCGCTCTTTGAAGTCACTGTCATAGTCTGCTTTTGCTATCATTGCAACAGCCGTTAGCAGGACAGCGTGGATTTGCTCGTAGTTGTCAGCATACATCTTTTTCAACTTTGACTGGTATATCTTATAAGATGGGCTGTTTATCCATTTCAAATCCAAGTTGTTCTCCTTTATGTAGGTCACGGTTTCAGCACTTATCTGCTCAATGTCAACAAGGGAATCTATTTGGTCACTTATGAACTGAAATATCTTTCCCATGTCCGACTTTAGGGTGTTAGTGTGTGTTGATGACGGCTTCTTGTTTACATCAACCTCGCTAATCAACTTGACTATGTTCTCAGGATTGTTAATCTTGGTCAGTTCATAATTGTCAATATCGACATCAGTACAGTTGTCGGTATAGCGTTTCACCATATCGACATTATGACCTGCATACCTTGCAATATCCTCATAACTGTATCCTCTCATTTTTAGTAAGCAGTCAAAGGTGTGTCTGCCAACATGGGTAGTGATGAACTGATATAGAGGTTTCTCTATTTCAGTTGGCTTGCCTGTGGAATCTCCTACTTCATGTCTTGTCTTCTTCCACGGTCTGGTAAGCCCTGCTTGGTGGGCAATCTCTTTTATTCGCTTGTTTAGTTGAACGTCAGAAACAGAAGGTACTTTGTAGTTATATTTGTCAATGAGAATCTTTCTGGCTATATCAAACAACAGACGTACCCTAACCCTTGTACTCTCTTTCTTTGTAACGAGGTCAAGTATCAACAGACCATTCTCTCCTTCTTGAACGTTTCCTGCAAGTTCCTTTATATCGGAAATACGCTGTCCTGTGGTACATTCAAGTAGGAACACGTCTTTAACAATGGCATCTGTTTTGTCTTTGCATTCGTAACGAAACAACTGCATGACCTCGCTATTATATAAAAAAGGTATGTTTACGTCGGACTTGTCGACAAGTTTTTTTACTGTCACGTCCATATATGTGGACTTCGAGATAAAATCCTTCTCCACAGCCCCTTTCAACAATGTATATATGGTGCTGACAGTTTTGTTGATACTCTCTGGCTTGGCATTTTTCCCGTCTTTGTTCTTCATGCTTTCAGAAAGCCATGCCTGGAACTCCCGAAAGAATTTTGAGGTTGCTACTGTTGCAAAGGTAATGGAGTCTTTGTCACCCCTTGCCTCTAAAAATCTTTCAAGCCATTTTACTTGCACCAAATAATTGTCTCTGGTGCTGTCATTCCTTTCCCAACACCAGTTCGTGAAATGTTGGATTACGGACAATTCAGCCTTTTTACTTCTACCCATATACAGATAGTTTTTTAGTATTTCAATGTTGCCAATATGCTCTGGCGTGGTGCAAAGATACTGCAATAATTCCGAAAAACGCTCAATCAGGACATCCAACCGTCTATTAACTATCAAATTATTGCTATTATCTAAGGTTGAGAGACGATTTCCGACATAAGCAACGCCCATTTTCCTGTTCCAGTGGTTGGGTAGCACCTTAACCCCTGTCGGAATCTTATATTGCTTACCCCCCATACGTACAACCATAAAAATAGGGGTTGGCTTGTTGCTCTTTGGTGTGCGCAGGTTAAAATGGAACTTAACCGCTTCTACCACAAAAACTTGTTCTTCAAACTTGTTCTTAATTTCGTCCATTTTGCAGTTCCTTAATGTTTCTAACTCTCTGATTTTCAGTATTAGTCAGAAACTTCTTGAACCTACTTATAAACTTCGCAACTTCCGAATCTTGCCAAGAAACAAAGCAACAGGGGGATGTCTTATGTGTATGTAATATACAACTGGCATTACGCCTTTATGGCTCATGTTGGTGTCTATATACATACAGCGTGGGCTTCTGCATTGTTGCTTGTCTCTGGAAAGTAAGGCAATGCGAAGGCCACAGACCGCGGGACAACTAACAGAAATTAGACTCCCACGCTTTTTTGTATATGAGAAACTAAGAAATTATAAAACAGCTGAATCTTGGGAGTAGTATAGTCTTTTGCGGCTCGACAGATTATAGCGCCCCCCTCGTGCTAATTTGTCTCAACTATTGAGAGTTTTTCATCTGTGTCTTTATAAGTCTCATAGAACTGCTTCATTCAACAAAGGTTCTAGAATCCATGTGGCCAGCCAATAATATCCAAACCTGTTGATTTCCATTACTATTTTTTTGTCATTATAACGGTATAATGCCGTTAAGCTATTTTCGTAATATCGTTACAACGATATTTCGTCAATCACTTGAACCCATAAATCCGCCACAAAGTTACAGCTTTAATCCGAAAACTAAAGGGTTTGACGAGAATTTGCAAGAGGAAAGAGGCAATGAACGATGGACGATGGACTATGGATGCCTAAATAAATGTTAAATTGTTACTTTTTTGTGCCAACATTGTTGGAACGCTGTCCATACGAGTTTGATGATTATTGACGACCTTTGCACCAGTCCCAAGAGGGAGCATTAAAGATTAAAAGGTTAAAAGGTTAAAACATTAAAAGATTAAAAGGTTATAACGTTAAAGATTAGAAGATTAAAGCATAAAAGTTATTCTTTATGGAAGATAAGAATTTTTACTTAGTACAACATTCTATGCCACATGACAAGAGGCGGCTTGAAAGGCTGAGTATCAGGCGTGACACAAAACTGCCACCAACGAATTTCCTGTTCCGGATCTTTGGAAAACCACACTTTCCACGCGGCAATCTGGTAGCTGTCATGGGCAAGGATAGAAGCGGTAAAACGCTATTTAACTTCATGCTTATAGCCTATTGTTTTCTTTATGAGGTACTGTTCAAGGCGGCTGTGCAACGGTTTCGCCCGGCATTACTCTTGCCCGATAGTATACTGGATCGGGTTCTACTGCGACATGCAAGCCAGGGTGCTGTCACTGCTCAACTGCGGCACAGATTTGGAACATCGTGTTCCAGGATATGCGGGATCTTTTCGACCCGCTCGCCGCCGTCTTAGGCGACAGCCCCTCCTCTTAGGCCCCTATATAGGGGGCCTTAGAGGGGGGCTTAGCCTCCATATTCGTAAAGCAATTAGGGGAAATTGATTGGGTTCAAGAAGTCCATGGGGTTTTGCCCCAAACCCCAAAGGGTTTTAGCGAAAACCCTTCGGAGAATAGGACGAAAGCTAATTAAGTTCTAACTCTCCAGGAAGTGACAATCTTCTACAGTTGCGGTCAGGAAGTGGCTGTCAGATATCACATCACCCACATCTGGACATCCACAATAAGGCGGATGATATAGCAGATGGCGGAGAGGAGGAAAGAGGGTGCGTGACATAATGAGCAGAGGAGGAGCAGGAGACAGGCATAGATGAGGACGGTGGTGAGGGGCACGTAGATGAGGTTGAGAACGATGCCCCAGGGGGTGAGGCGGTGGAAGTAATAATATACGAGGGGCGAAGTAAAGAGCCACGAACTGGCTGAAACCATCAGGCCCGAGGCTGCCCACCACAGATGATGTCGATGCAACCAGATATAGGCGGCGTAACTATGGTATTTCATCAAATCTACAAGAGGTGAATAGAGCATTCCGATGCCGAGGACTGCGAGGAAAGAGAGCTGTGCGCCCACATCAAAGAGATATGTAGGACGGAGAAGAAGCATTATGAAGGCCGCAAGAAAAAGGCTGTTGAGCAGTTGCACCTCACGGCGGAGCAGAAAGGTTAGCAGGATGAAGGTAGACATAAGTGCGGCTCGTACCAGCGATGCAGGCAGTCCAGCAACGAAGGCGTAAGCCCACACGAAGAGAATCAACAGCGGCACCGTGAGGAAACGCCAGCGGGAGAATCTCAGCAGCCTGCGCCCGAGGAGCCACGAGAAGAATCCGATTATAATGCCGAGATGCAAGCCGGAGAGAGCCAGAAGATGTGCGGCTCCGGCTTCGTTGTAAGCAGCGCGAGTCTCCTGTGACACCCGCGAACGGTCACCAAGGGTGAGGGCGGAGGCCAATGACGCATATTCTTGTCCGAGCCCGCTCTCGTTATAAGCCCTGACTAACCGCTGCTGCAAACGGCGGGCTGAAAGAGATGGTGAGTGCCCCTTCTCCCCTCCCCTACTGGCCAAGTTGGTGGTGGGTCTGAAGTATGCAGTTCCGGAATAGCCCTGAACATAAAGCCAGAGGGCATAGTCGAATGAGGAGCCGCGATGACGTTTCGGCCAACCTACCCAAGCTTCTCCGCTGATTGTTGTGCCAAGCGGAACGGAGTCGGGCAAGTAGGCACGCAGCTTAAAACTGCGATGAGCACCAGGAGCACCTGAGATAGCAGAAGTCTCGATGTCACAGCGCATCCATTTGCCCTTAGCCTCTGGAACAGAGACCACTACCCCACTGACCATCTGCCGTTTGCCTGGCCACTCGACATGATGACGGAGATAATAACGGGCATAGACGCTCGCGCCGAAAATGAAGAAGAACGTGACGGCCAACACCAGCATACCGGTGTCGGCTCCAGTCACGTCGCCTCGTTTCTCACGCTGGTAAGAATAGACTGCGAAAGCCGCTATTGCCACCAAAGCAAACCACGACACGCTGAGGAACGACTCGGCAAATCTGGCTCCATAGGATACATAAAACAACTGATGGCCTGCCCAAATGCCGGCCATCAGAGATGGGAAGAGTACTGTGGAAGCGGAAAAGGACAAAGAAGAAGGCATCTCTCTCCCCTTCCTGGTTTAAGCTGTGAGTGCTTTCAATGCAGCCACCTCGGCGACAGGATCCGGAGCACCAAATACGGCGGAACCCGTCACGAACACATCGACACCGGCCTCATGCAAAAGCGGGGCGGTCTGGCGGTTCACGCCTCCATCGACCTCAATCAACGCATGACTGCCTGAAGACTCTATAAGCTGACGGAGACGGCGGGCCTTGTCCAAACTGTGAGTGATGAATTTCTGTCCACCGAAGCCGGGATTCACCGTCATAAGCATCACCACATCTATGTCCTGAATGATGTCCGTGAGGGACTCAACGGGTGTGGAAGGACAGAGGCTGACGGCCGCTTTCATGCCTGCCTCGTGGATGGCATATACCGTGCGGTGAAGATGTACGCAAGCCTCCTGATGCACGTTCATAACAGCGGCTCCGAGGTCGCGCACCTGTGAGATGAACTTCTCCGGCTGCACAATCATAAGATGTACATCCAACGGCTTCTGCGTCAGTTTGGCTACTGACTCCATGACGGGGAAACCGAAAGAGATGTTAGGGACGAACACGCCGTCCATAACATCCAGATGGAGCCAATCGGCCTCAGAGCGGTTGAACCACTCCATCTCACGCTCCAGATTTCCGAAATCTGCTGCGAGCAGCGAAGGTGCAATCAGATTCATGCGGGACGAAAGGCGCGGGCAAAGGCACGCACATTTTCAAGGGTTTTGGGACGAGGTTTGCTGGTTGTCAGATTACAGATGTCCAGCTCTACCGTAATGAGTAAGGATTGTTCCATAGGCATTTTCAATTATGAATATGCAATTTTGCTTCTTTATAATAAGTGACTGACACCTATAGAACGAACGCACACATGAGTTTATTGTGTGCAATCCCCGAATTTTTTACGATTAGAACTTTGCAGCCTGTTCTTTGGTGAAGGAGTCGTCCTCGAAGTAGTCGAGACGCATGGCACGACGTACCTCGGACATGGTCTGAGCACCGGCTTCGCGAGCCACCTCTGTACCTTTACGGAGTATCTCGATAACAGCAGGAATATCCTTCTGGAACTCAGCTCGACGGGCACGGATAGGTTCGAGGGTCTCCTGCATGATGGCAGCAAGGAACTTCTTCACCTTCATATCGCCAAGACCGCCACGACGGTAGTGGGCTTTCAGCTCGTCCAGATTGGGGTATTCGGGCAGGTAACGGCCGAAATGCTCCGGCTGGCAGAAGGCATCGAGATAGGTGAACACGGTGTTGCCCTCGACTTTGCCCGGGTCGCTGACACGCAGGTGATCCGGATCGGTGAACATGGACTTCACCTTCTTCTCCACATCGTCAGCAGAGTCCTTGAGATAGATGCAGTTGCCGAGGCTCTTGGACATCTTGGCCTTGCCGTCGGTGCCGGGAAGACGCAGACAGGCTGCGTTCTCAGGCAGAAGGATATTAGGCTCAACGAGTGTCTCGCCATAGATATTGTTGAAGCGGCGCACGATTTCGCGGCACTGCTCGAGCATCGGCTCCTGATCCTCGCCTACAGGTACTGTGGTGGCCTTGAAGAGGGTGATGTCTGCGGCCTGCGAGATGGGATATGTGAAGAAGCCCACGGGGATGCTCTCACCGCTGAAACCGCGCATCTGAATCTCGGTCTTTACGGTGGGGTTACGCTGCAGACGGCTCACGCTCACGAGGTCCATGAAGTAGAAGGTGAGTTCGCAGAGTTCTGGAATCTGACTCTGGATGAAGAGAGTGCTCTTGGCGGGGTCGAGACCAACGGCGAGGTAGTCCAACGCCACCTCGATGACGTTCTGACGCACCTTGTCGGGGTTGTCGATGTTGTCGGTCAGAGCCTGCGCGTCTGCCTCGAAGATGAATATCTTATCGTAGAGTCCGCTGTTCTGAAGCTCTACGCGGCGACGCAGCGAGCCTACATAATGTCCGATGTGAAGGGGACCTGTAGGACGGTCGCCCGTAAGGATAATCTTTTGCATATATTATTGATTTTATATTAATTATGAATTATGCATTGTGCATTATGAATTATAAACTAAGCATTCATTTAAACATTTTATCTATGGAGTCCTGCGGGAGGATAGCGATAATGGGCTGTCCGTTGGGGGTCAGGTTGGGATTTGTTGTGGCGAATAGCTGATTGACAAGGTCTTGCATCTCAGCGGCGGAAAGGACCTGACCAGCCGGAATTGCTGCAGAACGGGCCATGACGAGAGCGAGACGCGATATCAGTTGGTCGGACGGGGTGCCTCCGCGATCCATAGCTTCAGCTATTATGTCTGCGATGAGCCGCTGCGGGTCAACTCCTTCCACGCCCGACGGGATTCCCGATATATTCCATGAGCCACCGCCAAGCGAGGTTATGTCAAAGCCCAGACGGACAAGCAGGTCGGATATAGACTCGAGGGTCGCAGACTCGGTTGGGGTGAGGGTGAGAATATCGGGGAAGAGGAGACGCTGGGAAGGCAGGGGCGACTGAGCCAGCTGGGAGACATAGCGGTCATGAAGCACGCGGATGTGGGCTCGGTGCTGGTCGATAATCATCAGCCCGGAGTGGGCCGCTGTCATTATGTACTGCCCCTTGAACTGATAATGCTCGGTGCTGGTCTCCTCTTTGGGGAAGAGTGCGCCCTGGTCGCCATCAGAAGGAAGGGAAGAGGTTTTCCCCGCGGATTTTCCGAAGGGAATCCCGACGGGAAAACCGTCGGGCACAGTGCCCGAAGGGGGAACCGAGGGAGAACCAGGAACAGCGCCCGAAAGGTCGCCGAGAGGATCCCTATCGGTGACGGAGTGGCCTTCGGCCTCTGTTTCGAAGGGGTTGAAGGCGGTGTTTATATGTATGCGGGGAGTCTGCAGAGCCTTATTATAAGTGGGGTTGAAGACGGGTATATCGGGACGGCCCTCGGTGTCGAAGTCTATAGTGGGAACGGCATTGAAGCGGCCTAAGGCCTCGCGTACGGCTGCCGTTATTATCTGCCAGATAGCCTGCTCGTTCTCAAACTTTATCTCGGTTTTCGTGGGATGGATATTCACGTCTATCTCTTCCGGATTAACGGTGAGATAAAGGAAATAAGGCACCTGTTGGTCCGAGGGGATAAGTGAGTTGAAGGCCTCCTGCACCGCCTTATGGAAATAGGGATGCCGCATGTACCGATTGTTGACGAAGAAGAACTGCTGAGCGCCGCGTTTACGCGATGACTCGGGCTTGCCGACAAAACCAGAGAGACTGACTATAGGTGTCTCCACGGATACGTCGAGGAGCATACTGGCCAGTCGCTGCCCGAAGACATTGGCTATGCGCTGCTTCGGGTTCGTTATATTAAGGGACATCAGCGACGTGCCATTGGACGTAAGCGAAAAAGCTATATCCGGATGAACTAACACGATACGCTCCACCTCTGCTATGAGGTTATTCAGCTCGGTCTGATTGGTTTTCAAAAACTTACGGCGAGCCGGCGTGTTGAAGAAGAGATTACGGATAACGAAATTGGCACCCACGGCGCAGGCTGTCGGTTCCTGACTGAGGACTTTGGACCCCTCGATCATAAGACATGTGCCGAGCTCTTCGTCTGCCATGCGGGTGGTCAACTGGACCTGACTCACGGCGGCAATACTGGGTAACGCCTCTCCACGAAAGCCCATAGTGGTGAGGGCGAAGAGGTCTGAAGCCTGACGGATCTTGCTCGTGGCATGACGTTCAAACGCCAGACGCGCGTCGGTCTCACTCATCCCACGGCCGTCATCAACAACCTGGATGGATGTGCGACCGGCATCGACGACGACTATATCTATATGCTGAGCTCCGGCATCCACAGCATTCTCTACCAGCTCCTTAATCACGGAAGCCGGCCGCTGAATGACCTCGCCAGCTGCTATCTGGTTGGCCACAGAATCGGGGAGAAGGTGGATGATATCCAAAGTTAGTTGAGAGTTGAGAGTTGAGAGTTTAAAGGGTTCAAGAGTTCAATGTTCAATGTTCAATGATCAATGGTCATTGGTCAATGGTCAATGGTTTAGAAGCGGAAGCTTCCGGTTAATATCCAGTGCCAGATGATGAGCAGGACCACGATGATGGTGACGGCAACTGCCGGATGGAGACGGCGGCGGTCGGGATCTGTGAAACGGCTGAGACGCGATGAGTTCTGTACGAACTTACCGCGATAGGACTCTATGTCCGGCGTGTATTCTACATGCTCGCCACGCTCGCGCATCTCTTCGCGCTTGGCTTCCTCAACGAGTTTGTCGAGTTTATCCTTGCGCTCGGATGTGTATATGTGAACTCCCCTGAAACGGCGGGGTTCTCTTGTTGTAAACAGACCCATGAATGTAATTTACGATTTGACGATTTACGATTTAACGATTTACCCAGCATCCCCCGCCGGGGGATTATAGGGGGCCTTTACGATTTATTTTGATTGGGATTGTCGGAACTTTCCTTTCGGAGCCGGTTTGTTCTTATCACCTTTTTTGTCGCCACCTTTATTGCCGAGTTTCTGCTTGGGCGGAACGTGACGGACGGAGGCTTTCAGTTCGGTGCCGGCTTTCTTGGGCCGCCACTCCCAGATATCGTCTTTGTGCAGAGGCCGCACATAGTCGAACCACACGAAATTCTCCAGATAGCGCTCGGTGCTCGACACCATCCCAAAAGGTGAGAGCTTACCTGTGCCGCCAGGAGCGAATATCTTACGCAGACGACTGGTCTCACGGTTCATGTAAAGACGCAGTTCGGTGCTTTCGAGGTGATTCATCCCGATGAGCAGGCTGTCGTCATCATACATGAAATAGTTTACGAGGACGTTTCCATCGACCCATGTCCAGTCCATCTTCCCGTCCAGAAAATAACTGTGCATCAGGTTACCTGTCACCTGGTTGTATTTCAGACTGTCTATGCGTTCAACGGACAAAGCCTGACGGATGACTTGGGTGGAGTCTATGGTGCTGTCGTTCATCCACACCTTGATTTCCTCACCTAAGAGCTGCTGCCCGTTTTGCCATACGATAGGGTCACGATACATGGTAAGGCAGGAGTCTATGGTGTTATAAACCATGGAGTCGCACACGGCCTGTATGTCCTTACGGAAGGCGCGCACATGATAGTAGGCTCGAGTCTCGCGCCATACGGTGTCGGTGTTCACGTCATAAGAGAACATCTTGAAGGTGTCGGCGTGGCAATAGAGGGTGTCGCGCTGCGAATAATCTATCATCACCGCACTGTCCATGGCTTCTGCGTAGTCGTTGATATCGTCGAACATACAGTACTCACCCTTGAACATATTCTTGTTCACCTCATCAATATAAACCACGTTACCGAAGGCTCTGGATATGGAGTCCTTACCGACATAATCCAGAGAGTCGCCAGTGATGTTACGCCCCTTGTTCTGCACTATGGAGCGGTCCAGCAGCACAGCGTGGTCGTTGTTGGTGTCGTAGATGCCGTTTTCCGAATAGATGTGGTTGTCGCCGCTGTCGATATTGGAGCGTCCCACGATGCGGGCTATATTTGAGGCCGTGTTGTAGTGTAGGGTGTCGGAGATGAGGGTAAAATTCTCACCTTTCAGTTCCACGTTGTAGTTGAATACAGCCTCGGAAGTTCCCGGGCAGTACTGTCCCCACTCGCTAGTAAGAGTGTTCTTGTTATCTACGAGACGTCCGCCCTCGAAGAAATATCCGAGATCGTAGATGCGGTCGTAGTCGAGCGAGTCGCAATAGAGGCGGCTGATGTCCTTCGGGTTCTTGATATGTTTGAGCAGGACGTTGTAGCGTGCGCGGGCCAGTTGGTCGAAGCCGTTGTAGAAGAGCACGTCCGAAGTGAGGTCAAGGGTGTCGCCCTGAATCATGTGCACATGTCCGAAGGCATCAAAAGAGTTGTTGGCCTCATAATAGTGGGCGGAGTCGCACGTGAGCACGGCTCCTTCGTGATGGAAGCAAACGTTACCCACCAGAATCTGGGCATCGCGATTCTGCCGCTGGTTGTAATAGAGCTTATCGGAGTGAATGAGGAGCACGCGCGTATCGTCCTTTGCACGCTTCTTTGCGGGTGTATTTTTCTGTGGTATGGCTGCCATCAGGCAACCAACCAAGCAAATGGCGATACAGATGACAATCCCTCTTGCCTTCACGTTAGCTCTCCTTTTATCTGTAAGTATATCAATCCTTTATCCAACCCGGATACTGGAAATCGCAATCCAAACGCCAGTTGGGATTGATACGGATATAGGTGGACTTCTGCTTGTCACGAAGCCACTGGTCCAAATAATCCTGCTTCTTCTGGTTCTCCACGATGTCTTTCAGCACCTGGAAGTCCTCGGTGATGCTGGCATAGTGCTGTTTGATGCGAGCTCTGAGTTTCACGAGACAGCACTGTGTCTTGCCGCTGCGCGGGTCTGTCATCACGAAGGGCTTGGATATCTCGCCCACGTCAAGGCCCTCGACCACGCGGGCTATCTCTGTGGGCAACTCACCCATCTTGAAACGTGATGTGCGGTCATAAACCTCACCGTTGTCATCCTTCAGGTAATTGGTCATCAGGCCACGGTTCATGCGGGAGTCCTTGTCCTCGGAGAGGGTCATGGCAGCGTCCTCGAACGAGAATTTGTTTTCGCGGATGTCTTGGGCAATGGAGTCCAGACGGAGCAGACTGGCATCGATGTCTTTCTGATCTACATGCGGACGTTTCAGGATGTGACGCAGCTTGAGCTTGTCACCGCGACGTTCGATGAGCTGGATTATATGGAAACCGAATTCAGACTCAACAATCTTGGACACTTTCTTAGTGTCCTGAAGGCTCCACGCCACGTTGGCAAATGCAGGATCCAACGAGCCTTTACCCATAAACGGCATCTCTCCTCCCTGACGTGCTGTACCGGGGTCTTCGCTATAGAGGATGGCAAGGGTGGAGAAGGAAGTCTCGCCCTTGTTTATTCTTTCTGTATAATCGCGCAGGTCACCTTTCACGCGATCCAGTTCATCCTGCGAGATACGAGGACGCTCGGCCAGAAGTTCCACTTCAACCTGAGTCGGGATTATAGGAAGGGAATCTTCAGGAACGGTTTTGAAGAACTGACGCACCTCTGCGGGCGTCACTTTGATATGAGACGTAAGATGCTGACGCTCATGGCGTACAATCTGATAGGACTTCAGTTGGTCGAACAACTCCTCACGGATCTGCGCCATCGACATGCCACGATATTCCTCTAGTTTCTCGGCTGAGCCGGCTGCCATGGTCCACTCCTGAATCTGCATCTCCACATATTGATTCACTTGCTCATCGGGCACATTGATTGAGTCCAGAGCGGCCTGATGCAGATACAGTTTCTGGATGGCCAGTTGCTCGGGAATGACGCAGTAAGGATTACCGTTGATGCGTTCGCCCGAAGTGCGCATTTTCTCAACGTCACTGAGCAGGATGGCATCGTCTCCCACCACCCAGATCACTTCATCGATAACTCCAGGAGCTGCGCTCTGAGCATGTGCGACTACGGGGTACACGACGAGAGCCGCCATGTACAAAAGGGCTGTTGCGAAAGAATGTAAGCGGTTCATCAGTGATTGTTGACAGTCTTTAGTTCTTTCTTGTATATCTCGTACTTGTAGCGTTTGCGCAACTGCTTGACATATTCCTCAGTGCGCTCGTCCTGAAGGTCGGCAACCACCTGGGCACTGACTTCGGTCCAGGACTTCACTTTCTGCTTGCCGGCTTTCAGTTCCTCTTTCGTAGGCTGGTACTTCTTCTGATGCTTCTTGAAATAATTCTCCAAGGAAACGGTGTCGGCGGCTGCGGGCTGCCATACGTTGTTGCTCATCAGCTCAAAGAGCAACAGACCATCGTGGTATTCCTGAATAAGATATTTCAGCTCGTTGTCTTTGGCAGAGTATTTGTCTGCCATCTCGTCCATAATTTGCTCAACGGACTTTCCGCTTGCCTTGGTCAGACTGTCAATGGCCTGTCTCTCAAGATATTCGTGCAGACCGCGAGCAGCCAACTGCTGACGGAGCACAGGTGCAAGAGTGTCGTATGGCTCAAGCCATTTAGTGTCCATCATCTTCATGATGTGCCAACCCACGGGTGACTGCACGGGCTTAGATACATCGCCGATGCGAAGGGTGTAAGCCACGGAATCCAGGACGGGCAGGAAATCCTTCGGCCCAAGCCATTGGATTACGCCGCCACGAGGCGCAGTCATGCGGTCCTCAGAGTGTTTTTTTGCCAGTTCGGCGAAGTCGGCTCCGCCCTGAAGAGCTTTATAGATGGAGTCTATGCGTTCGTGAGCCTTGGCCTGCACCTCGGGCGCGGCCTGCTGCTGGACAGGGAGGAAGATGTGAGCAGGGAGAATCATGTATGAATCGCCCACGCGCTTGGCTTGCGCGTCATAGTACTTACGGACCTCTGCTTCCTCGGCACCTTCGGGTACGAGGAGAGGACGGATCTGCTGGTCGCGGTATGTGCGGAACTCCTTCTTGAAGGATGTGAGGGTGTCGAGATGTATATCCTTGGCTGCCTGCACCTTCAGTTTGTAATTCACGAAGAGTTCGGCATACTCGGCCACAGTCTTCTTGTCTATGACACCGTCGGTGTTATTCTTGTTGTAGTTGTACTCAAATTCTGAACGTGTCACATCGTAGCCTGCAACTCGCATCACGATGGGGTCGGAAACTTGTGCCAGCACAGATGCAGAGCAAAGGAACAGGAACACGGAATAAGATAAAAGGTGTCTCATCAATATTATTATGAATTAAGAATTATGAATTGTTATTGAGGTCTTGAGTAGTTGGGGGCTTCTGATGTGATGGATACATCGTGCGGGTGAGACTCCTGAACACCGGCGTTCGTGATGCGAACGAACTTGGCATCGTGAAGTTTGGCGATGGTAGCTGCACCGCAATAGCCCATTCCGGAGCGGAGGCCGCCAACGAGCTGGAAGACTACTTCCTGGACTGTTCCCTTATAAGGCACACGTCCGGCGATACCCTCTGGAACCAGTTTCTTCACATCCTTTACGCCGGACTGGAAGTAGCGGTCCTTGGAGCCACATTCCATAGCTTCCAGAGAACCCATTCCGCGGTAGCTCTTGAACTTACGGCCATTGAAGATGATGGTCTCACCGGGAGACTCCTCGGTGCCTGCCACCAACGAACCGATCATCACGCTGTAAGCTCCGGCAGCAAGGGCTTTCACCACATCGCCTGAGTAGCGCAAACCACCATCGGCAATGAGGGGTACGTCGGTGCCTGCGAGAGCTGCGGCCACGTCATAGACGGCAGAGAGCTGAGGAACACCCACGCCTGCAACCACACGTGTGGTGCAGATACTGCCCGGGCCTATGCCAACCTTTATGCCGTCGGCTCCAGCCTCAACCAACATCCGGGCAGCCTCGCCCGTTGCCACATTACCTACAACGATATCCACCTCGGGGAAGGTACGTTTGGCTTCGCGCAACTTCTCGATTACGGACTTGGAGTGGCCGTGAGCCGTATCTATCACGATGGCATCAACGCCAGCTTCGACCAAAGCACGCATACGCTGCAGGGTGTCGTCAGTCACGCCCACGCCAGCGGCCACGCGCAGGCGGCCTTTTTCATCCTTGCAGGCCATCGGCTTATCCTTGGCCTTGGTGATGTCCTTGTATGTGATGAGGCCCACGAGATGTCCTTCGGCATCCACTACCGGGAGTTTCTCAATCTTGTTCTCCTGCAGGATCTCGGCGGCTTCGGCCAAGCTGGTCATCTGATGTGTCGTAACCAGATTATCCTTGGTCATCACCTCTGCAATCGGACGCTGAATGTTACGCTCGAAACGCAAGTCGCGGTTAGTGACTATACCTACGAGATGGCGGTCGGCGTCAACGACGGGAATACCTCCGATGTGGTATTCCGACATCAGGGCGAGAGCATCTGCCACCGTAGCGTGGCTGCGAATGGTGATCGGGTCATATATCATACCATTCTCGGCACGCTTCACGATGGCGACCTGACGAGCCTGCTCTTCGATACTCATATTCTTGTGTATCACACCGATACCGCCCTCACGCGCGATAGCTATTGCCATCGTGGACTCGGTGACGGTGTCCATTGCGGCGGTCACAAACGGTATCTTAAGCTCGATGTGCCGGGAGAAGCGTGTGGAGAGTTCAACAGTGCGTGGCAGCACCTCAGAATAAGCGGGAATAAGGAGGACGTCGTCGAATGTGAGTCCGTCCATTACAACCTTGTCGGCAAGAAAAGAAGAAGCCATATCTGTAATCTTTTGGTAATTGTGCGCAAAGATAGTGTTTCCTTGCGACATGACCAAAAGAATCGCTGTTTTCAAACAGAGATTAACGCAGATTAACGGGGATAAGGCTGTAGAATCAGTTTGCCATCTCACTTATGAACTTGACTCGGACGAGACGAATCCAGTCTTCTGGGTAGTCTTCTTCGAGTTCGTCGAGGGCTTCATCCATGCTGTCGGTGTCGCTCTCACGGAAGTATTCGTAGATGTCCTCTATCTGGTCTTCGTCCATTATCTCGTGCAGATAATAGTCGATGTCAAGCTTGGTTCCACTATAGACGATGGCGTCAAGTTCTTCCAGGAGATCCTCGAACTCCATGCCCTTCGAACGGGCGATGTCCTTCAAATCTACCTTACGGTCTATGGCCTGAACGATAAAAATCTTGTTCTTGGACTTATTGGCCACCGTGCGGACACGCATATCGCCAATTCGCTCAATCTCGTTCTCTTCCACATACTTGCGAATAAGGTCGAGGAAAGCTTCGCCGTAGCGCTTTGCCTTGCCCTCTCCCACCCCGGGAATCGTTTTCAGCTCTTCAATATTGATGGGGTACATGGTGGCCATGGCCTCCAGACTCGGATCCTGGAAAATGACGTATGGCGGTATCTGCTTCTGCTTGGCAACCTGTTTGCGCAGGCTCTTCAGCATCTCAAACAGCTGAGTGTCAAGGGCACTGGTGGATCCCATTGCATCGGAATCAGTGGTGGTGTCTTCGAAGTCATTGTCCTCGGAGAACTGGAAGGGCTGCGGTTTCTTGATGAAGGAGCGTCCGGCATCTGTCAGCTTCAACAGGCCATAGTTCTCCACCTCTTTATAAATATAGCCTGCCAGCATCGCCTGACGCAGGATGGCGTTCCAGAAGCGGGCCTCGTGCTTGTCGCCTGCGCCGAACAACTCGAGATCGTCGTGGTTGTGCGCGCTTATCTCCTCGGTGACACGTCCGATGAGGATATTGATGATGTAATCGACCTTGAAGTTCTCCTTCACGGACTGTATGACACGCAAAGCGAGCTGCAGCTCTTCGCGCGCCTCCTGCATCTGTTTCGGGTGCAAGCAGTTGTCGCAGTTGTGGCAGTTGGGCTCGGTATATTCCTCACCAAAATAATGGAGCAGCAGGCGGCGGCGGCATACACTCGACTCGGCGTATGCAGCTGTCTCTTGCAGCAACTGGCGGCCAATGTCCTGTTCGGCAACCGGTTTGCCCTCCATGAACTTCTCCAGTTTCTGCAGGTCCTTATAGGTGTAGAAGGTGATGCATTTGCCCTCGCCTCCGTCGCGGCCGGCACGTCCCGTCTCCTGATAGTATCCTTCGAGACTCTTGGGAATATCATAATGGATAACAAAACGTACGTCCGGTTTGTCTATCCCCATGCCGAAGGCTATGGTGGCAACGATGACATCGGTCTCCTCCATAATGAATGCATCCTGAGTCTGGGTGCGGGTTGGGGTGTCCATTCCAGCATGGTAGGCGCTGGCGTTGATGTCATTGGCACGAAGGATTTCTGCCAGTTCTTCCACCTTCTTTCGTGAGAGGCAGTAGATGATGCCGCTCTTGTTGGGGTTCTGCTTGATGAACTTGATGATTTCCTTGTCTATGTCCTTGGTCTTCGGACGTACCTCATAATAGAGGTTCGGGCGGTTGAAGGAACTGCGGAATTCATCTGCATCAGGCATACCGAGGTTCTTCTTTATATCTCCGCGCACCTTGTCCGTGGCGGTAGCGGTGAGAGCAATTACGGGAGCAGTTCCTATCTCGGTAATTATCGGGCGGATGCGACGGTATTCCGGGCGGAAGTCGTGTCCCCACTCGGATATACAATGGGCCTCATCCACGGCGTAGAAAGATATATTGACCTGACGCAGGAACTCTATATTCTCGTCTTTTGTCAGAGACTCAGGTGCCACATACAGAAGTTTCGTACGTCCTGAGATCACGTCGCTCTTGACGAGATCCAACGCGGAGCGGTTCAGCGAAGAGTTCATGAAATGGGCTATACCGTCGTCGGCACTTACCTGACGAATGGCATCAACCTGGTTCTTCATAAGAGCTATGAGGGGCGAAATGACTATGGCACATCCGTCCATAATCAAGGCAGGCAACTGATAGCACATAGACTTGCCACCGCCCGTGGGCATCAACACAAATGTGTCGCGTCCACTGAGCAGGTTTCGGATGATGGCTTCCTGGTCTCCTTTGAAGGAGTCAAAACCGAAATATTGCTTTAGTTTATCAGTCAGGTTGATGTCTTTATTCATGTGCTCTTTCGCTTTGCGGTTTCAAAGATATAAAGAAAAAGTGCTAACCTGCAAATTTTTTATCTATTTTTTAGTAAAAAAGAGGTCCTAAAACCAAAAAATCGATGGTTTTAGGACCTCTCAGAGGGGTTAGGCGGCAATTTTTGCCTTTTCCATACACTTTTTTGCATAATCGAGTGTCACCGTAAATGTATTTTGGCCAGATGATGGCATCTCGAACTGAGGTGTTATCATAATTGCCTCTACGATACTTCGTAAACCGCGTGCTCCAAGCTTGTACTCAACTGCTTTGTCAACGATGTATTCGAGGGCATCCTCGTCGAAGCGAAGTTTAATGCCATCCATAGCGAACAGCTTCTCCTGCTGTTTGATGAGCGAGTTGCGCGGCTCGGTAAGGATGCGTCTCAAGGCTTCGCGATTCAGCGGATTGAGATAGGTAAGCACCGGCAAGCGGCCTATGATTTCAGGAATCAGCCCGAAACTCTTCAGGTCCTGTGGCTGGATGTACTGCATCAGGTCCTTGCGGTCGATATTCGCCACGTGCTGTACGGAATTATATCCCACCACGTGGGTGTTAAGGCGCTGGGCTATCTTGCGTTCGATACCGTCGAACGCGCCACCGCAGATGAAGAGGATGTTGCGTGTATCGACCTGAAGGTACTCCTGATCGGGATGCTTGCGCCCGCCCTTGGGCGGAACATTCACGGTAGTGCCTTCGAGCAGTTTCAACAGACCTTGCTGCACACCCTCACCACTCACGTCGCGCGTGATGCTGGGGTTGTCGGTCTTACGTGCCACCTTGTCTATCTCATCGATGAACACTATGCCCCGTTCGGCCTGTTTCACATCGCCATCGGCCACCTGGAGCAGACGACTCAGTATGCTCTCCACGTCCTCGCCCACATAACCGGCTTCTGTGAACACCGTAGCGTCCACTATAGTAAACGGCACATTAAGCAGGCGGGCTATGGTGCGAGCCAGCAGTGTCTTGCCTGTTCCTGTAGGGCCGACCATGATGATGTTACTCTTCTCTATCTCAACTCCGTCATCTGCCATCTTACCCTGTGACAGGCGCTTGTAATGGTTATAGACGGCCACGCTGAGATAGCGTTTGGC
Source organism: Bacteroidaceae bacterium (assembly GCA_017447625.1). Taxonomy (GTDB): domain Bacteria; phylum Bacteroidota; class Bacteroidia; order Bacteroidales; family Bacteroidaceae; genus Physcousia. Next base: position 19,632 of record JAFSNB010000031.1, read on the forward strand.
ATCTTCCTGACCAATCACATACTGATCAAGATGGGCCTTTATCTCTATGGGCTTTGGCAGTACGCGCCAGTCTATCTGGCTCACAGGCGCACTGGTGGAATGTTTCTCAAACTCTTCCACTACCTGATTGGCCTGACGCGTGCAATCCTCGCAGATAAAACCGTGAAGGCCGCTAATAAGCAGACGCACCTCACTTGAGGAGCGTCCGCAGAATGAGCATTTATCTTCTTGTCTCTTTGCCATATATAAATTATTCGGCCTTGCGACTGAGGACCTGATCGATCATGCCATACTCAAGAGCCTCCTGGGAGGTCATCCAGTAGTCACGGTCGCCGTCGGCCCAGACCTTGTCGAAGTCTGTGTGACTGTGTTTTGCGATGATGCTGTACAGCTCATGCTTCAACTTGCCAATCTCACGGGCTGTAATCTCGATATCGCTGGCCTGTCCCTGCGCACCACCCATCGGCTGATGAATCATCACGCGGCTGTGGGTAAGGGCGCTGCGTTTGCCTTCCTTTCCGGAGACGAGCAATACAGCAGCCATAGAAGCTGCCATGCCAGTACAGATGGTAGCCACGTCGCTGGAGATGAACTGCATGGTGTCGTAGATGCCGAGGCCGTCATAGACGCTGCCGCCGGGAGAGTTGATGTAGATTGATATGTCCTTGCCCGGATCCACAGAGTCGAGATAGAGCAGCTGTGCCTGCAGGGTGTTTGCCGTGTAGGCATCCACCTGCGTTCCAAGGAAGATGATGCGGTCCATCATCAGACGTGAGAACACGTCCATCTGGGTCACATTAAGCTGACGTTCCTCAAGGATGTAGGGGTTGAGGTACTGGTTCTGCATGCTCACCACGTCATCGAGGACCTGTCCGTTGAGGCCCAGGTGACCAGTGGCATATTTTCTGAAATCGCTGTTCATGGCGTATTATTTGTTTTCAAACAACTTCTGGAATTCTTCCATAGTCACGCTCTTCTTGGTGAGCTTGACAATCTCCTTCAGAGCGATGCCCAATTTCTTCTCTGTGGCACGCTCAATTAGTGCATCCACATTCTCGCGCTTCTTGAGCTGTTCTGTGGCATAGTTCGTGAGGAGCTCATCGGGAACGTTTGCCATTCCGTACTGGGCAAATTGCATACGGGTCTGCTCTTTGGCCATCTCAAGCAGGTCGTCCTGCTCAATCTTGATGCCAGTCTGTGTTACGAGCTTGTTCTGAATCAGATGCCAAGCCAGCGCGCGGATGCTGCCTTCGTAGTTCTGCTCCACATATTCCTCACCCTTGTCCTTGTTGTTGGCAAGCATGATACGCTTCAGCAGAGCGTCGGGCCATTCGAGGGTACCGATGCGCTTCTCAAGATATTCGCGCACGTCGAACATGAAGCGGAACTGGGATTCTGCAGCGAACTGCTGTTCGAGCTGTTCGGAGATAGCCTTGCGGAATTCCTCCTCGCTCTTCACCTTACCCTCGCCAAATACGTTGTCGAAGAGTTCCTGGGTGAGTTCGCTCGGCACGTAACGGGTGATTTCCGTGATCTGATAGCTGAAGTCGCCGCGAACTCCGGCTGCATCTTCCTTGCTGATGTGAAGCAATGAAGCCAGTTCTACGTCGCTCTCGTTGTAAGCCTTGGCGGGATTGAAGGTGATGACGGTGTTTACCTTGACGCCCTCGAAGAGTTTTTTCTGATCCTCATCCTTGAAGTAACCGGGGAGAATCACAGCGTCCTCAACCTGAATGCCGCCTTCTTTCACGCTGTCTTCAGCATCAAGCTCAGCAATAATACCTTTGGTCATATCGCCATCCTTCCACTCATCAACCTTGTCATAGTGGCCGTTGCGCTGGGTGTAAGCCTTAACCTGAGTGTCAATCATCTCATCGGTAACCTTGATGGTATAGAATGGGATCTTGTCCTTGTCTGAGAGAGTGGCATCGAACTCGGGAGCGATGGCGATGTCGAAGACGAAGTCGTTGCTCTCGGCCTCGAAATCTACTTCCTTCTGCTTGTCACTGGCCAGGGGTTCGCCAAGCATGTCTATCTTCTGCTCCTCGATATATTCATAAAGTTTCTCGCCCAGCATCTTCTGCACCTCCTCGGCAGTTACTTCGCTGCCAAAGCGTTTGCGCAACAGGCTCATAGGAACCTGTCCGGGACGGAAACCCGGCATATTGGCTTTCTTACGATAGTTCTTGAGCGCCTTTTCCACGCGCTCCTGATAATCAGCTTTCTCGATAGTGATGGTCATCTCACCAACCACTGGGCTTGTCTTTTCAAATTGAACGTTCATTGATGTCTATATATATTATTAATGTATCCTATTGCGTTAAGAGCGCGCAAAGATAGGTAAAATTATTATGTCAAAGGGTATATGGGACACAAATTTTGATATTTTTAATTGTTTTTGCGACCCTAAAGTGATATTAATCAATCTATACTGATGCCAAGCTCGGCTGCTTTGGTCACAGCGAAGGCAAAGGCGGCATCGTGTTCATTGGGTATTATACCGTCGAGGATGGCATCCTTTATTGCTTCCTTGATGATACCAACTGGCTTTGAGGGGGGCAGATGGAAACTCTCCATTATTTCCTCGCCACTAACCGGAGGCTGGAAATTACGTATGCGGTCACGCTCTTCGAGATCCACCAGTTTGAGTCTGACCAGACGGAAATTATCCAGGAAACGCTGTTTGCGATCGTTGTTCTTCGTGGTGATGTCGGCCTCGCACAGTGTCATCAGATCGTCGATGTCGTCACCGGCCTCGAAGAGCAGACGGCGGACGGCGCTGTCAGTGACCTCCTCATCGGCTATCACAATCGGGCGCATGTGCAGGGCAACGAGTTTCTCCACATATTTCATACGCTCATCCGTGGGCAGTTTCATACGCCGGAATATCTGCGGCACCATTTTTGCTCCCACGGAATTGTGGTTATGGAAGGTCCATCCGGCAGATGCCTCCCATCGTTTCGTGCGTGGCTTGCCGATATCGTGCAACAGGGCAGCCCACCTCAGCCACAGAGGAGCACCGGCCTTGACCACATTCCCAAGCACCTCCAACGTGTGCCACAAGTTGTCCTTATGACTGCGTCCACCCACGCTCTCTGTGCCGTGCAGGGCGTACAGCTCAGGAAATATCAGCTCCAAGAGGCCGCAGGAGAAGAGCAGTTCGATGCCGCGTCCGGGGCTGTCTGAGGACATTATCTTCTGCAATTCATCGGTGATACGTTCCTGTGATATGATTTTTATGCGGTCGCGATTGCGGTTCAAGGCATTGAATGTCTCTTCTTCAATCTCAAAATTCAGCTGGGTGGCAAAGCGTATGCACCGCATCATGCGGAGCGGGTCGTCGGAGAAGGTCATATCTGGGTCCAAGGGGGTGGCAATAATGCGGTCCTCCAAATCCCATACGCCGTCGAACGGGTCCACCAGTTCGCCGAACCGCTCACGGTTCAGACATACAGCCATAGCGTTTATGGTGAAGTCACGGCGATTTTGGTCGTCCTCAAGCGTTCCGTCCTCAACAATCGGCTTGCGCGAATCGTGACTGTAGCTCTCTCGGCGTGCACCTACGAACTCCAGCTCAACTTCTTCATTGTCCCTATTGATTTTAACCTGCGCTGTTCCGAAGTTCTTGAACACGCTCAGATGTGCTCTCTTCCCAATGCGACTGGCAACGGCGCGAGCCAGTTCGATTCCGCTGCCAACGACCACCACGTCAATATCCTTTGACGGGCGCTCAAGAAACAGGTCGCGCACATATCCTCCCACAACATAGCACTCCATCCCAAGGCTGTCTGCCACCTCACTGATGAGATGGAACACAGGGCGGTTCAATAAGTCTGCTAATTCTTGTTGTGAAAGGTGTCGCATAGGCGATTTTTTATAGGGCAAATGCTTAAATGTTGCAAAATCGGGCGCAAAAGTACAAAAATATACTGAAAGAGACTCGACCTACAAGGATTTTTTTCCTACTTTTGCAGTCGAAACGCTTGCGAACACGTCATGAAGCATTATTCTACATTAGTAAAATACTCTTTACTCGCCTCTTTGGCGCTGACTTCTTGCCATGAGACTATTGACCGTCAGGAAACTCAGGCAGGGGCTATGTTGAGCGAGGCACGCTCGTTATTGGCTAATAGCCAGTTCGGTGCCGCCCGTGACACGATTCTGTCTCTTCGCAAGCGTCATCCACAGGCCTTGTCCGTCCGTCGTGCCGCAATACTCACGTTAGACAGCGTGGAATTATTGGAGGCGCGTGACACCCTGGCACACTTGGATTCGGTTTTGGAACATGAACGCCAAGTGCTAAAGGGTCTCACTCCTATGGTTAATGGGGTTACAAACGAAACGTTTTACGAGCAGAAACGACGTGTATATCAGATAGAACAGCACCTCGACGAGCTATGCGCCAAAGTGAAGTTCTACATCCGCAAGATAGATATCGACTCGGAGAACGTTGAACAACCTATTTAATTGACGATTTGACGATTTACAATTTGACGATTTAAATGTCAGCTGTCAATTATCAATTGTCAACTCGTCAACTGTCCAAAGTATTCGTTCAGTTCTGCGGTGGCAGAGCCTTCATTATTTTCCAGGTCTTTTATTACCCGGCCCTTCTCAAGAAGAAGAATGCGGGTAGATATGTCTGCCACGAAACTGAGGTTATGGCTGGAAATGAGCACCGTTGTGCCATATTCGCGATTCATCTGCTGAATAAGTCGGGCAACAAGAATCTGTGATGAGGGGTCAAGGTAATTGAACGGCTCATCGAGTATCAACACTTTCGGCTGTAGCATCATAGCTCCAATGATGCCGACTTTCTGACGGTTGCCTTCGGAGAAGTCCTTTAGGTATTTACGTGTGCCAAGAACTTCGCCGTGCATGAGCGGTTCGAATGGTTCGAGTCGGCGTTTCAGCGTTTCTTCGTCCATTCCGTATATGCGGGCTATGAAGGAGAAATATTCCTCAGGCGTAAGAAAATCCACAAGAAAACGTCCGTCGATGAACGAGCCTGTATATTGTTTCCACTGCTCGTCGCTTTCCACGCGGCGTCCGTCGCTCTCCACATATCCCTCTGTGGCTCCGATTACGTCCAGAATCAGACGCATAAGTGTGGTCTTGCCCGCACCGTTATTTCCTACGAGTCCGATGAGTTGTCCGGACTCCAGTGTCAGGTTGGGTATGTCGAGCACCGTCTGCTCACCATATACTTTCTTTAAGTCTGTTATCTTGATATTCATATCATTGAACATTGAACATTGAACATTTTTCGCCTTCGTTCAACAGTACGTGAACATTTTATCCCCCACCGGGGGATTATAGGGGGCTCTTACTGACAGTATCTCTCCATGTGTTCGTGCCTCTTGGAAATCCAGCGGTTGGCCAACCATCGCAATGAAGGGCGATACAGAGCCACGCCAACAAGTCCGATGCCGGCAAATATAGCGTCAGCCACTAACGGCTTAAGCAAAATAGTTGCTACTGTGTACAGTATCACAGGAATAAACACAAGCAGGCCATATAGGTTCACGCCCTTGTTTGCCCCCTGATAGTTGAAGAACGCAGAAGAGAACAAATCTACTCGCGTGGCCAGCAGACATGTGGGCATCATCATCAGGTTCTGGGCAAAAGCCACAAACAGAAGCAGTGAGAGCAGGCGTGTAAGCGAGAGACCGAACCAGAACAGAGCCGGAACCAGAAACAGCGCCATCGCGGAAGTCAGTATCAACATGAAATAGAACTTACGGCGCAACAACTGCTCTATGGAATATGGCTTGGTCCATAGACCGTGGAAATAATTGGCCTCGATGCCGAACACCCACTGTCCGAGAAACAGCGACGGCCAGCACAAAGCGAAGTATATACCGATATTCAGTCCGCCGAAATCCTGTTGGATTGTCAGGGACTGCTGTTGGTAGGCCTGAAAAAGGAACAGGGCGGAAATCAGCAGTATAGGAAGGCGGAAGCGTTTGCTGCGCCACACCCCTAAATATTCGGTGCTGAACAGGGTTATCTCCCCTATGCGCCGCGCCTTTTCTGTATGTGCCGTGTGTTCGTCGTATGCTCTCATTCGTCCGAAATAGCGGTAGAGGAGCCAAAGAAGCAGTACGTCAATAGCAGCAACCAAAGCGATGGCTGCAGGTGCCAACCAAGACAGCGACACACCGCCCTCATGTGCATATATTCCTAAGGCTGCAACGATGCCACCCAACACATTCTTCGCAAGGAAATAGAATATCAGGCCTGCCCACAGCGGCAGAGTATATTGGTTTCCTGGAGCCTTGTGTATGTCTGTAACCAGCCAAGCAAGCATCTGCGACTGCAACGCCACGAGGAGCGTAGCCGTGAGAGCCACCCCGAAGGGAAGAACGGCAAAACTGAAGATGGCTGTAAGCAACGGCATCATCCAGTTCCAATAGTCTATGAGCGTGGTCAAGGCTGTAAATTGGCTCCACGCTTTGCCCGGAACGGGCTTGGTGCGCAGACAGTCGTCCATTATTGGGGCTGAGTCGTTGAACATCACCTTCATCATCATGTCTGGCAGAATCAATATGGCGGAGATAATCTGGATAAAGAACCATGTGTTATACTGTGCAGCAAAATTGCGCAGCATATCTGCCATTGCGATGATAACGGCGACCATCACAATCAGCATCCAAATCATGAAATAGGCCATTGTCAGCACACGCGCCCAACGGAACTGACGGCGCTGCTGCAAGAACCACAAGTGTAATAATTCCTTTAACATGGGTGCAAATGTACGCTTTTTATACGATAAACGAGCACAAACAGGCAATTATTTTGTATCTTTGCCGCCAAAATGAGAATAATATGACTACAGAGTCGCCAATAACCCTGCTTACACGCCAGCGCGCCCTCCTTCAGGCAGAGTATGCATACGAGAAAGAGGAATTCCGCCGCCTTACGGAGGCAACGGGAATAGACAAGAAGGTGAAGCGCGGATTAGCGTGGTATCCGATTTCAGTCGGACATGCTTACCGCAATTCGCTTGACCAGTTGGTTGTGGAGTTGAGGGACCCTTCTCGCAGTTCCGAGGCAACCCTTTCCTCACGGATTGGTGATGAAGGTGAGACCGAGTCCCAGTTCGAGCCGGGCAAACCCGTATGTTTCTTTTCGCAGGATGCATCGGGAGACTTTCGCGGCACTGGCGGTATGCTTCATTATTATAAGTTCGTGGCTCAGGTCTGTTATGTTGAGGCTGACCGGATGGTCGTGGCGTTACCAGATGGCGATGCGTTGGAACAGATACGTGATGCAGACCGCCTCGGCGTGCAGCTGTATCTTGACGAATACACCTACCGTCTGATGTTCGAGGCTCTGGACCGTGTTATTCAGGCGAAGAGCGGCAGACTGGCCGAGTTGCGCGAGATATTCCACTCTACGGCTCCGACTGGCAAGTTCACCTTCAATCCCGTGCGTTTCCCATGGCTTAACACATCTCAGCAGGCGGCTGTGAACGAAGTTCTGTGGGCAAAGGATGTAGCTGTTGTTCACGGCCCTCCGGGAACGGGCAAGACCACAACTCTCGTTGAAGCCATCTACGAGACCTTACGGCGTGAGAATCAGGTGCTGGTGTGTGCGCAGTCGAACATGGCTGTTGACTGGATTGCAGAGAAACTGACTGACAGGGGTGTGTCGGTGTTACGTATTGGCAACCCCACCCGCGTGACGGATAAAATGCTCTCTTTCACTTACGAACGCCGGTTTGAAAATCACCCGCTCTACGACCAGTTGTGGGCCGTTCGCAAGGCTATACGGGACATCTACGCCTCAAAGAGCGGCAGCAGCGACAGTCGTCATCAGAAGATTGCACGCCTGCGCGACCGGGCTACAGAACTGGAATATACCATACGTGAGGCTATTTTCTCGGACACCAAGGTCGTGGCCTGCACGCTAACCGGTTCGGCAAATCATCTGCTTGACGGGATGAAATTCGGAACCCTCTTTATCGACGAGGCTGCTCAGGCACTGGAAGCCGCCTGTTGGATAGCTATACAGAAGGTGCACCGTGTCATTCTGGCAGGCGACCACCGACAACTCCCACCCACCATCAAAAGTCCGGAGGCGATGCGTGGCGGTCTCGACCGCACCCTAATGCAGTATATCGTAGAACAGAAACCGCAAGCAGTCAGTCTCTTACGTGTCCAGTACCGCATGGCGGACGATATTATGCAGTTCCCCAACCGTGAGTTCTATGACGGTATGCTTATCAGCGCTCCTGAAGTGAAATACAGAGGAATACTAGATTGGGACACAGCGGTAGAGTGGAAACCCTCTTCCCTACCCGTTTCTGTGAATGAAGGCCTTGCAGACAGGACAGGAGAAGAGTCTGGAGGAGCTGGTTCCTTTTCATACTTTAATGTCGCCGAGGCACAACAGACCCTGCAGACCCTGCATGACTACTTCGAGCGAATCGGAAAAGAGCGGATTATGGAAGAGCGGATAGATGTCGGCATAATCTCTCCGTACAAAGGGCAGGTGAGTCTGCTGCGAAGGATGCTGAGGCAGGACAAATACTGGAAACCCTACCGTTCGCTCATAACTGTAAACACCGTAGATGGTTTCCAAGGTCAGGAGCGTGATGTCATCGTCATCAGTCTTGTCCGCAGCAATGAAGAGGGGAACATCGGTTTTCTGCGCGACCTACGCCGTATGAACGTAGCCATCACACGTGCACGCATGAAACTTATAATAATAGGTGACCGCACTACCCTCTGCCGTCACCCCTTCTACCGTCATCTTGCAGAATACGTTGACAGTATATCCACAGGACACTGACCATCCCCATCCAACTGTCAATTGTCAACTGTCAATTGTCAATTATCAGCTCAAAACTTAATAAGTTTCCCTCCGTCGCTCTCCGCATATTTTCTGAGCAGTTGTTGGATGAACTCTGCGCAGGCGACGGTCTGGGAGATGTTGCCGTCGTATCCGTTCACGATGGCAAGCAGGCGACGGCTTTCAAGAGTCAGTTTTGTACGCTCGTGGTCACTGGTGGGAGTTCCTATGCCACCGATGGCATCGCGAAAGACCGGCAGTCCTGCGATGTTGAGCGGTCCGCGACCTATGCCCTCGTACGGTTCACCCTCTCGCCCGATGCCAAGCGTGAGCGTGTCGCCCTGGATGCGGTCGGCATCGAAGCCACCGATGCTGTACCCGTATGCTATAGAAGCCAGGTTAATGAGATCCACCACCGTGCTCACACGATACAAGTCTTTTCCTTGCAGCGTTCGACGCACCAAAGCCTCACCGCTGGGGCGATAGCGTGAAGGATCCTTTCCACAACGGCGGTAGGCGGTTCTGGTAGCCTCAATAGACGGCATCTCCTTTATGGAATCTATGGTGTAGCGCGAGCGATAGTCTGCAATGAAGGCATCTATCTCCTGCCATAGCTCAGTATTAGTCTCCGTGTTCCGTATGTCAGCCAGTACAGCACATCCGACATATTCGGGACACAGTTCACCAAGCTCTGGTCCAACCTGGATATTAAAGCTCATAACGGAGAAAGGTTACCGCACAATGCGGCGGCTGCCATTGGCATCACTTACAACGAGTACACCTCGGGCTGGCACTTCCCATAGGTTAAAGGAGCGTGTGGGAGCCACATATACCTGACGGCCTGAGAGATCATAAACGCGGGTGAGACCGTCATCCTTGGTTGCGGCAAGAGAACGGACGGCGCTGGTGTTACCAGCAACGATAGGAACTTGGACGGGGCCGGTGATGGTGGCATTGCCATCGGCACCGATGGTCACATCGTAAGCGATTTCGCCGCCAGGACACAATAATGAGCGCCAACGTATGTCGCGGTCATCACGCACTCCGAAGCTCATGCGATAGGTGTGTCCAACTTTCAGGTCTGCAACATCATAAAAATAGATGATGCTATCACCCCAAACGCCATAGCCACTCCCTATTGTGTCACGGTCAGTCTCAGCTACGACCCACTCAGAGTCGTCTGTGAGATCGATGGCAAAAAGGCCTAAGTCGCCAATAAAAGAAGAAGAGTTAAAGTTGGCAAATCCAGCCGGGATGTCAATCTGTATGCACTTCTGTACATTGTAACCCTGTTCCTCATTCACGTAAGGTTCGTATCTGAAGGCATAGCCAACGCTGTCATTCAAAGTGGTTATCCAACCGTGAACATAGTCAGTAGGAAGCGGCTCGGTTCGTATTCCAAAGGTCATATCCTGCCCTTCAGTGAAAGAGCCCATGGGGGAGTCAAAAATGTCAATGGCAAAGAAGCCGTTAGCTTCGCCATTCCAGCCCCAGTTTACATAAACAAGTCCGTCAGCATCTATACCAGATAACACGAATGCGTGTCCACCATTCTTGGGATCACTGCCTCCATAGAGTATGGGTGAGCCTTTCTGGATTTCAGAGTAGATTATGTCGTACCACTCGTCATTGCTCATGTTCAAACGATCCAAATACTTAACACACTGCTCAGGGTATTTGAAGTGGTTTACAAGTGCAGCTCCAGACAGATAATTGTATGTTCCACTACCATCTTTTTCATAACTCATACAGGTCGCATATCCACAGTCCACCATGAGTTGACCAATGCGCTTGCCTGCAATCAGAGATGAGGATCCATAGCTGTCGGAATAATTCCATGTGTACGTACTATTTACGGTTGCCGTCTTATCAGCTCCCTTGACTTTATAATCACTTTCAAAAGAAGCGCTGGCCGGATATTTGAAAACATTCATGCACTGAGCCAAAGCGGTAGCAACACAGCCTACGGGACAATGTTCGCCATCAACCGTCGGAGTCAGCAAGTTGTAAGGAGAGCCCTGCCCCCATTTCGTTGTAACGAAGTTGGCCACAGGGCTGAACTTTGCAGCGCGACGAGCTACAGGAGCCTGGTCGCTCTTGGCCAGACGCCTTTCCATCAGGCTGAGGCACCACTGCATATCAGTTGGCATACGCTCAACATCCAAACGAGTGTCGCCGTAAGCAAGCACGGGCTGTACATTCTCGTTCTTTGCCACAATAACAAAGCCGTCGGCCACAGTGGAGCTGTAAATATTATATTCCTTGGTCTGCTGCAAACAGCGGACTGCCGGAGCCTTATCATTGCCAAAAGTGGCTTTCACGCCTGCGGTCTGCAGACGTGAGGCAGCAATTGCCATCATATCAGCCTCGCTACGCTGTGCGAAGGTTGAAACACAGCAGAGTGTGAGGAACAAGGAGTAGAGAATCTTCTTCATAAAACAATATAATTCTAATTAGCGGGCGCAAAGGTAAGACAAATTTTGCAGGTGACCAAAAAGATTAACAAAAAAGTACCGAACCTCACTTGAGGCCCGGTACCTTGAGATAGTATGCTGACGCTAAGAGCGTCAATGAACTATATGACTCAAAGCTTATGACCCGGAAGAATCACTCTGCGGTAATCCTTACGTACAGCTACTCTGCCAGGAGCCTTATGAGCACTAAACTTCTTGACCTCACCTCCAGGAACAGGAGTGGGCTCAACACTGCGTGTCAACTTCTCATCTACAGTGCCATAGTTAATAGCCTCATAGTATGAATAAGTTTTCGTATCATATCCAAGAGTAACGAAGGTAATGTTCAGAATAACCTCATCATCTGAGAATGAGCAGTCAGAGTTGTTGATGCGGGCATAGATGGGATTCAGACCATCTGAACGACCTATCTCCTGGTAGGTGTAATCCTCCTTAAAGTCTGCGTGCAGAGACAGACGGCCGTTCTTCACGAAGAAGAGAAGGTCGTAACCCTCGGCGTATGGGCTGGACAGGAGATACGGAGTACCATATTTTGCCTCAAAAATGCTGTCGCAGGCATCAGTCGTGGTCTGGCATACACCTCTGTAGAGATCAGCTGTCTCAGCAGCATCTGAACGCTTTGAAGCGAATGTGCCGGTATAAACCTTTTCCCAATCGAAGTCATCCTCAAGGGTAGCCTCATACTTGGTATTGGCAGCATACTCATCGGGATCAATAATCAATTTAAACGCTCCATTTGTGTTAGCGTAACGGTCATAGGTTCCCTTGTAATTGACCATACCGATGGCGAAGGACTCTGCGGGGAAGGTAATTGCACCGTTCTCATACTTACCGTATTCCTGCATTGCATCAGACTCACGTCCTGCGTTGTGGAAGTAGCCGGCATAGTTGCGAACGAAGATCATTCCATAGCCCCAATCCAAACCAAGGTCGAAGTCATACGGATTCATAAATACTTTATCCGGGTTGGATGCATCAATGACCATGTAATAATCCTTTGTGTCGTCCCAGTCGCCCGGGTCATTGTAAGGATAACCTTCACCGTATGCATTCTTAATACGGAAGATGCCAGGAATATCATCGCGCTGTTCAACTTCAACATAATATGTCGGAGTTCCAACACCGTAATATGCGCCAATGAAGTCATCTGTATATTCGGCATAACCGGGAACTTTCTGGCCTTCATAATTGATATAACCAGCAGGATTCCACTTAACACGTGTCAGAGTGAAAGATGCAGAAATCTCAGCGCTGTAGGAAGACACGAAGCGTGTGTCTGTTATAGCGTACTGAACGGTGTATGTAGTACCGACTTCTGCTTTGGGGAAAGAAATGGTATATTCAGCATCCCATGCACCTGCCTCAAACTTTGCAGATGAGATAGTAAAGATAGTGTCTGCACCACCTGTGATGGTGATGGGAACCTCAATGGCAGGCAATTCATTATTGCTGTTTGTAGTGACGAATTCATTGTACAAGCTATCGATTCGTGCGCTATCTGCAGCTGTCTTCGCAATGGTGGTGTCCTCAAGCTGTTTGTTGACACGCTCCAATTCAGCCTCGAGCTTCTTCGTGAGCTCAGGATTACGACGGGTCATGTGGAGTGTGACAACTGTAGTGTCAGTCGGGTCAAGTTCAAACGCTTTATCCTTTTCAAGGAAAGACACCACAGCATAGTCGGCACTGGAGTCCCACTCGCCCGGAGCAACGACTTCATCATCGCTGCTGCACGACGCAAATGTCATAGTAGCACATGCGACCAGCATTGTGTATTTATAGAAATTCTTTATCATAGTTGTATGACTTGAATGTTAATTAAAATTGTAATGAAGTAGTTGCTTAGTCGGTTACACCGTCACGCAGGTCAGCACCTTCTTCGCTCTCAGGCTGTGTGCCACCCTCGTTGTCAACGATACCGTGGTTAGCGTCAACCTCAGTCTGCGGGAAGCGCATGTTGAGCCAAGCGTTGTCAGCAGCGATATTGAACTTAAAGGCAGCGGGCACGTTGCTCTCGCGTCCGGGGATGAAGCGTACGATAGGCTTCTCCAGACGGCGGGCATCGACAACGCTAAATCCTTCCATCCACAGCTCGACACGACGCTGGAACCAGATTTCATCTGCGAGCGAACGGCCACCCATTGCTACGCTGTATCCGGGATCACGATAGTTCTTCACGAAGTTCTCAAGAACGGTTTTTGCTTCACCTTCTTTGCCGCTCTTAGCAAGACCCTCAGCCTTGATGAGAATCATCTCCTCAGCACGCATCAGAGGCCAGTCGTTGCAGTTTGTAGCAGAAGCAATACCGTCCTTCATACCGAACTTGATGTTGGTGTAAGGCTCGAATTCAATCTTAGCACCGCCCTCATCAACGTAATCGGCAATGTCGTCACCCTTGGCAGTAGCACCGGTCTTGGTGTCAACCCATGTGATGTTAGCCCAGTTGTCAGAGTGCTTAGTAGCATCCAACCACCAGCCCTTACGGACATCAGTAGCGTTAATCTTATCGTAGAGGAGCTTGTTGATCATAGGTACGTTGCCAGTGGCAGGGCCGTAGCCGTCACCAGTGAAGGCACTTACCCAAGCATCAGATGTGCGATAGCCGTAGTCTGAACCCTGAGCCTTGGTAATGAGGATACCCCAGAGCCAGTTCTTCTCCTTCAGCTGGCAGAAGGCGGGAACACTAACTTCTGCCATAGAAGCAGGCTCATAGCCAACAAGAGCGGAGTCAGCATCTGCAGCTGCAGCTGCCCAGTTGCCCATGTAGAGGTTGGCGCGGGCACGAAGGCCGAAGGCAACATTGCGGTCGATGTACATCTTGTTGATGGAAGTGTCATCGTAATTCTTAGCAGAACTATTATCTACACCACGATCAAATCCCTTGAGGTTATCAACAGCGAAGTTGAGGTCCTTGATAATCTGGTCATAAACCTGCTTCACAGTGGCACGCGGGTTATTGGAGAAATCGAAGTCAGAACCTGAACCCAGCAAGGGGATGCAGAGGTCGTTCTGGTGGTTCTGATAGCTACCAGCAAAGTAGGGAGCCAGAGCCATGTAGTCGAAAGCACGGATAGCGTGAGCCTGAGCCAACTTGTACAGATTTACAGTATCTTCGGGATTAGCCTCAAGCATTTCACCGAGAGAGTTAATAAGTTCAGTAGCAACACCAGCCTGACGGTAAGGCACCGTGTAGCGGATATACGGGTTAGCGTAGTTCGGGTCACGGTCAGAGTACTCGCTGGCAGTGCTGAACCAGTTGTAACCGTTGTCAGCACCGAAAGCATCGGCACCTTCGAGAGAGAGAGAGATGGCAGCCATAACGAAGCCGAAATCATCATGACGTGGGCTGTCGGGGAAGACACGTCCGCTACCGCCGTTGGCCATCATGTTGTACATTCCAGAGAAGGACGCATCGACACGTGACGGCACAGCCTCGTAAGCAGCGTTACGCTGTTCCGGGGTGAGCGAGCCGCCCTCGTAGAATTGCTCGTCCATGTCGGTGCAGGATGCAGTGAGCAGAGCTACACCGAACGCGAAAAGGGAAATCTTATATAGTTTCATATCTTCTATTCTTTATACGTTTGTCGGTTTCTCTGTTTAGAACTTCACGGTCAGACCAGCGGTGAGGCTGCGCATGGTAGCGTATGAGCTGGTTGCCATACCGGCACCGGTGGTGAAGCTACCCACGCCAACAGTGTAGCGGGGATCCAAGCCCTTGCGTGCGCTCAGGAGGAAGAGGTTCTCACCGGCGAAGTAGATGCGAAGGCTGCGGATCTGCAGTTTGCGGGTCCACTTCTCGGGGAAGGTGTAACCTACAGTGAGGTTGTTCAGAGAGAGGTAGTTGCTCTTGGTGAGCCAACGGTCAGAAGCCGTCTGTGAGCTGGCATCGGTGTCGCCATAGCTCAGACGGGGGATATCGCTGCTGCTGTTCTCAGGACTCCATGCGTTGAGCAGGTCCTTGTGCATGGCCTGACCCTGGGCGCGGCCGTTCTGCATGAGAGCCTGGTAAGCGCCATCGACAGTCTTACCGCCAAGCTGGAAGCTGAACTGAGCGCTGAGGTCAACGCCGTAAGCCTCGAATGTGGTGCCGAAACCGCCGATTACTTTCGGGATGATGCTGCCGAGATCATACTGGTCAGCCTGGTCGATGCTGTTCACAACAACGTCCTTGCCGGTCTCTTTGCCATTGTCATCGAGCTCGCGAGCATACCACAGAGCCTGTCCGGGCTTGAAGTTGTTGTTTTCGGGTACTTCGCCAGTGTAAGAGCCCTGATATGTGCCGGCATACTTCAACATATAAGCCTGATAGAGGGAGCCGCCAACACGGATAATGCGGTTGCCACTCTTGATGCCACCGGCTGCCTCATCAGCAGGATCAAGGTGGAGGAACTCGTTGTGGTTGTGAGCCAGAGCAAGGTTAATGTTCCAACGGAGGTTCTTGGTCTTGAAGATGTCACCATCCAAAGAAATTTCAATACCACGGTTGAGCAACTCACCAACGTTAGTGGGATATGTGTTTGCGCTGATACCGCTGGACAGAGGCAGATCCTTGGTGTAAAGGAGGTCCTTGGTGCGGCCGGTATAGAATTCGATGGTACCGTTCAAGCGATACTTGAAGAATGAGAAGTCAACACCGAAGTTCCACATGTGCTTCTTCTCCCAAGTGAGGTTTTCGTTACCCTTACCGGTCTGAGAGATGCTGTATTCATTGGTCTCGTCGTTGAATGAAGTGCTGTAGGTGTCAGCGTAAGCGTGCCAGCCCATGCCGCCATCGTTACCGTTGGCACCGAAAGAAGCCTTCAGTTTCAAGAGGTCAATCCACTTGGCATCCTCAAGGAACTTCTCATTGTTCATTTGCCAGCCCAGACCTACACCGCCGAAGGTACCCCAACGGTGGCCGGGAGCGAAGATGCTGGAACCGTCGCGACGGATGCTGGCATCAACGAAGTAACGCTCGCCGTAGTCGTAGCTCACGCGGCCGAGGATACCCTGACGCATGATGTGGTCTGTGTAAGAATTAACATGTTCGTTGGTGTGTGAGCGAGCATTATTCAGCTCACCTACGAAAGGATTGAAGAGATGATCCTTATCACCACTGATGCTCTGCTCAATCTCGCGGTTGTTCTCGTAACCGGCCAGAATGTTGATGTTGTGATCTCCGAACGCCTTGCGCCAGTTAGCCATGTACTGCTGGTTGACATTAAGTCTGCGGGTGCTTTCTACATAACCGATACCATCATAGGACATACCGCTACCGAAACGGCTGTAAAGCTCAGTAGAGCGGCTGTTGTAGCTGGTAGCAGCGAGCTGAGCCCAAATCTCAAGACCCTCAATGGGAATCAAGGTTGCCTGCCACTGACCGTTGAAAATGTCAGCATAGCCCTTATAGCGGTCGTACATATTGTCACGAACGGCGTTACCGACGATTCTCGGACGGCTCTGGCCTGTTTGGTTGTAGTCATACTGGGTAATGCCGTTCTCTACCTTGATGGTGCCGTCGGCATTACGAACATACAGAGGATAGATGGGACCCATGTTGTTAGTGATGTAGAACAGGTTTCCGCTGCTGCCCCAAGTGGTGCCGAAAGCGGGATCCTGGCTGTCACGATGAGTGAAGCCCATGTTGGAGTTCAAACGCAGCCACTTCTTAGCCTTGTACTCCACGTTTGCGCGTGCGGTGTAGCGCTTGTAGCTGGAGTTCTCAACCGTACCGCCGTCCTGCAGGAAGCCTACGCCGGCATAGTAGCTGATGCGGTCTGTACCGCCGCTCACGCTGACGTTGTACTCCTGACGGAAGGAGTTGTGATAGGTTTCCTTGTACCAGTCATCGGGAGTGTAGTAGTACTCACCGTCGGTGTAACCGAGAGTGGCCTTCGGGTTGAGGCGGCCGTTGCGACCGATGAGGTTCTGGCCCTCGGGAACAGTATAAACCTGATAACCCAGACCGCCGTTATTGGAATTGTAGAGGTTTTCGTTAGCCCAGTTGTAAGCGTCCTGGTCGCTCTTACCGAGGTTCCTCTGCCAGTTGTAGAGGCTGGCGAACTGAGTCTCGTAGTACTGACCGGGATCGTTGATTACATCGTAGTTAGGAATCAGACGGCCGTTGCTACCCCACTTAGCGTCGAAGGTAACCTCAGCGTCCTGCTTGCCACGAGCCTTCTTGGTGGTGATAATCACAGCACCGTTGGCAGCACGTGAACCGTAAAGAGCGGTAGCGCTGGCATCCTTCAGTACGGAGATGCTCTCGATATCATTCGGGTTGATAGTCACAGCATCTGCAATCATAGGCACACCGTCGAGGATGTAGAGCGGTGTGGTGCTGGCCTCCATAGAGCCGAAGCCACGGATGCGGATTGTGGGTGAGCTACCAGGACCGGCGCTGACGCCTGTGGCCTGTACACCAGCCACCTTACCAATCAGTGAATTGGTAGCAGAGGAGCTGACGTGGTTGGTAATCTCCTCGCTCTTGATTTCCATGGCAGAGCCAGTGAATGTAGAGCGCTTTGTCGTACCGTAGGCCACAACCATCACCTCGTCGAGTGCGCGGCTGTTATCCTGCAAGTAAATCTTCACGCCGTCACGTGCGCTCACGCTCTTCGGCAGCATACCGATGTAGCTGACGGTGAGGTTCTTGTAGCCCTGAGGCACCATGATGGTGAAGCGTCCGTTGTTGTCAGTCACAGTGACAGATTGTGTTCCAACGACACTAACCTTAGCGCCAATCAGAGGCTCGTTGTCTTCTTCAGAGAAGACGGTACCTGTGACCTGTGTCTGGGCAAAAGCTCCCCCTACACAGAGGGCGAGACCTGCCAAAAACATTGTTAGTCTTCTTTTCATAAAAACTCTCATTAATTAATAAATATATTTTATTTTCTCTATATACATTAATTAATATATAAGCAACAGACAACGCAGAAACAATGCCCGATTGCAAATAATCGGCGCGAAATTACATAAAATTGTTTAATTAGCAATGAAAAAAATGTAAAAAAGTGCAGGAAACCCCGCACTTTTTAATGAAAAGCGTTACTTTTTGCGACAAAGAGCACACAAAAAGGTTAAATGTGCATAAAAATGACACCCAGAAAAAGGGCTTAGAATCACAATGAGAGCGTCAGGTCGCAATGTGCTGCCATCTTGCGCAGGTTGAGGACAGCGTAGCGGGCACGTCCCAAAGCTGTGTTAATGCTGCAGTGGGTCAATTCTGCAATCTCCCTGAAGGATTTATTCTCGTAGAAGCGCAGGCGAATAATCTCCTGCTGTGGTTCCGGCAGGCTCTTAATCATGGCGAGGAGATCGGTATAGGTCTGTTCGTTGTGCAACTCGTCCTCAATATTCGTATCGCGCAGGTCCAGAGTAGTCCAGATCTTGGCGGCTTCGTCACCTCCAACTGTGAATCCGTGGCTTCCCTTGCGGTAAAGGTCGATAAACAGGTTGTGGGCTATGCATATAAGCCACTGTCCGAACTTGCCGCTCTCTGTGTAGCGGTGAGTGCGGATACGCATGATAGCCTTTGTGAATGTTTCCTGGAACAGGTCATTTGCTATCTCCTCATCGTGAACGAGATAAAGGAGGTAGTTGAAAATCTTTAATTGATAACGGGAGAGGAGTTCGTCAAACGCCTCATCATTGCCATTCTCATAAAGACGGACTAATGTATCGTCTGTCTCTTGCTGATATGTACGCATTACTTTCTAAATGTGTTGATTCGGAGTAATGTCTTATCGATAGGCAATGTAGTTTTGGGTTAGACTTAAAGAAGTATTTTCAACGGCAAAAGCCGCATTTTATTGCTTTGTGCGGGGCAAAGGTAGGGACTATTTTGAAATAAACAAACATTTTTAGGAAAAATTTGCCTTTACACCCCCATTTTTCAGTTTGAAGTGCGTAAATAAGCCGTTCTGGCCTTGCGCAGAAGTTCCGAAGCGAAGATGAAATCAATCAAAGCCTGGCAATCGGAGCCCATTACCTGCGAACTGTCGCCACGCCACTCCTGACGGCCCTCTTTTATGAAGATTATGCTCTCTCCGATACCCATGACTGAGTTCATGTCGTGAGTGTTGATGATAGTGGTCATCTGATACTCCTGTGTGATGCTGTGGATGAGGTCGTCGATTACGAGCGAAGTCTTTGGGTCAAGGCCGCTGTTGGGCTCGTCGCAGAACAGATAGCGGGGGTTGAGGGCTATGGCACGAGCTATGGCGACACGCTTCTGCATACCGCCGGATATCTCGTCGGGGTATTTCTTCTGAGCCTCAAGCAGATTCACGCGGTCCAGACACTGGCGTGCACGGCGGATGCGTTCGTTGAGGTTGTCAGATGAGAACATATCAAGCGGGAACATCACGTTCTCCAGTACTGTCATAGAGTCGAAGAGGGCGGCACTCTGGAATATCATCCCCATCTCGCGGCGCAGAAGCATACGCTCCTTCTTGCCCATGCTCACGAAATCACGGCCGTCATAGAGTATCTCACCGCTCGTAGGGCGCAGCAGGCCCACGATGCACTTCATAAGCACGGTCTTACCCGAGCCGCTCTGACCAATAATCAGATTGGTCTTTCCTGTATCGAAGCGGGCTGTGATGTCTTTCAGCACATCCTTGTCCTCGAAGGACTTGTGTATGTTATGCAGCTCTATCATAATCAGGAAAGGATTTGGGTGAGGAAGACATCGGCAAAGAGTATGAGCATGGAGCAATGGACCACGCTGTCAGTAGAGGCTTTGCCCACCTCAACCGAACCGCCGTCAACGACATAGCCATAGAAGGCTGAGACGCTGGATATGATGAACGCGAAGAAGAAGCTCTTTATGTAGCCCATCCAGATGAACCACGAGTTGAAGCTGTGCTGCATACCGTAAGTCAAGTCCTCGGCTGTAATTATACCGCCAAGGTAGCAGGTGGCGTATGCGCCCACGAAACCCGCAACAACGCTGAACGTTACGAGAACGGGAATCATTGTCACCAGTCCGAGTATCTTCGGAAGGATGAGGAAGGAAGCGGAGTTGACGCCCATAATCTCCAGCGCGTCTATCTGCTGTGTGACTCGCATGGTTCCTATTTCCGAAGCGATATTTGACCCGACCTTACCGGCCAGGATCAGACACATGATACTCGAAGAGAACTCCAGAAGGAGAATCTCACGGGTGGTGTAACCGGTTGTGAATCGTGGCATCCAGGGGCTTTGGATGTTCACCTTCATCTGGATACAGATTACGGCACCGATGAAGAAGGAAATCAACAGGACGATGACAATACTGTCCACACCGAGTTTATACATCTCCTGAACATACTGTTTCCAGTACATCCGGAAGCGCTCGGGACGGCTGAACACTCGCCCCATCAGCTCGATATATCGTCCGAAGGTATGTAGGCTCTGAGTAATTAACATTATTTCAATTCATAATTCTTAATTCATAATGCATAATTCATAATGCATAATTCATAATGCATAATTGGCTGCGCGCAGTAAAATCGGCGCAAAAGTACGTCAAATATTACTTTTAAGCAAAATTATGATGGTAAAATACGCGATTGATGGCAATAATTGTGTACTTTTGCGCACTCTTACACACCTATTATGGCAGAAGAAAGCATTGAAACAACGGTTGAGCCCATGCAATTGAGGGCTGAACACCTAAAGAAGATATACGGTAAGCGTACGGTGGTGGACGATGTGTCATTCAACGTACACCAAGGGGAGATTGTCGGTCTGCTCGGCCCTAACGGAGCTGGCAAGACCACGTCCTTCTATATGACCACCGGACTTGTAATTCCCAACGAAGGGCATGTGTTCATCGGCGACCATGAGATTACCGACTACCCAGTCTATCGCCGCGCACGAATGGGCATAGGCTATCTGGCCCAAGAAGCGAGTGTATTCCGTAAGATGAGCGTGGAGGACAACATACGCTCGGTGCTGGAGTTGCGGACAGACGTGAGCGAAGCGTATAAGAGGGAGAAGGCAGAACAGCTCATCCACGAATTTCGTCTGAGTAAGGTGCGCCGCAACCTCGGCGACCAGCTTAGCGGTGGCGAGCGCCGACGTACGGAGATAGCACGTTGTCTGGCCATTGACCCGAAGTTCGTGATGCTCGACGAGCCGTTTGCCGGCGTCGATCCCATAGCCGTAGAGGATATCCAGTATATCGTGTGGAAGCTGAAGCAGCTGAACATCGGCGTCCTCATCACAGACCACAACGTGGAGGAGACCCTCTGCATCACCGACCGTGCCTATATGCTGTTCGAGGGTCGCATCCACTTCAAAGGCACACCCGAGGAGCTGGCCGCCAACCCCGTGGTCCGCGCCAAATACCTTACCAACAGCTTCAAGCTCCGCATCAAGGACTTCGCCAAGATCGACGCAGAGCGCAAGGCAGAAGAGGGAGCGGAATAACGGGGATTTAAAGATTTTAGGATTTACGGAATTACGATATAACGTTATTACGACACGTCGATATTACGATAAAACGATATTACGGTATAACGAGAAGAAAAGCGATGAATAACTTGCGAATCATATTCATGGGAACGCCTGACTTCGCGGTGGAAAGCCTACGAAGACTGGTAGAGAGCGGGAAGAACATAGTGGCGGTAATAACTATGCCGGACAAGGCTGTGGGCCGTCACCACGACACCCTGCAGGCCTCACCCGTAAAACAATACGCTGTGGAGCACGGCATCCCTGTTCTTCAGCCTGAACGTCTGAAGGACGAGACATTTATTAATGAATTGCGCGCGTACAAAGCCGACCTGCAAGTGGTTGTCGCCTTCAGGATGTTGCCGGAAGTCGTTTGGGCGATGCCGCCACTCGGCACGTTCAACCTCCACGCAGCCCTCCTACCCCAGTACCGCGGGGCAGCTCCCATCAACTGGGCCGTGATAAACGGCGACACAGAGACCGGCGTGACAACCTTCTTCCTGGATCACGACATCGACACAGGACGCATAATCCACCGCGTCTCGACCCCCATCGCCGACACGGACACAGCAGGCGACATCCACGACCGCCTCATGGACATCGGCGCAGACCTCGTTGTGAAAACGGTTGAAGACATCGAAGCGGGCAACATAGAGACTATTGATCAAAAGGAGATAATGGTCAATGGTCAACGGTCAATGGTCAATGACCTCCGCCCCGCTCCAAAGATTTTCAAGGAGACATGCGAAATCTGCTGGGACAAGCATAGCGTGAAGAGTGCATACGACTTCATACGCGGCCTCTCCCCCTACCCCGGCGCATGGACAACCCTGCGCTTGGCCAACGGAAGCGAGAACACACTCAAAATTTTCTTCGCAGAGAAGGAATATTCAATGGTCAATGGTCAATGGTCAATGGACAATGGTCAATGGTCAATGGTCAATGATCAATGGTCAATGGTCAATGGTCAATGGTCAATGGATATTCTCACCGACGGCAAGACCTACATAAAAGTGGCTCTACCCGGCGGCTACCTGCGCATCACCTCACTCCAGCTTGCCGGCAAGCGCCGCATGAGCGTAGAGGAATTCCTTCGCGGCAATCACTTGGAAGGGGCACAGCTCGTTACGACACCAGCTATAGACTCAACGAATTAGACGAATGAAACGAAAAATGCTGCAAAATGGGTGAGAAGTTTTTGATATGGCGACGGAGACACATCAGCGACAAGCAGTTCATGCTCTTGCTGGCGTTTGTCATTGGTGTGCTCACGGCTATGGCCGGTATGCTGCTGAAATGGCTTATCCATCAGATTGAGCACCTGCTGACTCAGGGCTTCTCTATCACAGGCGCGAACTGGCTCTATCTGCTTTATCCTGTCGTGGGTATTCTGATTACGGGGCTCTTCGTCCGCTTTGTTGTTCGCGACGACATAGGGCACGGCATCACAAAGATCCTTTATGCCATAGCCCGCAAACAGAGCATGATAAAGGGCCACAACACGTGGTCGAGCGTGGTGGCGTCGGGAATAACCATCGGCTTTGGCGGTTCGGTGGGAGCCGAGGCTCCTATTGTGCTGACGGGTTCTGCCATAGGCAGTAATCTGGGGCAGCTGTTCCGTTTGGATTCCAAGAAGATGATGCTGCTGGTGGGTTGCGGCGCGGCAGGAGCCGTAAGCGGCATATTCAAAGCGCCCATCGCCGGACTCGTCTTCACGTTGGAAGTGCTGATGATAGACTTTACTCTGGGCAGTCTGCTGCCGCTCTTGGTCAGTTGCGTGACAGCCTCAGCCGTCACCTTCGCCCTGTCCGGCTCAAGCACGCTCTTTGAGTTCCACCTCACTAACGCCTTCGCCATCGAGCGCATACCGGCATACCTGCTTCTCGGCATCTTCTGCGGCCTGGTCTCGCTCTATTTCACCCGCGTCATGAACTGGCTCGAAGACCGTTTCCGCAGTCTCGGCGGCCCGTGGATCCGTCTTGCTGTGGCAGGCCCGATACTGAGCACGCTCATCTTCCTCTTCCCGTCGCTCTACGGTGAAGGATACGATATGATAGGGATGTTGCTCAACGGCCACGGACAGGCCGACTGGAATCAGGTTCTCGAGGGCTCGTTCTTCTACTCTGCGCCCCATCTGCTACTGCTTTATCTCGCCGGAATAATCATTTTCAAGGTGTTTGCCACGACTGCAACGAACAGCGGCGGAGGTTGTGGCGGTACGTTCGCTCCAAGCCTCTTCTTGGGTTGCGTGTCCGGCTTCTTCTTCGCTTCCATTTGGAACATGATTCCCGGAAACAGCATCATTGTGCCTGAGAACAACTTCTCTCTGCTTGGAATGGCAGGCCTGATGAGCGGAGTTATGCACGCCCCTCTTACTGGCATATTCCTTATCGCCGAGCTTACGGGCGGCTACGGCCTCTTCCTGCCCTTAATGATGGTGGCAGTTTCAGCCTATCTCACGATTATCATCTTTGAGCCGCACAGCATCTATACAATGCGTCTGGCACGCAAGGGCGAGCTGCTAACCCACAATAAAGACCACGCCATCCTGACCTTGATGTCGATGGACTCTGTCATTGAACGCTATGAGGAACACCTGCATCCGGATGATGACTTGCGCGAGATTGTCCGTCAGATTTCCGGCTCAAACCGTGATGTCTTCCCTGTGGTCGATGACGCCGGGAAACTGTTGGCTGTGCTTGTTCTGGACCGTGTGCGCCATGTCATGTTCCGCACGGAACTTTATCACCGGCTTCACGTCTCCGACCTGATGTCCCAATGCGCGGCGCGTCTCACCACCCGTGACCCTATGGACGTGGTAATGAACACTTTCGAGCGCACTAAAGCGTGGACGCTCCCCGTGGTGAATAGCGAAGGAATCTTTGTGGGCTTTATCCGTCGCAGCCACGTCTTTGCCCTTTATCGCCAGATGATGGCTGACATGAGCGACGAATAAAGGTTCCTTGGGACAAAATCCATCCGACCTTGGTAAGCGAACAATCCGAGCTTGGCACACAATCCTTTAGGCCTTGGTATAAAATCGATTAGACCAAGGGTGGAAATCGTTTCAAACGTGGTGTATAACAAAATCCAAGCCGTGGAATCAATAATCCACGGCGTGGATTATTAAATTCGTGGCTTGGATTATTAAATTCCTGCCCTGAATTGAAATCTTTGTATCACTCCCTAAGCTGGGGAAAGAACTCTGATTTCACGGCGCAAAGGTACGAAAAAATCTCGATATATGCAAATAATGTCCTCAGATTATTCCGTATCGTTTACGCGAAAGTGAGGTGATCACCATCGGCATCCACTCGAATCTCGTTGTCGCGGCTTACGGTACCTGAGAGAATGGCCTTGGAGAGGTCATTGAGCAGCAGGCGCTGGATAGCACGCTTCACGGGACGAGCACCGAACTCCGGGTCGTAACCCTCGCGTGTGAGCAGGTCGATGGCTGCATCTGTGAGCGAGAGGGTGATGCCGTTCTGCGAGAGCATCTTCTGCACGGAAGCGACTTGCAACTTCACGACCTCACGAATCTCAGTCTCAGTCAGCGGCTCGAACATTATCGTCTCGTCTATACGGTTCAGGAACTCCGGACGGATGGTGCGTTTGAGCATGTCAAGGACA
Source organism: Bacteroidaceae bacterium (assembly GCA_017447625.1). Classification (GTDB taxonomy): domain Bacteria; phylum Bacteroidota; class Bacteroidia; order Bacteroidales; family Bacteroidaceae; genus Physcousia. The sequence goes on from JAFSNB010000031.1 coordinate 44,948, forward strand.
TGAGCCTTGATGTAGGCCCCTCTCCCTGCTCCCCCCATGGGGGGGAGAGCTACATTTCCGCTTGTATTACCTCCAGAAGTTAGGGAATCCTCCCCCCCACGGGGGGAGTTAGAGAGGGGCTTGAGCTTTGCATACTCTTCCCTAATATACTCGCTACCCAGATTTGAGGTGAGGATGATGATTGTATTCTTGAAGTTCACGGTTCGGCCTTTGTTGTCGGTCAGACGGCCGTCGTCAAGCACCTGCAAGAGGGTGTTGAAGACATCGGGGTGAGCCTTCTCGATCTCATCGAAGAGGACTACGCTGTACGGCTTGCGGCGCACGGCCTCGGTGAGCTGACCGCCCTCGTCGTAACCCACATATCCCGGAGGAGCGCCGATGAGTCGGCTGACACTATGCTTCTCCTGATACTCGGACATATCGATACGTGTCATCATTGTCTCGTCATCGAAGAGGAACTCAGCCAACGCTTTGGCCAGTTCTGTCTTACCGACTCCTGTAGTGCCGAGGAAGATGAAGGAGCCTATAGGCCGCTTCGGGTCTTGCAGACCGGCACGCGAGCGGCGCACGGCATCGGCTACGGCGCGAATAGCCTCGTCCTGACCAATGACACGCTTATGCAGCTCTTCTTCGAGGTGAAGCAGTTTCTCGCGCTCGCTCTGCAGCATCTTCGACACGGGAATACCAGTCCAGCGGCTCACCACCTCTGCTATATCGTCGGCTGTCACCTCTTCTTTGACCATAGCCTCAGCTCCTTGTGCCGAACGCAGCTGCTCCTGAATGCGTTGAATCTCAGATTCGAGAGCCTGCAGTTTGCCGTAGCGGATCTCGGCCACACGTCCGTAGTCGCCTTCACGCTCGGCGCGGTCGGCCTCGAACTTCAGCTGCTCAATCTGCTGTTTGTTTGCCTGAATCTTGGAGAGCAAGGCCTTCTCGCCCTCCCACTTGGCCTTCATCTGCTGCTCCTGCTCGCGCAGGTCGGCGATATCTTTATTCAACTGGGCAAGTTTGGAGGCGGCGACGGAATCGCCGCCCACACTATCCGCCTCACGGCGTATAGCCTCGCGCTCAATCTCCAACTGCTTGAGTCGGCGGGTGATTTCATCCAGTTCCTCTGGCACGCTATCGCGCTCCATACGAAGTTTGGCAGCGGCCTCATCCATTAGGTCGATGGCCTTATCGGGCAGGAAGCGGTCGGTGATGTAACGGTTGGAGAGTTCTACGGCTGCGATGATGGCATCGTCCTGAATACGCACACGGTGGTGGTTCTCATAGCGCTCCTTCAGGCCACGAAGGATGGAGATGCTGCTGAGCGTGTCCGGCTCATCAACCATCACGCTCTGGAAACGGCGCTCCAGAGCCTTATCCTTCTCGAAGTACTTCTGGTACTCGTCGAGAGTGGTGGCTCCGATAGCACGCAGCTCACCTCGGGCCAAAGCGGGTTTCAGGATGTTGGCTGCATCCATAGCGCCCTCGCTCTTTCCGGCTCCGACCAGGGTGTGGATTTCATCGATGAACAGGATTATGCGCCCTTCGCTCTTCGTCACTTCATTGATTACTGACTTCAGACGCTCCTCGAACTCACCCTTATACTTGGCTCCGGCAATCAGAGCACCCATATCAAGGGAGAAGAGCTGCTTCTCGCGCAGGTTCTCAGGCACATCGCCGCGAAGGATTCGGTGGGCAAGACCCTCGACTATGGCGGTCTTACCTGTACCCGGCTCACCAATCAGGATAGGATTGTTCTTCGTTCGGCGGCTCAGGATCTGCAACACACGGCGAATCTCCTCATCACGCCCGATTACGGGGTCGAGCTTTCCCGCGCGCGCCTCTTCAATAAGGTTACGCGCGTACTTGGAGAGGCTTTGGTAAGTCTCTTCGCTCGATTGAGACTTAGCCTGCTGTCCGCCTCGCAGCTCGCGGATGGCGGCGGCCAGCTCCTTCTCGGTGACGCCAGCGTCCTTAAGAATCTTGGCGGCGGTGCAACTTGAGCCCACAAGAGCGAGAAGCATCAGTTCGATGGTCACGAACTCATCGCCCTGCTTGCCAGCCAGCTCTTCTGCGCGGGTAAGGATATTGTTTGTCTCACGGGCCAGATAAGGCTCACCGCCCTCTACGCGCGGCAAACTCTGCAATTGCCCCTCCAAAGTCTGACTGACGGCCTGCTCGTTGACCGACAGTTTTCTGAACAGGAACTGAGTGACCTGCTGCCCCGTCTTCATGATGGCGGCAAGCAGATGCTCCGGCTCAATGGCCTGCTGCTTGCGGGCCTCGGCTACGCGCACGGCCTCCTGTACAGCCTCTTGCGCTTTGATTGTAAACTTGTCGAATGTCATGATTTTATTCTTTTAATTCATAATTTTTATTTCTTAATTCATAATTATGGCCGCAAAAGGCGTGCAACGGCCTCAAATGCAAACTAAAGCGGTCAAAAAGTCTGAGTTACTGACTTTTTGACCGCTTTAGTTTGCATTTCTTTGCTTTCTCTCTGTCAAAACCGCTATACACATTAATTAATAAACACAGACTTATCACTTCCACACGTCAAATATGGAGCAAATAGTAAAAATCAATGCTTTTTCTTTGTTGGTTTGGAAATAATGCCTACATTTGCACCGCACTTTGCAAGAAGTGCGCGTCTTATTTGCTCAAATTCTCACTCGAACTGCGACCTCGAAAGAGACAATAACGAGCATATTTATAATCCGTATTGGAGTTACGCATAGCGTAGACTTCTCCATAACGGATTATAGGCTGTCGCAGGCCTGAGTGAGATATGGCTGGTCTGCGCTTTTCTTTCGTTCAATAGGATGAGTACTTTCCCAGCCATCTTCAATAAGAAAAATGGTCAACCTACTTATAACGAAAATGAAAGGAAAGTTCTTTATCCGCTATGCTTTACTGATGTGCGTTATTCTTATCGCCGTCTCCACAACTACAGCCGCTGATCGCAGCGGCAGCAAGCCTCAATGGGTGAGCAAAGGTGAGGAAATTCTCAACTCTCAACGCAGCAACAACACTTACTACTTCAAAGCTATCCAAACTGTTGGTGAGAGTCTGCAACAGGCACGGGAAGCCCGCATCACAGCCTTATCTGAGCATATAAGCCAGCGTAACAAAATCACAGGAAAAAGCATAAATGACATGGGACTCAGACAAAACAACGGAGTATCGGAAGAATATGAGACATTCCAAATGGTCTTCAAGAATGATTTCGAATCTGTCGTTTTTCAGGCCCAGATTGTAGATGAATGGTGGGAATTTGTTACGAACAAGAATGGCCGCAGCGAGTATGTTTATTATACCCTATTTGCCGTTTCCGACCACGGTGGCGAAACTATTTTCGACCGTTTCGACGTAACTCGCAGCTACGGTGCAGCCCCAGCATTTATGTCTATTATCCCCGGTGTGGGTCAGCTCTATAAAGGTCAAAAAGGCAAAGGAATCGCGATGCTATGCGGTGCTGCAGCAGGCGCAGGTGCAATCATCTTCTGTGAGAATCAGCGAGCTTCATACGTAGCCAAAATGCAAGAACAACCCAAACACGCACAAACATATAAAACAAGGGCTGATAACTACGAGACAGCCCGAAATGTGGCTATAGGTGTGACAGGCGCCTTGGTTGTGTGGAGTGTTATAGATGCCGCCGTTGCTCCAGGCGTGACACGTATTAAAGTGCGCAAAGGAGAGACCTTACGCGTAAAGCCAGCTGCATTCGTGCAGCCTAATGGTTTAGCCTTTGGCACATCACTATGTTACACTTTCTAAGCGGACATATTAACGCAACGAATTATGCGAATTAAACGAATACTATATATATGAATATGAAAAAGATACTATCAATTCTTTCTTTGCTTGGAATATGTTTGTTAGTCTGTATCGGCTGCGCCAAGGACGTATTGGACACTACAGGCAACATTTCCGGCGTAATCACCGATGCAGAGACGGGCAATGCGCTATCGGGTGTTACCGTCACTCTTTCCCCATCGGGCAAGAGTTTCACTACTGGCAACGACGGACGATATGAGTTCCGCGATATCACACTAGGAAACTATACTGTTCAAGCCACAAAATCTGGATATGCCCAAAACCAGAAGAACGTGGAAGTGGTTGCAGGGGAAACATCATCATTGGATATCCCTCTTTCACCTTCTGCACCTAAGATGGAACTTTCCACTACCACGCTCGACTTCGGCACGACCGCCACGACACTAACACTTGACATCCGTAACACTGGATCTGCAGCTTTAACGTGGCAGGTGAGCGAGGATATTCAGTGGCTTAACTGCCTGCCCCTCTCAGGCACAACCGCTATCGGACAGAGTTCCAGCGTCATTGTTAATGTGGATAGGACTGGACTGAGCATAGGTACACACACTCAAACCATAGCTATAAGCTCGAATGGAGGCAGCCAAACGGTACGCGTGTCTATGAGCGTACAAGAGGAGAACATCTCTATTTCTGTTTCCCCTGAAGCTTTGGACTTCGGCAGTACAAGTTCTTCCCTGCAACTGACCCTGACCAACACCGACACGAGTCGTTCACTCGTAGCATACACCCTTACGGCAGCCAACGATTGGGTTCATCTCAGCAAGACACAAGGGCAGTTGACCTACAACGATGTCATAACAGTCAGTGTAGATCGAGCCTCTCTTTCTGAAGGTTCTTATACGAGCCATATCACCGTGACTTCCGAGGGTAAAACCAAAGTCGTTCCCGTTACAATGACCATTGCAGCCAAAACAAAGCCAACGGTAAATATTACAGAAGTCAACGACGTGACATACAATACAGCAACCTTTAGCGGTGCCATTGTTACAATTGGAAGTTCGCGCGTAACACACCACGGTTTTGTTTGGGGTACTGCGGAGCAACCGACAAAAGAGAATGGCCAAAAGTGCGACCTCGGTGATGCGCAAACTGCCAAAAATATAAGTTATAAAGCTTCAAACCTGCAGTCTTCTACGACCTATTATGTCCGCGCGTATGCCGAAAACGATGAGGGCATAAGCTACAGTTCTCAACAACTACGGTTCACAACTTCAAATGCCCCCTCTACACCAACTGTGGAAACTGGAACAGCAAGTGGAGTTCAACAAAAACAGGCAACTGTAACAGGAAGCATCACAGATATAGGAGTGAATACTGGAGTTACAGCCTACGGACATGTTTGGAATACACAGCCAACCCCCACGATTGCCAACCATAAAACCAATCTAGGCCAATCAACAGAAAACAAGGTATTCACAAGCACCTTGACAAACCTGCAACATAGCACAACTTATTATGTCCGCGCCTATGCCACAAATGCTATAGGTACGGCTTACGGCCAGGAAATAGTATTCACTACTCCAGAAGGTGTTTCGGTTCCCACTTTGTCTGCTACAACCATCTCTAACATTAAGAGTAACGAAGTAACAGCAACTTCTGCCGTAACCAACAATGGAAACGGAACGATTACTGAAGTAGGCTTCTGTTATGGGACGTCAGCCGCACCTACCGTCAGTGGACAAAAAGTTAGTTGCGGTGCACAGAATAGTGATTTTACAGGAGAACTGACAGGACTTAGCCCAAGTACAACATATTATGTCCGCTCATACGCCACCAATGAGGAAGGTACAGCTTACGGCGCAGAGACGACTTTCACCACACAAGCTGATATGATTGCACGAGGGCTGCTTGCTTATTATACCTTTGACGAAGGGAACTGTGACAACACGATCTCAGACAATTATCACGGTTTCCTAAATGGAGGTACATATATTTCCGATGCACCTAATGGTAGCGGTAAGGCTCTCTCCCTCAATAGTGAGGAATATGTAAGTATTGCCGACAATGTGGTTGGTGAGAGCACGAGCTGGTCTGTAAGTATGTGGGTAAAGGACTTTGGTAAAGGCCCTCTTTTCGTCACCAATAATAATAATACAGATATTGGGCGGCCCTCTTTCGGTGTATCAGATGATGGTATGTTCTGCTACAAAACTAATTTCTTGCTAACCAATACCAATTTCGAATCTATGGCACCTATCATGTCACTAACGTCCTATATGAGCGGAGTGTGGACAATGCTGACATTGACTTATAATGGTAGCTCATGTACATTGTTTATAAATGGAAGTAAGGTTGATACCCGTAGCCATAATCCGGGTTATTTAAAAGGAGCTGGAGTCTCAATGGTGATTGGAGGCAAATCACTCTCATATACCCACAATCCAAATAAATACGCATATATGACTTCTTGGCCAGACCGTATGAAGATAGATGATGTCCGCATCCACAACGTTGCGCTCACCGATGCAGAAGTGGCACAAATCTATGAATATGAGAAGTAAGCAGACACGAGAATTCTGTATTCAGACAGAATAGTCCTCTACGTCAATGAGACCGGCGCGACGGGCTTTGCGAACGGCTTCGATAGCGGTATTGGCGTTTAGCTTGCGGAAGATGTTCTTGCGGTGGGTTGTGATGGTGTGAATGCTGGAGAAACGTTCATCGGCAATCTCTCGCGTGGTCTTACCGAGGGCGATGGCACGGACAATCTCAATCTCAGTGGCAGTGAGGAGCTGAGGCGTAATGTCATCTTGTGGCGAGGCAGAAAGAAGGATGTCGCTGACACGCTGACAAAGGAAACGTCGGTGACTGATGGCATAGTGCAACGCCTCGCGAATTTCGCCTAAAGAAGCATCCTTGAAGATAATACTGATGTTGTGACTCTGAAAGACAACCGTGCGAAGGAACGACTCGGTGAGGTCGTCGCTGAAGAGAAGCCAATGAGACCGCGGGAATCGCTGGACTATGATAAGCAGCTGGTCTGCGTCAGCAATGTCAAACTGAGTGAAATCAATGAGGACAACGGCTTCCGGATGTCCCGTAAGCTGATGGATGAGTTCCGTCTTGGTCGTGGCCCGCAACTGTTCATCGCAGCCCGAGTCCTTCGCCAAGATTCTCATGGCGAAGGACGTTATTTCCTGTGGGTCTGCGAAGATAAATGTCATAATCAGAGGGGGTATTCGTCAAAAGCATAGAGGACGGTGGAGAGGTAACGTTCGCCTGTGTCGGGCAGCAGGGCCACAACGCGCTTTCCTTTATTTTCAGGGCGCAGAGCCACCTGAGTGGCAGCGTAGGCAGACGCACCGGAGGAAATGCCGACCAGGAGGCCCTCGTTGGCTGCAAGGAGACGGCCTGTGCGGATTGCGTCATCGTTATCCACGTCAAAGACCTCGTCAATAACGTTGGCATCGTAGGTCTTCGGCACGAAGCCTGCGCCAATGCCCTGAATCTTGTGAGGCCCGCTCTGCCCGCCATTAAGCACGGGAGAGGCAGAGGGTTCAACGGCAATAATCTTGACGTTGGGATTCAGTTCCTTCAGGCGTTTGCCTATGCCGGAGACGGTGCCGCCTGTGCCTACACCGGCAACGAAGATATCTATGTTGCCGTCGGTCTGTTCCCAGAGCTCTACTGCTGTGGTGGCATAATGGGCTGCAGGGTTGGCAGGATTGTCGAACTGGCCGAGGATAACGCTACCGGGAATATTGTCGCGCAGTTCTTCGGCTGCACGGATTGCGCCGGACATACCTTCCTTGCCGCTGGTGAGGCGCACTTCGGCTCCGTATGCCTTAACGAGGTTGCGACGCTCCACGCTCATCGTCTCGGGCATCGTTAGGATGAGTTTATAGCCTTTTACGGCGCTAACTAAAGCGAGGCCGATACCTGTATTCCCGCTGGTCGGTTCGATGATGGTGGCTCCGGGCTTCAGCAGGCCCTTTGCCTCAGCGTCCTCAATCATTGCGAGGGCGATACGATCCTTCACGCTGCCGCCGGGGTTGAACGCTTCGAGTTTGGCTATAATGGGAGTGGATATGCCCTGACGAGCAGAATATTGTTGTAACTCTAAAACTGGGGTATTGCCTACAAGTTCTGTAAGTTTTTTTGCTATGTGTGCCATAATGGTAATAATTATTAATGGTTAAAGAAATCAGATTTGTGAGAATGCCTGCTCAAGGTCGTCAATGATGTCATCTATATGCTCTGTACCAATAGAGAGACGTACGGTGGCAGGTGTGATGTGTTGTTCTGCCAATTCCTCTTCGCTCAGCTGCGAGTGGGTCGTTGTGTAAGGATGAATTACCAGACTCTTAACGTCGGCAACATTTGCCAGCAGGGAGAAAATCTGGAGTGAGTCGATGAAAGCCCAGGCCTCTTTCTCGCCGCCTTTGATCTCGAAAGTAAATATGCTGCCGCCGCCATTTGGGAAATACCTCTCATAAAGGGCGTGGTCCGGGTGAGAGGGAAGCGACGGGTGGTTCACGCGGGCAACTTTCGGGTGCTTTGACAAGTAATCGACAACTTTCAGGGCATTTGAGACATGACGCTCCACACGAAGACTGAGGGTCTCAAGCCCTTGCAACAGAATCCAGGCGTTGAAGGGGGATATTGCAGCACCTGTGTCTCGCAGGATGACCGCACGGATGCGGGTTACGAAAGCGGCAGCACCGGCCACATCTGCGAACACAGCTCCGTGATATGAGGGGTCAGGCTTGGCCAGAGTGGGGAATTTGTCTGCATTTGCCTTCCAGTCGAAAGAGCCTCCGTCAACGATGACACCGCCGAGGCTGGAACCGTGACCGCCGAGGAATTTCGTAGCAGAGTGAACAACGATATCTGCGCCATGCTCCAACGGGCGGATAAGGAACGGAGTACCGAAGGTGTTATCAATAATCAGAGGGATATTATGGCGGTGAGCAACGGCTGCAACGCCCTCGATGTCAAGCACATCGGAGTTGGGATTTCCAAACGTCTCAGCATATATGACCTTGGTATTGGGGCGGATGGCAGCCTCAAGAGCCTTAAGGTCGTTTATATTAATAATGGTATTAGAAATACCCTGAGTGGTAAGGGTGTGGGTTATGAGGTTATACGAACCGCCGTAGAGGTTGTCAGCTGCCACGATATGGTCGCCTGCCTGCGCTATATTCTGTAGCGCGTATGTGACGGCAGCAGCACCCGAGGCTACGGCCAAGCCTGCTACACCGCCCTCAAGAGCAGCTACGCGGTCCTCAAACACGCCTTGGGTGGAGTTGGTCAGGCGACCATAGATATTGCCGGCATCGCGCAGGCCGAAGCGGTCGGCGGCGTGCTGGGAGTTTCGGAACACATAGGATGTGGTCTGGTAAATGGGAACAGCGCGAGCATCAGTTGCGGGATCGGCTTGTTCTTGTCCAACGTGCAGTTGCAGCGTTTCAAAATGGAGTTTCTTTTGTGTACTCATTGTCTTACATTTTTAAGGGTTAATTTTGATGCTGCAAAGGTACGGCGGTTTTACGGGGTACAAAATCCCACAAATGGCGGATTCTGCATACCACATTTATGGTATTTCACCTAATGGATGTAAAATGTAGAATGTAAAATGGGGGGTTCTATGTCGGGGGACGTCTTTTTCTACGGATTAATCTGACGTAGGAATTCGCTCCTTATGGTCGGCTCAGCAAAAGAACCGAGGTAATGCATAGTGGTTGTGTTGGCGTTTTGCTTGGCCACTCCACGCATCTGCATACAGAGGTGGCGAGCCTCAACAACGACCATAACGCCCAGGGGGTTCAGAGCCTCCTCGATGCAATGGGCAATCTGCTGTGTCATGCGCTCCTGAACCTGCAGGCGATGGCTGAAGGTATCTACGATACGTGCCAGCTTGGAAAGGCCTGTTATCTCGCCGTTGGGGATATAGGCGATGTGAACCATTCCGAAGAAAGGCAATAGGTGGTGCTCGCAAAGGGAATAGAACTCAATGTCCTTCACAACAACCATGTTATGATAAGCCTCTTTGAAGAGGGCTGAACGCAAGATCGCTATCGGATCCTCATCATAGCCACGGGTGAGCTCAAGCCAGGCACGTGCCACACGCTGCGGCGTCTTCACGAGTCCCTCGCGCTCGGGATCGTCGCCCAAAAGCGGAATCAGAGATTCATAAATTGAAGCAACAGCGTTCAACCGCTCTTCGCGGGAAAGCGCATCGGGACTGCTGAAAGTTGTAGATTGGGATTGGCTCATGGAAAATGCGAGTATGACTCTAATACATCACCGCTACTTTACTCTTCACTACAATCGCTTCATTAAACTGCCCCGTAGCCCTCATCTGTCTCAACAGATCGTTAGCTTCCTCAACGGTGCGGAAGTCGCCAACGCGACAAATCCAGTGAGGAGACACAAAATGAGTATAGACAGCTGCTTCAGGGAACTGCGAACGAACTCGGCCGGCCATAGAAGCGGCCTCCTGCTTGCTTTTGCGGTTGTTTCCACCCGAATAGACCTGGATGCGGTAGCCATTGACGTAGGTACGTCGCCCGCTGCGCAAGGACTGCTCCGGCGTTGTCTCAGAAGAAGGATCGGGAGTCGGAGCCACAGAGGTAGTGTCCTGAGCGGATGGCTTTGGCGTTGTAACCTTGGGGGTAGTCGGACGGCGAGCCGGAGTTGTTGCAATAGGAGTCTTGCCATTAACCAAAGCTGTTATGTAGGCATCCTGATGCAAAGTAACCGTTCCTTCGCCTGCTACTGTACGAGTAAGGTGATCGGTGAAGTTTTCCTGTGCACAAAGGCGTACAGGAGAAAGGGATGCAAGAATTGCAAAGACAGCAGCAAAGATAAAAGAGACGGGCTGCCACAAGAGGATTTTGTTGTGGTTTTGCCACAACATAAGATATAAAAAGAGGCGGCTTACTGTCCTTTTCATCTTTGCTGCTAATTATTCTTTGGGTTATTGCTTTGAACAAAAGTGGATATTAGTTCCAAGCGTCGATAATGCCCTTGAAGTCAGCGCACTTCAGAGCTGCACCACCGATGAGACCACCGTCAACATCGACCTTTGCAAAGATCTCACGGGCGTTGCTGGGCTTGCAGCTGCCGCCGTAGAGGATGCTGATGTTCTCTGCAGCAGCCTCGCCGAAACGACCGGCGATGACGCCACGGATGAATGCGTGCATATCCTCAGCCTGTTCAGCAGTAGCGGTCTTGCCAGTGCCGATGGCCCACACGGGCTCGTAAGCGAGGATGATGTTCTTAAGCTGCTCTTCGGTCAGGTCGAAGAGGCTGTCAGCCAGCTGGCTGCCTACCACCTCGTTCTGCTTGCCGGCTTCGCGCTCTTCAAGCACTTCGCCGATGCAGAAGATAACCTTAAGGCCGTTTGCCAGAGCAAGATTTACCTTCTCCTTGAGGATCTCAGCGGTCTCGCCATAGTATGCGCGACGCTCGCTGTGACCGAGAATTACATACTGTGCGCCGGTGCTCTTCACCTGGGCTGCGCTCACCTCGCCGGTGTATGCGCCTTTCTCTTTGTCTGCGCAGTTCTCAGCACCGAGGCCGATAACAGTTCCCTCAACTACATCTGCGACCTTAGCGAGATGGATGAAAGGAGTACAGATGACTACGTCACAATTGGGCTTTTCTGCTGCGAGAGCTTCTTTCAGTTCGGTGGCCAAAGCGAGGCCTTCCTGCAGGGTCAGGTTCATTTTCCAGTTGCCTGCTACGATCTTCTTTCTCATTGTCTTATTTGTTTGATGGGATAAATTTCTTATTGACGCGGCAAAAGTAGTGCTTTTCTCTGAATTAACCAACTGCGCGGCCTTTTTTCTACGAAGATACCACCATTTAACCGTCGCAATCAATCTGTCGATGAAGGTTAGCAGCAACAATGGGAGCACGTACCACATAAACAGACGGGCCAACATCAGCCTGTAAGTCTCCAGTCTCGGGTGGGCCAGAGGCAGGGTGTGAAGGGGACCTTGCAACTCACTTTCCTCGGGCAAAGTGTTGGATGACCACTTCCCTACTATTGTGCCTCCGTGCAGAAGGATCAGGCCCGGATTACTTCGCACCATCGTCTTCAGAGTCAGTTCGTCTGTGAAGGCAAAGGGATAGTCTGCTCCGGTAAGGTCGCACCAACGCTCAATAGCCGCTGAATCAGAAGCCGTAAGACAGAGGAAGCGGTATCCGTAGTCGTCGCTGTAGTCGCTAATGGCGTTGATGCGGTCCAGAGCACCATCATCTGCATCCTCGAAATGCGGGGCTGTGAGCAGGAAGGTGTATCCTGTGTCCGCCAGCAGTTCGTCGGTTGTTATCAGATATTGGTTCTCAAAATAGTTCTTTATCGGCTCAATGTTGAAATCAAGGATTTCCGGCTGCTTGTTCACATCCTCCGGCCACTCCATTGCCTTCGGGATATTCTGCCCAATATGGAACGGGCGGAAATCAATAATCGGCAGCGCATAAATGCACAGAGCGGCTATGAAGAGGCCATAGACAAAGCTGTATAGAGATATTATCCACTGGACAGACTCAGATATGAAGCGCGGGAGCATACGCCCTTTCCACCAAACAATAGCAGCAAAAGTGAGCAGAACCAAGTTCTTGCAGAATGTCTGCCAGTTGGTCAGATGAATAGCATCTCCGAAACATCCGCAGTCTGATACAGCGTCAGTCAGGGCAAGCCATAGGGTTATGGCCGTCATCACGCACATCAAGAGAAGCGTAAGACGTGTGGTGAACAGACGTCGTATTCCAAACAGCAAATTAACACCCAACAAAAACTCCGTAAGTGCGAGAGTAACTGCTATAGACAAAGGCACAAAGAGGAAATCTGACAACGACAGACCGATTGCCGCCGAATAGTCTTCAATCTTATACTGAGTACCTGTCGGGTCTATCAGCTTCACCAGACCCGAGAATATCAGCGTGGCAGCGAGAAGCAGACGACAGACGTTCACACCTATACGAACGAGCACCGCCACGCCTGAACGTGGCTGTTGCATGTTCTTGTCAAGAGGGGTTTGTTTTGTCAGTTCTACTTCGTTCATAGGCAGCGTCCCTACCCTATCCGAAAGTCAGTTTGATGAGACCGAATACGGCATAATTCATCATGTCCATATAATTGGCATCTATGCCCTCACTAATCAAAGTCTTTCCGCCCAGATCCTCGATTTGCTTTGTGCGGAATATCTTTGTCAGAATCAGATCTGTATAAGAGGATATGCGCATCCCACGCCAGGCTTCGTCGTAGTCGTGGTTCTTGCGAAGCATCAGTTGGAGACTCTCCTCTGCGTGACGGTCGTAGGCCTCCAAAGCTTGTTCTTGCGTGAGGTCATCCGGTTTTTCGGCGAAGCCAAGCTCCAACTGGATCAGGCCAATGATAGCATAATTAACGATGCCGATAAATTCCGGACGGATGCCCTCGGCCACCAAAGCCTCCTTCATTTCCAAAGTCCGGATGCGGTTGGCCTTGATAAATATCTGATCGGTGAGCGACGGCACACGCAGTATGCGCCACGCGGCCCCATAGTCATGCAATTTCTTGGCGAACACCTCGCGACATTCGGCCATTACAGCCCTGAACTGTTCTTCTGTGGACGTATCCATATTATATTAATGTACGCGCGTACATTAATAATTATACGCGCGTGCAGAAGTTTTGTTATAGTTATGAGTACTTGAGTATCTGACCAGGACGAATCTTCGTGCGCTTAGTGATGCCGTTAGCCTTGCACAACTTTGTGAGAGAGATGCCGTGTTTCCGGGCAATGCTGGAAAGGGTCTCGCCCTTGCGCACCTTGTGGAAGCGGAAACTCGGAGAGCGGCGGTTAGATGTAGAAGTGGTCTCTTCAACCTCTTCCTCCTCTTCAAGCTCGTTTTCAGCCAAGAGTTCGTCCTTCACCTCACCCTGGTGACTGTCAAGAATAGTGCCACGTCCGTGCTTGCGCCAGACATAGAAGTCACCCTTCACATCCTGAGCCTCGAAATCGAAGAGCAGAGCCGGATTGATAAACTGGCCGCCCAGACGTGTCTCGAAATGCAGATGGGTGCCATAGCTGCGGCCCGTGTTACCGGCCAGTCCGATAGGCGTTCCGGCCTTTATCTCCGCGCCCTCTTCTGTCAGGTGCTTTGAGAGATGTCCATAAACGGTCTCCAGTCCGTTGGGGTGGCGCATCACGACCACTTTGCCGTAGCCACGCGGCTGATTATCTACCACACGCACCTTTCCGTCGAAGGCCGCACGAATGGTATCGCCCTTGTATGCATTGACATCAATGCCCTTATGTTGGCGGCGGAAACGCTTGCGATAGCCATAATTGGAAGTCACTATACGTGAGTTTATGGGCATACAAAAACCGCGCAGGTCTATCTTGACCTCCTGCGGCAGATTCACGCTACCATAGCGGTTGATGAAGTCGGATTCCCAGTCGGGATAGAGAGAAGAGGAAAGGTCCTCAACATATTCACGTTCGAGCAGGCGTTGGATAGAAACGCTATCCACGGCTCGCATTTTCTTGTCAATAGGTGCTTGTCTTGCCAACAAGTCCTGACCGGCGACAGGAGCCACTGCCGCCATAAGTAGGAGTGTAGCTGCTGTTTTCTTTATGAAGCTTTTTATCATTGGTCTAATTAGTTTATATTAAATGATTTGCTGTTTTAGTACTCGTCGGGAGCATATAGATACTCTGCCAACGCGTGCTTGTAGGGATATATTTCCTCCGGCTTAAAGAAACGGGCCAACTCCTTTTCGGCACTGTCAATAGAGTCGGAAGCGTGCACGATGTTCTGCTGATTACTCATACTGTAGTCACCACGGATTGTGCCAGGGTCGGCTGTTCGGCCGTTGGTATAACCTGTCATACCACGCACTACGGTTACGGCCTCTACTCCCTGAAGTGCCATAGCGACAATGGGAGAAGCCTTCATGCTCTTTGCCAATGCGGGGAAGAAGGGTTTGTTGACCAAGTGAGAGTAATGCTCGCGCAATTTATCATCATCAAGTTGCATCATTTTCATTCCGACAATCTGGAGTCCACGACGCTCAAAACGGTTAATTATTTCACCGATAAGGCCACGGCTGACGCAACTTGGTTTTAGCAATACTAATGTTGTTTCCATAAGAATGTTTTAGGCATCCATGCATTTTGCGCTGCAAATGTAGTAAAAAATATCCGAATTTACACTCATTATTAACGCTTTTTATTGTTTTTCTGTTGGTTATACGCGTAAAAAGGCCTACTTTTGCCGCCGCAAACGGAATTTTGCCCTCTTTTTACATATAAGAAAAACAAAATGAGTGGATTCGAAATTTGGCTGTTGGCAATCGGACTGGCGATGGATTGCTTTTCTGTGAGCATGGCTTCCGGCCTAACTCAGGGTCGGTGGATTGCCCGGCCGATGTTGCTTATGGCTTTCTTCTTTGGACTTTTTCAGGCCGCGATGCCGCTGATAGGCTGGGCGGTGACAGCCCGTTTCGAGCAGCAGATAGAGGTAATAGACCATTGGATTGCCTTCGCCCTACTATTGTATCTTGGAATCAGCATGATTCTTGACGACCGCCGCGAAGAGGGAGAGAAGAAATTCGATACCACCCGCCTGCCCGTTATCCTGACGCTCAGCGTAGCCACCAGCATCGATGCGCTTGCCGTCGGGATATCATTCACTTGCGTAGGAATAACGGACATACAGGACTTGTGGTTTCCGCTATTTGCCATCGGTATTGTGAGCTGTGTGCTTTCCTTGGCCGGTTCGCTGATTGGCATCTATGGCGGACGCCTTGTCGCAAGCCGTCTGCATCCTTGTCTCTTAGGTGGCATCATCCTTATCGCCATCGGATGCAAGATTCTCTTTGAGCACCTGACAGCATAAGCCACTAAACTACTAAGCTATTAAGCCACTAAGCCGCTAAGCCTTCTTAGCCTTCTCTAGCTTTTTGAGGGTGATTACCTGCGTGCAATGTTCCACTACGGCCTTGCGGTGTGTGACAAAGATAAGAGTAGGCTTAACCAACTGGGATTCAAAATGCTCTATAAGGTTATTTAGCAGGCGCTTCTCCGTCTGTTCATCAAGGGCTGATGTAGCCTCGTCCAACAAAAGAATCGACCCCTCGCGCAACAGTGCGCGGGCAATTGCGATACGTTGAGCCTGTCCCTCGGACAAGCCTGCCCCACCCTCACCTATCACCGTGTCAAGACCGTCGGGAAGTGAAGCCACGAAGTCCGCACAAGCGAGACGCAATGCATGGCGCATATCCTCGTCGGTTGCGTCGGCTCGACCAAGAAGGAGATTCCAACGCAGTGAGCCGCTGAAGAGCGTGTTACCCTGAGGAACATAAACCAGATTGCAACGGGTGCGGGGGGTGACGGGGAGAGCTGGCGCGGCGTCGGGACCGTATATTTCAACCGTTCCTTTGTTGGGAGTTAAGAGGGCAAGGATGAGGCGGATGAGGGTTGTCTTTCCGGCGCCCGTCTCTCCAAGTACGGCTGTTACGGAGCCTGGCGGGAAATCCGCAGTCAGGTCTTGCAGGATAGGACGTTTTGATGTGTTGTATGAGAAGCTCACATCGGTGAAGCGGATGCCTGCGCCATCGGTAAAGCGGATAGGCTCGCCGTCTGCCTCAAGCGGCGCCTCCTCAAGCTCCATAAGACGTTCGGCAGATGTGAACGAACCGATAATCGTCGGGATAAAACGGGTCATCTCACGGAACGGGCCTTGGATCTGGCCGCAGAGCTGGATAAAGGCCGTCATCATACCAAAGGTTATAACGCCCTCGGAGAGTTGGTAGGCACTCCAGATGAAAGTGAACATATACACAGCCCCGAAGCCTATGTTCAGGATGAGGTTTGATGTCGAGGAGAAGAGGGTGCGGTGGCGCACTTGTCGGCGGAGCACAAGTTGCTGTTCCTCAAGGAAATCAATCATCGTGCGAATGCGTTCCAGCGTCTTCAGCACCATCCTGTGCTGTATGCTCTCCTGCATTATGGCCTGAATGCGGCTGTCGGTCTCTCGCATCACACGCGTGAGTTCCCGCATCCTATTGATATATATGCGGCTGAGTAAGATGAATATCGGCAGCACGAAGATGGTCACAATGGCGATGGTGGAATCCAAGGCAAAGAGGAAGAAGAAGGCCGCCACGAGACGCACCACCACGGTAAGGGCCTGGGGAACGGTATTCGTAATAACATTAACAACCGTTCCGCAGTCACTAACCAGACGGTTCAGGGTGTCTCCGCTGTGGCGCACTTCAATTCCCTGCCAGCGGCTTCGCAGCAGGTGTCCGAAGATGCGGGCCTGCATCCGCTTCTGCGCCCCGACTCCGAGCAGGGCTGCTATCCAACGGCCCGCGTAGCCAAGTGCGAGCTGGCAAACCATGATGAACACCAGCAGGCAGGCGGCCTGCCCGAGGGTGCTGGGGCCAGACAGCCACGAGTGTTCAGAGTGGGCGACGGCAGGCGGCGCTGTGGCTATGTCTATAGCCGTCTTGGTTGCCCAGATGAAGGCGAAGTCGAGCGCCACACGCAGGATGCCGCTCACCGAATTGATGAGTGCCTGAAGCTTCACCTGGCGGAAGATTCCGTGAAACCAGCGAAGGATCTGCAGCGTGCTGTACTTCTCGTCTTTCATTCTCTTGGATCGGCTCCCCAAGCCAGTTTCGTGCGTAATGTGCGGAAGAAGGAGAGGCCGGGCCGTTTCAGTACGTTTATATAATGAGGAGCGCGGCGTATGGTGAGCACCACGTCCTCGGTACACTTCTCGCTGCGTCCGTCAATAGCCACGAGGAAGTTGTGGTTGCGGGCGGTCACGCGCAGGGTTATCTCGGCATCGTCGGTGACGGTTATCGGCCTGATGCTCAGGCTGTGAGGAGCCACAGGAATAATGCCAAGAGCGCGGCTCGTGGGGTGCATTATCGGGCCTCCGTTGCTCAGGGCGTAACCGGTAGAGCCTGTCGGAGTATTCACTATAAGTCCGTCAGCCTGATATGTGGCCAGATACTCACCGTTGATATCTACACGGATGGAGATCATTGATGAGTTGTCACGCTTCAACACGGCCACCTCGTTCAGAGCGAAAGGAGCCCCCTGTGGAGAGCCGGTGGAATAAGACAGTTCTATCACGCTACGGGCCTCGGCCTCGTAGCTGCCCTCATAAATCTGGCTTATCGCAGAACCAATCTCATCTGGAGACACATCGGCCAGGAAGCCCAGCCGCCCGACATTTATGCCGAGGATGGGTATTCCCTTCGGGCCTACCCTTCTGGCCGTCTCTAAGAAAGTGCCGTCTCCGCCCATAGAGATAGCCACGTCGGCTTCGAAGTCGTCACCTTTGATTATGGCATTCGGCTTCACGTTTATCTTCATGTCTGAAGTGAGATAGTGCAAAAAGGCCTGGTCTATTAGCAGCTGAGCGCCCCGCTCCTCGAGGAGACTGAGCAGCTTCTGCACGGCCACGGACTTTCGTGCCTGATAGATATTGCCAAACAGGGCAAACTTGAGTTTCCGCATGATGAATATGTCGTTTTGTGGGTGCAAAGATAGGATAATCAATTAAAATAAGGAAATATTCGCATAAAAAACGACGATTAGACCGCAATACAAGTAATTATTTGTACATTTGCACCGCATTATCATCAAAATTGTTATGACAAAACTAAGTGTAAACATCAATAAAGTGGCCACGTTGCGCAACGCACGCGGCGGCAACAACCCCGACGTGCTCAAAGTGGCTCTTGACTGCGAGCGCTTCGGAGCTCAGGGAATAACCGTTCATCCGCGACCCGACGAGCGTCACATCCGCTATCAGGATGTGCGCGACCTGCGCCCGGTCCTCACCACAGAGTTCAACATCGAGGGAAATCCCATTTCCGAATTCATAGCTCTCGTTCTTGAGGCTAAGCCCACACAGGTGACACTCGTGCCCGACGGCCACGACCAGATTACGAGCAATCACGGGTGGGACACCCGTACCCATCTGGACTTCCTCACAGACGTCACGGCTCGCTTCAAGGCCGCCGGCATCCGCGTGAGCATCTTCGTTGGGGCGGACGTGGAAGCTGTAGAGTATGCGGCACGCGCCGGAGCTGACCGCGTGGAACTCTACACAGAGCCTTACGCCAAGGCCTACGCCACCGACCGCGACGCAGCCATAGCCCCGTTCATCCGCGCAGCCAAGGCCGCACGCGATTTCGGCCTCGGCCTGAATGCCGGCCACGACCTGAGTCTGGAGAATCTGGCTTTCTACCGAGAGCAAATCCCCTGGACAGACGAGGTGAGCATCGGACACGCACTCATCTGCGACGCCCTGTATCTCGGTCTGGAAGAGACTATCCACCGCTATCTCTCATGTCTCTAATCAATTACGTATAGGAACAACCCAAATTAAAACAACAGATACATTATGATTTACCTATTCTTTGCTACCGGTACCGAAGAGATTGAAGCTCTGGCAACCGTGGATATCATCCGTCGCGCCGGACTGCCCCTGACAATCGTAAGTATTAACGACGACTACGAGGTGATTGGTGCTCACGGCATCTCTGTGGTTGCTGACGCCCTTCTGAAGGAGACCGACTTCAGCGACGCCGACCTGCTCGTGCTGCCTGGCGGACTGCCCGGAGCCACGAACTTCGACTCCTGCCCGGAGTTGTGCACAACTGTCGTGATGCACGCCGAAGAGGGCAAACCCGTGGCCGCCATCTGCGCCGCACCTCTGGTGCTCGGACATCTCGGACTGCTCGCAGGCCGTCGCGCCACCTGCTATCCCGGCTTCGAGGGTGAGCTTTCTGGCGCCACCTGCACGGGTGCTCTGGTTGAAGTCGATGGGCAGTTCATCACGGGCAAAGGCCCCGCCGCTGCCTTCGAGTTCGCCTACACTATTGTTGAACTGCTTAAAGACAAGGAAACCGCAGACGCTCTGCGGGCTGGAATGTTGTGGACAGAGATCTGACGAAATACGCGATTATCGTAGCCGGCGGCAAGGGCGTGCGCATGGGCGGCGAAACGCCCAAGCAGTTCCTGCCGTTGGGCGGCAAGCCTGTGCTGATGCGCACTATGGAGCGTTTTGTTGATGCTGAGCCTACAGTACGTATCTTTCTGGTTTTGCCGGAAAATCAGATGGAGGCTTGGCAAAGGCTCTGCGTGAGACATAAATTCCATATCCAGCACACAGTAGTCGAAGGCGGAGCCACCCGTTTCCATTCTGTAAAGAACGGCGTACGGGCTATCGAGGAAATCAACAAGCTGCAGCCGTCAGAGAGAGCTATTGTTGCCATCCACGACGGCGTGCGGCCATTCGTGTCTGCAGATGTAATACGCCGCTGCTTCGATGTGGCCGACCTTACGGGAAGCGCCGTCCCTGTGATTCCTGTACATGAGACTCTGCGCCAAATAAAGCAGAAGTCAGACGGCGCCGATGCCAACTACAGCAAAACCGTTGACCGGAACAGATTCCGGCTGGTTCAGACACCGCAGACGTTCCGGCTGAGCCTCCTCTCAGAGGCTTTCCAACAGATGTACGAGAAGAAGTTCACCGACGACGCGGCCGTGGTGGAAGCCATCGGAGAAGACGTCTCCCTCATAGAAGGCAACCGCGAGAACATCAAACTGACCACGCCATTCGACCTTTTGGTAGCAGAAGCCTTGCTGCAAAACGACTGTTGACGATGGACCTCTCAACACCACTCACCTATCTGCCCGGCGTAGGCCCCAAACGGGCTGAAATGCTGGAGAAGGAACTGCGGCTGCGCACGTTCGGGGACTTGCTCTACTATTTCCCCTACAAGCACATTGACCGCACGCGCCTGTTCTATATCCACGAACTGACGGCGGATATGCCATTCGTGCAGGTCAAGGGTGAGATTCTCAGTTTCGAGGAGGAAGGTGTTGGGCGCAAGCGTCATCTGACAGCCCATTTCACCGACGGGCGGCACGTGATGGATCTCGTGTGGTTTCAGGCGGCGGCCATCAAGTGGGCCAGACAGCAATACCACTTAGGAACAGAGTACATCGTGTTCGGACGGCCAACGGTATTCAACGGACGCATAAACATCGCACATCCGGACATCGACCCGGCAGAGTCGCTCTCGCTCTCATCTATGGGGCTTCAGCCCTATTACCACACCACGGAGAAGATGAAGAAGAGCGGCTTGGACAGCCGCAGCATAGAGCGTCTCACCAAAACGCTGATGGATAAGCTGACCGTACATTCTACCTTTGAAGACCAGGACTATACTACTGTGGCCGTAAACGAGACCCTCCCGCAATGGCTAATCACACGCCACTCGCTGATGCCGCTGGGGCAGAGTCTGCGGGCTATGCATTACCCGCTCTCGGCAGACGAACTGCGACGGGCCACCTACAGGCAGAAGTTCGAGGAGCTGTTCTTCATCCAACTTAATATCGTACGTTACACACGCGAGCGGCAAGCGCAGTCACGCGGCCATTTGTTCCGCATTGTCGGCGACTATTTCAACACCTTCTACAAAGATTATCTGCCTTTTCAACTTACCGGCGCCCAGAAGCGGGTTATACGTGAGATAAGGGCAGATACGGGCAGCGGCAAGCAGATGAACCGTCTGCTGCAGGGCGATGTGGGCAGCGGCAAGACACTTGTGGCTCTGATGACTATGCTTATCGCTCTGGACAACGGTTATCAGGCCTGCCTGATGGCCCCAACAGAAATTCTGGCCGAGCAGCACGCCGCCACCTTCCGCGAGTTCCTAAAGGATATGCCGGTGCGGGTGGAACTGCTCACGGGAGCCGTAACCGGCAAGAAACGGCGCGACCCGATTCTCGAGGGCGTTGCCGACGGCAGCGTACAGATTCTTATCGGAACGCACGCGCTGATTGAGGACTCCGTCGTCTTCCGCAATCTCGGTCTCGCCGTAATCGACGAACAGCACCGCTTCGGCGTTGCCCAGCGCGGTAAGTTATGGAAGAAGAACACTTTGCCGCCCCACGTGCTGGTGATGACAGCCACGCCGATTCCGCGCACTCTCGCCATGACCCTCTACGGAGACCTGGACGTGAGCGTCATTGACGAACTGCCGCCCGGACGCAAACCCATAGAGACCCTTCACTTCTGGGAGGAGCGCAGCGAAAGCCTCTATCGGGGCATACGTCAGCAAGTCAGCTTAGGCCGGCAGGTTTATGTGGTCTATCCACTTATAAAAGAGAGCGAGAAGATTGACCTTCAGAATCTTGAAGAGGGCTACGCCCTGCTCTGCAACACCTTCCCCGACCTTAAGATCTCCAAGGTTCACGGACAGATGAAACCCGCGGACAAGGATGCCGAGATGGAACGGTTTGCCAGCGGAGAGACTCAGATTCTTGTGGCCACTACGGTTATTGAGGTGGGGGTAAATGTCCCGAATGCCTCCGTAATGATTATTCAAAATGCCGAGAGGTTCGGTCTGGCTCAGTTACATCAGCTGCGCGGTCGCGTGGGACGCGGAGCAGAGCAGAGCTACTGCATCCTTGTCACCAAATACAAGTTGTCAAAGGAAACAAAGAGCCGCATACAGATAATGTGTGAAACCAACGACGGATTCGAGATTGCCGAAGCCGACCTGCGGCAGCGGGGACCGGGCGACCTGGAAGGCACGCAGCAGAGCGGCATCGCCTTCGACCTGCATGTGGCAAATCTGGCACGCGACGGACAGCTTGTGCAACTGGCCCGCGACACAGCCAATTATGTGCTGGACAACGACCCGTCGCAGTCGCTGCCTGGGAACGCCCCTATGTGGAGGCGGCTCTATGAACTTACGAAAAACGAGATGGACTGGAGCAATATCTCATAAATACAGTCCCCACTCCTTTATTTCCTTCCAGGCCTCCGGTACAAGCCCTTCGCCGTTATAATCAGGATTATTGCGTATGGCTTCGCGGATTTGTGTGGAAGAGACATCATTCTCAGGAGCACCCGAAATCAGCGTCACATTCTCCGGAAGTTCATCTGCATTCAGCTCTACGCCTGGACGCGGATAGATAATAATGCGATGATATTCAAGGATTTCCTCAGAACGATACCAATGCGGGAAAGTTAGCCAGTTGTCCGCTCCGATAATTAGAATAAATTCGCGTTTGGGGTAGCGTCGCTGCAGCAAATTGAGCGTGTTTATCATATAACTGGGACGCGGCAGCCGGGCCTCGATATTCATCACCCTGACGCTGCGTTTTGCGAAACGGACGCGGGTCTTGTGGTTTCGCTGATAGCTATCTACGGACAGACGGGCCAGATGCAGACGCATGTCGTCGTCCAGCAAATCGCTCTGCCTCTTCATCGGATTCTGGGGCGAGACGAGAAACCACATCTCGTCCAGATAACCCTGTTCCAAAAGCCACCCGCCAAGCTCGATATGGCCGATATGCATCGGGTTAAAACTGCCTCCGTAGATACCTGTTCGCATAGATTATATATTCAGAAAAGCCTTGACCGTTTCGTAGGCCTCAGCCTTGGCCTGCTCCAGATCGTCGTTGATGATTATGCGGTCATAGTGGGGAGCCTGAGACAGCTCGTACGCGGCACGTGCTATGCGCTCCTCAATAACCTCCGGCGCGTCGGTGGCACGTGCTATAAGTCGCTGGCGCAGAGCCTCTATCGAAGGGGGCTGGATGAATAGGCTCATAGCGCGGTTGCCATAAATCTGCTTCACACGCAGTCCGCCGTTTACATCCAGATCGAGAACCACGTTCTGCCCCGCCTCCAGCTGACGTTCCACCTGCTCGCGCAATGTGCCATAGAAGCGGTTGTGATAAACCTCCTCGTATTCCAGGAAGTCTCCTGCATCGATACGCTGGCGGAACTCTTCGGGCGAGAGGAAGAAGTACTCAACACCGTGACGTTCCTCGCCGCGCGGAGGGCGTGACGTAGCACTTACCGAGAATGCCAGATGCAGTTCGGCCCGTGGCATCAGGCTGTTGATTATCGTGCTCTTGCCAGAACCGCTCGGAGCACCGAATATGAGTAGTTTGCCAAACATATATTGATTTTACGATTTGACGATTTACGATTTACAATTTATTTACGATTTATAGATTTAACTATTTACCCGGCATCCCCCACCGGGGGATTATAGGGGGCCTTTCCTATTTTGCGGCCCGGCGTAACTTTACATCACATTTAAAACTTGTTCTTTGATCTGCTCCAGCTCGTCCTTCATCTTCACCACGATATTCTGCATCTCTGCCTGATTGCTCTTGGAGCCGGTGGTGTTTATCTCGCGGCCCATCTCCTGCGCTATGAAGCCCAGTTTCTTGCCCTGGCCGTGGCCTTCAGCCATAGTCTGACGGAAATATGCAAGATGGTTCGTGAGGCGCTGCTTCTCCTCGCTTATGTCCAGTTTCTCGATGTAGTAAATCATCTCCTGCTCCAGACGGTTACTGTCATACTGAGCATTGGGGATAGCCGCCAAACCGTCCATGATACGCGCTCTGATACGCTCCACACGCTCTGTCTCATAGGGTTCAATAGAATGTAGCAGGTTCTCGATGTTGGTGAGCTTTTCCTCGAACTTACGCGCAAGGGCTATTCCCTCCTGAGTGCGGAACTCCACGAGCTTGTCTATGGCCTCTTCCACCACTCCGCGAGCCACCTGCCACTCTTCGTCTGTCAGCACCGGATTCTCTGTTTTGGTCATCACATCCGGCATCCGCAGCACGATCTGCATCAGATGGCCGCCCGCAGGCATCTCGATGCCCTGCGTTTCGCTCAACTGGCGCAACTGCTCCACATAAGCTGCAAACACACTCTGATTGATAGGTTGTGCAGATGCAGACTCTTCGTTTTCTGTCCAGATATTCATCTCAATCTTGCCTCGCTCCAATTTGGAAGCCACCATCTGGCGCACTTCCATCTCCTTCTCGCGGTAAATCGGGGCGATACGTACAGAGAGATCCAACGCCTTGCTATTAAGGCTTTTTATTTCGGCAACAATTTTTTTACCGCCGAACTCAGCGGAGGCTTTGCCGTAGCCCGTCATTGACTGAATCATGTGCTCTTGATTGCTGTTTTCGGCCGCAAAGATACACAAAAAGCCACATTTTCTATCAATTTTTACTCTTTAATTTTTCATTTTTCAATAATAGCTGTAACTTTGCGGCGTGAAACCAGTATGCTTACCATTATGAGTACCCAAGCGATGCAACAGACTATAGCCGAATATTTCAAGACTCAACCCGTCTTGAAAGCATGGCTTTTTGGCTCCTATGCCCGTGGCGAAGAGACACCACTTAGCGATGTGGATTTACTCGTCGTCTTAGATCCAACACAGTCTGTCGGGCTGAAATTCTTTGGTATGTGGAACGATCTGGAGCAGATACTTGACCGTAGTGTTGATTTAGTTACAGACGGTTCGCTGGCAGACTTTGCCCGTGAGAGTGTTGAACGTGACAAAATCCTGATATATGAGAGAGCAGCCTAAAGACCGCAATCGGCTACTCCATATATTGTAAGCCACGGAGACGATACTGACCCGCTGCCAGGGAATGACTCGTGAGGACCTAACAGCAGACAAAGTCTTTTTCTATGATATCGTCTATCATACCATGGTTATTGGTGAGGCAGCATTTCAACTCACTAAGACCTCAAATCTCTTCTTACAAGATATCCCAATGTGTAACCTTCCATGATGGTTTTTCCCCGTGGATGGGAAGATGAACCGTTATGGAAATAGTGTTCTCCGCAAAAGAACAACAAAATCCCGACAACCGCCGGAGGGTTCTGAAAAGAAAGAGTCGATGCGCCACTGATGGCATATAGCTATGGGTGGGCAGATTAAAGTCGAAGCAGTTCAAGTTGACTTTGGTTTTGCCAATCGTCACTTTCAGACTTAATGAAAGCGGTGCGACTAAGGCAAAACGTGATGGAATATTTTTTAAAATTAGGTTTCTGGTGCGTTTTATCCTTAAAAACATTAAAATATATCGTGACATTGCTTTTGTTATGCAGAAATTCACTAAATTTGCGTTCAAATCATATTAAGAAGAAAAGATGAAAGATTTGAACCGAATAAAAGTTGTACTGGCAGAGAAGAAACGAACCAACAAATGGTTGGCGGAGCAACTCGGAAAGAATGTAACGACGGTCAGCAAGTGGTGTACCAACAAATCACAGCCCGACCTACATATCTTGGATAAGATTGCATCGTTACTTGGGTGTGATAAGAAAGAACTCATCACAGATTAATAAACATTAAAAATGAGTAGTAAGTTTTTCAATAACGATACAGGTCATACCCTTTTTGACAAACTGAAGGGAATTGCACATAATATGGCCATTTTCGACCGTTTCCTGGCAGTTGTGGGTTTCTTTCGTTCTTCTGGATATTTCAAACTACGCAAAGAGTTGAACAATGTCGAAGAAATCAAGATATTAGTCGGTATTAATATTGACGATATTTTCCGTCGACATAATAAAGCTATGTTGATGCTGGAAAACGAGGAAAAGGCAAAGCTGGTCTATGATGAGGAATTCAGACAGGATATTGTCAATGCCCGATATGCCCCAGAAGTGGAGGAAGGTATCTTGCAGATGTGCCAAGACCTTGTAGATGGCAGACTTCAGATGAAGATTCACGCCACTAAGAATCTCCATGCAAAGTTCTACCTATGTCTTCCCCATAACCACAATGAGAATACTGATGGTTGGGTTATCATGGGCTCTTCCAACATTTCCGATTCCGGACTTGGCACCACACAGTCACCCCGATATGAGTTGAATGTAGCCATGAAGGATTTCGATGATGTTGACTATTGCCATTCTGAGTTTAAGAAATTATGGGAAGAGGCAATCACATTGACTATCGATGATGTTGAGAGCATCAAGCAAAAGACCTACTTAGGTTATCAACCTACTCCATACGAAATCTATTTGAAGGTACTCATTGATACTTTTGGTGACCAAATAGAGGATGATTTCTCGATTCAGTTGCCCAATGGCGTCATGGAACTAAAATACCAGACAGATGCTGTGATTCAAGGATTCCAAATGCTCATGCGTCATAATGGTCTGTTCCTTGCTGATGTGGTAGGTCTTGGAAAAACGATGATTGCTACCATGATAGCCAAGCGATTCATAGAGGCGAATGGCAAGAACACCAGCATCCTAGTGGTATTCCCTCCTGCTTTGCGAGAAAACTGGGAGAATACTTTCAAGTTGTTTGGCATTAAGCACAAAGCACAGTTTATTACCAATGGTAAACTATCGTGTGTATTAGAGGGCAAAGAACAATACAAGGCAAAAGAAGAATACGATTTGATTATCGTCGATGAAGCACATGGTTTCCGTAACGATGGTGCTGGTAAGTACGACGAACTACAGAAAATCTGTAAGGCTGATTGTGTAAATTCTGGTTTACTGAAAAATCAGCGAAAGAAAGTGATGCTGCTTTCTGCTACACCATTGAATAACCGTCCAGACGATTTGCTCAATCTCCTTTTGTTATTCCAAGACAGTCAAAACTGTACCATCGATGGTATTCCTAATCTGAAAGGTTTCTTTGCAGAGTACATCAAGGCATACAGATTATTGATGAAGGAGCGCGAGACTCGAGATGTAACTGCAGATGTTGACAAAATATATGAGGTTATTCGTGAGAAAGTGATTGACAAGGTGACGGTTCGTCGAACTCGTCATAATATCGAGAACGACCCCGAATATAAGAAAGACTTACAGGCACAGGGTATTATCTTCCCCAAGCCACAGCCTCCAATCTCGCTTGAGTATAAGATGGATGCTGATACAAGTCAACGATTCTTCTATACATTGAACGTCCTTTCGGATGAAAAGTTTGATCCGCATCTGTATTATGCTCGTTATCGTGCGGTAGAGTTTCTGAAGCCTGAATATCGCGTCAAGTATCGCAATGCGGTTCATGTTGGCCAGACGTTGGCAGGTATCTATCGTGTTCACATGGTGAAGCGTCTGGAAAGTAGTTTCCATGCCTTCAAGCTCTCGTTGGCTACCTTGCTTCGTATCACCAACGACATGTTGAAGATGTTTGCCGAAAACAAGGTCATCATTGCACCAGAGCTGAATGTGAAAGAGTTACAGGCAAAAGGTATGGAACTGGACCAGATTATTGAACTGGCCATGAAAAAAGGCTATCTAGAAAGCGATATTCTTTATAAGTCTGACGATTTCGAACCTGATTTCATCGAAATGCTTCGCCACGACAAACAGGTACTTGAAGCCTTGAATGCCGATTGGCAGAAAGAACACGATGACCAGAAATATGATCTGTTCCGCCAGAAACTTGAGACAGAATTTTTCGATAGTCGAAACGTATCTGGAAAGTTGGTGGTATTCTCCGAAAGTGTCGATACCTTGAATTACCTCAAAGACAGGTTGGAAAGAGAACTTGGAAGAAAAGATGTATTGACCATTACTGCCGAGAATCGCGACAAAAAGGCATCCATTATCAGAGAGAATTTCGATGCCAATAGCGAGGTGCAGAAAGACCAGTACAACATCATTCTCACTTCTGATGTGCTGGCTGAAGGTGTAAACCTGCATCGTTCCCACATCATTGTCAACTACGATTCTCCATGGAATGCCTCCCGGTTGATGCAGCGCATCGGTCGTGTGAATCGTATTGGCTCTGTGGCTGAATTTATCTATAATTATATGTTCTACCCATCTCCCCAGGGTAATGAGCAAATCAAGCTCTACGAGAATGCTCTTGTTAAGTTGCAAGGCTTCCACTCTGCTTTTGGAGAAGATGTGCAGATCTATTCCAAGGAAGAAATTGTCAAGCAATTCCAGATGTTCGACAGCAACGTGAAGGATAGCATGGACGAGAAGTTGGCATTGATACGTGAATTGCGTGAAGTCTATCACGACAACCGCGAACTATACGACAAAGTGAAGCAATTGCCATTGAAGAGTCGCGTGGCTCGCAGCACAGGCAAACATACGGATAAGTCTATTGTTTATGTCTCGTCCGATGTTAAGACCGAATTCTATCTCGCTACCGATAAGACAGTAAAGCCTATCGATTTCTTGGAAGCCATCAAGTACCTGAAGGCAATGCCAGAAGAGCAAGCCGCTCCGTTCATGGCTGATAGTAAGAACTATGAACATGTGAATCGTGCTTTGAACAGATACACCAAGGAATATGTAGAGGCTGCCGATGAATCATCCATCAATCGTACTGACCTTGATAATATTTCAAAGACTGCGCTCAACTTCCTTCGTAAGATTACTCAGGTAATTCCAGACAATACAACAAAGGTGCAATGCCATATTCTTACTGACTATATAAATAAAGGTATATATACCCAATTACCCCGTCGCTTGCGTGACCTCTCTAAGCCCTACAAGGGCGATAAAGTACAAATCAAGGAAGACGAAACCAAGCTGAAACAGGCTTTGGGTGAACTCATTGATGAGTACCAAACCATGAGCGACGAAATGCAAGAAAAGGCTGTTCCTAAAGTTAGCGACCCACAAATCATTATTTCTGAAACATTTATTTAAAGCATTCCATCATGACATATAGCAAAGACAACTTGCGACAGATATTCCAGCAGCCGTTCAATCAAGAAGGATGGCAGAATATGCTACGGCATTATTTCCATGCAACAGAACTGAAAGCAGAACGTGAACGTATAGACAATACGCCTGACGATGAAAAGGGGTATTATCTTGGTGCCATTGACACCACAGATAATTACCGCATCGGCTTGTTCTATTATCAGATTCAGCATGGCAATGTGGCTCGTAAGCGCGTCGGACTCCGCAATTTGGTAAAGTCATTTGTAAATCCTAATTGGGGAGAGTTCGATGCTGCTTTGGTGGTATTCGATAGTGGCGAACTGTGGCGTTTGTCTTTTGTAAGTGATATCAAGGGTGAGAGCACTGCCCCCAAACGCTACACATACGTCTTTGGCGAGAGCGACAGTTTCTATAACACACCCGTTGGTCGCTTCGATGCATTGCAGCGCAAAGGCATTTCGTTTGAGAACATAAAGGAAGCGTTCTCTGTGGAAGCGCTCTCCAAGGAATTCTTCGATGAATACCGTGAGCATTATGCTGACATCGTGGAATATATCACGGGCAAACGCTATGTGAAAGAGAAAGGAAAGTGGGTGGAGAAGACCATCCATGAGCCTTGCCATGAGATATTCGACCAATTTGTGGCTGTCTATAAGGACCCAGAGAAGACGGTACGCGACTACATCAAGAAACTGATGGGTCGATTGGTTTTCCTCCAGTTCCTGCAAAAAAAGGAATGGATGGGTGTACCTGCTAACCGTCAGGATTGGAAAGGTGGCGACATACGTTTTCTGCAAAATAAGTTCAATGATTTTGCTGATAAGGACAACTTCATTGACGGATTCCTTGAACCGCTTTTCAATGACCTCAACACCAACCGACAGAACAACAACGACATTGCTTCAATCAAAGTGGGAAGTGACATCAAGATACCATTTCTCAATGGCGGCCTCTTCCAATTAGACGAAGAGGATTGTTCCAACATCCGTTTGCCGCAGCATCTTTTGGGTGATGTGCTTGAATTCTTTGAGAGATACAACTTCACCATCGATGAGAACGATCCCAATGATGCACAAATCGGTGTTGACCCCGAAATGTTGGGGCGTGTATTCGAGAACCTGTTGGAGGACAACAAGGACAAGGGCGCGTTCTACACGCCCAAGGAGATTGTGCAGTATATGTGCCAGGAAAGTCTGATTGCCTATCTGCAGACAGATGTCGATGATGAGTTGACAAAAGATTCCATTCGTCAGTTCGTTTTTACTCACGATGCTGGCACATTGGGAAACATCGCAGAAGACATTTTTGAACGCCTGCGGAAGGTCAAGATTTGCGACCCTGCCATTGGTAGTGGAGCCTTCCCAATGGGATTACTGCGCCAACTCTATCTTTGCCAGTGTGCTATCCATCCCGAATTAGAAGAGAAGAATGCAGCCGACATCAAGCGACACATCATTCAGAACAACATCTACGGTGTCGATATAGAGAAAGGAGCCGTTGACATTGCTCGTCTTCGCTTTTGGCTCTCGCTTATCGTTGACGAGAAAACTCCACGGTTCTTACCTAACCTCGACTTCAAAATCATGCAGGGCAATTCTCTGCTGGAACAGTACAAAGGTGTTGATTTGTCGAAGATGACAACTTTGTCAACAGAACAAGGAGAGGGAACTCAACTTACATGGTTTGATAAAGAACTTGATTTACTGCGTTTTGACCTTCGGGAGAAACTCGATGAATACTACAACTGCTCTGACCATCAGCGCAAGGAGCAGCTGAAGCAAGAAATCATTGATAACGTCAAGCAACAGCTTCGCGAACAAAGCATCAATGTGGACTTTGGCGGCCTCGACCTCTCTGCCAACGACCAGTTCACCCTTTGGCATACTTGGTTCTATGATGTATTCTCACAGGGAGGTTATGATATTGTGATTGCTAATCCGCCTTATGTCCCCGTTGGAAGCAACGAGAAAAGCCTAAAATCCGCAACTATCATCCAATACACGATTAAGGGTAGATTTATGAGTCGTTAGTAGCAGCTTTCAGTAAAAAGCAACAGCACAACATCAATATGTAGCCACCATCCCCTTACCCCACGATGCGACTTGAGGTAAT
>JAFSNB010000001.1 GCA_017447625.1 Bacteroidaceae bacterium
CCCGCCAGCCCCTACTACCACTCCTACCGCCACGTGATGGCCGAGGGTGGTCTCCTGGATGTGCTCTACATCGGCGTCAAGGCCGGTGTCTATCCCTGCCTCATCTTCCTCGGCGTGGGTGCCATGACGGACTTCGGTCCCCTCATCGCCAACCCCAAGAGCCTGCTCCTCGGCGCTGCCGCCCAGCTGGGCATCTTCGCCACCTTCCTGATTACCCAGATGGACTTCTTCGGCTTCAACCCCGCCGAGGCAGCCTCCATCGGCATCATCGGTGGTGCCGACGGTCCCACCGCCATCTTCCTGACCTCCAAGCTGGCTCCCCACCTCCTGGGTCCCATTGCCGTGGCTGCCTACTCGTACATGGCCCTCGTGCCCGTCATCCAGCCGCCCATCATGCGCGCCCTGACGACCGAGAAGGAACGCAAGATCCGTATGTCCCAGCTCCGCACGGTCTCCAAGAAGGAGAAGATCATCTTCCCCATCGTCGTTGCTATCATCGTCAGCCTTATCCTGCCGAGCGCAGCCACCCTTATCGGCTGCCTCATGCTGGGCAACCTCATGAAGGAGAGCGGCGTGGTGGAGCGCCTCTCCAAGGCCGCTCAGAACGAGCTGAACAACATCGTCGTCATCTTTCTCGGAACCACCGTCGGCGCCACCGCCACGGCAGAGGCATTCCTGAACTTCCGCACCATCAGCATCCTCTGTGTGGGCATCGTCGCCTTCGGCGTAGGCTCCGCAGGCGGTGTGCTGCTGGCCAAGTTCATGAACCTCTTCCTGAAGGAGAAGATCAACCCGCTCATCGGCAGCGCCGGCGTCAGCGCCGTGCCCATGGCAGCCCGCGTCAGCCAGACCGAAGGCGCCAAGGCCGACCCCCGCAACTTCCTGCTTATGCACGCCATGGGTCCGAATGTTGCCGGTGTGATCGGTTCTGCTGTAGCTGCAGGCATTCTGCTCAGTTTCTTAGGCTAAACCAGCTCATAAAACCATTATATCAGGGTGTGCCAAATCAATGGCACACCCTCTTTCGTTATATCGCACGCGCGCAATCATTAATTAATAGTCTGTACAAGGGGGATAACCCCTATAGTCGGGAGGAATCCCTACTCCGAATAGGAAAAACACTAAATATATTCATTTTTTCGCAATATTATTTTGAAGGAAAGCAAAAAGTTCATACATTTGCCCCCGATTTAACAAACCATAAAACCCAACCAAACATGAAAAAGACATTTCTGTACGCACTGATTTGTTTGTTTACGTTTAGCATCAGTACATATGCTGGTAGCAGCGTGACCGAGAAAGAAATTAAGAAAATGGCCGAAAAGCGCGCCAAGGAGATGAAGAAGGAAGGCTGGCAAGTAGGTGCCGGCGACCTGCCCCTTGAGATACAGTTGCGCGAGTCATTCACCAAGCAGTTCGACAAGGACGAATACGGCTTCTCCAAGTTCTATGTGAACAACGGTATGAGCATCGGTGAGAACTATGACGCCGCCAAGATTCAGGCAACCGAAGTTGCTCGTCAGCAGCTGGCATCAAGCCTTAAGAGCGAGCTGATGAACCTGACAGAACAGGAGATTGCCAACAAGGCCATTGCCCCTGGTGATGCAGCATCTATCACCAAGACATTACAGAAGAGCACCTCTATCAGCTCTGCTACTCTGCCCCGCACCGTTGCTGTCGTTTCCTGCTACAGGAAGAACAAGAACGGCAACACTGAGGTTCAGATCTACCTCTTCATGAGCGCCAAGCAGGCTCTGGACAACGCCAAGCAAGCTCTGCGTGACGAACTGGAGCAGGAGGCCGACGGCTTGAGCGAGAAGTTCAATAAGCTCTTCGAATAATCCCATCGATTCACAGGAAGCATCTACGAGGCCGTCAGCCCCATATTCACTATTGGGGTTGCAGCCTCATAGATGCTTTCTTTCAGAAAGACCAACGAACAAAGAGAAACTAATATGAAGAAGATTCTCATTCTTACTATGTGTATGTTGCTTGGCGTAGGCGGCAACGTGGTGGCACAGAACAAACGCACCACCCCGACTACGACGCAACAGAAGAAGAAGAAATTGACTCCACAGGAGAAATTCGACCAGTTCACCAAGGGAAAGAAGAAGAAATACAACAACTTCCGCGACTCCTGTAATGCCCAGTATGCCAAATTCCTTGAGATGGCTTGGGATCACTTCAACCGCATGGAGCCTCTGAAGCGTCCGATAGACAAGCCAACTATTCCCGAGGAAGTTATCAAACGTCTGCAACTGGCACAGGATGATGCTGCGCCCCAGACCATCAAGGGCGGCCAGCAGCAGCAAGTTAAGGGTTCTATAGACCTGCCGATGCCGGAGAATGTAGTACGTCTCGACTCCGTAATCAAGCCGAAGGAGATTATTCCTGTAGAGAAGCCCAAGAATCAGCCGCAACCCGTGGCCGCACTGGGTGTGGATCCGTTCGTGATGCCCACGGTTGATACGGACGAAGCGGAGGCAAAACAGGTAGAAGACCCGCGCTTCTCCTGCGAGTTCTACAACACCAAGCTCATGTTGCGCACTGACGGAATAAAGACAAAGCTGTCAATGGCTAACACCAAAGGCGCAGCTGTGGCTAAGGCTTGGCGCGAGTGCAGCACCGATGCTTATACTCCCCTGCTCTACGACTGCCTCCAGCAGCGCGAAGAGCGCCACATGTGCGACTGGGCATATCTCGAGATGCTATATACTGTGGCTCAGGAATATCTCGGCAAAGGCACAAACGAGGCCACTCTGCTCACAGCATTCCTCTTTGCCAACTCTGGCTATCGTATGCGTCTGGCTGAGGCCAACGGCAAGCTCTATCTGCTCTATGCTTCAGACGAGAGCATCTTTGGCAAGGGTTATTTCAAGATGAACGGCACCAACTTCTATCCTCTTGGCGAGGAGGAGTTCAACGTGAACATGATTAACGCCTGCAACCACCCCTTCACCGCAGAGCAGACTATGTCGCTCGTGATGATGGCAGAGCCCCAGTTCGATGCCGACCTGACAGAGCCGCGCACCATCAAGGCTAAGCGCTATAAGGATATGGCTGTCACAGTTCGCATCAACAACAACCTGATGAAGTTCTTCGACAACTATCCCGCTTTCTGCGTGAACGAGGATGCCATGACGAAGTGGGGCATGTACGCCAACACTCCGATGGATAATAACGTGAAGGAGCAGATCTACCCCGTGCTGAAGGAGAAGCTGAAGGGCAAGAGCCAAGTGGAGCAGATTCGCCGACTGCTTGACTGGTGCCAGACAGGTCTCACCTACGGTTACGACGAGAAGATTTGGGGCTTCGACCGCGCCTTCTTCTCCGAGGAGACACTGAAGTATCCGTTCTGCGACTGCGAGGACCACGCAATCCTCTTCACCCGCATCGTCCGCGACGTACTCGGTATGAAGTGCGTGCTCATCTACTATCCAGGCCATCTGGCTTCAGCCGTCAATTTCGCAGCTGGCGAGAAGGTTTCCGGTGACTATGTGATGGTTGGCGACCAGAAGTACTACATCTGCGACCCGACTAACTACATCGCTGAACCGGGCGTTACGATGAGCAACATGAAGCACAGCGACGCTGTCGTGCTGATGCTCGAATAAAGCAAAAACAAGAACTTAGAAGAATAATCTGGAAGCGTTGGTGACAGTCTGAGTCATCAACGCTTCTTTAGATATGTCCCGCAGAGAGGCAATGGTGGCGTAAAGGGGAGCTATGCTGTTATCAGACTTGCCCTCAGAATCACGTCTGCCCTCGTCGGTTTCCAGAAAAAGATGCTCTGCCGGGCATTGCATCGCGCTTTCTTCGTTGAAACGGAAGCCGAAACTGATATCAATGCCTGCACGCAACAGTTGCTGCATCTGTTGCGGATTACCGCGAAAGCCGTGAAACACCCACGGCGTCCTGGCTTTCTTGCGGAGACGAAGCAGATCATCTACGGCGCGAACACAATGTATAATAAGCGGACGGCGGAATTGATTTGCCAAATCAATCTGTGCTTCAAAGGCTGAAAGTTGATTCTGGTAGGAAGCGGATGTCAATTTGTCTAACCCGCACTCACCAATAAAGTAGCGAGTTTCCGATGGCAATGACTGCAAAGTCTCACGAAGCACCGACACCTGTTCCCTCCATTGGTCTGTCACATCCCAAGGGTGGATACCATAGGACGGGATTGTGTATTCACCTTCAGGACAAGGGTGGTGAGTATGTATATTCAGAAATGCCATTTGTCAGGAACCGGGTCATAACCATGTCCGCCCCAAGGATTGCAGCTCAAAAGTCGCTTAATAGCCAGATACAGTCCCTTTATAGGTCCGTGTTTCTGCAGAGCCTCCACTGCATACTGCGAACAAGTAGGAGTGTATCGGCAGCAGGGAGGTGTAAGCGGAGATATGTATCGCTGATAACAGCGAATCGGGAATATGAGCAACCTGGTTATGTAAGAGACGACGGAAGCCATTTGTGCGGTTGTTACTCTGAGCAAGTAGATGAAATCGAGGACTGACCTTTAATATGCTCTACGATACGGTAGAGGATGTTCTTCATCTTGCGATGAACCAAAGAAGAAGGCTGCGGCTCTGCTGCGAGCCAGATGAAAGCGATACTGAGGCCTATGGATTCTCCTATCTCTGACAATAAGATGTCGCGGTTCAGGCGCCACGCTTCACGCACCTGCCGCTTGGCGCGGTTGCGATCCACTGCATGTTTGAATTTTCTTTTCCCTACAGACACCAGAATCCGGCATGCGCTCACACTCTTAGTAGTGAGCAATTCAGTTGAGTCTGAAACGGGATTCTTTGGTTCTTTGGAGTCTGTAATGAAGACAGCCCGAATAGGAAAGGCAGAGATTGACACTCCACTGCCGGCAAATAGAGCTTCAGTTTGTTTGAGGCTACAAAGCCGTTGTTCCTTTGGGAAAGACTGATTCATGCTCTCAATGTGCAGAGATGTCTTTTGCAAGACTCAGTTCAAGCCTTGTTTACCTTGGCAATAAATGCGTCAATGGCACTGGTAATGCTTGGATACTGCTGTGTGGGAGCTTCGAGGTCAAGGCGTAGGCCAGCATCACGAACGGCCTTTGCCGTTGTGGGACCGAAGGTGGCAATAGCAATCTTATCTTGCTTGAAGTCGGGGAAGTTCTCAAGCAAAGAGCGCACACCAGAGGGGCTGAAGAAGACTATCAAGTCATAATCGAACGGTTCGTCGGAGCGGAAGTTGTTGCTGACCGTACGGTACATAACACCTTCTGTGTGGCGCAACTTCTTTTCGTCCAGCAGATTCTTGATATCGTCGTTGTGGACATCACTCAACGGCACAAAATAACGTTCGTTCTTATGCTTTGTCATCGCAGGCAGAAGGTCATTGATCTTGCCAGTCGTGCCATAGAACACTTTGCGCTTACGGTACTGAACATACTTCTGGATGTAAAGAGCTATCTGCTCAGTAACACAGAAATACTTCATGTCATCCGGAATAACAACACGCATTTCCTTGCAAAGCTGAAAGAAATGGTCGATAGCATGGCGCGACGTGAATATGACTGCCGTGTGATCGAGAATACTAATCTTCTGCGACCTGAATTCCTTAGAGTCGATTCCTTCAACCTTGATAAAGGGACGGAACTCAATTTCTACGCCATATTTTGCCGCAATGTCATAGTAGGGTGACTTGTCGGAAGAGGGCTTGGGTTGGCTAACCAAAATCTTCTTTATCATCTCTTAATGTGCTTCGTGTCCTAAATTTTACTAATCAGGCCGTGTGAGACAGTATCCAGTGTGCTCCACAGTACCAGTAAAGGCAGGCCTTCGAGGGCACAAAGGTACATAAAAAGATAAAGACTACCATAAAAAGAAGGGAAAAAGATAGTTTTTACCTTAAAAAGGAAGAGAATTTTAAGCAAAATGAAGACTATTATTGCCGAAAGGACCACCTCATACATAGGTAATGAAGCAAAAAGCAAAACTAACGAAAAGGGAAAGAGGAAAAGGCATTCGACCAAAATCAGTAAAGAAAAGTGCTTATTCCATTCTGCTCGTTGCTCTTTTGTAAAGAAAACCCAATGCACCCACCTGCACACGAGTACCCTCGAGTAAATATAAAAAAGGAGGACTGCCAGACTGGTAACAATGACCACATGAATGGCATTGAAGGATAGATAGATATCCGAAATCCGAGTGAGGATAACATAGGCCAATGAAGCCAAGGCACTGACAATAAAAACAGAAGCGACCTTTATCAGCCCCTTGCTCCAATTGGTGTTTGCCGGCATCTTCGGCACGTAACGGGTAGGAAAGAAGTAGTCTTTAACCCGGTCTTTCAGATGACGATTGGCATAACGCACAATAAACACAAACAAGATGAAGCACAACAGCATGTAGCAGATTACCACATCATTTCCCTTTATGGTTATCGGCCGTTCATGGCCTAGCATACCATAACTATCCCCTTTGGCGACAATCTCCTCGTTGAACAACAAGGAATCGCGTGCAAGCAGTGTGTCACGCACACACAGCTCTGCGTAGGGAATGGGAATTGAAGACGGTGCTCCTTGCATACGCTGTACTTTAAATAGCTGCGAACTTCCTTACGCTTGCATCCCACTGTGGAGTGGTCAAAACGAGCTCTACAGCCTCCTCAGGAGTTGTAGCCACACGCCAGATACCAGCATGACGTTCTCCAAGGAAATGCTCTTCGATGCCCCTCTGCAGTTGTTGCAGGAGATGGTCGTAATAACCGCGCAAATTGAGGATTACTATAGGATTGAGGTATATGCCCAACTGTTTCCATGTGATGACTTCAAGCAACTCTTCCAAAGTGCCGCATCCACCGGGCAGGGCGATGCAGCCGTCGGACATGTTGGCGATGGCCTGCTTGCGCTCGTGCATATTTTCCGTCAGGATAAGCTCTGTAAGGCCTTCGTGATGCCAGCCCTGTTCCACCATAAACTTGGGGATAATCCCAGTTACGGTGCCGCCTGCTTCGAGACAAGCGTCAGATGTAGCGGCCATAAGGCCCATATTCCCAGCTCCATTCACGAGATTTACACCTCGGCGGGCCAACTCTGAGCCTACAACACGGGCAGCCTCAAAATACTCCGGATGGATCTTTGTGCTCGAAGCACAATATACTGCTATGTTCATATCGAGAAGGCTTTACGAATGGTTTCTACATAGTCCAGTTTCTCCCAAGTGAAGAGCTCCACGTCGCAGGTGACAGCCGGCGCATAGCGGCTATGGAAGGTCTTGACTATACGCTGGGGCTGGCGACCCATGTGACCGTAGGCCGCAGTCTCCTCATAGATTGGGTTGCGGAGTTTCAGACGGTCCTCGATGGCTTTGGGTCTCAAGTCAAAGAGTCTGGAAATAATGCGTGCTATCTCACCGTCGGACATCTTGACGTGGCTCTTGCCGTAAGTGTTTACATAGATACTTACCGGTTCGGCTACGCCAATGGCATAAGAGAGCTGAACCAGCATCTCATCAGCCACTCCCGCAGCTACCATGTTCTTGGCAATATGGCGTGCAGCATAAGCGGCGGAACGATCCACCTTCGAGGGGTCTTTGCCGGAGAATGCGCCACCGCCATGTGCGCCCTTGCCGCCGTAGGTATCTACAATGATTTTGCGGCCTGTGAGACCCGTATCGCCGTGCGGGCCTCCGATAACGAACTTGCCGGTAGGATTAACGTGGTACTTAATATGTTCATCGAATAGAGCGCGGACACTCTCGCTGTGAATATTCTCTATGACGCGCGGCATAAGTATGTTGATGACATCGTGACGAATCGTGGCCAGCATCTCGCGGTCTGCCTTGAGCTGGTCTCCGTCAATGGCCGGAATAAACTCGTCGTGTTGTGTGGATACGACTATAGTATCTACACGCAACGGAGTACCATCCTCGCTGTATTCTATCGTCACCTGGCTCTTTGCGTCCGGCCTGAGATATGTCATCTCACGGCCTTCACGCCTGATGTCAGCCAGAACTTGCAAAATGCGGTGTGACAGATCAAGGGCGAGAGGCATATAGTTCTCGGTTTCGTTGGTGGCATAGCCGAACATCATTCCCTGGTCGCCAGCTCCCTGCTGCATCGGATCCTCACGTTCAACGCCTTGGTTGATATCCTGGCTTTGCTCATGAATGGCAGAGAATACGCCGCAACTGTTGGCCTCAAACATATATTCAGCTTTCGTGTAACCGATACGTCTTATGGTCTGACGAGCTATCTCCGGCAAATCAACATAAGCAGTAGATTTGACCTCACCTGCCAGCACGACCTGTCCGGTTGTGACCAGAGTCTCACACGCCACTTTGGACTGAGGGTCAAATGCCAGAAGATTATCGAGAACGGCATCGGAAATCTGATCTGCCACCTTGTCAGGATGGCCTTCAGACACAGATTCAGAAGTGAAAAGGTAATTCATGTTTATAATCGTTTTATTTATTCCTATTTTATTTTAATATTATTCCAAGAAAGCCGCAGATACAGCCAACTATGGTTCCTGCAACGACCTGCATCAGAGTGTGCTGACGGAGAAGCATACGGCTGCTTCCGACAAGGCCGGAGATAAGTATCAGCAGACAAAGCCAGCCCGTAGGGTTGAACCCGAAGACTATGCTGTAAGCCACAAGAGCTCCGATGGCACCTCCTGTACCAGCGCAGTGAGTGGATATTTTCCACCATAGATTTATAAACGCGCAGGCTATCTGTATGCCCAGTGCACCAACCAACACTCCACGCATATATTGCGGCAGATGAAGTCGGTCTAAGAGATATAGGGTCAGGCCGTAACAGATGATATTGAACAGGTACGGCGCAAAACGTTTCTCGCGTTCACGCAACTGATACAAATGCCAGCCGTTGGCCTGCCTCCATAATCTGGTGAACATACGCGGCAGAGCCACAGTGCCAAGCGTGATAATAACCAGAACGAATATCTTGAACGGCAATGGGAACAGGCTCAGCCACGTACACATAAACAGCACGATGAAAGCAACCACAGAGTAATACTGTGGTCTGAATACGGCTGACAGCAGCCTCGCTGCTATGATTATATTGCGGTTCATATTGATATTTTACGAAGACGGGCCACAGGAATACCCAAACTCTCACGATACTTTGCCGTGGTGCGTCGCGCTATATCTACATTATGCTTTCTCAGTTCTTCCGTCAGCACTTCATCCGAGAGAGGTGAGTGCTTATCCTCTTTGTCTATCAGTTCCTTCAGAATAGCCTTGATTTTCCTTACAGACACGTCGTCTCCGTCCTGGCGTGCAGCTGTCGTAAAGAACCACTTCAACGGATATGTCCCGAAGGTGGTCTGAACCCATTTGCTGTTTGCGGCCCGCGACACGGTAGAGATATGAAGGCCCGTATCCTTGGCCACATCTCCCATACTCATTGGCACGAGCTGTGTGTCGTCACCCGTCTCGAAGAAGATATGCTGACGCCTCACTATAACATTCATCGTCTTTAGCAGATTCTGCCTGCGGGTCAACAGAGCCTCGATAAAGAGCTGCGCACGACCGACATTGTCACGGACGTAAGTCAGTGCGTCACGTTCGCTACGGGTCAACTGAGCCGGTTTCTGCTCTGAATACTGAGCCAGAAGATCCTGGTCTTCCTGATTGACTCTAAGGCTGGGCACATTGCCGTTTGCGAGGCTCACAGTCACCTGCCCATAAGGGTCGGTATCCACGATGAAATCGGGAGTTATCTGGTGCTGGTTGTGTCCGAGAGCTTCATCTGGAGCGCTGCCAGGACGAGGATTGAGATGGCGCACATCATGCTGTAGCCGTGCCACCTCCACATCTGTGAGGTGCATCCTCTGGCGTATGCGATCCCACCGTTTCAACATCAGCAGGTCGAAGTAGTTGCGGAGCAATGTCTCCAACTGCTTCTTCTCCTGACTTCCGCTGTCCGGTGCCATCTGCACCTGCAGTAAGAGACATTCTCTCAAGTTGCGGGCTCCCACTCCAGCGGGTTCGAAGTGCTGCAATATACTCAGTACATGCTCCAGTTCTCCGATAGTCGCAGATATGTTGTGATAGACTTCCAATTCGTCCTGAATCTGAGTCAGAGGAGTCCGCAACAGGCCGTCATTGTCCAAAGACCCGATGAGATAGCGAATGAGTTCCTCTTCGTGTTCGTCCAGCTTGAAATAGCCTATCTGCTCTTCCAACTGGTCGTGGAAGGATCGGCTCTCCCCCCATTGAGCTGTTGACCTCTCATTATCTCCCTGACCAGGAATAAAGTCGGGGACATCGTCCGGTGCATAGTCTGCCGTGAAGTCAGACGCTTCACTCTCGCCTCCGCCCTCTGACTCATAACCGTCAGCATCTGTATCCGGCATCCGCTCCAATGTCGGATTCTCCTCCAGTTCCCGTTCCACGCGCGAGCGCAGTTCCTCCACAGGCATCTCGATGAGCTCGGCCGCGAGCAGTTGCTGCGGCGCAAGCGTCTGAACCTGACTGAGGGTCTGAGTCTGTATGTTGCGTGTTGCTGACATATAACAGTTATATGCTATACTTGTTTCTTAGACAAACGGATGCCTCTCACAATGCACCATCCGCCAAGCAGGATAAAGGGAACGCTTAGCAACTGTCCCATATTGAAGAGCATACCCTGCTCGAAATCCACCTGCACCTCCTTGGTGTATTCAATAAAGAAGCGGAAGGTGAAAATCAGGAATATGCAGAGTCCGAAGAAGAATCCCGATCCCACACGCTCCGCATGGCGGCGATAGAACCACCACCCTACAAAGAAGAACAGGAAATAGGCGATGGCTTCGTACAATTGTCCCGGGTGTCGCGGTATCATATCAACCCGTTCGAAGACAAAAGCCCAAGGCACATTGGTCGGGGAGCCGATGATTTCAGAGTTCATCAGGTTGCCCAATCGGATAGCACAAGCACAGATCGGGGTTACTATGGCTATATTATCCAACACCTTAAGGAACGGGAGTTTTGTCCGCCGTACATAGAGCCACAAGGCAATAATCAGACCCAACGTACCTCCGTGGCTTGCCAGTCCGGTGTAGCCCGTCATGGTTACGCCTCCGTTGGTAAAGCGAATAGGCAAGAGCATC
This sequence comes from Bacteroidaceae bacterium, assembly GCA_017447625.1. GTDB lineage: Bacteria > Bacteroidota > Bacteroidia > Bacteroidales > Bacteroidaceae > Physcousia. The sequence goes on from JAFSNB010000001.1 coordinate 11,096, forward strand.
TCAACCACATGTTGCCATGAAGAAAGGAAATACTCCGGCTCGTAGAATATGCAATGTCCCAGACGTGCTCCGATGAGGATACCCAGGAAACTGTATATGAACAACGGGTCGAACAGCTCGTCTGCAATCTTCTGCTCACGGTAGAGCTTCTGTTCCAGAAAAAACACACTGAGCAGACCTGCGCACCAGCACAGAGAATACCATCGTATGCCGAAACTGCCGATGGTGAACGCTACTGCGTCAGGATTCCAAACTATAAATAGACTTTCCATCCTTTATACATTAAATCTGAAGTGCATTATGTCGCCGTCCTGCACTACATAGTCCTTACCTTCTACTCCCATCTTGCCGGCTTCGCGAACGGCTGCCTCGGAGCCATATTTGATATAGTCTTCATACTTGATTACTTCGGCACGTATAAAGCCCTTCTCGAAGTCGGTGTGAATAACGCCGGCACACTGGGGAGCTTTCCATCCGCGGCGGAAGGTCCAGGCTTTGACTTCCATCTCTCCGGCCGTTATAAATGTCTGAAGACCAAGCAGCGAGTAGATTGCCTTGATGAGGCGGTCGCAGCCGCTCTCCTTCAGACCCAGATCCTCCAGGAACATCTGCTTCTCCTCATAGCTCTCCAGTTCGGCGATGTCCGCCTCTGTCTGTGCACTGATTACGAGCAGGGCTGCATCCTCGCCTTCGATTGCCTTGCGCACAGCCTCAACGTATGCATTGCCGTTGGCAGCCGCAGCGTCATCTACGTTGCACACATAAAGCACTGGTTTGGTGGTCAGGAGGAAGAGGTTGCGGGCAGCGGCCTGAGCCTCTTCTGAGTCGAAAGTCACGGAACGTGCGCTGCGGCCCTGCACCAGAGCGGCCTTGTATGCCTCCAACACATCCAGTTCGACCTTTGCCTGTTTGTCGCCGCCCACGCGGGCCTGCTTCTCTACGCGATGGATGCGGCTCTCCACCGTCTCAAGGTCTTTCAGCTGGAGTTCAGCATCAATAATCTCCTTGTCGCGTACGGGATCCACACTGCCATCTACATGTACAATATTGTCGTTGTCAAAGCAGCGCAAAACATGTATAATAGCGTCACACTCGCGGATATTGCCCAAGAACTGGTTGCCAAGGCCCTCGCCCTGCGATGCGCCCTTGACCAGACCCGCTATATCCACGATGTCACATGTAGCCGGCACAATACGTCCGGGGTGAACCAGTTCTGCAAGTTTCGTGAGGCGCTCATCAGGCACCGACACCTGCCCCAGCTGCGCGTCGATTGTGCAAAAAGGGAAATTAGCTGCCTGTGCTTTTGCGCTCGACAGGCAGTTGAACAACGTTGACTTGCCCACGTTCGGCAAGCCCACTATTCCTGCTTTTAAAGCCATAATTCTGTGTTTCTTTACAAATTTGCGTGCAAAAGTACAAATAAACTTTGAACTACGTGCAAGAAAGCAACAATTTTGCTTATCTTTGCCCCCGCTAACAATCATTTACGACCTATGCGAAGACTTTTTCACTCATTTATACCAGTTTTAGCCGTGTTTTTGGCCTTATCTATATATTCTGTAAGGACAAAAGCGCAAGAGTATTTCACCGTGGTAATCCTGTCCGACCCGCACCTGAACCAGAACGGGCACGACGGCACGTCGGTGGAGAACATGAACAGCTACATTCAGAACATTATCTCTATGGGGCAGACGGGCGGCAAACGCGTCTCTTTCACCTCCCTACCCTCCTACGTTCCCAAAGCAGATCTCGTACTGTGTCTCGGAGACATGGATCAGGACTCCATGGACGACCACGCCACCTTCGAAGAGGTGTTCAATGCATTCATCTCTGCCGGAATACCCTTCCTCACAATGGCGGGTAACCACGACTATGTGCCTGATTATTGGGACAATGGCACCGACGTGGCCCTGACTGGAGGCAATGGCGGCATAGCAGACAACGAGGCCACCAAAGCCACCATCAACAAGTTCAAGGAGGCTTCGGCACAGCTCGGAGTAGAGGACATAACGACCATCATCGACGATTCCGGCCACCGGCAGGGCGACCCCTACACGTTCCGCTTCCGCGGCGTGCGCTTCTATTGCGGTCAGGAATACTGGTTCTACAAGCCTTATTCCGTGAATAAAGTGCTCGGTTACGTCACAGGTTATGACAAATACTATGCTCCTGACGGGGTTATCAGCAAGTTGGAGGAGTTTGTCAACCTGCACAAGGACGAGCCTTCTATATGGACTCAGCATTTCCCCCTTGTTGCCGGTTCTGACAACGAGCGCTGGTGGCTTGACAATAATAACACGGGCAACCACATCGACCCATCAAACGAAACAGCATACTCTACAGCCACCCAGAAGAAGCAGAAGTATGCCAGCCTGATAAAGCAGACACTCAACCCAGTCCACTTCTCAGGCCACACACACTCGTGGGCTACAAACACTTACTCTGGGATAAAGGACTACACCGTGGCGTCTCCCGGACGCGATGCCGGAGCCGCCTATGTTGTGCTGTGTCAGGAGGGAGTCGGTGTCATTGAGGTGCAGCAGACTCACTTCAACACCAACACCCCGACCGTTGAGCCTACAACAGCCTATCTCTACAATCTCGGAACTAAGGAATACCTCTCTGCCGGAGGCGCTTGGGGAACACAGGCTATTACTGACGAAGTCGGCCTGCTCCTGAATCTCAACTTCTCCGGTATCGGGCGTACAATAGACGGTGGCATATACAACTCGGACACAGACCATTATCTCGGCAGTCCCGAGATTCTGTATTTGGACCAGCCCGCTCACGTGTGGCAGTTCGTTCCGGTAAACACGGCCGGAGACACTTACCGCATCACCAGCGACGGCGCCAACTATCTCTGTGCCAACACAGAGACTCATCTGATTGAGATGAGTGACAAGACCGTTCCGCAGAATGTACGTTGGCGCATAGTCAGCAAGGCCGACCGCATTGAATCTCTATCATTGGCAACACTCACCAAGCCGCGTGACGCCTCCTTCTTGATTACCTGCCCCGACTTTGGGCGCAACGACAACAGTTTTGGCGCATGGCAGGGCGAACCTGTGCAGGGCGGTATAAACACAAATATGTGTGCAGAGAAATACAACACCTCATTCGATGTATATCAAGAACTTACCGATATCCCCAACGGGTGGTACAAGCTCTCTTGTCAGGGTTTCTATCGTGCTGGAGTCGATGGCAATGCGCAGATAGACGGTGAGACATACCCGCGCCCCGCACAGCTCTATGCGAACGAGGTTAGCAGCCCGCTACAAAACATTCATCAGGAGCAGCTCGACCAATATCCGAACACTATGTCTGAAGCCAGCGAAGCCTTCTCTTCAGGGCTTTATGCTGACAACAAAGTCTTCGTAAGGGTCACCGACAGACGCCTTCGCATCGGCATCCGCAAGACGGTTGAAGTGGATAGCGACTGGACTATTTTCGACCATTTCCGCCTGCTTTATTATAAGAATAGCGACCCATCGTCTGTAGAAGCTCCCCGATCTACCGAAAACGGCATCGCCACAGACATTTACGACCTTACAGGACGCCGTCTGAACAGCATCCCGCAAAGAGGCGTAGTGATAAGAAACGGACAAAAGCTTTTGGTTAGATAAAGCTGACTCCTTCACGTAAGATAGCTTCGGCGTTCTTCACGCTCTCTGCCGTAGGTGGTTGCACACCCTCCAAACGGTAGGTGAAGCCCAGTTGCTTCCATTTATATACCCCAAGGGTGTGATAGGGAAGGATTTCTATGCGACGGATGTTCTTCAACGTCCGCAGAAATTCATTCAGGCGATGCAATGACGCTTCGTCATCCGTCCACCCGGGCACAAGCACATGACGGATCCAGACCTGCACTCCCAACTCTGAGAGATGTCTTGCACAATCCAGGATATTCTTATTTGTATGCCCCGTAAGTTCGCGATGTTTCTCGTCATCGATATGTTTTATGTCCAAAAGCACGGTGTCTGAGGCACGCAGCAGAGCGTCCATCTTTTCCGACGGACGGTAGGGCTGTGCACTGGTGTCGAGGCAGGTGCTGATGCCGCGTTCGTGGGCTTTCACAAACAACTCCGTCACAGCCTCAGCTTGAAGCATCGCTTCGCCGCCGCTCACGGTTATGCCGCCCTCCTTACCCCAATAGTCGCGAAAGCGCTCAGCACGGTCCAGAATATCCTCAGCCGCCCATTCTTCGGCTCCCTCACAGCTCCATGTATCGGGATTGTGGCAGTAGGCGCACCGCATAGCACACCCCTTCACAAATACAATAAATCGAATCCCCGGCCCGTCAACCGAGCCGAAGGATTCGAATGAATGAACTAATAGTGTACCTGAATTAACCATAAGTAACTACTCCCCGCCCTACAAGGGAGGGGCAGGGGGGAGGGTCCTCCTACATCCTCTCATGAGCCGAGCGTGCAATCACATCCAGCTGCTGCTCATGTGTGAGGTCAATGAACTTCACGGCGTAACCGCTGACGCGTATAGTGAAGTTCGCGTATTCAGGCTTCTCGGGATGCTCCATAGCATCAAGCAGCTTATCCACACCGAACACATTGACGTTCAGATGGTGAGCGCCTTTGGTGAAGTAACCGTCCATGACATGAACGAGGGTGTTGGCACGCTCCTCGTCAGTGTGACCTAGAGTGCTTGGAGCAATAGTCTGAGTGTTGGAGATGCCGTCCAGAGCATACTCGTACGGAATCTTAGCCACACTGTTCAGTGAAGCGAGCAGGCCGTTCTTCTCAGCACCGTAACTGGGGTTGGCTCCGGGTGAAAGCGGTGCTCCGGCACGGCGGCCATCGGGCAGATTTCCAGTGTATTTGCCATAAACAACGTTAGACGTGATGGTAAGGATGGATGTCGTAGGCTCGGCGTCACGATAGGTGTGGTGGCGCTTGATTTTGGCCAGGAAGGTCTTGAGCACCCACAGACCGACCTCATCGGCGCGGTCGTCGTCGTTACCGTAGCGGGGGAAGTCGCCTTCAACCTGGTAATCTACATTGAAGCCTGTCTCGTCTCGGATTATCTTCACCTTGGCATATTTCACGGCACAGATACTGTCTATGACGTGGCTGAAACCTGCGATACCAGTGGCGAAGGTGCGGCGCACATCCGTATCGATAAGTGCCATCTCAGCTGCCTCATAGAAGTACTTGTCGTGCATGTAGTGAATGAGGTTCAGCGTGTTCACATAAACGTCGGCCAGCCACTCCAGCATATCGCGGAAACGGGGTTCGAGTTCCTCCCAAGTCAGGTATTCGCTGGTGATAGGACGGAACTTCGGTCCGCACTGCTCACGGGTCTTGGCATCCACACCGCCGTTGATGGCATAGAGCAGGGTCTTAGCCATATTGGCACGTGCGCCGAAGAACTGCATCTCCTTACCTGTCTGTGTGGCACTGACACAGCAGCAGATGCTGTAGTCGTCACCCCAGATTGGACGCATCACCTCGTCGTTCTCATACTGTATTGAACTTGTCTTCACGGAAATCCATGCAGCATAGCGCTTGAAGGTCTCAGGCAGACGGGGTGAATAGAGGACAGTGAGGTTTGGTTCGGGCGAGGGGCCCATGTTCTCCAATGTGTGGAGGAAGCGGTAACAGTTCTTTGTCACCTGATGACGGCCGTCCTGACCGATACCAGCCACTTCGAGCGTAGCCCAGACGGGGTCGCCTGAGAACACCTCGTTGTAAGAAGGGATACGTGCGAACTTCACCATGCGGAACTTCATCACCAGATGGTCAATGAGTTCCTGAGCCTCCTGCTCGGTGAGCGTGCCTTCGTTCAGGTCGCGGGTGATATAGATGTCAAGGAAGGTGGATACGCGGCCAACGGACATCGCAGCTCCGTTCTGGGTCTTGATGGCAGCCAGATAACCGAAGTAGAGCCACTGCACAGCCTCGCGTGCGTTCTTGGCGGGCTGACTGATATCATAACCGTAGATCTCAGCCATCTTCTTCATCTCCTTCAGAGCCTTGATCTGCATGGAAATCTCCTCACGCAGACGGATAATATCCTCGCTCATCTGACGCTTGCCGCAGTTGTACTTGTCAATCTCCTTCTGCTCAATCAGGAAGTCGATGCCATAGAGTGCCACACGACGGTAGTCACCAACGATGCGGCCGCGGCCGTAGGTGTCGGGCAGACCGGTGAGGATGTGGTTGTGGCGCACACGCTTCATCTCATCTGTGTAGGCATCGAACACGCCATCATTATGCGTCTTGCAGTACTTGGTGAAGATTTCGTGCAGTTTATCTGAAGGCTGATAGCCATAAGTGGTGCAAGCCTGCTCTGCCATCTTTATACCGCCATAGGGCATAAAGGCACGTTTCAGGGGCTTGTCCGTCTGCAGACCTACGATTCTCTCAAGGTCTTTCGTTGCGGGGTCGATGTAACCGGGACCATAGGCTGTCATGCTGGAAACCACTTCCGTCTCCATGTCGAGCACTCCGCCCTTGGCACGCTCCTGACGTTGCAGTTCCTGCAGCTTACCCCAGAGTGTGTTGGTTGCTTCTGTGGGGCCGGTGAGGAAGCTCTCGTCCCCGTCGTAAGGTGTGTAATTGTTCTGGATGAAGTCGCGAACATTGACTTCATCTACCCATTTGGTTCCTCGGAACCCTCTCCATTCTTCTCTCATAAGTGAAATGTGTGGTAAATGATGGATAAACTCGTTTAATTTTGCGGCGCAAAGGTAGTTATTTTCCCGTTAATCACAAAAGAAGTGGCTGGATTTAATCTTTTATGCCCATTTAGAGCCTAAATATATAAATTAATGTGTACCTTTGCGCCCATGAAAAAGGCAACAATACGCAACATACTGTTCATAATCGGCCTCGCAGCAGTAATAATCATGCTGTTTACCTTCGAGGTCAGCTTCCGCCAGCTGTGGGCAGACATCTGCCGCGCCGGCTACTGGCTGTTTGCCGTCATCGGGCTCTGGCTTGTGCTTTATGTCATGAACGCCCTGACCTGGCTTGTAATCCTTCGCGAGAGCGGCGAGGTTCCGATATCCTTTGCTCGGTTGCTCAAGATAACCATCTCCGGCTTCGCCCTCAACTCAGCCACACCCGTCGGTCTTCTCGGCGGCGAACCGTACAAAATCATGGAGATGACACCCGTAGTGGGCTCGCAGAGAGCCACATCCTCGGTGGTGCTGTTCGCCATGATGCACATCTTCAGCCATTTCTGGTTCTGGCTTACAGGCGTCGTTCTTTACCTGCTCGTTATGCCTCTGCAGTCGGGCATAGCAGTGCTGCTGGCATTGGTTGTTCTGTTCTGCTTTGCAGGCATCTATCTCTTTGTCAAAGGCTATAAGAACGGGATGATGGTGAAGCTGATCCGTGCCTTGTGCCATATTCCCGGCTGCCGCAACTGGGCTCATCGCTTTGCCGACAGTCACGCAGAGTCACTGCAGCGCATCGACTCCCAGATAGCGGCCTTGATGAGTCAGAGCCGGCGCAGTTTCTACCTCTCTCTCGCCCTCGAATACATAGGCCGCATGATGCAGGCGCTGGAGATATTCTTCATGTTGCTCATTTTCGACACCGGCGGAGCCTCGTTCCTCACTTACATCCATTGTGTCCTCATCCTGGCCTTCACCTCCCTCTTCGCCAATATGCTCTTCTTTATCCCGATGCAGATGGGCGGTCGCGAGGGTGGCTTCGCGATGTCAACGGCACAGATGGGGATGACCAACGAGATCGGCCTCTTCATTTCTATTATCAGCCGCGTCCGTGAACTCTTCTGGATGGCAGTAGGCCTCGCCCTCATTAAGGTCTGTCCCACCAAAGACCCCTCCCCCACTCAATAAAGCCCATTAGCCCCAACATCCCCCGCCGGGGGATTATAGGGGGCCAAACTATATTTTATATTATACATTTTACATTCTGAAAGATTCTCTCATGAAATTTGCCATACTTGCAGCGGGCGAAGGTTCCCGCCTCGCCGAAGAGGGCATCAGTAAGCCCAAGCCTCTTGTACCCCTGTTGGGCGAACCGATGATTGATCGCCTCATCCGCATCTTTCACACATGCGGAGCGGAGAGTATAACCATAATCACCAATAACTTGACGCCCCTCACCCAGGAGCACCTTCGCCAGCTTCAGGCCGCCGACCCGTGTCTCCGCCTCATCGTCAAGACCACCCCCTCGTCCATGCACAGTTTCTACGAGTTGATGCCTTTGCTCGGACAGGGCCCCTTCTGCCTCACCACAGTTGACACCATCTTCCGAGAAGAAGAGTTCCGCACCTACATCCACACTTTCACCGAGTCGGTTTCCCCCTCTGGCCGGGCAGCCGCCTCTTCTTTCCCCGCTTCTTCTTTCCCCGCTTCGGGTAGTGTGCTCGGCGGTTCTCCCGCCGAGACCCAGCCCGCCTCTTCCCCACTCGACGGCCTTATGGCTGTTACCGACTTCGTGGATGACGAGAAGCCTCTTTGGGTCTCCACCGCTCCCGACCTTCGCATCACCGGCTTCCACGACTCCCAGGAGCAGTTCGCACAAAGCGCAGCCGGCACAGACGGAATCTCCGAGTGCCGTTTCATCTCTGGCGGCATCTATTGCCTCACAGACACGGCTTTCCCCACCCTGCGCCGCTGCATCGAGAGCGGCCAGAGCCGTATGCGCAACTTCCAGCGCGCCCTCGTCAGCGACGGTCTCCGCCTCAAAGCCTGCCCCTTCACCAAGATTCTGGACGTAGATCACGCCGAGGACATCCGCAAGGCAGAAGAGTTCCTTACAGCCAACATCTCTCAGGCATAACCCCCACCCTCTCGCATGAAAATAATCGGAATTATACGCGACGCACTGTTCTCTCCTAACATGCAGGATGCAGATACAGCCATCTTCGAGGCCGTAGCCACACGCCTCGAAGCCTTTGGCCACGAGGTACTGCGCACAGACGACCGCCACGCTATCAGCCTCCTCACCCGCGAGAAACAGGCCGTGAGCAACCAGCCGAGCGCTCTCTTCTCCATGTCACGCAACACCGACATCCTGACGTTCCTTTGCACCGACACCTTCTATAGCCAACTCCGCTGTGTCAATCCCGCCATCGGAGTCCAGCTCTGCTCTGTGCGCAGCAGCGTCAACGCCGCACTTGAGCGCTGCGGTGTCCCGATGCCCGAGACCATAAGCATGCCCACCGACCTGCCCCTTGAATCCCTTGAACCTCTTGAACTTCTTGAACCTCTTAAACCTCTTGAACCTCTTAAACCTCTTGAACCTCTTAAACCCTTTAACCTCCCCTTCCCCTTCTGGATTAAACGCGACAAGGGCTATTCACAGGTGCGTGAGGACGTCGTCCTGGTTCATAATTCTCAAGAGGCTGAAACCGTTCTCCGCCAATTCCGCGACCGGGGCGAGGAGACCGTCCTCTGCAGCGAGCATGTCGAGGGTGATCTGGTTAAGTTCTACGGCGTTGCCGGCACAGTCTTCTTTGACTGGGATTATGCCGACCCCGCCCACAGCAAATTCGGTCTTGAGGAAGCCAATGGCGTTCCCCGCCATTACGACTTCGATGTCCGGAGCCTGCAGGATGGGTGCAACCGCCTCTCCGAAGCCCTCTCCACCCCCGTCTATGGCGGCGACGCCATAGTCCGTCCCGACGGCTCGTTTGTCATCATCGATTTCAACGACTGGCCAAGTTTCAGCCGCTGCCGCGAAGCCGCCGCCGATGCCATAGTCAAAACAATAACGAAATAACAACAAAATATGGAAAAAACTTCAATAACCTCAACCTACAAGTCGCAAGACACTGAAGAGTGGTTCGACAAAGTCTTCAACCGCCCCATCGGCTACCGTTGGGCTCTCCTGTTCGCCCGCCTCGGCGTTCACCCCAACACCGTCACCATCTTCTCAATGATTCTCGGCGTTGCAGCCGCCGTATGCTTCTGGTGGGATGCAGACACCACCAAAGGCCTTATCATTAATATAATAGGTGTGCTGCTGCTCGTCTGGGCAAACCATTATGACAGCGCCGACGGCCAACTGGCCCGCATGACGGGCCAGAAAACCCCTCTCGGACGCATCCTCGACGGTGCCTCGTCCGACGTGTGGTTTATCCCCATCTACTTCTTCATATGCCTCCGCCTATTCGACAAGCCCATGCCATTCTTCCCCGAATACACCTGGGGCGGGTGGGCCTTTGTCACAGCTGCCGTGAGCGGTTTCATCTGCCACACCTATCAGTGCCAGCTTGCAGACTACTACCGCAACATCCACCTCTTCTTCCTGAAAGGCGACGGCGGTAGCGAGTTCGACAACTATGCCGAACAGAAGGCTAAGTTCGATTCGATGCCTTGGCGCGGCCATCTCATAGAGAAGGGCTTCCAGTGGTTCTATGTCAATTACACCCACACCCAGGAGCTGGCCTCCCCGCAGTTCCAGCGCTTCTATCGTCTGCTCAAGGCAAAATACAACGGCCAGTACCCGCAGGACGTGCGCGACCGCTTCCGCGCCCTCAGTCTTCCCCTGATGAAATGGACAAATATCCTCACCTTCAACACCCGCGCCGCAGCCCTCTACATCGCCGTCCTCATCGACGAGCCCTGGCTCTGGTGGGCTTTTGAGATAGTAGTTCTCTCCGCCATCTATTTCCACATGCGCCACCAACACGAGTCCTTCTGCCGCCGTTGGGCAGACGAGCTGGCAACCCCTTAAACTCCTTAAACTTCCCCCAACCCTCCATCCCCCTCCGGGGGATTATAGGGGGCCCCTACATTTTACATTCTACATTTTACATTCTGAATGATGTACATCCGCGCCATAATCTTCGACTACGGCGGCACAATAGACACCGCCAGCACCCACTGGAGCGAAGTCCTTTGGGAAGCCTTCCGAGCCTCCGGCATCGATGTCACTAAAGAGCAGTTCCGTGAGGCTTACGTCCACGGCGAGCGCACCCTTGCGCGTGAGCCACTCATTAAGCCCCAGCACACCATGCTCGACCTCCTCCGCATCAAGGCCGACATCGAGCTCTCCTACCTCCAGGAAAAAGGCTGGTGGCAGCCAGCCGCCCCCTCTGTTCCTGCCGCCCCCTCTGCGGGGCGTGTGTCCGGCGGTTTCCCCGCCGAGACACCCTCCCCCGCTGCCAGCGCCGTGGCCCGCTATTGCTACGACTATGTCCTGCGCGTCCTTGATGTGAGCGGCCCCGTCATCTCTCATCTTGCCGACCGCTACCCCCTCTGTCTCGTAAGCAACTTCTACGGCAACATACAGGCAATCCTCACAGATTTCGGCCTCCGCAACTATTTCAGCCATATCATCGAGTCGGCCGTCGTCGGTGTCCGCAAGCCCGATCCCCGCATCTTCCAACTCGGCGTCACGGCTCTCGGCATCCCCGCAAAGGATGTGGTTGTTATCGGCGACAGCTTCTCCAAGGACATCCTTCCCGCACGCGCTGCCGGTTGCCAGACAATATGGTACAGAGGTATCGGCTGGGGCGACGAGCAAGTGGACGAATCCGTCCCCACCGCCATCATAGACGACTTCCGCCAACTCGACACACTTCTTCAATAACCTGCACATAGGGTAGTTTTTGAAAAAAAAGGCGAATTATTTGCATTTTACATCCATTTGCCGTACATTTGCACTTGTGAAATGCATTTTTGCCCCAAAAACTACCTTGAAACAGTTGCTTTGTCTGCTCGTTCTCATGCTCTTGTCTGTCCACATCGCAGCGGCAGATAAGAGAGATGTATCATCGTGTCCGATGGTGAAGATTGAGGCCGAGAGACTCCCCGACCTTAATGTTCCGCGAAGCAGCCACGCATTGCTATATGTGAACGGAGAGGTGGTTGTAATAGGAGGGCACACCGACGGCTTCGTACCCACACCCACGGCAGAATATTTTGCCGACGGCAAGTGGCACCTGATGCAGATGCCCTACACGGCAGACATATCCCTTTGTCAGATTCTCTCTTCCGGCAAAGTGCTTATTGCCGGCGGCATTGAGGACAACCTCGGCATAGGACAGCAATTCTCTGTCCAGGCCTATGACCCTGTCAGCCACTCATTCACCGGTTTTGGCTGCCTCGACACGAAGCGTGCCTTTGCCTCTGGCGTAGAGATAGACAGCGGACAGGTGGTCATCTCGGGCAACTGGTATCGTGACGATGCGATTTCCCTATACGACGGACGGGATAAATTCCAAACCGTCAAACCAGCCAAACAGGGACGTTGCTTTCCTTATATATTACGTAGCGCGCGCGATAACGCCATCATACTCGCGTGGCACGACAATTACGGGAAACCACTTGACAGCATTTGGGTGGATCGTTTCCGTGGCGAGCCTTTCCGCGTTCCTCTCTTAGACGAGTGGAGACTGCGATGGTCAGACTGCAGCGACCACAGGATGGAGAACTTCTTAATCGGAGACACAGCCGCAGGCGACTACACTTATCTGATTACAGTTCAAAACAAGGCCGGTGAGATTGCATTCATGAAGATTCAAGGCGAGGAGTTCTCGCTTGTGCCGACACAAAGCCCGATACCTATCAAGGGAATCGAAGGCGATAGCATTTATTATCTCGACTGCGTCGTGGTTGACCGCAACCGTGAGTGCGCTTACATGCACGGCATTGACGATGCCCACCGTATATATGTGCTTAAGGCCAACCCACTGCCGCTTACGTCAGCGGAGGGAGAGGCTGCGCAGGTGACTCTCTACTACACAGATCCTCTGCCCTCCCCTGTATATTGTAATCCGACACTTACAGACGATGGTAATCTGGTATTCGCAGGGGGCGCATTGATTGCAGGTGAAAGGGGGCATCACACCAACAATTTCAAGCTGAACAACGCGGCATACATCCTTCATCTCGGAGATTCTGAAATGACGGCAAAGACAGACCACTTCTGGCTGTGGCTCTTGCTGGCGGGTATATTTCTGGTCGCGGCCGCGTTCATCTTCTTCATTCGGAAGAAGAAGACACTCCCGAATGAGGACTACCCCAGCGAAAACAATACGACCGAAACTACACTCACAAGTCCCACCCTCAGCCCATCTCACACCGAAGAAGCTGAGGGTGAGTCTTTTTTACCCCTTCTTTGCCAATTTATGGAGGATCAGAAGCCTTATCTCCGCAGCGACCTCAAAATTCAAGAAGTTGCGACCGCGTTGTCTGTGCCGCGCGCTACCGTCTCTACCGCCATCCGGTCTGGTCGCGACTGTTCTTTCAACACCTTTGTGAACACTTACCGCATCGCCTACGCCAAGCAGCTGATGCGCGAGCAGCCCAATGCCAAAATCAGCAGCCTCTATCTGGCTGTCGGTTTTGCTAACGAGACGTCATTCTTCCGCGCTTTCAAGGAGATCACGGGCCAGACTCCAAGCGAATGGAAGGCTTCTGAGGCCTGATTTTACTTACATTTTTAAGAATTGTAAGTTAAATTATAAAATTGTTAGTGACTGATTAGTGCCATATTCATACTTTTGTGCCGTATTATGCCGTGAAAGTATCAATGCTAATCATTACTAACCATATTAATATTATGAAGAAACTAATCTTTTCCACCGTGCTCTTCTTCGTGGCGATAGCCATAGGAGCACAAACAAAATTTACTGTTGGCAACTTCACCTATTCGGTGACAGACGAAGAAAACCACAAGGTCTCCATAGCTAAGGCCGATGAAGTCGAACTTACTGGTGCATTAGTCATACCGACGAGTGTGACCCACGAGGCTGTTACCTACGCTGTGACTTCTATTGGAGTCAGCGGTTTCAATGGAACAGGAATCACCAGCGTCACCATTCCTGCTTCTGTTTTGACCATTGGAGATGCAGCATTCGGTGGATGCAACAGCATGACCAGTATCACCATTGAGGATAGCGAGACTCCATTGACAATGGCAGGATCTTGGTATGAGCGTCCCTTATGGAGTCCAGCTTCCACCATTTACATTGGTCGTAATCTGATACTGACAGGAGAAGAGGTTAATCCACTCACTTATGATGTCACCAGCGTGGAGTTTGGCCCGAAAGTAACAACCATTAATCCTGCGTTGTTCTATAGTAACAACAAACTTACAAGTATCACCATTGGCAGTGGCGTGACCACCATCGGTGACAATGCTTTCTATTCTTGTGGTGGCGCAGAAGAGGTTTCTGAAACTGTGGTGACGATGGGCAGCAACGTGACGAGCATCGGCATAAATGCTTTTCATGATTGCCCTAAATTAAAATCCATTGCCCTGCCTTCAAAACTGACAACCATTGGCAATGGGGCATTCTGTAACACTGGTTTAACCAGCATCTCCATTCCTGCCTCTGTTATGACCATCGGAGACGCTACATTCCAAGACTGTAACAGCATGTCCAGTATCACCATTGAGGATAGCGAAACTCCATTGACAATGCCAGGAACTTGGTATGAACGTCCTTTCTTGAATAATACAGCTACCACCATCTACATTGGTCGTAACCTGACACTGACTGGAGGAGAGAATAATCCAATCCTATATGAAGCCACAAGCGTGGAGTTTGGTCCGAAAGTAACAACCATTAATCCAGCGTTGTTCTATAGTAATAACAAACTTACAAGTATCACCATTGGCAGTGGCGTGACCACCATCGGTGAGGCGGCTTTCTATAGTTGCGGAACCTATTGGGATGACGAAAACAATCAGGGCGTGGAGGAATTGGTGGTGATAATGGGCAGCAACGTGACGAGCATCGGCATAAATGCTTTTCATGATTGCCCTAAATTAAAATCCATCGCTCTGCCTTCCACACTGGCAACCATTGGCAATGGGGCATTTAGTAACTCTGGCTTAACCAGCATCAGTATTCCAGCCTCTGTTATGACCATAGGAGACGTTGCATTCCAAGATTGCGGCAGCATGACCAGTATTACCATTGAGGATAGCGAGACTCCATTGACCATGACTGGAAGTTGGTATGCACGTCCTTTCTGGAATACAGCCACTTCCATCTACCTCGGTCGTAACGTGACATTGACAGAAGAAGTTAACCCAATCTTCGTCAGTGCTACGAGTGTGGAGTTCGGCCCGCAGGTGACTGAAATCAGTGCGCCTATCTCAGGACTGTTGACCAGTGTGAAGGCTCCTTGGCTGACACCTATCACAATAGCTGAGGGTATTTTCAACGAGACTGAGTTGGAAAATGCTACGCTGTGGGTTCCTGGTGGCACGATGGATGCATACGAGGCAGCTAATAATTGGAAGGAATTCGCCAACAAGGACTTCGCCAGCTTTGTAGTTAGCATCACAGCTTCAGCTCACGGCACACTGGCCGTAGCCGACATAAGCTCCACTAACAATGAAACGGAGACCACTCTCATCGACCGCGAGACAGACGCTGTATTCACAGTCACACCTGCCACAGGCTATGAGTTGACAACCTTCACCGTGAACGACGAGGCCAAGACTCCTACAGAAGGCAGCTACACCGTAGAGAACCTGCTGGCTGACCAAACCGTCGTGGCTGGCTTCACAGCTATCACTTATAACCTCAGCTACACACTCAACGGTGGTTCTGTGGCTTCAGCTAACCCTGAGAACTACACCATAGAGAGCGCTGCCATCACCCTGAACAACCCCACCCGCGAGGGCTACACCTTCGCAGGCTGGACAGGCACAGGACTGGATGCCGCCACGACAACGGTGACCATACCTGCAGGCAGCATCGGTGACCGCAGCTACACAGCCAACTGGACACCTATTGTGTATAATATCGAGCTGACACTCGACGGCGGCACAGCCGACAACCCATCTTCTTACACCATCGAGAGCGCTGCCATCACCCTCACCAACCCGACCAAGACAGGCTACACCTTCAAGGGATGGAAGCTCAACGGCGAGGGCGACGCCTTGATGTCTGTAACTATTGCATCTGGCAGCACTGGCAACAAAGCCTACACCGCTACATGGCAGATTAACCAATATACCATCACTTTCAACAGCAACGGAGGTTCTGCCATTGATCCCATCACTCAGTACTACGCCACAGAGGTTGAGGCTCCTAACAACCCGACCCGTACTGGCTACACCTTCGCAGGCTGGCTGCCAGAAGTGCCTGCTACTATCCCTGCAGAGAACAAGACTTGCGTGGCACAGTGGACGATCAACCAATACACCATCACCTTCAACACCGCCGGAGGGTCTGTTATTGATCCTATCACTCAGGACTATGCCACCGCAGTTGAGGCACCTGCCGACCCGACGCGCACTGGCTACACCTTCGCAGGCTGGGACAGCGATATCCCAACAACAATCCCCGCCGGAAACGTGACCATTAACGCCACTTGGACACCCATCAACTACACCCTCAGCTACGAACTCGCAGGCGGTAGTGTGGCGAGCGCCAACCCCGCTTCCTATACCATCGAGAGCGCAGCAATCACCCTCACCAACCCGACCAAGACAGGCTTCGACTTCGCCGGATGGACTGGTACCGGACTCGATGCAGCCACCAAGACCGTGACCATTGCCACTGGCTCTACTGGCAACCGCAGCTACACGGCCACTTGGACGAAGGCCGTTTATAGCGTGACCATCACCGGAGCCGGCGTCACAGCCGACAATATGGCTCCCAAATATGGCGACGACGTGGTGATTACCATAGCAGACGATCCTGACCGCACGCTGAACACGCTGACCGTAAACGGTGCTGACGTAACCGACGATGTCGTTGACGGCAAATACACCATCGAGAACGTGTCAGCCAACGTGGTTGTAGTGGCCACCTTCAACTCCACCAAGGAGTTCATCGCTATGGCTCACTCACAGCAGACATTCTGCTGCTCGCAGGACCTCGACTTCTCCGAAGTTTCTGGTCTGAAGGCTTATATCGCCAGCGGTTATGACAAGAGCTCCGGTCAGGTGCTCCTCACCCGCGTAGAGAGCGTTCCCGCCGGAACCGGCCTCCTGCTCGCAGGCACCGAGGGCGTCACCTACAAAGTGCCTTACACCACATCTAACGCCTTCTACGTGAACCTGCTCAAGCCCGTGACTGAAGCTCAGACCGTTCACGCCACCGACGGCGCTTACACCAACTTCCTCTATGGCAAGGTTGATGACGACGAGGGCTTCTTCAAGAGTTCAGGCTCCGGCACAGTAGCAGCAGGCAAGGCTTATCTGCAACTGCCGACAGCCGCCCTGCCCGCAGGAGTCAAGGGCGTAAGCTTCGTCATTGACGACGAACTCACTCCCGTTCAGCCTCTGACAGCCGACGGCGACTCACCCGCCAACATCTTTGACCTCAACGGCCGCAAAATGGTCAATGGAAGACTCCCCAAGGGAGTTTACATCATCAACGGCAAGAAAGTAATGGTGAAGTAAAGACCCACTGCTACTATGAAAAAGACTTATTTACATCCGAGGACGGTGGTACACAGCCTGTGTACCGCCTCCATCCTGGCCCTCTCAGGCAACCTGAAAGAGGGCGAGATAACCAACGCCGACGTGCATGTTAATGAGGAAATAGACGGCGGCAACGCCTGGGCCAAGGGTAACACCATAAACTGGGAGGACGACTGGAGCGACGATTCCAGCTTGTAACCGCCGAAAACCACAACATAAACTCAATATGGGGGCTGTGTCACATCCGTTTGGCACAGCCCCCTTTCGTTTTGCCGTAAGGCCTCGCCCCAAAATTATGCATTCTGCATTATAAATTATGAATTAATTCGTGCTTTCTTTTGTGCAAACAGAATAAAGTACTACTTTTGTCGGCGAAAACACTAAAACTCCGACCTATGAAGAAACTATTATTGCTCATCGCGGCTATGGTGCTGACCATCGGCCAAGCCGCTGCCCAGAAGGGAGGCAGCGAAAGCAAGGAAGACAAGATTTACGAAGTCGTAGAGAAGAACGCCTCCTTTCCGGGCGGCGACGCAGCCTGCTACAACTGGATTGCTCAGCACATACAATATCCTGCGTTGGCGCAGGAGCAGGGCATCCAGGGCCGCGTTTTCGTACAATTCGTGGTGAACACCGACGGTACACTGGACGATGTGAAAGCCGTGCGCTCCCCGGACCCATCGCTCGCCGAAGAGGCCGTCCGCGTCGTTAAGAGTATGCCGAGATGGAATCCCGCTACGCAGAACAGCAAGGCCGTGCGCTCTCGCTTCAACATCCCCATCATGTTCCGCCTCAGCGCCCCCGAAGAGAATCAGGACGCCGGTAACGGCGGCGCAGCAGCTAACGGCGATGCGAAGGCAGGCGGCCAAAGCAGCAATTCCTCTGCAGGCGCAGAGGGTGGAGACAACAGGGTATTCGAGGTCGTGGAGAAGAATGCCTCTTTCCCCGGCGGTAACGAGGCCTGCTACGCTTGGTTAGCAAAGCAAATCCGTTATCCTGCAGTAGCGCAGGAACAGGGCATCCAGGGCCGCGTTTTCGTGCAGTTCGTGGTGAACACCGACGGCTCAATAACCGAAGTGAAAGCCGTGCGCTCCCCGGACCCATCGCTTGCCGAAGAAGCCGTCCGCGTCGTGAAGAGTATGCCGAAATGGAATCCCGCCACTCAGAAAGGCGTGACCGTGCGTTCACGCCTCAACCTCCCCATCATGTTCCGCCTCAGCGCACCCGAGCAGCCCAAGAAAGCCAGGCGATAAAGCCCACATCCTTAAACACACCGGCAACCCTCCCGAGGAACACTGAAAATCCTCCCAAGGTTTACCGACTATTCTCCCAAGGCACACTGAAAATCCTCCCGAGGAACACTGAAAATCCTCCCAAGCTTTACTGACTATTCTCCCAAGGCACACCGACCTTTGGGCCATGGGAAAGCGACTTGTCGGCCTCGATTCATTCATTAACACACAGCCGTGTGTTAATTATAACACAGATGTGTGTTAATTGTAACACAGCTGTATATTAATTAAAACACAACTGTGTTATAATCAATAGACCAAGGGCGAAGGGTCAATGGACCAAGGGCAAAGAGTCAATGGACCAAGGGGGAACAGTCATTTAGCCAAGGGGGAAAGGTCGATGAATCAAGAGGAAACGAATAACAACAAATAACAAACAACTATCATAACAATAATAACCAACAACTACCTTTATGAACATACGTTACAGAATTCAACTGAACCCCAACCCGGAGCCGGGGCAGGAGGCAAAAGGGGCGCACATCCGCGCCATAACAGAAGGAGCCGTAAGCACAGAAAGGCTCTGCGAAGAGATTTCCCTGCAATGTACCCTCACAGGCACAGACGTGAAGAGTGTGCTCGATGCCCTGAAAGGGCAGATTCTGCTGCATCTGAGCAGGAACAACACTGTTCATCTGGACGGACTCGGGACATTCAGCCTCAGCGTCAAGGGAAAGATTGTAGCCGAGAACAAGCGTAAGCATCTGATTGTTAAGAACCCGCGCGTCAGGTCTGTGCTTTTCCGTCCCGAGCGCCAGCTTATAGATTACTTCGCAAACGCTCACTTCAAGCACGGGACATATCTCCCCGGGCAGAAGATTGACGAGGCTTATATCAACGAGAAGCTGACAGAATTCTTTGCAGAGAAAAGCAGCCTGCGCATCAGCGAACTGCGCACCCTTCTCACCCTGAATATCTACGATGCCCGCAAGCTGCTGGCAAAGTTCTTGGATGAGGGTGCCCTCAAGCGCGAAGGACGCAAGGGCAGCTCAGTCTATATCCCCCTCCCGGGCCACTTCGGTAAGTAGGATTGAGAGAGGAAAATTCCACGAAAACGGTCGCAGAGGTGTTATTTTTGATATATTAGCGACCACTTTCGCGCAGTTTTACACAAAAATCAACACCATTATATTCCTTTTTATCTTTGTTTTCATGTACTGTTTATATTTAACTGTAAGCTGACACACGATATTTTTGGCCTGAATTTCTTGCAGTTCAGAAATAATCTGTATATTTGCCACGCAGAAAAGAGAAAAGAGAGATTATGTCCCTGACAAGAAGCCAAAATGAGACGAAGACGATTGTCCTGAGCAATGATGTTCAGGAGGTGCCACGTCTGGGCATATTCGTGAAGGAGGTGTGCTCGGATATGGGCTTGGAGAAGGGTGACTCGATTGGTGTGAATCTGGCTGTGGAGGAGGCCGTGGTGAATGTAATGCTCTACGCATACCCGCAGGGAACGCGGGGCGAAGTGACGGTAACGGCAACGGCGAGCGAGGATAGCCTCATCTTCGAGATACGCGATCAGGGACGGCCGTTCGACCCCACAAAAGCGAAGGATGCAGACGTCAGCCTCGGGCTAAAAGAGCGTAAGATTGGCGGCCTGGGCATATACCTGATGCGTCACTATATGAACGAAATACGCTACGAACGGCGAAACAACGAGAACATATTGATGTTAATACTTCGTATATCGGAAGTTAAAGGGGAGTTAAAAGGGAGTTAAAGGGGAGTTAAAGGTACGATAGTCCTGCCCCGCGCTACCATAATTGTGAAATCGTAAATCGTCAAATACAATATATTGTCAATTAACAAAAGTAATGTCCTTTTAACTTCCAAGCGAGCGAAGCGAACAATAACTTCCTTTAACTTCCAAGCGAAGCGATAACTTCAGAAACTATAATTATTATGGCAACACGAATAACAAGGAACGGTAATGAAGTAATCATCAGTTTTGCAGGACGACTGGACACCGGTACATCGGCAGAGGTCGGTGCAGAGATTAACAATGCCCTGAGCAGACTGACGGAAGCAGACGGCGAAACGCCGTTTACACAGGTGACTATGGATGCCTCGCAGATGGAATATATCTCCAGCTCCGGACTGCGCATCCTGCTCTCCCTCTCCAAACGCTACAAGAGCTTCCGCGTGATAGATGTGCAGCCGCAGGTCTATGACGTGCTGGACACCACGGGCTTCACGAAGATCCTGACCGTAGAACGCTCCATGAGGCGGATGATTATTGACGGCTGTCAGTTGATTGGAGTCGGTGGCGTAGGCACCGTATATAGGCTGAACGGCGACACCATTATCAAGGTGTTCCGCGAGGGAACGACGCTGGACGAGGTGCGGCGCGAGATCACTATGTCCAAGGAGGCTTTCGTGCTGGGTATGCCCACCGCCATCTCGTTTGATATTGTGAAGGTTAAAAGACCCACCCCCGGCCAAGAGACTTCCGAGACAGATTGTTACGGGCTGGTTTATGAGCTGCTGAACGCCGAGACATTGAGCAGCATTGTCAAACAGCACCCGGAACAGCTGGAACAATATGCCCTGAAATATGCCGACCTGCTACGTCAGATGCACGACATCGAGGTGCCTCTGGGCGGCAACGTGCCGTCGGCCAAAGAGCGGGAGCTGGAGCAGGTGAACCACATACGCCGCTATTTCCCGCAGGAGAGCGTGGATATGATGCTTCGCATCGTAGAGAGCATCCCCGAAGCGAACCGTCTGCTGCATTTAGACTTGCAGACGAAGAACGTGATGGTTCAGGACGGCGAGCTTATGCTCATAGACATGGGCGAGATGGGCTACGGTCATCCGATGCTGGACATGGGCCACGCTTACTCCGCTATGGTGACTCTCGTAGGTGACTATGACAAAATAATCGGTATGCCGCGCGAACTCGGACAGCGAGTGTGGGATATAGCCATAGACCGCTACTTCGAGGGCCTGCCCGCCGACATCGTGGCACAGCGCAAGGCTCAGGTCGAGGTGGTGTCGTGCGTGAGGAACTTCAGCTGGCTCTCCCTCTCCGACTCTTTCCCCGAGGATGTAGTCAGAGAGTGCCAGTCACTCTTCAACGAGCGCGTTGCTAACCGCTTCGACTATATTATGGAGGTGTGCTCCGGGTTCAGCAAATGGAAGTAAAATCCTCTCATTAGGATGAATATACTGAAGAAACTGAGGCCGGAGACGCTGCGGGCGAAATCCACGCTGGCGATTATAGTTACTGTGGCGGTGCTGATAGAGATTATCTCTGCCACACAGTACTGGTATGCCAGAAAGGGCATACGCGAGGAGGTGGAGCACCGCGCGGCGACAGAGCTGCAAGTGAAGAACCTGGAGATCCAGAAGGTGATGGTAGCGGTGGAGACCGCCGTACAGAACACCGTCTGGACGGCCGAGAGGGTGCTGCAACAGCCCGACTCGCTTTATTCCGTGCTTCAGCATCTGGTAGAGCAGAATCAGACCATCGTGGGCGCAGGCCTGCTGTTCATCGCAAACTATTACCCGCAGCACGGGCGCTGGTTCGAGCCTTACTTCGACGACACCGGCGCGAAGATGATGCTATGCACCTATCTGCTGCCGATACACGACGCGTCATACCCTTTACGTAAACTCCGACTCAGACACAGAAGTAAACACCCAAACCGAGAACAACGCTGAATCCGGAGCTAAGTCCGACGCCAAGTCCTTAATAACCCTTATGTCCTCCGCTGTTTCCCGTTTTGTCGGCGATGCTGAACAAAGCGACGACCTCACGATGCTCGCCATAAAATATTCAAAGGGATAGCACAAACGAAGCTGTTTTCAAATTTATAACGAACACGGATAACACAGATGCACACAGATAATCTTTTGACATGTTCAGGAACTTAAAATCCGTTCAATCCGAGCAATCCGTGTTCTGAAATAAGAAGTTATCGTTCGCTTCACTCTATAATCCAATCCTCTATGGCCAGGGTCTCCGTGGAGAAGCGGATACCAGCCTTTACGACCTTGCGGCCGTCGGTCTGGTAGGGAATAGTATAACCCTTGGAGTTTATCTGTTCAAGAGCTTCGCGGGCTGTGCCGTTTATCTTCAGTTCGAATACGTAGATAGCATCAGTCATATTAACCACCATGTCGGCACGTCCGTGGATTGTCTTCACCTGCGTGCGAACATAAACGTTCAGCATGGAGAAGATTAGATAGAAAGTCCACTCGTAGAATCCCTCAGCTTTCGTCACATCCTCCAGTTTCTTCTTAAACCCCTCGATATACGGCAGACCGGCGATGTAAGCTTGCATCTCACGCAGGGCGAGATCGATCTCTCCAGCCTTCAGCGCACGCCAGAACTTCAGGGCAAAGCCCGGCTGGACATCTTCCACCTCAAGACCGCTATAAGCCGGGAGCAAAGCCTCCGTCAAACCGATGCGCACTTCCTGATTGGGAATCGAGACGTCATAGATAAACGTTTCGGGGTCGTAATTCTTTATAGTGAGATAACCGGTCTGGAATAACAATGGGAAAGCACTGGTAAGAGTTTGCGTAGGTCTTTGAAGAGCCGCATCTGACACCTGAAAATCATCCAAAGCAGTTATATCCGTATTGAAGCGTTTCAACTGGTGAATCAGATATGTTGGCGTTCCCGAGTCGAACCAATAGTTGCTGACTTTTAGATTGGCAAAGGATTTAAACAGGCTAAATGGGTTGTATATATCCTCTGATTGCTCCGTAAAATGGTAGCCATCATAGCGCAGCTTCAACCGGGCGTGCATCTGCTCGGGAGTCTCCTCGTATGCCTCCGCCAGAAGTGCTATGTCCTGAGCCAAAACGGTCGTCAGTTCCGTCTCCGTGATGCCGCAGATGGCAGAAAACTGCGGAAGCATCGAGATATTATTGAGGTTGTTGAGCGTGGAGAAGATGCTTAACTGGCTGAAACGTGTTATGCCGGTGATGAAACAGAAGCGTATTATGCCCTCGCTGGCCTTCAACGTCTGAAAGAACTCCTGCATAACCCTGCGGAAATCGTCCATCAGTTCCGACTCATGCAGAACGTCGAGCAGCGGCGCATCGTATTCGTCAATTAGCACCACTACGGACTTGCCCGTCTGCTTATAAGCGCGACTGATAAGCCCAGAAAAGATTTCACCCGGTGTGTTCTCGTATTCGTCTTTTCCATAGGTCTGGATAAATCGGCTCAAGAGAAAAACAAGGCTGTTACGAAGTTCCTGCACAGACTCTTTCCCCTTCGCCATGCTCAAATCCAGATGTATAACGGGATATTCCACCCAGTCTCGCTCCAGATCCATCACCTTCAGCCCTTGAAACAGTTCCTTCTCTGCACGGAAGAACGAGGCGAAGGTGGTGGTGAGCAGCGACTTGCCAAAACGACGCGGACGACTCAGGAATATGTACTTAGACAAATCCTGTGCCTTCCACATCAGGTCGGTCTTATCAACATAGACACAACCATCATCTCGCAGTCTCTTGAATGTCTGAATCCCTACGGGATAACGTCTTGCTACGGTTTCCATATTGCCAA
Source organism: Bacteroidaceae bacterium (assembly GCA_017447625.1). Classification (GTDB taxonomy): domain Bacteria; phylum Bacteroidota; class Bacteroidia; order Bacteroidales; family Bacteroidaceae; genus Physcousia. The sequence continues at coordinate 35,248 of JAFSNB010000001.1, forward strand.
ATCCTTTTCTGAGCGCAAAAGTAGTGGTATTTATTCAATCTGCAAAACTTTTGGCAAAAAAATGAGAAGAGGGCACCGAACTGGTACCCTCCTCTCTCTTTATAATGTTTCGGAAGTTATTGCTTCACTTGGAAAGTTATCCACATTCCGCAGGTCTCTCCTACCCCACTGGTTCCCTCACCCCCACGGAAGTCTCCCCCCACGGAAGTTCTCCCCCCCACGGGGGGAGTTAGAGAGGGGCCTTACTCCTGCTCTTCCCAGTTCTCCCACTCAACGGTGGTGGTGCGATAACCATTGCCTTCGCCTTCAAACTCTTCCTTAACAAGGGCATCGCTGCTGTCAGCCTTTTGATCACCCATTGTTGAAAGAGCAATAATATTCTCTGTGTGAACTAGCTGCAGCGACAGCTCCGGAGAAATATATGTCTTTTTCACCATGACGATTTACTATTTAATGATTTATTATTTATCAGATTTCAACCCGCAGCACCCTCCCTTACGGGAGGGGCTTAGGGGTGGGTCTTTTTTTACTTCACGTTCACCTTCTTGTTACCGATGATGTAAGTCTGGCCCTTCTGCATCTTGGCAACCTTGCGACCACTCAGGTCGAAGATGTTACCAGCTGCAATCTCGTTTAGAACGCCGTTGATGCCAGTCTCCTTGTCGAAGAAGAATGCCTTAACACCAGAACCACTATCAACTGTCAGATAAGCGCGGTTAGCAGGTACGTTGGGCTGAGCCTCACTTGTGTCAACCAGATAGAAACCAACCTTGTCGTCCTGATTCTGAAGAATATAGCTACCATTAGGAGCTGCTTGGGTAGTGTAAACACCTGTGAGCAGGCCTTCAGTATAGCTGAGAGCAGTACCCTGAGCATCGCCCGTAACAGTTTCGTTCCAAGCACCTTCGATGATGTAAGGCTTGTTGGCCTCAAGAGCGCCTCCTTCAACCTCTTCAAGAGTCAGAGTGTTGCCGTCAACTGCTGCGCAAGTGTAAGCCTTCACGCCTTCTACAGACAGAGTATGAGCGAACGGCAGGATAACAGTGCCCCATCCGGCAGCGGTGGTATTGATGGTGATAGAAGGCTTCGTGGTCTCAACGAATTGGAAGTTAGCCGTGTAATTGGTGAACATGTCGTTGTTGTTGTTGCCATTGTGAGCGATTGCCTTATTGGCACCAGTGTTCCACAGGAGGTACAGACCTTCACCATTCGGGCGAATCTCGATCTCCATAGCCTTGGAAGCATCAGTTGTAGTACGGATACCGTCATACCATGTGGTCTCATAGCCTTCAGCCTGAGTAGTGATGTAGCGTGTTTCGTCGTCCTGGTCAATAGCTGCCACCTTATACTTATTACCAGTGGTATGAGTAAAGTAGAATGCCTGAGCTAAGTTGGTGTTGGCGGGAGCCAGATACTTCAGGCCATAGCCACCCTGAGTCTGAGCAGGATTGGGAATCAGCGTCAGAGCATTGCCATCAGCATCGTGCCCATCGCTGTTGAAGACTATATTGTAAGCCTGAGTTGCTTCAGGAGCTTTCATCTCAAGAGCATTGTATGTTTCAATAGCAGTAGCAAGGGCTGTCTTGGCTGCTTCAATAGAAGAAACAGTAGCTTCTGCAGCATCATGAGCTGCCTGAGCAGTTTCGAGGGCTGCAGCGTAGGTGTTCACACCTGCTTCAGCAAACTGGAAAGCTCCGGTTCCGATGTTCTCAGTCATAACTGCGGGAGCAGCATCAATAGCAGCCTGCAGTTCTGCCTTAGCGGCAATCAGTTGAACCGTTGCGTAAGTAGCATCGTTGCAAAGAAGAACAGGAGCATAGAAGCTCTGCCATGTGCCATTGTTCAAGTGACCATTGACGGCAACAGTAATCTCAGAAGAGCCATCAGCTTCGAAAGTGATATAACGATACTGCCAACCACGACCGATGTTGTTGTTGCTGTAGGATCCTTCTTCGCTGAAGTTGGTAGCACCTGCGGTGTCAATACCCTTACCCGTGTCACCATTCATCAAGAACGGAGTGTTGACAGCATCAGCCTCGCCAACTTTAACGCTCAGGTTCATTGTTGTTGTTGAGACGCCACGGCCAGCAACCTTCACCACATACTTACCAGCAGGAAGAGTAACAGTAGCAGAAGAAGTCAGGTCTGTTGCGCTGCCACTCCACTTGTCGAAGTAGGTCTCGCTGCCAGTATAACCCTGACCACTTGTAGTGTCATAGTTGCCCTTATTCCATTCACCGAGCAAAGAGCTCACTTCGTTAGCATAAGCGGCATTGATGGTGGTATATTCCAAAACCTTCAAGTTCTGTGTGCTTGTGAGAGCGGTAGCTGCTGTACTCTCGCTGGTAGCGGCATAGTCATCAGCGGTTTCAGAAGCGATACCAATTGTCTTAGCATAAGCAATTTCTGCTACGAGGGCATCGTAATTTGCCTTGGCAGCAGTGAATGTGCTGGTTGCGCTGGTCAGAGCAGCTGCAGCGGCATCGTAGCCGTCAGCAGTGTTGGGCTCAGCCTTTGCTATCTCGGCCAGAAGAGCAACCTTCTCAGCTCCTGTCACGTTATCATAAGCTGCATTATCGCGGGCAGCCTCAGCAGCAGCCTTAGCCTCGTCCCAAGCATCCTTGGCACCAGCCAAGAAGCTCTGATAGGTAATGGTGATGTCATCATAGAACACGGCCGGGGAACCACTTCCAGATTTATTAAGTCCAGTAAGACCTATTTGTATCTTACCTGTGGTTGATTCTGTCAGGGTGAAAGTGACAGTCTCGGTAGTCCAAGTCGATGCTGAGAATGTTGTGTTGGAAACCAAGTAAGAACCATCTGATGTTACAAAACCAAATTTGGAAGAATTGTTGCCATAATTACTTGTCGATGATGTAAGATAGTGGTCAACAGTAAGGGTATAGACACCTGCAGGTAAAGTAACATCATTACTTTGTATAGTGACATCATCTCCCCATCCTGCTATAATACCAAGAGTATTACCGGAAACTGTTGTTCCGTCTTTCTTTGTGCTGGGAGTTGTGGAACCACCCACATTCTTTCCACCGCCATAAGCAGTCACTGCAATTGTGGTGAATCCGCCAGTAGCGGTATTTGTCCATCCGTTAGATGAGTAGTCTATGATTGTTTTGACGGCTACATCAGAGCCTTCTGGAGCGCAACTATCGAAGCCTGGGTTGGATAGGAACACACTCGTCACGTCGCCTACGGCAGACATTGCTAATTCCGTCGCAGTATTCAGCGTAGCGGCAGCATTGTTAACCTCTTCCTGAGTAGCATCCACATCGTCATAGACAGACTGAGCAGTGGTAATTGCAGAAGTCAGATCACTATTACTCAATGTTGCATTGGCTTTGGTGGCTGCGGCGAGGGCTGTCTCAAGTACGTCCTTTACCACAATAGCCGTAAATTCAATCTTTACACCATCAATGAAGAGATGGGGGTTAGCACCAGAGCCGTTACCTGTAGATTGATAACCTACACGAATCTGACCTGCGGTCTCAGCAGTGAGGGTGAACGTTACAGTCTGGTCAACCCATTGACCCACCGTTGGATTCACAGCCACGGTTTTGTTTGTTCCGCTGGTTGGGAAGAAACCTGTGTAGGTTGTGTTGGCTTGAGTACCGCTCTGATTGTACATCGGAACGGTGATGGTGTATTTACCAGCAGCAAGAGTCACGTTCTGATAGTAGTAACCACCGCAGCTCCATACGCCAAAGAAACCAAAGCACTTACCAGAAGCCTCACCATCTGGATTCGTTGCAGGAGCAGCTTTGCTATTACCCTTAAGCTGAGTAGAGGAACCATAGCTGAATACGCCTCCAGCCATACCAGAATTGGGGTATGAGTTATTGCTATTGTCACCAGCTGTTACAACAGAAGTCCAGCCTGTGATAGGCTGTAAACCATAAGGAGAACCATCCTTACCATAGCCATAGAGATATGTGGCGGTAAGAGCTTCATCAGCCTCAAAATTGGCATTAGTCAGATACGTGCTTGTCACGTCCGTCTGTGCCCACGCCCCAGTACTGCATACAAGCAATGCTGCGGCAAAAAGTTGTTTAAGTTTCATTTGTTTGTGAGTTATTAGTAAAAATTAGTGATATAATGTCTTGTATTTATTCAGTTTCTTCGTGCATGTTCTGTTCGTGGCAGGCGTCCTGGATTGTTATTGTCTCGTCGTCTATGGTGTAGGCGTAGTACCATTTCCCGGCGTTTGCCATGTGCCTCCTTCTTGCTCCCATCGGCTGATGGTCGGGCGGCGGCGAAGCAGTGTGCGCTCTATGAGATGCATATTTCTAATCGCCTTTTGAGCATTATGAACCATGTCTTCAGTATCGAAAGTATGCCTATATTTCAGTGCCACATGTCTGTAAAACATCCATATCTTATAAGATGCCAGTGGCGAGGCTTCATACTTAAACTGCTTTCCGCTCATTGCAAATGGCCCTAATGTCTTCAACGACTAAATGCTCCAACTCATCTAAAGATAAGTTTTCACCCATTGCTATTTTAAACGCTTCAAAGCTAGGTGTTCCTTCATATACTTCGTCACTATGCCAAGGCGTTTTACGGACATAGAACAACCCTGTGGAGAGCAGAGACTCCAGCTGTTGCCGTGCCGTGGCATTATTCTTGTCGTATGATAGAGTTACGGTACACATGTGCCTTTTTTCCTTTATATTGCACCAAATCTGGGCAAAGGTAAAGAATTAATCATTTCAGTTTTAGCGCTGTACTGTTAAAGTTTCTTAAAAGCCCGCCACAGAGCAATTTTTGGGCCGTATTTTATCGTTTTACCTGCAAATAACAGTGTTACTTGCAGTCAAGAACGGTGGCTTGAAGGCCTCAACTAAGGACAATAGCAGTAAACGCAATGCTCGTGATGACCATAGTACACGTTTTTGGGGCGCTACGCTCCGAAAATTAAGTAGAGGCTGATGTGCCGGGAGGCCGACCCTCAACAAGTTTTAGGTGCGCTACGCAAAAGGGCAACACAGTTTATCCTTATCTTAGGAGTCCTGTTCTTCTAGAGGGTGTAATCAATTCACCCGTAAGCTAATCAAAAACATTTCTCAGCCGCAAAGATACAACTAAAGACGCGGGTCCTCGCGGCTATCAAATTAATAACGAACACGGATTACACAGATACTCATGGAAGGACAAAAGGGAAGCGGCACCACACCGGAGTGTGATGCCGCGAAATATTGATGTGAGTAAGTGATTGATTACTTCACGAGGATCTTGGCAGCGGAACCGTCGGCACGACGTACGATGTTCACGCCCTTCTGCATTGAGCCGAGGCGGATACCGGTAGCGCTGAAGATGTCAGTAACGGGGCTCTTAGAGCTGTTGCTGATAGTCTTAACGCCGTCGATGAGATCCTGAGCGGCTTTAGCATAGTCGTAGCCCTCGAGAGGAGCTGCGAAGTAGAGGCGAGCCTCACCAGCGAAAGTGTTTGTATTCCAACGGTCAGTTGCAGTGTATTCACCGAGTTCAGCGTCGAAGTCATGACCAGATGCCATGCCAGAGATGTAGTTCTCGACAACACCGATGGTGAGAGTCTCACCCTCCTTAACGGTAACGCCGGGGATTACTGTCGGGTGACCGAACCAAGAGCCACCAGCTGCGAACGGAACCATGATGGGCTCTCCGTCGCCAGCCTGAGCGAAGATGTACTTATCCCAAATGCCGGTTACATCGTCCATTGCGTTGAACACGCCCTTCACGCCCTCTCCGTCAGGATTGTTCTTGATGGCAGTACGTGTAGCGAAGTAAACGTCATATACACCAACGGGAACGTTCTCGATTACCTGATAGAATCTGTATTCTGCTCCACCTGCGTAAGCGTTGATAGCGCTGGTGATTACAGGCTGTGCTTCAGTTGCGGAAGCGCCGTTTGCGAGATGTACATGGCCACCTTCGAGCTGCTCGCAGTTCCAACCAACAACGGTGTTGTCCTGCAGGTCTGCGGAACCGTCGGTAGTGAAGGTGTAGAAGCGCGGGTTCTGGATAAGGCCAGTGAAGTCGATACCGCTTGCAGCAACCTCTTCGCCGGACATGTCGGTATAGACACCGTCAACCACGATCTTTGTGCCAGCTTCGTAGTTCACAGTGGTCTTGAGAGAGTCGGCGATAACAGGAGATTCAGCGAGCATCTGGTAGAGAGCGACTGTAGAAGCAATGTTCACTTGGTTAACAACATTGCGGTCGTCAGTGGTCAGATTGAGGGCAGCGCTACCGTCAGCACCGAGAGTCTCAGCGGTCTGGAATGCCTTGTAACCACCCCAAGCGAGGATGTCAACGACAGTTGTTACGTTGCCCAACTGAGCGGCAGCGGTGACGAGTTTCGGAGTTACTTCAGCAAGAGTCTCGTCAGAGAGCTCAGAAGGATTGGTGTTCTTGTAGGTGTCGAGCATTTCCTTTGCAGTAACGGCAATCTCAGCATCAATGTACTTACCTTCGAGGCCGAGGTATGCGAGGTCTGCATCTTCGAGAGCCTGGTTGAAGGCATCGATGTTGGTGACGCGGGCCTGCATCTTTGTGCCAAGCTCGCTGAGCTGGTTGATGAGAGCCTGAATCTCAGAAGGAGCGGTGAAATGGCCATTCTTTGCACTGTTGATAGCAGCGGTGAAGGCAGTCTTTGTATCACCGTTATACTCTTCCATGTCAGCAGCCTCGAGGATAGGCTCAGCCTGCTCTATGGCAGCTGCGAGCTGCTGTTTCCAGTAAGCGGCCTTAGAAGGCATAGTGATGAGGTCAACACCACCAAGGAGGTACTCACCATTGGGCTGAGTGGTGGAGAACTTCAGCATATAGTAGCCAGCCTTATCCACGGTGAAGTCGGTCACGGAACGTGTCACATTAGTGACAGCCATATTCTGAGCACCGTTCACATTCGGCATAGCGATGACATCGTCGAAGCGTGCATAGACGTTACCGTTGAGGTCTTCGAGAGTGAAGCTGTACTTAGGAGCATTTTCTGCGTTTACAGCATCAGTGTTGCCGTTGAGGTTTTTCCATGCGCACATACGGATGGTAATCTGGTACTTGCGGGCATCGAGCTGGAGAGCGATTCCTTCGGGCATCTCGGGATCGATAGCGCCACCTTCGAGGATATAGTCCTTAACCTGCTCACCGAAGGTAAGAGTACCGAGGGTATTTGAACCATTCATAGAACGCCAGTAGATGGCAGCGCCGTTGAGGTCGCCGCTGTAACCGGTCATGGCACGAGTACCACCGCCGCCTACATTGCCACCCCAGTTGTAATTCCAGACTGCACCTTGCTCGGTCAGACCGTACTGGTGGATTGTGCCGTTGTCGTTAGCCAGCCAACCTACGGGGAATGTACCGTTGGCAGTTTCAGCGAAGGTCTCGTTAGTGCTATAAACAACCTCGGAAACAGAGGTGTCGTGGTCTTCACCAACAGCGAAGGTTATCTCCTGAGCCCCTTCACAAGGTACTTCGTAGCTGTTTGCTACGCCTTCGAGAATGAGGGTGTATTCACCGTCTGCGAGGTTAGAAACAGCGATGTTGATGGTCTTGCCGTCTGCGCTGAGAGACATACCGGCGCTCAGGTCTGTGTTAACACCGTTCTTAGTCAAAGTAGCTGAAGCTGTTGAGAGGCTCAGAGCCTTGTCATAGGTAACAGCGATGTTTGTGAGTGAAGCGCTGGGAATCTCGAAGCTCTCGTTCTCGGGGATGCTGCTAACCATCTTGGCAGGTGACCAAGAAGAGGGAAGAGCATCGATAGACTCGTCATTGTATGCCTTCTCATTCTGGAAGCCCAGAACCATCATCTCGCTCTCAGTGTCAGAGTTCGGGCGACGGTCGGAAGGATAAATAATGGGGCAGTCAGCAGCGGGAGTGAAGCTTACGCGGATGTCATCGGTATCTTCCATTACGACATCGTCTGCCATAAAGAGATAGAGGAAGCCGTCGCTCTTACCCTCGACAAATTCAACATTTGCAGGTGAGCCATTGATGGTAACAGTCACGCAAGAAGGATCGAGAGAGAAACTGCCGTTGTTGCCATTTGCCAGAGCAGCGATGTTGGTCTGATAACCGAAGTCGAGCTTGATGGCATTGGCGCTGCAGGAGAAGGTAGCCTCGTTGAAGGTAACGCCCTCTTCGATAGTGATGTCATCGAGCAGGTAGGTTGTGGGGCTGTACATGTTGATTACGAGGAAGAACTCGTTGGGGAGCTTGCCCTCGTAGAACTCAGCATAGGTCTTGGTTCCGTCGCCGCCGAAGGACTCGGGATAGACTGCATTACCAACCCAGCTCTGGTCTGCGATGATGTTGTTCAGGACATCTGCATTTGTGTAATAAGAGACAAATGAGATGTGCTGCCACTCACCGGTAAGACCACTGGTCATCTGTACACCATAGTTGAAACCGGTCTTGGAGCAGATGCTCTTGTCAAAGTTCTCAATACCCTGAGACAGCCAAGCAGTAAGAGCTGTGTTCTTGGTAGATTCATCGTCGGTGTAAACGGGATCAGCCTTAATCCAGAAGCTCACACGGTAAGGGGTATTCTCCTTGATGGGGAGCTGAGCGATCTTAAAGCCGCGGTCCCAAGTGTTACCAGCTATGGAGCCGTTGACACCCTGGAAACAGTAAGAACCAGACAGAGCTTCGTCTGCGAACTTCTCGTTCCATTGGTCAACGTCCTTCACGTTCACCCAATCACCGAAGGTGCTCAGACCAGGTGTCAGGGCGTACTGGGAACTCTTACCAGTTGCATCGCCGTCCTCGAAGCCGAGAGTGGCGATAGTGGTCTGTGCCTGCATGGAGCTAACACCCATAAGGGCAGCGACCACGAAGAAGTAGAATTTCTTCATACGTTTGAATTTTTAAGATTAGTTATTACGGTTAATTGTTTATTTCGGTTGCAAATGAACACATTATTATATTATGTGTTTTCAAAGATTGTCTCATTTATTTCTGTTTTTGTTGCCAACCGATGAATTGGGCCTATTCAAGGGGCAAGAACCAGTTGTTTCTGTCAGAAAGACGGATGAAAAGGTCGTTATCGAACTTTGCAGCACCATTTCTTGAAGCCACTTTGTTAGCGAGGAAGGTGGCATCGTTGCGATGCAGGGCAATACGCATCAAATCGGGGAAGCGGTAGCCCTCGGCTGCTGTCTCAAGTGCCATTTCATCGCAGATTCTGTCCTCCACGAAGAGGATGGAGTCTTCCTTGGAGCTGAGCTGCGGGATAACGTATGTGGAGTCAGCGTCGGCGCTGCCACATCCGCGTGAGTGTACACCCTGTGTATTCTCACGAAGGAACACATACTGGTTGAACGAGAGCAGATCGCCTGCCTCGCTGCGCTCTTGTTCGGATATATACTTCTCGATATTGTCCTTCCACAGACCATGTTTGAGCACGGCAAAGGCAGCCTGCGGGAAGCCTGCACGGTTGAGAGCCTCGGCATAGCAGAGATATACATGCTGCAGACGATAGAGAGTCACATAGGAGAGGAAGTCATTGTTACCGAGACGATACTTGCTACAAGTCTGACGGATGGACGACTGCGAAGTGGAAGCCGTAGGCACGGAACGCTGGCTATAGATGCTGAACAGGCGCAGGTCGCCACGCATGAGGTCGCTCTCGTAGTGGATGGTGTCAGAGGCATAGACGGTATCTGGCAGCAAAGTGACGGGATCGCTATATACCAGAGTATATTGCTGGCGGCGGGAAAGCTCGTCGTAGGCTGCCGAGTGAGTGGCCTGATAGTAGTAGTTGTTCTGGGTGGTAGAAATGAACACATCTGCCAGACGTGACACTGTTCCGTCGTATTCGCTGGTCTCCATCGGGATGGAAGCGAGATTCTCAACATTATTCACCGAGAACTGCGATGAATAGGAATCAAAAATACTCTCGAAGGTCTCGTCCCAGGAGGCGCTGGCAGAACCCGTCGGATAGGTGTTACCCTGACTAGTCAGGAAGTCGTGGTAATACTGGGCAGCCTCGGGGTAGCGACCGGCCCAGAGGCAGAGGTCGCCGAGGACGACACGCACGGGCAGGTAGAATTTGCGGGAATCCATAGAACCGATTGCACCGTAATCCGGGTATTCGGTATCTACGTAAGGTGCCAGATCATTGACAAAGAAGTCAGCCATCTGCGCAACCGTGTATTTGGGGAAGAGGCTTGGGTCTGCGTCCTTCTCTGCCAGCAGCGGTTCGGTGTAGAAAGGCACGGAGCCGTAGTTTATAGCGAGCTGGAGGTAAGTCCACGCGCGATAAGTCTTCACTACGGCATACTCCTTCTCGAAGACGCGGCGTCCCTGCTTGACGAGGGCTGTGTCTGCGTTAGCCAGGAAGTAGTTGCAGTTCTGGATTATGGCATAGTAGTCGCGTGCGTTGTTATATGGGTTATCCACTCCGGCCGTGAAGTTGGCGAGAGCCTGCAGTTCAACAGTCGCGTCTTCGGTAAGAGCCGTGAGTTCGCCACGGAGTTCGCCCAGCAGAATTGTGCGGTCGGCAATCTTCTGCAACTTGTTCACGATACCAATCACGGAATTAACGGTGTCGTTTGGCGTATCCAGCTTGTTATTCTCGGCGAATGCCACGAGGTCGCTGTCAGCCTTTGTGCAGGCTGTGAACAGAGGAAGCGCTGTGGCGATTGCAAGGATATATATATACTTGTTCATTGATAAGGTATTTAGAGGTTAATCTTCACTCCGAGAGAGAAATTGCGTCCGGCAGCAAGCAGTCCGCGGTCTATCCCCATGCCCAAAACACCGTTGGATTGGGCAAATTCAGGATCGCTGCCCAGATATTTGGTGAATGTCACCAAGTTGTTTGCAGATCCCCAGATAGTGATGCCGTGGAGGTAAGTGTTGCTGATAGGAATACGATAGGAGATGGTGATGTTCTTCAACTTGAGATACGAACCGTCTTCAATCCATCGGTCTGAGAAACGGCTGTTACCCATATCGTCCAGGAAGGAGGCACGCGGGATGTCGGTAACCTGTCCTTCGTGAGTCCAGCGTGAGAGCATTGCCGAAGTCTGGTTATAGAAATATGAACCGGACTCGAGGATGCTGCGCTGATAGTTGTAGATATCGCCTCCGATAACGTAGTTGAATGTGGCAGAGAGCGAGAGGTTACGCCAGGTCAGACGTGTGCCGAAGGTACCGAAAGCGTTGGGATTCGGGTCGCCAATAACCTGCATGTCACCCTCATCGATGCATTTTTTGCCGTCTGTATCTACGAAACGCATGTCACCTGCGGTGAAGTAGCGGCGGGCACCCGTGCTGCTGAGCTGGTAGAGGCCTGCGTCGGTGGCGGCATCGGCTGTGGCGAACACGCCGTCTGTCTTATAGCCGTAGAACTGTCCGGCAGGCAGCCCCACGCGGTTGAGGATAGTGGCACCGTAGATCTCGGTGGTCATCTCATTTCGTCCGGAGGGCAGACTGCTTATCTCGTTCTTGTACATTCCAATGCTTCCATTAATATCCCAAGTCCAGTCCTTGATGGCGAGGAGCTTGATATTGGTACTGAAGTCAAAGCCGTGGTTATTGAGGCTTCCGTCGTTCACCCAGTTGGTCTCAAGACCGGACACATAGGAGAGAGTTCCGAGCGACAGCAGGTTGTGTGTGTGGCTCTTGAAGAAGTTAAAGGATGCCCAGATGCGGTTATCCACGAACGAAGCCTGCAGTCCTGCTGTGAAGCGTGCCGTGGTCTCCCACTGCAAACGGGTGTTTCCGATATTTGCCATAGAGAGTCCGACAATGTCATTGAGCATACGGCCGGAAGTGAAGTAGGTACGTGAGGCGGTGCTGTTGATGTCATCGTTTCCGACGAGGTCAAAGCCCAGATTCAGCTTCAGGTAGTTGACGCCGCGAGTTGGCTTGAACCACTTCTCGTTGGTGAGTACCCATGCGGCCTCGACAGAGGGGAAGAACCCGAAAGCATATTTGCCGATCTTCACTCCTTCCTTGGCATCGATACCGAACTTGCTTGAGCCGTCCATGGCCAAAGCTGCGTGGAAGTAATAGCGCTCGGCATAGTTGTAGTCGGCTGTGAGGTAGTAAGTGAGGTTGACATCCTTGTTGTCGATACCGTCGGTCTGCTTGAACTGCAATGAGTTGCTCATGTTCGGAGTCTTGTCATTGCCTGTGTTGTAACCCGTCTGGGTGTTCAGGCGGTAGGTGTCGCGCAGGAAACGGAAGCCGCCACGAGTGTAGAGGTTGTGTCCGTCTTTGTTCAGGCGATAAGAAGCGTAGAAGTCGTTCATCACCGTAATCTGACGGCCTGCCAAAGCACTTGCGCGGTTCTCTACATTACCAATCTTCTTGACCTCGTAGTTAGGCACACCGTTGGTCGGCAGATAGTAGTTCTCGTCGGTGTTCACCAGCTGGAAGGCGAACTGGTCTGCCAAATTCCAGTGTTTGTTGATTTCCCACGACGGAGTGATAGAGAGGTTGACAACGCGGTTGCCGAAATAATTCTTGTTTGTGCCCTCGCCGTTTTCCAGTATGGCAAGCGGGTTGGCCAGCGATGTGGTATAGTCGCGGCGGGCTGTCACCACGTCGGACAGGTAGTCGTCGGCCTCAGCCAGATAATGCGAGGGATTTCCGTTGGAGTCGTAAGCGTAGGGTGAGAGGAACGGCGACTTGATGAGTCCGAGGAACGAAGGCGAGGAAATGATGCCTGTGGTGACATCGTCCTTCACACCGTCGTCGCGCAGGTCGCGTGTCACATCGGAGTAGGATGCATCGAAGCGAGCCTTAACTTTCGGAGCAAGCACGATGTCGGAGTTCAGACGCAGGTTGAAGCGCTTGTAAGAGAAGCCCTTGATGGTGGCATCGCCACCGATGAAGCCCACCGAGAGGTTGTAGTTTGCCACGTCGTCACCGCCCTGCACATTGATGCTGTAGTTCTGTGTGAAGCCTTCGCGGTAGATATTCTTAGACCAGTCGGTGTTGCCGTGGTACATGTTATAGTAGAAGTAGTTCGGGTCAGTCTGCAAGAACTTGTAGGCATTGCCCTTGGATCCCGTCGTTCCGATCAGCTCGGAGGCATATACGCGGAACTGGTTGGCATCCATCATCGTCGGCATCTTGGGTGTGAGCTCATAGCTGCCTCCGATACTTACGTCGATCTTCGTGGCCATGGACTTGTTGCGCTTCGTCTCAATGATGAGAACGCCGTTTGCACCCTTGGCGCCATAGATGGCTGTACCATTCTTCAGTATAGATATGCGCTCGATGTCCTCGACCATAATTCCGGTGAGGATATTGTTGAAGAAACCGTCGTGTAACGAGGGTGAGCTGAGCTGCATGTTCTGAATCACACCGTCGATAACCACCAGAGGCTGAGCGTTGGCGTTGAGGGAGTTGATACCATTCATGAGCATCTTTACGCCTATTCCCGGCTGTCCGCTACGCAGGGCGGTAAGCATATCGCCACCGAGATTGGTCTGAATCTGGTTGTCTATGCTCACATCGTTGTTCTCGTAGGTCGCAAGAGTGGATTTGCGGCTTATGGCCAGAGTCTGCGGAGAATAAATCTCAGCGAACTTGGAAGAGAACATCCTGACTGTGGGCAACTGGCTGTCGCGCCCGATGGACTGCTGGACCAGTGAATAACCATCGCCCATAAAGACAAGCGAGGATACATAATCCGGCAATTTGATGGTGTAATCACCATTCTCGTCTGTCATCGCAGCAAAGAGCGGATTGTTGTATGCCTGCACCTTAACACCTTCAGCAGGTGCTCCGGTGGCCGCATTTATCACATGGCCCTTGAATTCCGTGAGGTTCTGGGCTACAAGTTGAAACTGTACTGCCACGAAGGCAAGTAGTAATAGGAACCGTCTCATTTGCGAGCCTCCTTTCTTGACTTGATTCCGGCCGAAGCATCGGAAACGGGTTTGAGATATATACAATCGAGGTGCATTTCACGTGAATAGGTTGTCTGTCTGTTACCGATGGAGCACTCCAGCTGCAGGCTTACGGTCACGTCGCTCTGCCTGTAGTTGCAGGTGGGGAAGGTGAAGCGTCCGATAACCACGGTGTCAACTACGTTGGCCTGGTTGGAGATTTCGGTCGGGAACGCCTGCTGCTGACTGTCGCCGTTGGCATCGACATAGTTCAGTGTGGCCTTGAACTTGTTAGGCTTGAAGTCACGGGAGTTGGGGTTGGAAACGGTCTTCGGCAGTATTACGGCGCAGATGTCGTATGTGCCGGAGAGCGTGTTGGCAATCTCGAATGTTGCCTTCCAGTTGCTTGTGCTGTTGCGCGGCTGGATAACCACATAGCCGTTACCGGAGACTGAGTCGGCCATAACCGCTCTGTAGTTCATCGTGCAATCCTTATACTCGCGGATGCTAGCCTCGCGCTCACCCTGTGTAATGATGGGGTGGAAATAAAGGTCTTCGGGGGTGAACGGCCATCTGTTCAGACGATAGATGTAACCGTTGGAGCACAGCAGAGAGTCCTTTATGTTGGCAGCGCTCAGGATGCCATCGGAGGCAAGCGGTTTGTAATAGACGTGATAGGGCCAGTCGATGGACCTGAAGGAGGTGCTGAAGAGGGAGTCCTGCACGTGCTGGATATTACGGTTGTAGATAAGGTCACCCATGAGAGCGATGTATGTCCAGTACTCCTGGATAGAGTCGGCCTTGGGAGCAGCTCCGTAGTTGAAGTACTGTGCAGCCTCAGCATAAGCCGTCTGCCACATCGATGCGTCGGGAGCCAGCATCAGGAAAGCAGAGTCCTCTGCCATAATCTGGTCGAAGACGCGGAAGAGGGCGTTCTCCTTGACCATCACGGAGTCGGAATAGACTTTCTGGCCATCCACGATACCGGCCTGGATGGAGCGGTTCTCGTCCAGCTCCTGCTTCTCATAGTGTGACAGGAAAGTGCCGAAATGCGTGAATTCCTGCATGGAAGTCAGAGCCTCATATATATTATATGTATATTGGGCATCCTCATTCACTATGTGAAGCAGACCGTTCGTGGCAGGCATATTCACCTTTCCGGCCATTGTGGTGGC
Organism: Bacteroidaceae bacterium; assembly: GCA_017447625.1. Taxonomy (GTDB): domain Bacteria; phylum Bacteroidota; class Bacteroidia; order Bacteroidales; family Bacteroidaceae; genus Physcousia. Next base: position 50,261 of record JAFSNB010000001.1, read on the forward strand.
GTTATACAGCGAAGTGCCGTTCACTGGCAGATACTTGTTGTTAAGCATCAGCACGTTCTGGTTGGTTGCTGCATTGAGGTTATACAGATTATGAGCGATGTGATTCATCACGAAATGCTGCCCCACCGTGGAATCGCCCTTGACTGTCTCACAGAGATCCAGCAGCGAATCCACGTTGAATGTGCCGTTGACAGGAGCCCACACGGTGAGAGCCTGGTCTGCGTCCAGCAGGTCTGCGAATGTAACACTGGTGATGTGGTTGTTGTTATAGACGTGTGTCTTGTTCAGCACGGCCAGGAAATCGCTCAACTGCGGCTGTGCCTTCACACACTCCAGCAGAGTGGTTGTGGGGGCTTCGTCCGACTGGGCATAATGGTCATCCCAGGCGTCGGAGCAGCTACTTACGGCTCCCAAGCCACACAGGGGCAGTGCTACTGCAACCACTATTCTATATACTCTTTTCATTATCATAATTATTTCGTTATTACGAACTGGCTTTATTATATTAATGTGTGTCTTCGGCGGTCAGGCCGGCATAAACGCTCTTCGGGCAGAACTCGAAGTAGTTGATAGGCAGCTCGGCTTCGGCATTTTCAATGACGAGCTTGATGCGCAGCCAATATTCCTTGGAGGGATCCAGAGCCTGAGTGGTCAGGATCTTGCGGTATTTACCGTTGTTGGCTCTCAGGTTGTTGACACCGCCCTGGTTCCAGGAGTCCATATCCTTCATGAACCCACGGTTGTGCATAGCCTTGTCGATGGCGCGGTTCTCTTCGTTGTCCTCGACGTCAGCCACCCAACCGATACTCGGGTCACCGCCCCAGATACGGAAGTCGATGGGCAGGCCCATAGGCTGCATATTGTCCTTTTCACCGAAGTAAATCTGCACTACGCCGCGATCAACACCGGCACCGTAGGCAAAACGGATCTCGTATGTGTTGGCAGGCACCGGCGGCAGCTTGAAGCTAACGTCAAACTGGCCAATCAAATCGACGGCGTCTGCGTAAGTGGCATTCCACACACTGCGTTCGCGCAGAGCCAACGTGGGATTAACGCCGTGGAAATCCCAGCCTTCCACCTGCTTGAAGCCCATCAGATGCTGGCCGTTGGTGTTACCGCGTGCACCGGCATTCAGGAATTCGTTACTCATGGTCACCACATTCCAGCGGATGCGGTCGTTGAACACCACGTCGCGGGTGTTGGTGTTATAGGTGAGAATATCGTCGATGTAATGGTATATTCCGTTTAGAGCCTGCTGGTTCAGAGTATCTACAGGCAGGCCGGCCTCAGCCAGTTCCTGGTCGTGCGCAGTGTTCATCTCAGACGGAGTGAGAACCATTATGCCACGAACGCTGTAGTTGGCTGCCACGCCCTTTCGGTTGATAAAGAGGCCCTCGGCGGGCGATGACATCTTCATTATGGTGCCTGGCATCATCGTGGTGAACCAGTCGGTGCAGTCTATGAGGTTCGGCATAGCACAAGTGGTCTTGTAGTCGATTCCGCTCTCAGATATGGTGAAATCGTTGATAGCTCCGTAGTAGGGCAACAGGTGGTAGGCAATGAATCGGTTCAGCGGATTCTTGCGGTTGGTGAAGTCGTCGTCATAGAGGCCGGCATCCTCGGGATACACGGCATCATAGACTTCCTTGGCATAGGCTTTCAGCTCATCCAGCGTCTCGATTCCGGCTTTCTCCTTAAAGACTTTGTTCGTCTCCACAAGGGCAGTGAATCGTTTCATACGCGTTGCAGGGTAATACATGTAATATGTAGCCCCTGAGCGGTGGAAAGGTATTCCCTTGTTTATGGAGTCGATACCTACGGAATAGTTGTTGTCTAAGTATGCATACAGGCTGTCGCTCAGTCCGGTGAGGAAGAGCGCGGAGGTGAAGAGGCTTATGTTCTTGTCCTCGCTCAGCAACTCAGGCAGATAGGAGCTTGAAGGCTGAATTACTCGGTCCAGGGTGTGAACGACACCGTTCTCCACAGAGTCGTCGCGCAGGATAAGCTTCGACGCCATATTGATGTAGTACATGACATTACCGCCCTTGGCTGCATCGCTGTCACATGAGAATGTGAGGAAGCGGTCGTTCATGTTGGGCGTAGGTATATTGCCGTCACTGAGGTCTGTGGTGAAATAGGTGGCAGGGATAATGTGGTTCCATGAAATGGTGTCACACTCCTCCTTTGAGAGGTCTTCCACACTCTCATAACCGTGTTGAAGCAGGTACTGGTTCACAGCGTCGTTGGTCGGAGCCAGACATGTGTAAGTGCCGTAGGTGGCCAACATACCTAAGATGCCTGAGCGCTGCAGGATCTCGGTGAACTCACTGAACATCTCAGGACGGTTCTCAAGGTAGTTGCTTGCCATTTCTCCCGTGAAGGTGTAATAGTTCTCTGCTGTGGGCTCATCGGAGCAGGAAGAGAACAACAGCAAGGAGAAGAATGGAGCCAAGAGCGCTGCCACCATGAAATGGCGACAAGCACTACGGGAAAGTATCTTATTCTTGAGTCTCATATTTGTCAATCTTAACTTTACTTTAAACTTTAAACCTTAATCTTTAAACCTTAAACCTTAAACTTTAAACCTTAAACTTTAAACTTAAAGATTTTGATGTGTGTCATCAGTCTCATAGGCAGGATTCTGCTTGAGATTGGGGTTCTGCTTCAGCTCCTCGCGGTTGTAAGGCCAGTAGAGGATGTCCTGTGTGGAGAGTTTAATGCGGATGGCGCTGGCGTTCTCCTGGAACTTGGGCAGGACTTTCCTGATCATGCGGCTGTTGTCGCCCTCACGTCTGGAGAGACGCACCAGGTCGAACCATCGCTTGCCCTCAAACATCAGTTCGCGCTGGCGCTCGTCAAGGACGAGGTCTTCCATAGCCAGGCGTGAGGTGGCATAGTCCTCGAACACCAGAGTGTCGCTCACGGCCACGCGCTTGTTGTTGGCACGCTTCCATACGGCGCTGACACAGGAGAAGGCATTGCGGTAGTGCTGTGCTTGCTCTTCGGTGAGGGTGGCGCCGGTCTCTACGTTGCCTGCCAGCTCCACTTCGGCTTCGGCACGCATCAGCATCACATCCGTCAGGCGATACACAATCCAGTTGGCGAATGCTCCTGAGCGTGTGCTGCTGGTTACTGTGGGTGCAGCTCCAGTGGTGGTGTTTGTGCGGAAGGAAACGCTCTGGTTCACGTACTTCGTTACATAAACCTTGTTGCTCACTTCCGTCATATTCTCCAGATAGCGGCAGTCGGTCTTACGGAAATAGGTGTTCTGGCCCGACGGTATCTCCTCAAAGAGGAAAGTAGGCACACCGATCTGTCCCGTTCTCGTACTGTTAGAACCATAGAAGTTCGCAACAGCGGAGTTGGTTACAGTCTGGTTGTTTACAAAGTTCAGCTCAAAGATGGACTCGAAGCTGTTGCCCTCGCCGAAAATACTCGTGTAGGTGTTACCGGCATAGTTGCTGTTAACGGTGGATTCGGAGATAAGCGGATAGCGTCCGTACAGCTCCGTGGTGATTGTCGTGGGGTTCTCTTCGTACTCGCGCTCGTACTCTTTGATCTTGTGGTCAATGACCAGGTCGCAGTAGTCGATGCACTTCTGCCACTCGCCCTTCCACAGATAGAGGTCGGCAAGCAGAGAGTATGAAGCCCAGCGGGTGATGCGGCAGGTGTTCTCCACAGTCTTCTCGCCATAGCTGCGAACGGCGTCGTCCTTCACTCTCTCCACGTCCGCAATCAGGCTGTCAAGCACCTGGTCAAACGGGAGTGCAGCAACCTGAAACTCCTGACTGTCGTCGATGGACGGGGCTGTGACGTAAGGCACGTCGCGGAAAGAACGGATGAGGTAGAAGTAGCACAACGCGCGCAGGGTTGTGGCCTCGGCTATGGTAGCCCTCATCTCGGATTCCGTGAAGTTCGGGTCTTTGGAGTTCACGAGCGGTGCGTAGTATATCACCGTGTTGCATCGGTTGATGCACTGGTAGAAGCTCTGCCAGTCGGTGTAAGTATTCGTTTCGAGGATATTCTCCTTGAAAACCTGCTGCAGGGCGTAGGGTGTACCTGAGCCTGTAGTCATATTGTCTGAGCGGACTTCGCCCCAAACCACCATGCGGTTGATGCAGTCGCTGCTCTCGAGTTGTGCGTAGCAGGAGTTCAGCACGCTGTTCACGTCCGCTTCCTCTGTCCAATAATTCTCGAGGACGATGTCGTTCTGCGGCTCGATAGAAAGGAAATCGTTACAGCCGGAGAGCATTGACAAGAGAATCGTGAGTTGCAATAACTTTACAACATTCACAATGTATCCTTTGTTCATATTTGTCTTCATAGTCATCATTGGATTTTAGAATTGGATTGTGACACCAACCGTTGCAGATCTCGGATTCGGAGTGCGGGCGTTATCCGACGTCACACCGTAGCTTCCGTAGCCCACCTCGGGGTCTGCGCCGGAGTAGCCGGTCAGACAGAACAGGTTGTTGGCGCTGACATAGAAGCTGAGCTGGGTTAGTCCGGCACGCTTGATAAGCTTGGGATCAAGAGAATAGCTGAGCTGCAAGTAGTTCAGACGCATGAACGAACCGCTCTCGATGAAACGGTCAGAACCGAGCCAGTTATAGCCTTCGCGGTACAGGGCACGCGGGATAGGCACATCGTCACCCTCCACACGCCAACGCCAGTTGACTGCGGCTGACTGGTTGTTGTTGTTGTACATATTCTCAGCCATCATACGGGCGCGGTTGATAATCTTGTTGCCGAAGCGGAAGTTGAACTGAGAGTTCAGACTCCAACGGCCAAGCTGAAGCTTGAAGCCCCATCCGCCGGTGATCTTCGGCAGTGAACTGCCCAGATAAACGATATCCAATTCGTTGATGTTACCGTCGTGGTTGACATCCTCGTAGATGGCATCGCCGCCCTTGAACTCGTAGATATAGGTCTTGTCGTTACTGTCGTAGCAGAACACCATCGGAATCGTGTAGCCGTTCTTGTCGGTGACCACGAGGCCGTTGGCATCGCGGGCCACAGGAGCATTAGGACCGCTAACGCCGGCCACTTCCTCGGGCGAGTACTTGCTGTACTGATAAACGCCCTTGTAGCGGAATCCGTAGATACTTCCGAATGCGTTGTTGAGCTGCACACGTGTGAGATAAGAGCCGTTGCTCTTGTCAAAGTCGCTATTGAGCGATGCAAGCACGGTGGGATCCATCTTCGTGATCTCGTTCTTGTTGTTTGCAAACGACACATTGAAGCTGGCACGGAACTTGCCTTTTTTGATTACATCCTGTGCATTGATGTTGAACTCCCAACCGTTATTGACCATATCACCGACGTTCTGATAGCTGAGAGCGGTGAAACCGGACGATGTCGGGATGCGGCGGTTCAGCATCAGCAGGTCGCTGGTCTTCTGGCGGTAGATGTTGAAGTCGGCGGTGATCATGTTATCCCACAGACCGAGGTCGAAACCGATGTTCCAGGTCTCCTTCTGTTCCCACTTCAGGCTGCTCAGACGGATATTGCTGGGAGCCACAGAGGTGCTGCCGTTGTAGGCAGCGGCATTGGAATACTTCGAGAAATAGAGGTATTCGCCGCCCGGCTGGTTACCTACGATACCCCAACCCGGACGCACGGACAACATACTGATCCATTTCACTTTCTTCATGAACGGCTCGTCGCTGACATTCCAGCGGAAAGACAATGCGGGGAAATTACCCCAGCGGCTGTCGTCACCGAACTTGGTTGAGCCGTCACGACGGATGCTGAAGTCAGCTATGTACCTTCCTTTGAAGGCATAGTGTGCGGAGAAGGTGAGATAGACGCTGCGCCACTGACCGGAACTGGTGGTGAGATCGCGGACGATACCCTCGGCCGATGTGCTCTGGATTGTACCGGGCAGACCGTACATGCTGCTGCCGCTGGCCTTCGACGAACCGTCGGTGAGCTGGAACTGTGCCATCGCCATGAACGAGTGGTCGCGGTTCTTAAACGCCGGTACGAAGGTGAGGCGGTGTGTGGTCGTGATGGCCATGCTCTTGTGGGCATTGGTAGTAGAGCGGTTGTTATTGGTGTCTGCCCATCCGGCCGTTACAAGGCTCGAGGGGTAGAAGCTGTCGTTGTACTTGTTGAAGATGTTGAACAGGATCTTGCCTTCGTACTTGAGCTGTGTCTTGTCAGCATCGATTCCAAGGAAGTTATAGTGCAACTGGAACTCCGGCTGAATCTGATAGGTGCTCTCGTCGTTGGATGCCTCCTTGGCCAGAGCCACGGGGTTCACGTATGTGAACTGGTCGCGCTTGAGCTCTGAAGAGCAGTTGTTCAGCATGTGGTAGTAGTCCTCGGTGTCGTTACCGTTGGTGTCCTGCTCATAGATTGAGAGGTTAGGCATCTTCTGATAGGCCAAAGCCAGGAGGTCATAAGATGTGTTGTTCACCCTATAGTCATAGCTCTTCTGGTTCTTCGTGTACGTCATATTGAAGTTGGTGACGATCTTGATGCGGTCACTCACGAAGTAATCCAGAGCCACACGTGTGGTGAAGCGGTCCAGACGCTGTTCGATGACAGTACCTGTCTGGTGGTCGTAACCGCCTGCGATGCGGAAGTTGGCTTTCTCGCCACCACCGGTGAGACTGACGTAGTGTTTCTGCAGCACACCGGTCTGACGGATAGCCTTACGCCAGTCGGTGTTATTGTTGTACATCTCGTACTCGCTCCAGGACTTGTCATAGCTGAACTCGCGGATATTCGATGCGGCATCGCTCAGGACGGGATTGAAATAAGCCTCCTTCATCAACATCGTGTATTGGTCACCATTCAGCAGGTTGATGCCCTGCGGCTGGTGTGTGAAGGTGGCACGGTAGGAGTACTGCACCTTGGTCGGTCCGCGGCTTCCGCGCTTGGTCTTGATTTCAATAACACCGTTAGCGCCCTGAGAACCGTAGATGGCAGTACCGGCAGCGTCTTTCAGCACGTTGATAACGGCGATGTCGTCGGGGTTGACGTTAAGGAGCTCTGCGAACTGGTCCTCGGTGGCGTTGGCATAGTCGAAGTTGCTGTTGTAGTCACTCTCGAAGATGTTGCCATCGACAACGATCAGCGGCTGTGTGTTTCCGTTGATGGAGCTCACACCGCGCAGACGCATACTTGTGCCGGAACCGAGGTTACCGGAGTTGCTCACGATATCCAGACCGGAGATACGGCCCTGAAGAGCCTCATCGACACTGGTGATACCTAAGCCCTCGAACTCCTTGGCATCGATGCTCTGGTGGGCTGTTGAGAGCTCGCGTTCGGGAATCGCAAGTCCGTTGGAGTGCGACAGTTTCACGGCCTTGATCGTCACCTCCTTCATCATCTTGTCGTGAAGGGTGATCTTGTAGCTCGTTCCCTTGATGGGAATAATCTGTGTCTCATAACCCACATAGCTGAACTTCAGCTTGTGCTTCGGATCTACTATGCGGAAGGAGAAGTTTCCGTTGATATCCGTCTGTGTGGCTGCAACAACACGGTTGCTGGCATCAATCTCCAGCACATTACAACCCATGACGGTCTCTATCTCATCCTGCACAACACCGTGAATCATGGTGCCTGCAGTCTGGGCTAAACATTTGACAATTGACAACTGGCAACTGACAAGTAATAAGAAAGCAAATATCTTTTTCATCTTAGCTTTGCACTTTAATCTCTAAACTCTAATCTCTAAACTCTAAACTTATTACTTGTACATTAGCGCTCCGTCAATCAGATGCACAACGGCAAATGAAGACGTGTAGATGTTACCTGCAATTGTTGCGTCACCAGTGTCAAACTGATACTCACGGCCCATCAGGTTGTAGAGGCCCGCGGTCTTCTTAACATGACAGGTCTTGCCTGTGCCGTCGGTAATCTCGATTCCGTCGTTGCTCACGCGCGTGCGTAATTTATAATAGGAAAGGTTGCCGTCGGTAATCTTATAGGCCGAAGTCTCGAACTCACCTTCCACATTACCCTGACCGATGTAATAGGCGTTGTCCTGAATGTGGTATTTGATGAAGTTCTCAATCTCGTTCGTCAGGCTGTCACGCACATCCTCGTCCTGCTCATTCTCAACCATCTCCCATGTAGGCAGCTTGCCATCGGCCTGCAGCTTTGCTATCGAGTCGTTCGACGGGACGTAGATGGTGTAGCGGTAGGTGTTGAACAGCGAGATATTGGTGCTGGCCGTTGCGTGCTCGGTGGTTCCTATGACATGCTTCGTCTCCAAGAACTTCGAGCTCTGCAGCAGATCGTGGAAAGCGCTGAACTCCTCGTGCTCACCCAGGATGTCAAATACTGACTTGCGGGCAGTCATTATCGGAGCGTCGTTCAGGATATAGGTCTTTCCGTTACCTTCAACAGACTCGTCGTAAATCTCAGATACAGCCAGCTGAGTGCCGTTCTCCAGCTGCAGGCCGCCCTGTACCGTCATGCCGTTCTTACCCTGAGAGGCGTTGGCGACCTTAACCATGCTACCGCCCTTGGTCTGGTAGAAGGTGTTGCCATCCTCCACGTTACCGATAACGATATGCGTGTTCAGGATGTCCTCCAGGCGGTTGGTTATCTGAGAGTACGAAGCCTCACCGATAGAGTCTGTCACCACCTGATTCTCAACATCGTAGTTCCAGATGCTGGCCTTCACGCGTTCACTCTCCGTCAGAGCCGTAGCGTCATAGCGGAAGCGGAACAGCTGCGTGCTGGTCTTGCCGTAGGAGCAGGGGTCGATATATTCCAGCAGAGACTTGTTGTTGGGGATAAACAGACTGTAGTAGGTGTTCTGGGAGTTCAGATAGACGTCGAAGCCCAGCTGCTCCACAGCCCAGTACAGGATATTCATCGAGGCATCCACCAGAGCGGGGAATGTCACAGAGATGTAAGCCACGGGGTTGAACACCTTATTCGTCAGATATACTGCTCCGTTGCAGGCGAGATACACTGAATCCACGAAATCCTCGCTCAGACCCAGCTCGTCGTTGGCGTCGTTAAGCACAGTGTGGAACTTGCTCGGAACGGAGTTGACAAACGAGTTCAGCATATTCACGTTAAGCATCTTGGAGACCACCTTGTCAGGCACATTCTCCCAAGAGCCGTAATAGTCCTTCAGCACCTTACCGGCGCCTTCCTCCCAGTAGCGGTTCAGGGCTGCATCGCTCGGCACGAGCATCACACCCATGTTCTCCTGCAGAGCCACATTCGTTGAGGTGCTGGTGGTCGTGCTGGAATAGAACTGATTCCAGCCCGGGTCGAACTTCAGCAGACCGTTCACCGGGCCCTCGTCGGGCGTCAGGTCCAGGATCTGCCCTCCCCTGCTGCGCTCAGAGAAATAGCGTTTCTCGAACAGAGAGTCGATAGAGGTGTTGTACAGGCGGTTGTACTCAATGGTTGCATCGTTACCTGCGTAATAAGGTGCGCAGTAGCGGTTCAGCAGCTTTGCCCAGCCCTGGGTGTTCGGTTTCTGGTTTATCAGCTCTGCCATATTGGGCAGCGGCGTAATCACCTCAGCCATCTTATGCACGAAACCATTTGAGCACTTGATATTGTCCTCGACAATCTCCACGCCGTTGACGTTGGCATCGCCTGGCTGACGGTTCGTCTTGTGGTTGAACAGGAAGTTGCAGTCCGCGTTGGTGATGTAGTTGCTCGTGAGGAAATCCTCGATGAAATGGATCATCGGGGGAGCCGTGATGTCGGTCATGCAAACGATGTCGCGACCGCTGTTGCGGTAATAAGCCCAATACTTGTTGTCGGGCATATCCGCCGGAGCGAAGTGCGGCACAGAGTCATACTCGCTCGTAGCTGTCAGACGGCGCATACAGTCGCCCTCGGTCGGGCCCTCAGAACTGCTGAGATATGCAATCTGACAAGAGTTGTTAATCATACTCCCGAAAAGCAAAAGCTTTTTCTGCGCTTCCGTCAGGTCACTATACCTGCGTACGCCCCACGGGTTGTTGTTGAAGAAACGCCCGAAGGCATCGTCGTCTGCCACGAACAATGTCTTGCTGCCGGTCTTTGCCAGTACTTCTGCGTAGTTGAGGTCGTCAATCAGTTTCACCGTGTTGGTGTAATTGCCCTCCGCTTGCAGGTAGTCATAAATGCTTGAACCGAGCCATGACGGCGTCTCATTCGCCAAATCATAACCGTCGCAAGCCGACAGAGTCGCTCCTGCAATCACTACAGCACCCAGCCATTTCCTAACGTTGTGGAAACCAGATGGTTTGTTGTATTCCATACAGACCAATTATATGAATTATTAATTATTTTAGATTAGTTATTGACGTTTTTTTGCAACATTCGGCCGCAAATATATAATATTTATATTATAGCCCCAAAATTTTAATTAAAATATTAATGTAAACTGCAAAAAAAGTAAAAAGGCCGACCACACGGCCAGCCTTTTCTTCTTTACCCTACAGCTCCCACCTCTGCATACTCTCGATGAAATCCACGCGCTTCAGGAGGCCGCGGTGGAACTTTGCCTTTATTATTCCGCGCTCAACGCGGCCTCCTTCGAGCTTCAGCAGAACACGAAGGAACGGCGTTATGTCAATAGGAACTTTAGTCATAATAGCCCCCCGTAACCCCCCGGCGGGGGGTGTTGGGGTTTAGTGTTTAATGGTTAATTGTAAAATGTTAAAGGTTAAAATGTTGTGGCTGGCGCGATTCGTTATTATTTTAGGGTCGGCCTATCGGCCTCAAAATTGTAAGAAAATCAAATCAGAAAATTATAAGGCCTACGGCCCGAAATACCAATATATGCCAATTTTGGAGCGAAGCGACTGAAATTTTCTAAATCAATTTTTCTATAATTTTAAGCGAAGCGCCCCCAAATGTCAATACTTCCCCCCCCATCGGGGGGATTGAAGGGGGCCTATCTCAAGCAGGACGTGGTGCCGAGGGCGGTCAGGGCAGCGGTGAGGATGCTCACCAGCACCTGAATAATAGTTTTCCAAGTTTCTTTTTTCACTTTCGTAAATTCTTAATTGTTAATGCATAATTCATAATTGGCTGGCGCGATGCTTTGGATTTTTAACATGTAATTACCATAAATTTGTCCATATAATTATTCATTAATAATAAATTAATGGGTTAATTAGTGGCAATTAATGTTGAGAATTATTCGTGTGATTTGTCAGATTCGTGTTCACGTATTAACCCGTGTAATCCGTTGTTTTTTTATTGATAGCAGCGAACCCAATTATGAATTCTGAATTATGCATTATGCATTGATTCAAATCCGTTAAATCCGTGCTATCCGTTGTTTTAAGAGTTTAAGATGTTTAAGTAGTTATGAGTTTTTTATGTTATTTTTTTGTGGATTGGGTATTTATGCCTACTTTTGCGCCCAGAAACAAAAGGATAATAGCATATGTCAACCGTACAGTTAGGAGCTTTGAATGCTGAGATATTGCGCAATCTGGGCATTGTGGCCGAGAATGAGGGCGCGCTCCAGCGTGTTGCCAAATACCTGCGCCGAGTAGCGCGCGAACTGGCCGCAGACCCTACCGAACTGACAAAAGATGAGTTCTTACGCCGTGTGGATGCGGGGCGCGAGCAGATCCGTCGCGGAGAGGGCGTCAAAATGCATTCAGATGAATCCCTCGAAGAATTCCTTAAACGCGTGGGCTGATGTACGACATTATTTTTTCTCCTCAAGCCAAGCAGGATCTCAAGACATTGCAGCGTTCTGAACCAGCCTCTTTCCGCAAGGCAGCAGCTCTCGTCGAAGAGCTTAAAGTCCATCCTCGCACAGGCACAGGGCATCCTGAACCGCTTTCCGCAGACCGATCTGGGATGTGGAGTCGAAGAATCTCCAAGAAGCATCGTCTTATCTATGAAATATTCGAAGCCGAGGTGCATGTGGATGTTGTTTCTGCCTATGGCCATTATGGGGATAAGTGATTTATAGTGAACTACGCGCAGCCTAATTATGCATTCTTAATTATGCATTATGCATTGATTCAAATCAGTAAAATCCGCGTAATCCGTTGTTTCTTATTATCGAAATTAATGTGAATAATATGAATAATTAAATCCACTAATAGTAATAATCATTATTCTAATTCGTGAGCAAAATTATTCACATTATCCATATTCGTTTCGTTTAAATCGCATAGCGCAGCCTAATGGCCAATGTTCAATGTTCAATGATCAATGTTCAATGATCAACTTCCCCTACGAGGCCACTCAGCGCTTGGCGCAGTTCAGCCGCCACGCCAGCTGCATACTTCTTCACGTTGAAGCCGCGGCCCATCGCCACATTTCTGAAGTTCAGGTGCAGGCTGCCGTCGTCGCGGCGGGTGATCGTGACGACCGCACTGGCCCTGAGAATCGCGTTATTAAGCAGTTCTATCCAGCCGAAGACCGCATATTCATCTTTGTGCATCCAGAGGCAGTCGCATAATGAACACATGTGGGTGCGATTGCCACTCTCCACGGTGTCTTTGATCAATTGCTGCAGCGTAAGTTCCTTCGCCGGCTCGCGTGAGCCAGCGGTTTGATAATTCGTTTTTGACATAAAAAAAGGTTTTAATGTTTCATATCTCTAAAACACTAAAACCATTGATTATCTTTTGCAGATTGCAGCTATACAACTTTATTCTTATAATGTATCATTTTCAACAGAAAAAACACTTAAGATGTATAGGAGGGCCGAACCTCACGGCCCAGCCCTCCAGAAGAAAACTTTACTAAATCTCTATATATATTGAATGTATAGAGCCAACATTATTGCGGCCAAGCCGCAGGTCCTCCTCCCCACGAAGGTCCTCCTCCCCACGAAGGTCCTCCCCCCCACGAAGGTCCTCCCCCCACGGGGGGAGTTAGAGAGGGGCCTTGAGAGGGGCCTTGAGAGGGGCCTACCAGTCGTCGCCCATGTCATAGTCATCCTCTTTTGCCCAACCGCCATCGCTGCCGGTGGCTGTGGTGCTATTGATTCCTAATGAACCCTCAAGGATGCGACCTTCGGTCTCAACCTTCTTCACCGTAATTTCCGGTTTGCTATATATCTTTTTCACCATGATGATTTACTATTTAAAGATTTACAATTTACGATTTATTTACTATTTGGCAATTTATCTATCACCCCGCCCAACCCCTCCCTAGCAGGGGAGGGGTTGGGGGAGAGGCTTCTTTTTTTACTTCACCATTACTTTCTTGCCATTCTGGATGTACAGACCCTTCTGAGCCTTGCTTACGCGGCGTCCGCTGAGGTCAAACATAGCACCAGCCTCATGGTCAATGGTCAATGGTGAATGTTCAATGGACTCAACTCCCGTCTCGCCACCCCAGTTGATGGCAAAGCCCTTAACCAGAGAACCACTAACGGTAGCATTAGTCAGATAAGCGCGGAAGCCCGACAGCACGTTCTGATCCCAATGGTAGAAGCCAACGACATAAGGATCGGAGTCAGTCTCACGATAACGTCCGAGGTAATAGTCAGAACCCTTAGTTGACGATATATCAATAGCGGCATAGGTGCCTGTGAGGGCATTACCAATAGCAGGACCGAATGAATCGTCGGTATTGATGGTAGCTGTTGCTGTCGCAGATGTACCCTTCAAGAGCACCGGTGTGCCGGCGGGAACTTGATTGCTTGTTACGACTGTTGGCACTGCCCAAGAACCGCTGATAGACAATGTGTATGCGTTTGCACCTTCGATTGTAACATCGCAGGGTAGGCAAAGTGTAGCATAGTAGTTCCCATCACCTGCAGCGTTGAGGGTAATTGGGAGAGAGGTGACATTTTCAAGAACGAAATCGTAGTCACCACCAGTTTGTTCGCTCTCGCCTGCATCAGTTGCATATTCATTTATCTTAAGGCTTCTTGTATTATCTTTGAATCCGATATTATAGCGAGAACGTGCTGAAGCTGCAGAGAAATTGATGGATGTTGGTGTGGAGTTAACCTCACCCATTGTTGCAAAGTATGTTTTCTCATAGTCAGCATACCGTTCACTTATTGCATAGCCATTTGCAAAGTTAATCAGATGATTATCCTTGAAAAGGTATATTGTACCCTTTTCATTATCACCCGTTTTGGTTTCAACTTTGTTAATGTTACCATACTGGTTGTTAGTGTTTGAAAGGTAGTTATCCTGACTAAATGAACTTATGCGTAAGAAAGTGTTGTCTGCAGGCATATTCAGTACCCATCCTGCCCTGATACCTCTCAGTGTAATGAAAGAACTGATGAAATCACGTGCATTAGATTCCATTTTAGCTGTTCCATAGTCAGCCAAGGCTGTATTTACATCATCCTGCGTGTAACTAGAGTTGGTATATTTTCCTAACGTTGTTCCAATTAATGTGTTTACATCACTATACAACTCATAATCATAAAGCGAGACTAAAGGATCCTCAATGTCAACACGGGAACCTTCTGCTGTCGCTCCTCCGGAATTGTTCCATGTAGACAAAATGTTACCTCTGTTATTTAAATAACAATTATTTGTCTCAAATAATCTAAAGCTCAGATTTGCCCCGCTGGTTGCAACTATGAATTTTGCGGCATTTGCTTCGGCTACAAATGTGCCTTGAGAATTATCAGCGTTGCTAACAGATAGGTATTTTGCTTGACCAACATTGTAGATTGTGTACCCATCATAATAGTTGCCACCAAATGCCCATTGATCGTTTTCACTCATAGTTGTCTCACTAGACAAAGTTTTCCCATTATCACCACCGGCATACAATCCATGCAATTTGAAGAAATATCTGTGATTGGCTTCTGTGGCGGGGGTGCTGGACGGAATGAAACCAGAGTTAATAGTTACATCTTGTGAAGAGGAACCTACGGCATAAGTAATAGTAGCAGGTGTGACAGTAAATACGCTTGGGAGGTTCAATGCTGTCTTCACATTAACATCTGCGTTAGCATAGATAGTCTTTGTTCGTATTGTCAAACCTGCTTCCTTGATGTTCAAAGCGATCTTAGAATCTGCGAACGTGCACTTGCTTGTATAATAAATGGCCTGCCATGCATCATGAATACAGGCACCTGATCCAGTCAAATTCGGATACGTATAGAAATCAGTTGTAATCCCTCGATCATTCATCTGGTGATTTATAAAGAGACCATATTGTGTTAGACGGAATTTACCGTTACTTTGTTTGGTCCCCATATAAATGTAATATGTAGTTCCTCCATCCAAATACGAATCGGAGTCAAATGCAAATGTATATATTTTACCATAATCTGCACTAGGAACCTTATTGATTGAAATGGCTGTAAACCCACTGGGGTCAAACTCCGTAGTTTCTGTAACGTCAGAAGTCAGACGATTCTCTTTACTGAAAAGCAAGTAAGTATTAACTGGAACTTTTGCATCTCTCAAACTCAACGAGAATTGATCAAAATGAACGTATTGACCTGACGTACCTGGAGCGGTATATTTCATACCAGCAATAGTAATCTCTCCCCCTGAAGTCTTATCTGCATAGTTAAGTCCAGACCAAATGTAATAATTATCCTGAGTATCTTGTGGATAAGCATAATTAGTCGTATAATTACAAGAATATTGACATTGGTAATTACCTCCGCGTGCCTCTGTCGTAGTATAGGTGTTACCAGAACAGAACTTAAGTCCTGATGCTGCTCCAGTATCTTTAACCGCTATACCTCTCTTTTGCAGATTGTATGTGCCATCTAAATTCTTTGATACAAAACAAACATACACAGTGGTATTGCCGTTTAGTCTGACTGTTTCATTAAAGTTAAATGCTTTTATATTTGCAGTAGCACTGCTGTGTCCAGAAATAGAATTTGAAGAAATAGCCAGGAATTCACTGGCTTTATGATTATTTTGTTCTGAAAATTTTTCCTGAGTAAAGGCCAAGTATGTCTCAAGTTCAGTGTCTGCACGACCATCAGATGCAAAACCTAATGTAAAATTATCAAGAAAGATGTCATTTACATTGGGAGTTGTCAGATACAGATACCAAGTAGTGGAATAGTAGTTGCCTGAGCCACCGACTCCAGTGACACCCGAAGACCAACTAGAGCTATTAATATATGTAACAGTAAACTTCGTAACCTTGGCATATGTGTTTTCGCCCGTTAATGTAAAATGTGCAGCTTGTGTAGTCAATCCTGTGACGGTCGCTGTTGCAGAAGCAGTTCCTGTAGCTGTAAAGGAACCTCTACCATTAGGAGTAATTGTCTGGTTGTGAGATCCATCTGTATTTACATTTTCAAATACTATTTCATAACCCGTTATCAAATACCCATCGTTTATACTGATGCTATAATTCCCTGTTTTAGAAGCGCTGGAACCTATATAACCTGTACTATTCTGCAAAAGATATGTATTAGCAGAAACGGTAATTTGCGGAGTTGTGCTTGTGGTTGTCCAGGAACTCTTCCAAGTGGATCCCCCGTTATCACTACTATACGAGCCATTGGGCCATTGGCCACCCGCTGCATCGTTGATAATTGTGACGGTTTCATCAGCCCACGCCCCACTGACTCCTGTCAGCAAGGCAATAAATAAAAGTAGTAGTTTTCTCATTTTGTTGTTGAAGTTAGTTATTGTTATATAATGATTTGCGGTTTCATTATGGCTAACAACCCGGCTAACTTCATTGGGCTTGTCTTGACACTTCAAGACATGAAAAAAGCGCAGGCCTTCACCATACGCTACTCAGGCTCACCACAAGCCCTCAACACATTATGGTTTTCCTACGCTGATGCGTAAGCACCAATATGTGTTGAGTGCAGGACTAACTGGGAACAATTATCCTGCCATTGCTCTTTTTATGCTGGTTCGAGGTGGTGATTCGAGTAGCGATTGAGCAAATATGTTATTGTACGTCCACACGGGACGCACCCGTTTTTTATATTATTCGCCAGAAGTGGTGGCGTGTTTTTTGTCTTCGTTGTGGGTCACGATCAAGGCGAATATACCCGTAAGAACGATAAGTAAGATGCCCATAATGGACATTGCGGGGGCAAAGATAGCAGATTGTTTGGAAACCGCCTAAAGTTTTTCTGTTTTTTTTGCGATTAATGGCTAAAAATGGGCTGCAAGGCAGAAAAAAGTCGTGCTTTGATGTCCACAAAAAGAAAAAAACCTAAAAAACTTATTTGGGCGCTTCGCTTAAAATTCAAGGAAAATTGATTTGGGAAATCTCAGTCGCTTCGCTCCAAAATTAGGTGTTGGCTGGCATTTCGGGCCGTAGGCCTTATAATTTTCGGATTTGATTTTCTTATAATTTTGAGGTCGATAGGTCGACCTAAGATAGTTGAAAGTGATAATTGAAAACAGTTAAGGTTATGGTTATCGTTAAGGTTAAAATCGGTTTTTTAGCGCGAAGCGCGAGGTTTTTTCCGAAGGCTGGGCAACCTGAAAAGGGGAGATTAGGCGGTCGGACAGAAATCAAATTACTCCTCTATTTTCCAGTCCTCAATAGCCAGACTCTCGGTGGAGAAGCGGATGCCGACCTTGACTACTTTGCGGCTGTCGGTCTGATACGGGATGGCATAGCCCTTGGAGTTAATCTGGTCTAGGGCCTGCTGGGCGGTTCCGTTGATCTTCAACTCAAACACATAAATAGTGTCTGGCATGTGTACAACCATGTCTGCACGGCCATTGATAGTCTTGACCTGAGTTCGTACGAACGAGTTCAGCATAGAGAAGATGAGGTAGAATGTCCACTCGTAGAACCCCTCGGCCTTTACGAAATCATCCAACATCTTCTTGATGCCCTCCACGTATGGCAACCCGGCGAAGAAAGCTTGCATTTCGCGAAGAGCGAGGTCTATTGCGTTCTTCTTCAAGGCGAGGTAGAACTTAACGGCAAAACTTTGGCGGATATTCTCCGAATTAAGGCCAAGATATGTAGGGATAAGTCCATCTATCAAACCGACGCGAACTTCCTGATTGGGAATAGAAAGCGTATAACTGTCTATCTCGCTATCATAGCCCTTAATTGTGAGGTAACCAGACTGATAAAGCAATGGCAAGGCATCCTGCATGGCCTCAGTAGGGCGGTCGAATGCCGAAGCCGAAGCTACGATATCATCCATCGCCGTGATGTCCGTGCGGAAATGCTTCATCTGTCGGAGTAAGAAAGATGGTGTGCCCGAGTCAAACCAGTAGTTATCGATCCCTTTATTTGTGAATGCCTTGAAGAGGCTGTATGGATTATAAATATCTTCCGAGCCTTTAGCGAAATGATAACCGTCATAGCGGCTTTTCAGACGGGCGTGCATCTGTTCCTGCGACTCCCCATAATGTGCCGCCAGCAAGGCGATGTCAGGTGCAAGTGCGGTAGTCAGTTCCCGTTCCGTGATACCGCAGATGGCAGAGAACTGTGGCACCATGGAGATATTATTGAGGTTGTTAATGGTCGAGAAGATGCTCAGTTGCGAGAACTTTGTGATACCTGTGATAAAACAGAAACGAATCATGGCCTCACAAGATTTCAGTGGCTGGAAGAATTCTTGCATGATCTTGCGGAAGCTATCAAGAACTTCCGGTTCATGCAGGACGTCCAACAGCGGAGCATCGTATTCGTCAATGATAACTACGACCTGTTGTTTCTCCTTCTGATAAGCGCGTTTGATGATACCATGCAGGACCTTGCCCGGTGTTGTCTCTGCGGGATTAGTCCCGTAGATATTGGTATAGTCTTCCAATAAGAAGAGAAGCGTCTCCCTTAAAACATCTGGGGCTTCCGCTCCCTTGGTAGTACTCAGATCCAGATGTATCACAGGATACTCCACCCAGTCTTTTTCCATCTCCATCACCTTCAACCCAGAGAACAGCTCCTTCTCTCCACGGAAAAAAGAGGCAAAGGTTGTAGAGAGAAGTGACTTGCCGAAACGACGCGGACGACTCAAGAACACATATTTAGATTCGTACTGCGCCTTCCACATCAGGTCGGTTTTATCTACATAGACCCGACCACTCTTGATGAGTTCAGAGAATGTTTGAATACCTACTGGATAACGTCTTGCTTTTGCTTCCATAGAGCCAATATCATGATAATTCTGTGCAAAGCGCATGTATTTGTTCTGTGTAGCCCCGAGGGGAATCGAACCCCTATCTAAAGTTTAGGAAACTTCTATTCTATCCGTTGAACTACAGGGCCTCAGCAAAAAAAGAAGCGAGGGTGCTTTAAGTGGCTACCCTCGTTTCCGTGCGTTGGGATATCCGGTTTCGAACCAGAACTAAGACGACCAAAATGTCTTGTGCTACCATTACACCATATCCCAGGCTTTGTACTCCGAGCCGGGGTCGAACCGGCACGGGTTGCCCCACTGGTGTTTGAGACCAGCGCGTCTACCGATTCCGCCATCGGAGCATTTGCGGGCGCAAAGGTAAGCATTTACGGCGCAAAAATTACTCTTTTTAGAGCATATTTAGCGTTATTTAACGACTTGAAAGGTCTTAATTAGGTTAAAAAGCCAAAAAAACTTGGCCAGTGACGATAAAATACATAACTTGCGCGGCGAAATTCGTCTTATTGCCGAATTATACCTTATAAATTTGCCTAAGTGCAGCCTAATAATTATGAATTATGAATTATGAATTTAAAATATTAGCTTTGCTCATCGCTCTGCTCTGCGCCACCTATGCCACGTGTCAAAACCTGAGGCCACAGACAGGGAACGCTTCATTCTATCACGATCGTTTCCACGGGCGCAAGATGAGCAACGGCGACCGCTACCACAAGGACAGCCTCACTTGTGCGCACTTGAAATATCCCATGGGCACTAAACTGCTGGTACGGAATCCTACTAACGGAAAGGAAGTGGTTGTTACGGTAACAGACAGAGGGCCCTATAGCCGCAAATTCGTGATAGACCTCTCCCGGGCTGCTGCCCGAGAGCTTGATATCATCCGTTACGGCTATCGTCAAGTCGAGATAATTCCGTTCACCGAGGGCGAGATCCCGTACCTTTACATCCCCAACAAAGAGCGGCCGGAGCTGGACATAGGCTATACCACCGACCAGAGTTACGGCCCACCCTTCTGGCAGGAGGACAGCATCTACCAAGCGACGATACGGCATAAGCTGCGCTCCACCTTACGCTCCGACACCACCCTCCGCCACAAAGCGGTAAAAACCGCGGTGAAGAGGCTTAAACATTAATTAATTAAGAATGCATAATTAAGAATGCATAATTGGGCTCGCTGCTATCAATTTAAAAACAACGGATTACACGGATTTAACGGATTTGAATCAGTGCATAATGCATAATTAAGAATGCATAATTGGGTGGCCTTTCCGGTTATTCGGTTAAACGATTATTCGATTATTCGGGATTCAGGCGGCCGCTCACCCCTTAAACTATTAAACTATTAAACTGTCTCTAAACTATAAACTTTAAACTATAAACTCTAAAAAACATGTCTCCTTTAGTTTCAATCATAATGGGAAGCACAAGTGACCTCCCTGTTATGGAAAAAGCCGCACAGTTCTTGAACCAGATGAAGGTGCCGTTTGAGATGAACGCCCTCTCTGCCCACCGCACCCCCGAAGCCGTAGAGACCTTCGCCCGCGAAGCCGAAGGACGCGGCCTGCGCGTCATCATCGCCGGAGCCGGAATGGCTGCTGCTCTGCCAGGCGTTATCGCGGCTCAGACCACGCTGCCTGTAATCGGTGTTCCCATAAAAGGAATGTTGGACGGTCTTGACGCCCTGCTTTCCATAGTTCAGATGCCGCCGGGAATTCCCGTTGCTACAGTCGGCGTAAACGGTGCCCAGAACGCCGCCGTGCTTGCTTGTGAGATGTTGGCATTAGCTGACCCCGATCTGGCAGAACGTATGCGCACCTACAAAAAAGGGTTGGCCGAGAAAATCGAGAAGGCCAACCGCGAACTTGCCGCCGTAGAATTTGAATTTAAAGTCAATTCATAATGCACAATGCATAATGCATAATTATTGGGCTGCGCGACGCTTGGATTTTTCACATATAATTATCATAAATTTGTCCATATAATTATTCATTAATGATAAATTAACGGGGCATTTAATGGTAATTAATGTTCTCTTTAAAATGATTACCGCCAACCCATAATGCATTCTAAATATGCATTATGAATTGGCGTTAGTGCCCAGAACGGGACTCGAACCCGTACAGCCGATCTGGCCAAGGGATTTTAAGTCCCTCGTGTCTACCATTCCACCATCTGGGCGGCTTTTGCGGCGCAAAGGTACAATTAAAAATTAAAAAGGAAAAATTAAAAGGTAAAAATTAAAAAAGAAAAGAGAAAAAAGAGAGAAAAAAGGCAAAATTAAGCCCCTGCCCCCAAGAGGGGGGGTAATTGTTTAGAGTTGAGAGTTGAGAGTTGAGAGACAGTTTAAGAAGTTTAAGAGTTTCAGCGGCCCTACGTAATAACGTAATAACGGTATAACGTAATAACGTAATAACGTAATAACGACAAAGATAAGGCCGCCCAATGGTTAATGGCCAATGGTCAATGGTCAATGGCCAATGGTCAATGGCCAATGGTCAATGGCCAATGGTCAATGGTCAATGGTCAATGGTCAATGGCCTAAGCGAACGCGACGGTGAGGCCGGCCATAACGATACTGACCATTGACATCAGTTTGATGAGGATGTTGAGCGACGGGCCGCTGGTGTCTTTGAACGGATCGCCGACGGTGTCGCCGACAATAGTTGCCTTGTGGGCGAACGAGCCCTTACCACCGAAATTACCCTCTTCAACCATCTTCTTAGCATTATCCCAGGCACCGCCGGCATTGGCCATGAAGACGGCCAGAGTGAAGCCGCCGGCCAGACCGCCTACAAGCAGTCCGAGCACTCCGGCCACGCCGAGTACGATTCCGACGATGATAGGAATGGCGATGGCAAGCAGCGACGGAACGAGCATCTCATGCTGGGCGGCGCGGGTGGAGATCTCCACACATGAGCCGTAGTCGGGCGTTGCCTTGCCTTCGAGGATACCGGCAATCTCACGGAACTGGCGGCGCACCTCCTCAACCATCTTCTGTGCGGCACGTCCAACAGCTTCCATTGTCATTCCGCAGAAGAGGAAAGCGGCCATAGCACCGATAAAGACGCCGACCAGCACCTTCGGGTTCATCAGATTCACTTGGAAGAACTCCATGAAATCGGGCATAGTGGCAGAAGCGGGGTCGAACACCTGCTGCGTGAGCGGATGGATGAACTCGCGTCCGTCCTCGATGGCACGTATCATAGCAATCTTTATCTCTTCTACGTACGAAGCCAGCAAAGCCAGAGCCGTGAGGGCGGCCGAACCGATGGCGAAGCCCTTGCCTGTGGCGGCCGTGGTGTTGCCGAGAGCGTCGAGGGCATCCGTGCGGTGGCGCACTTCTTCGCCGAGCTGGCTCATCTCTGCATTTCCGCCTGCGTTGTCGGCTATGGGGCCGTATGCGTCGGTGGCAAGAGTGATGCCGAGGGTGGAGAGCATTCCTACGGCGGCGATGCCGATGCCGTAGAGACCGTGACTGATGGATTCGGCGCTCATGGTGAGGTCAAAGCCGTTGGCGAACATATAACTGAACATGATGGCCACACCGATGGTAACAACGGGAATACATGTGGAGAGCATCCCCGTGCCCACGCCCTTGATAATCACCGTAGCCGAGCCGGTCAGTCCGGCCTCCGAGATACGCTGAGTGGGCTTGTATGAGTGGGAGGTGTAATACTCAGTTGCCTGTCCGATTATCACTCCTGCCACAAGGCCGGTTACAACGGAGAAGGAAAGTCCGAGCCAATTCTCTATGCCTAAGAAATAGAGGATGGCGAAGGTCGCACCTGCGATGAAAAGGGCAGAAATGTTCGTTCCGATGGAGAGCGAACGCAGCAGGTCCTTCATCGTGGCGCCCTCCTTTGTGCGAACCAGATAGATGCCGAAGATGCTCAGGAACACACCCACGGCGGCAATGAGCATCGGAGCAATGACGGCACGCATCTGCATATCTCCGTTCAGGGCAAAGGCTGTGGCACCGAGGGCCGCTGTGGAGAGGATACTGCCGCAGTAGCTCTCATAGAGGTCTGCACCCATACCGGCTACATCTCCGACGTTATCGCCCACGTTGTCTGCTATCGTGGCGGGGTTGCGCGGGTCGTCCTCCGGGATGTCAGCCTCCACCTTACCCACAATGTCAGCTCCCACGTCGGCCGCCTTGGTGTAGATGCCGCCGCCGACACGGGCGAAGAGGGCCTGAGTCGAAGCGCCCATACCGAAGGTAAGCATCGTTGTGGTTATGGTGATCAGGGCCATGTTCTCACCCTGATATACGAAGCTCAGGACCAGGAACCAGCCGGCGATGTCAAGCAGGCCGAGACCCACTACCGTAAGGCCCATTACGGCTCCGCTGCGGAAAGCGATGCGGAGGCCGCCGTCCAGACTCTTTCGGGCGGCGTTGGCCGTGCGGGCCGAAGCGTAGGTGGCTGTCTTCATGCCGAAGAAACCGGCCAGTCCGGAGAAGAAACCGCCCGTGAGGAAGGCAAACGGCACCCAGGGGTTCTGCACCTTAAGCACATACGCCATAAGGGCGAATATCAGGGCCAGAGCTATGAAGACGTAGGTCACCACCCTGTACTGCTGGCGCAGGTATGCCATAGCGCCGTGACGCACATGTCCGGCAATCTCGCGCATACGGGGAGTCCCCTCGTCCGCGCTCATCATCTGACGGAAGAAAATAAAAGCCATGCTCAGAGCTATCACAGAAGCCACCGGCACGAGCCAAAATGCAAAAGGAATGTCCATAAGTGATTAATTGTTGTTAGTTTTATTGTTTATTTGTCCATTTCTTCTGCAAAGATAAACGGTTTCGCCCATACAGCCAAACAAAAAAGGGCTTTTTCGTATATAATTGACTTTTTATATCTATCTTTGCGGCCCAATTCTGAAAAAATTATCTCTAAAAGATATGAAAGGTAAGGTTTTTATGGCCATCGCCATGATGGCAATGCTTTCGTCTGCATGCAAAAAGCAGGAGGAGAAACGAACCAAGGCTCCCGTGCTCGTGAAGACAGAACAGATTGAACAGAGCATCAACGAAGAAGGACGGACATACGTCGGTGTGGTTGAGGAGAATGTAGCCACAGCAGTCAGTTTCACCAGTATGGGCACCGTGAGCCGCGTTCTGGTCAGTGAGGGACAGACCGTAAGTGCCGGACAACTGCTGGCTGAGATGGACGACACCCAGGCCCGCAACCTTCTTGAGGGAGCACAGGCGCAGGTGGCACAGGCCGAAGATGCCCTGAGCCGTTACCGCCAACTCCACGAGCAAGGCTCGCTGCCTGAAGTGCAATGGGTCGAGATACAGAGCAAGGTGGCTCAGGCCCGCTCCCAACTGGCCATTGCCCGGAAGAATCTCTCCGACTGCCGTCTGACTGCCCCCGTAAGCGGCATCATCGGCCGCAAGGCGCTCAGTGCCGGCGAGACCGCTATGCCGTCGCAGGCCGTAGTGACCATACTCGACATCTCTTCCGTCAAAGTACGCTTCTCCGTTCCCGAGACCGAAGTGGCTGGCATCACCTCACACACACCGACGACTATACGGGTGGAAGCCATAGGTGAGACCGTGAAAGGCGGAGCTATAGAACGCGGAATACAGGCCGACGCCCTGACCCACACTTACGACCTTCGCGCGCACGTTATTAATAAAGGTAGGCGGCTGATGCCCGGAATGGTAGCTATGGTAACGGTAAATGGCGATGAAACGGGCAAAAACGGAGCCGCCTCGTCAATAATTACTGTCCCCCTAACATCTGTGCAGCGTCGCGCCGACGATTCACTCTTCGTATGGACCGCATCCAAGGACAGTACCGCCCACCGCACCCCAGTAACTATAGGCGAGACCTTCGGCAACCGCGTCTGCATAACCGACGGCCTGAACCCGGGGCAGCGCGTTGTGGTTGAAGGCTACCAGAAGCTGAGTGAAGGAAGCAAGATAGCTGAGTAGCTGAGAGCTGAGAGTTGAGAGTTGAGAGTTGAGAGTTTAGAGTCAGTTTAATAGTTTAAAGATTAATGAGTAATAAAGATATATATTCCTGGCCCCTAAAGAACTACCGCATATCGCTGCTTATCGTGACGATACTCTTCGGCATCGGGATATACGGGATGTACGTGATGCCAAAGGACGAGTTCCCTCCATTCACCATACGGCAGGGAGTGGTCGTGGCAGTCTATCCCGGAGCTACCAGCGAGGAGGTGGAGCAGCAGGTGACACGCCCACTGGAGCGTTTCCTCTTCACCTACGGAGAGGTGAAGCGCCAGAAATGCACTTCCACATCACAGAACGGGATGGCTATAATCCTTGTCCACCTGAACGATAACGTGAACAATAAGGACGAGGTGTGGAGCAAGATCAAACACGGCCTCGCACTATACAAGCAGAGCCTGCCCAAAGGCGTCGCAGCACTCATAGCAAACGATGACTTCGGGAACACGTCGGCCCTGCTCATTGCCATCGAAAGCCCCGAACGCAACTACCGCGAGCTGCAGGGCTACAGCGACCGCCTGAGCGACCGCCTGCGTAAAATCCCGTCGGTGGCCAACGTGCGGCAGTACGGCGAACACCGCGAACAGATCAGCCTCTACATAGACCGCCGACGCATGGAAGCCTTCGGCATTGGGCAGAGCGCTCTCTTGGCCACCTTGCAGGCCGAGGGGCTAACCACCCTCTCAGGCTCGCTCCAGAGCGACCACCAGCAGACCCTCATCCACGTCGAACCGACCAGCAACAGCGAGGAGGAAGTGGCCAACACCATAATCTACAACGACCCGGCCACAGGCAAGACCGTCCGCATACGCGACATAGCCACCGTACGCCGCGAATACGACCTCAGCGACAGCCAGATAGAGCAGAACGGCCACCCCTGTCTCCTACTCTCCCTGGAGATGAATCAGGGAAATAACATCATGGCCTACGGCAGGGAGGTGGAGAGCGTGCTTGACAGTTTTGCAGCCGAGGAACTACCCGACGACGTCACCCTCACCCGCATAGCTGACCAGCCGAAGGTCGTGGGCACGAGCATACGCGACTTTCTGCGCGACCTGCTGCTCTCGATGGCGGTGATTATCCTCGTCATGATGATTCTGTTCCCGCTGCGGTCGGCCATAGTAGCTGCCATCACAATCCCCCTGAGTACGTTTATCAGCGTGGCCTTCATGTATTTCGCGGGCATCCCGCTGAACATCGTCACGCTGGCCGCCCTGATTGTCGTTCTCGGAATGATTGTAGATAACAGCATTGTGGTCATTGACGGCTACCTGGAGTATGTCGGCAAGGGCGAACAGCCCAAGGAGGCCGCTATCCACAGCGTGCGCCAGTACTTCTTCCCGATGATGCTGGCCACAGTCTGCATCTGTGCCATCTTCTTCCCCTTCCTCATCACATTCCGAGGAGCCTTCCTCGATGCTGTGGGCGACTTCCCATGGACAGTAACAATTAACCTGATGGTGTCGCTGGCAGTTGCTGTGGCCGTTATCCCCTTCCTCTGCGTGAAAATTATTGGGATTCCCAAAAAGAAAGGGTCCGCCTCCATAACCGACTACGTCCAGAAATTCTACGATCGCATTCTCGGCTGGACGTTCCGCCGCCCCTACTGGACAATAGGACTGGGAGCTGCCTCTATAGTGCTCTCGCTCCTTATCGTTCCGCGACTGAAGGTGCGGCTCTTCCCCTTCTGCGACCGCGACCAGTTTGCCATTGAGATATTCCTGCCCGACGGCAAGGGGCTGGCAGACACCCGCACAGTGGCCGATTCTGTCTTTCAGGCCATACACAACGATGAGCGCATCACCAGCATCACCGCGTTCTTAGGTTGCTCTTCACCCCGTTTCCACACAGTGTATGCGCCGCAGATGGCGGGACGCAATTTTGCCCAATTCATCGTGAATACCACCTCGCAGAAGGCTACCCTGGACCTCCTCGACTGCTATCAGCCACTCCTCTCCGAAGCCTTCCCCGACGCATACGTGAAATTCAAGAGACTGGACCTCCTCGAGGTGCCGGAACTGGAGTTCCGCTTCTATGGTGATGACATCGACTCTCTCCACGTTGCAGCCGAGAGACTAATGGATCAGATGCGCGAGATGCCTGAGCTGGAGTGGGTTCATAATGACTTCCTGCAGCCCTTCCCCATAATCGATGTGACGCTCGATCCCGTTGCCTCCTCGCAGCTTGGCATCAGCCGCACGTCGGCTTCGCTCGCCATAGCCGCTTCCACAGGCAATCTGCCGGTGGGCAGCATCTGGGAGGGCGATTATGAGATGCCCATCGTAGCACGCGACACAACTACTATTAATATAAGCGACGTGGAGAACATCGGACTCCCGTCTGTGCAGGCCACCATCTCCTCCGCCCTCAGCCAACTGCCAATGGTCAATTCACTCCCCCCCACGGGGAGAGTCGGTGGGGGGCCGTCCACCACCGTCCCCTTGCGTCAAGTGGCAAAAGTAGCTCCCCGATGGAGTGAGAGCCGCATAATGCACCGCGCTGGCGAGCGCTGCCTCACCGTTACAGCTGAGTTCGCACGTGGCACTTATTCTACCCCCGTAGAACACCGCCTCGCTGATATGACCAAAGCCTTGCCCCTGCCCGAGGGGGTACGTGCCGAAGTGGGTGGAGAACTGGAATACAACGCAGAGAGCATGCCGATGATTTACAACGGTATCCTCATCGCGATGGTTATCATTTTCTTCTTCATCCTGTTCAACTTCAAGCGATTCGGAATCACCTTCCTCTGCATGGCAGCCCTGGGTCTGATGATTCCCGGCGCCCTCGTCGGCCTCGGTCTGATGGACCGCACCCTCGGTCTCACCAGCATCTTCGGCCTCATCACCCTAATGGGCATAATCATGCGCAACGAGATTCTCATCTTTGAGCATGCAGACGGCATCATCAAGCACTTCCACGAAGAGCATCCGATTCCCGGCACACATATTTCCGAAGAAGAAAAGGACGCATACCGATACCGCTTCAACCAGGCCATTGAAGAGGCAGCCTATGATGCCGGCCACCGCCGCATGGTCCCCATCTTCCTTACCACAGCCACCACAGCCGTAGGTGTCATACCGATGATCATAGCCGGCTCATCCTTCTGGATGCCTGTCGGAGTCACCATCCTCGCCGGCGGCATCGGCACCCTCATACTCGTGGTCACCGTCCTACCTGTTCTCTACTGGAAACTCAGCACGAAATAAAGATAAGAGCCCAGCGAACGTTGAAAACATTTACTTTATCCCTATGAGTCATAAATTACGCATAATCCTTTCCGCATGCTGCCTGTGCTGCGGCATCACATATACCATCGCTGCCAGCACAGCCCTCGCCGCCGTCCATAACACGTCGCTCACTCTTGCCCAGCTACGTGACTCCGCCCTCACCACTAATATCGCAGTACGTCAGGCACGTCTCCATGTGGATGCTGCCACAGAACAGCGCCGCGAGGCTTTCACCAAGTATTTCCCTAATATCAGCGCCATTGGAGCCTGGTTCAACGCCAACCGTCCGATGGCCAAGATGGACATTGATCCCTCGGAGTTCATCTCGCCGGAACTGGGACAGATGATGGCTCAGAGCCTGCCAGTGGAAGCTCTCACCGCCCTCAACTCACCCATGACGATGACGATGATGAAAAACGGCACAATAGCCAGCATCTCCGCCGTACAGCCCGTATTCGCCGGCGGACAGATCGTCAACGGTAACAAACTGGCCAAAGTGGGCGAAGAGGCCAGTCGTCTGCAGGTGCAGCTCGCGGAGAACGAAGTTACGGAGCATGTGGAACAGACCTTCTGGCAGCTGGTCTCCATGGAAGAGAAGACACGCACCTTGGATGCCGTCAGCACCATGCTGAGAAGCATAGAGGGTGACGTGCAGACTGCCGTGAATGCAGGAGTAGCCCTGCGCAACGACCTCCTGCAAGTGCAAATCCGTCAGAACGAGATAGAGAGCCAGCGCCTCAAGCTCTCCAACGGGCGCTCGCTTGTGAAACTCCTGCTGGCACAGTACTGCGGCCTGCGCGACACCTCCTTCACCATCACTTACAACCACGAGGCGGCCACCGTAACGCCGCAGAACCACGAACAGGCCCTGCTCGGCACCTCGGAGTATCAACTTTTGGAGAAGAACGTGGAGGTGACGGCCCTGCAACGCAAGATGGAAGTGGGCAAGAACCTGCCTTCAGTCGCCGTCGGCGCAGCCTACAACTACCACAACCTGTTGGAAAACGACCGCCACTTCGGTATGGTCTATGCCACCGTCAGCGTCCCCCTATCCGACTGGTGGGGCGGCAGTCACGCCATCCGTCGTAAGAAAATCGCCGAACAGGAAGCTCAGGAGCAGCTCACCGACCGCTCCGAACTGCTGAAAATCCGTATGCAAAAGGCGTGGAATGATGTCATCGAGGCAGAGAGCCAACTCGCCCTCGCCACCCGCAGCGAGAATCAGGCCGAGGAGAACCTGCGCCTGCACCGCAACACATATCAGGCAGGCACCGCCACCATGTCTCAGCTCTTAGAGGCCCAACTCCTTTACCAGCAGGCCCTCGACAAGAAGACAGACGCCTACATCGCCCTCCAACTTGCCGCCCTCGCCTACCGCATCTCCACCGGAAACTGAGGATAGTTGACAAGTTGACAGTTGACAGTTGAGTCTATTTTACCATTTTTTATTGCCAAAGAAAGGAGACATAACATTTGGCTGCCTCGATTGAAAAGTGTTATTTTGCAGCATCAAATCACACTTGAAAAGTGTAGTTTTTGGCTACTAAAAGTTATTGGAAGGAAGATTCCTTTCTGACTCTCAGCATGGAAGCCGGTGACAAGCTCAACAAATCGAACTCCCCCCGTGGGGAGGAGGATTACTGTTGGGGGAAGGACCTGCGGCTTTGGACCGCATAATGTGGGCTCTATACATGCAACATAGAGCGATTTAGAAAGTTCTTTTGGAGGGCTGGACCGTATAGTCCAGCACTCGTTGTTTATTGGGGCTAATCTTTTTTGCCCTGAGGCTAAATAGCATTGGCCTTGGGGCTAAAACACATTGTTATAATTAGAAAATATAATTTAAGGCGGCAATTATAAAGTTGCAGACGTAAATTATAAAATTGCAGGCGGCAATTATATAATTGTCGGCGACAATCTTATTTTTCTATAATAACAAAAAGATAAGGTACCGCCACATAATTAATTGTGGACAATTAACGGGCGGAAATCATGTCCGCTATTATAGCATCATTATTTTGGTTATTCCAAAAAGCGAGAATGTATAGTACTTCAGAGTCGTAACAATAGATTATCGAACTTCTTTTCATGTGAAATATTCTAACTTCACGGCCTTTATATACCAAGTCTTTATAACGTACTCCTGCTTGGGGATTGGATTGTAGTATAGAAATTCAATCTTTAACAGTTGAATAACCTTTTCAACAGCATATTCTCCGAATTCCTTACTCACATAAACTACTAACATACCTGAGCAGCAAAGTTCTCATCTGATCTGACATCCAATGTCGCAGGGCATCTTCACTACTGAAAGCCGGACGAACGCGTTCTATCAGTGCCTCATCTAAGGTGATATTATATGTACACATTATGATAAGTATTTGCAATTGATATTGGTCTCACGCCGCAAAGGTAGATATATAATACGAAACCACAAAGGAATATACAAAAGAACTATGTTATCATCGAGTAAGCATTTACGCGCGGTATGGCGGCTTAACAGATAGCCGCATATGAGGATGAGGGCGATGCTGGCGATGTGTAGCCATATACGTTGCTGGATGTGAGACAAGAGGTGATGGCCCTGGACAATATCTACGGCGAAGCAGGCCACCTCAAACATCCTTGACGAAGAGAGCCGTGGCTATTGCTAACCACGGCTCTTATAATATATTATTGTGTGAATCTGATTAGAGCTTCGGACCGGCAGCAACGAGAGCCTTGCCAGCTTCGTTGGTCTCGTACTTGGCGAAGTTCTTGATGAAGCGTGCAGCGAGATCCTTTGCCTTCTCTTCCCAGATGCTGGCCTCAGCATAGGTGTCGCGAGGATCGAGAATAGCGGGATTCACATTGGGCAGCTCGGTGGGTACCTCGAAGTCGAAGAAAGGAATCTTCTTGGTGGGAGCCTTCAGGATGCTGCCATCGAGGATAGCGTCGATGATACCGCGTGTGTCGGGGATGCTGATGCGCTTGCCTGTGCCATTCCAGCCGGTGTTTACCAGATAAGCCTTGGCACCGCTCTTCTCCATCTTCTTCACGAGTTCCTCGGCATACTTCGTGGGATGCAGCTCCAGGAATGCCTGACCGAAGCAAGCGCTGAAGGTCGGGGTGGGCTCGGTGATGCCGCGCTCTGTACCGGCGAGCTTAGCGGTGAAGCCGCTGAGGAAGTAGTACTTGGTCTGCTCGGGGGTGAGGATGCTCACGGGAGGCAGTACGCCAAATGCATCGGCACTGAGGAAGATGACGTTCTTGGCATCCGGACCGGCGCTCTTGCCGTTGACCTTCATGGCAATCTTCTCGATGTGCTCGATAGGATAGCTAACGCGGGTGTTCTCTGTGGTGCTCTTGTCAGCGAAGTCGATGGTGCCGTCAGCAGCTACGGTTACGTTCTCGAGGAGAGCGTTGCGCTTGATGGCGCCGTAGATGTCGGGCTCGTTCTCCTTGGAGAGGTTGATAACCTTGGCGTAGCAGCCGCCTTCGAGGTTGAACACGCCCTCGTCATCCCATCCGTGCTCGTCGTCACCGATGAGGAGACGCTTCGGGTCGGTGGAGAGGGTGGTCTTACCTGTGCCGGAGAGACCGAAGAAGATAGCGGTGTTCTTGCCTTCCATGTCGGTGTTAGCGGAGCAATGCATAGAAGCGATGCCCTGGAGAGGCAGATAGTAGTTCTGCATGGAGAACATACCCTTCTTCATTTCACCGCCATACCAAGTGTTGATGATAACCTGCTCGCGGCTGGTGGTATTGAAGGCCACGCAAGTCTCGCTGTTCAGGCCGAGTTCCTTGAAGTTCTCAACCTTTGCCTTGGAAGCGTTGTAGATAACGAAGTTGGGCTCGAACTCAGCCAGCTCTTCAGCGGTGGGTTTGATGAACATATTCTCAACGAAGTGAGCCTGCCAAGCCACCTCAACGATGAAACGGACGGCCAGACGGGTTGCCTTGTTAGCACCGCAGAAAGCATCTACGACGTAGAGGTTCTTGTTGCAGAGTTCCTTGATGGCTATCTCCTTAACCTTTGCCCAGACCTCCTCGCTCATGGGGTGGTTATCGTTCTTGTAACCCTCGGTGGTCCACCACACTTTGTCGTGGCTCTGAGGATCGTCAACGATGTACTTGTCCTTAGGTGAACGGCCGGTGAAGATTCCCGTCATCACGTTCACGGCGCCGAGTTCTGTCTCCTGACCAATCTCGAAGCCTTCAAGACCAGCCTTTGTCTCCTCTTTGAAGAGCTCCTCGTAAGAGGGGTTGTGAGCAATCACGGTACTGCCCGTGATGCCATACTTTGTAAGATCTAATTTTGCCATTTCTTATGTTTTAGAAGTTTGATATATTAAGTGAATTGGTCGCTCTTTTGCTTTTTCGGCGCAAAATTACGTTTTTCCTTTCATACGACGAAACCAAAAGACGTAAAAATTGTTTCCTTACACAAACTTTCACACTTTCGTATCAGTTTTTGCGATGTTTAGGAGACAAATCCGCCGGACGGAAACCTTCGGGTACGTAGTTGTAGATGCTCTGACAGCAGGCAGATGCGAACTGTTCCGCATAGAAGATGAGGGGGCGGAGCTGATCCGGGGTGAGGCCTGCATGGATCTGTTCGCGGGTTATGCCCTCGCGGATGAGGCCGTAGGCAAAGCCGGCGTTGAAGTTGTCACCAGCACCGATGGTGCTGACAACGGGGGCAGGGTCACCCGACGGAGAACCGTCGGGCACAGTGGCCTCAAAGAGGGTGGTGGTGAGGGGCAAAGCCGTTATTACCTGAACGGGCTTGGGGCCGCGGGTGTAGATGAAGGTGGCGGCGTGGCCTCCGGAGAGAAGGGGTGTAGAGAGATGTTTGCGGAACACCTCTTCGATGCCCTCGATGCCAAAGAGAATGCGGAAGTCTTCGTCGCTGCCACGAAGGATGTCGGCCAGGCGGAAATTCTCTTCGAAAGTGGGAAGAAGGGCCTCTTTTTCGGCTGCGTGGGAGGAGCGGAAATTCACATCGTAATAGAGTATGGCCCCCTGGTCTTTTGCATAACGGAGGAAGTCTGCCACAGCCGGTCTTATTGCGGGATTCAGGGCGAAGAAAGAGCTGAACAGGATGATGTCATCTGGGTGAATCTCGGGACGGAGGCGCGAGAGGCGCGATGCGGAATGGTCCTTGTAGAATACGTATTCGGCATCGTTGCGCTCGTTTAGGAATGCCAGCGACAGGGGCGACTTGATGTCGTTGCGCACATTAACCAGACTGCTGTCCACGCCGTTATGGGCAAGGAAATCCATGGTAAGACGGCCCACACGGTCGTTGGCAGTCTCGCTAATAAACTGTGTCTTCACGCCTGCTCTGGCCAGCGATATGATGGAATTGAAGCAGCTGCCGCCCGGCACCGCATCCACAGGTTTATTTCCCTGGAATATGATGTCGAGAACGGTCTCGCCGATACCAATGACAGACCTTGGCCCCTCTCCGGCCCCTCCCGTGAGGGAGGGGAGTGGCTGGCGCGATGTGTTATCTTTATAACTCATTATAATTCTTTAAACCTTAAACTTTTAAACTCCTTAAACCTTACATCCCCCGCTGGGGGATTATAGGGGGCCTTACTTTCCCTTTATTATCCTCTTGATACTGTCTAACTTGTTTAGGGCATCGATGGGTGTGAGAGCATTGATGTCCAGATTGAGAATCTCGTCGCGGATCTGCGAGAGCACGGGATCGTCGAGCTGGAAGAGATTGAGTTGCAACTGCTCCGTGGATGGCAGACTGGCCACGCTGGGGCCGGCTCCGAGTCCTTCGCGCGAGGCATCGGCCTCCAATTGGTGCAGGATGGTGTCAGCGCGGCGTACGATGGTGTCCGGCATACCGGCAAGACGTGCCACATGGATACCGAAAGAGTGCTCCGAACCGCCAGGCTCAAGCTTACGCAGAAAGATTACCTTGCCGCGCACCTCACGCACGCTCACATTGAAGTTACGGATTCGCGTGAACCGCTTGGCCATCTCATTCAGTTCGTGATAGTGTGTGGCAAAGAGTGTGCGAGGATGATGATTAGGATTTTCATGTATATACTCCACGATGGCCCAGGCGATGGAGATGCCGTCGTAAGTGGATGTGCCGCGTCCGAGCTCGTCGAAGAGCACGAGACTGCGCTCGCTGAGGTTGTTCAGAATGTTGGCGGCCTCACTCATTTCTACCATAAAGGTGGATTCGCCCATTGAGATGTTATCGCTGGCTCCAACACGGGTGAATATCTTATCCACAACGCCGATGGTAGCACTCTCAGCAGGCACGAAGGAGCCCATCTGAGCCATCAGGGTGATGAGGGCGGTCTGACGCAGCAGTGCACTCTTACCAGCCATGTTCGGACCGGTTATAATCAGTATCTGCTGGCTCTGGGTATCCAGGCTCACGTCGTTTGCCACGTAGGGCTCACCCGGCGGCAGCTGACATTCGATGACAGGATGGCGACCGCCACGGATGTCGAGGGCTGTGCTCTCATCGACCACAGGACGGAGATAGCGGTGTTCGGCAGCGGCGAGGGCAAAGGACAGGAGACAGTCGAGCTGAGCCACGAGGGTGGCATTCTTCTGGAACTGAGCTGTGAAACGCGCCGTCTGACTGACGATGTCGGCGAAGAGTTGTGCTTCGAGTACCTGTATCTTCTCCTCGGCTCCGAGAATCTTCTCCTCGTATTCTTTCAGTTCGGGGGTTATATAACGTTCGGCCTGTGTGAGAGTCTGCTTGCGGATCCAAGTGTCCGGCACGCGGTCACGGAAGGTGTTGCGCACCTCCAAGTAGTATCCGAAGACATTATTGAAGCCTATCTTGAGGCTACTGATGCCTGTCAGTTCGGCCTCACGCTGCTGCAACTGGGTGAGATAGTCTTTGCCGCTGTAGGCCAGACGGCGCAGGTCGTCCAGTTCGGCACTCACGCCAGAGGCAATAACGTTCCCTTTCTGCACCTGAAGTGGCGGGTCGGGCTGTATGCTGCGAGCTATATGGTCGCGAATCTCGACACATGGGTCAAGTCCCTCGCCAAAGGAGTGCAGGGTCTCGTCGCCGGAAGTCAGACACGCCTCACGAACGGGCTGCAATGCACGGAGAGCGGCAGCGAGCGCCACGAGGTCACGCGGTGTGGCGCGAAGGGTATTCACCTTGGATGTGATTCGTTCAAGGTCTCCCACCAGATGCAACTGATCTCCAACGAGGTCGCGGAAGTCTGGATGGCGGAAGAAATGTTCCACTACATCGAGCCTGTGACCTATCTCAGCGACATCACGCAAGGGAAAGAGCATCCAGCGCCCAAGCAGACGGGCACCCATAGGGGTCACCGTGCGGTCGATGATGTCAAGCAAGCTGCGCCCGTCGGGATTCATCGGGTGAAGGAGTTCGAGGTTGCGCACGGTGAAGGGGTCGAGACGCACGAACCGCTCCTCTTCGATGCGGGAAATATGGGTGATGTGGCCCAGACGGGTGTGGCCCGTAAGCTCCACATATTGAAGTATGGCTCCGGCTGCTACAATACCCTGCTTCAGGCGGTCTATGCCGAAGCCCTTGAGGTTGCGCACTCCGAAATGGCGAGTGAGGCGGTCGGTGGCAGTCTGAAGGGTGAACACCCAATCGTCCATCTCGAAGGTGACGTGTTTAGTTCCGAAACAGCCCTCGAACAAGCCTTTGCGTCCGCGCTCGAAAAGCACCTCCTTCGGGTCGAAATTGCCCATCAGTTTGGCTACATATTCTCCCGTTCCCTCGGCCACGAACCAGTCGCCGGTGGATATATCGAGAAAACTGACGCCTACGTGGTCCTCCTTAGCGAAATGAACGGCTGCGAGGAAGTTGTTCTCTTTGTAGGTGAGGACGGTGTCAGTCATGGCCACGCCTGGCGTAACAAGTTCAGTTATGCCGCGTTTGACAAGTTTCTTTGTCAGTTTCGGGTCTTCCAACTGGTCACAAATAGCCACACGGCGACCGGCACGAACGAGCTTCGGGAGATAGGTGTCGAGGGCGTGATGCGGAAAGCCCGCCATCGCGGTGCTCTCGTTCTCCTTGCCGTTGTTGCGTTTGGTGAGCGTGATACCAAGAATGCCAGCAGCCTCCACGGCGTCATCGGCGTATGTCTCATAGAAATCTCCGCACCTGAAAAGCAGAATTGCATCGGGATGCTTCGCTTTCAGGTCGAAGAATTGCCTCATCATAGGTGTTATTTCAGCCATTTTTTATCTCTTTTGCGTGCAAAGGTACAATTAATTCATTTAAAAGGACACGAAGTCGGCAATTTATTTGTACTTTTGCGCCCGCATTTACATAAATCTATAAAAATATGAGTTTACGTAGAATCACAGCAGCCGAAGCTGCTGCATTTATCGAGAACGAACACACTATTGCCTTGAGCGGTTTCACGCCTGCCGGCGTACCCAAGGCCATTACTGCCGAACTGGCACAGAAGGCTCACGCCGTGCATGAGGCCGGCAAGCCTTTTAAAGTGAACATCTTCACAGGTGCCAGCACCGGCCAGAGCTGCGACGGCATGCTTGCCAACGAGCAGGCCATCGGTTTCCGCGCCCCCTACACCACAAACCCCGATTTCCGCAAACATGTGAATCTGAACGAGATTCGCTACTCTGACCTGAACCTCTCAAACATGGCCACGCAGATGCGTCAGGGCTATCTGGGCAAGGTCGATTGGGCTATCATCGAGGCTTGTGACGTAGAACTGGTTGGCACGAAAGCCCGTATCTTCCTCACAGCAGCCGGCGGCATCAGCCCCACCGCTTGCCGTATGGCAGAGCGCGGTATCTTCATCGAGCTGAACGCCTTCCACAGCAAGGGCTTCAAGGGCATCCACGATGTCTATGAGATTGAATATCATCCGAATCGCACTCCGATTCAGATTATGCACCCGACAGACCGTATCGGTAAGCCTTACATCGAGGTGGATGCAGACCGCATCCTCGGTGTTGTAGAGTGTGATATCCCCGACGAGGCTCGTTCGTTCAAGGATCCGGATCCCATCACCACCCAGATTGGTCAGAATGTGGCTGACTTCCTCGTGGCTAACATGAAGAACGGCACTATCCCACCCTCTTTCCTCAATCTGCAAAGCGGTGTGGGCAGCGGAGCAAACGCTGTGTTGGGTGCTCTGGGACAGTCCAAGGACGTGCCAAACTTTAACATCTTTACCGAGGTGCTGCAGGATGCTCCCGTTCAGCTGATGCGCGACGGCCGTGTGCTCTCTGCTTCATGCTGCTCTCTTACCGTTACCAACGAGTGTCTGAAGGGCATTTATGACGATATAGACTTCTTCAAGGACAAGCTGGTGCTGCGTCCCTCAGAAATCTCCAACAACCCCGAAGTCATTGCCCGCATCGGTGTGTGCGCCCTGAACACTGCTATCGAGGCTGACATCTACGGCCACGTGAACAGCACAAAGATCTGCGGCACGAAGATGATGAATGGCATCGGCGGTTCTGCAGACTTCACCTGCAACGCATACATGAGTATCTTCACCTGCGGCTCAACAACAAAGGGCGGTGCAATCTCCAGTATCGTGCCTTTCGCAAGCCACATCGACCACACCAGCCACTTCGTGGATGCTGTAATCACTGAGTACGGCGTTGCTGACCTGCGTGGCAAGTGCGCTATGGAGAAGGCCGAGGAACTGATTAAGGTGGCTCATCCTGACTACCGTCCGTTGCTCCGCGACTACCTGCGTCTGGCAGAGCGTTTCGGCGGCCACACTCACCACTGCCTCAGCGCTGCTTTCGCTATGCACGACACCTTCATCCGCAAGGGCGACATGCGTCTCACCGACCTGAGCGAATACGTGAAGTAAGCTATATTCAATATTAGGCGGCGAACGTCCGCAACAACAAAAGAGGCTGCGCCAACTGAATGGCGCAGCCTCTTATTTTTATCTGACGGGAATCGGGAAGACTTTGTAAGTCTG
Source organism: Bacteroidaceae bacterium (assembly GCA_017447625.1). GTDB lineage: Bacteria > Bacteroidota > Bacteroidia > Bacteroidales > Bacteroidaceae > Physcousia. The sequence goes on from JAFSNB010000001.1 coordinate 88,358, forward strand.
CCCCTTGTACTTGCTGGCACACATACCGGGAGAGGAGCCGATGAAGGTGGGGTCACACATAACGAAGCGCTTACCGGCAGCCTCAACGTAATCACCATTTACAGTCTGCTTGAAGCATACGGCAGCCCACAGGTGGCCAGGGGCATAGATGAGGGCGGCATCTAGTCCCACGAGGTTGCGCACAAGATAAGAGAAGAGGATGGCGCGGTCTTCGCAGTCGTTGAAAGGATAATAGAAGTTCTCTTCGAAATAGAATGGCTTCTCATGTCCGAACTGGTCCTCGTCGGTCTTGTACTTGAATCCATAGTGCATAAAGTTCATGATTATGGCTACTGCATCATACTCACCTTTGCCGGCAATGGCACGCTTAAGCGGCGGAAGCAGCTCCTCACGCAGACGCTCGCTCATAGGCTGCTGGGCGATGAACGGCCAGGGATAACCAGCCAGGATAGGAATAGACTTGTAGTATTCGATGAGGTTGCTGTTCACGCTGCCCTGCATAGCTGCAGCCGGAAATGCCTGTGAAGCATGAGTTGTAGCAGGCGACCACTGGGTGGAAAGCTTCATGGCAGCAGGGTTGGATATGTCAACGGCGCGTGTGGCTCCCTCCATATTCTTACGGTAAGTGTATATAGGAGTGTTGGCTGGCAGATCCTTTGCCATGATGTAATACTCCTTACCACCCATCTTGATAAAGGTATAACCGACCATTTCCATGTCCATACTTACGAGCGGGAGCAGACGGTTGCCCATATAAGCGAGTTTGGTGTCATAGCCCAACTGATTTAGCAGGAATGCTGTCATAAGCGCACACCCGTTAGCATCGTTTGCGCCTTGCAAGCGCTCAGACACCTGCTTGACCAACTGATAGACGGCCCAGCCATTCAGATTGTACGTCTTGCTTGCTCCGGCGAGGTCTGTAACCAGTGGGGTGTATTTATCTTCGGCCATAGTGCGGAGGGCAGAAGCCACCTGATGCTCATTGACTCCTCCCAGAGAAATACGCAAGTCCGAAGTGGCAATAATCTGCATCGGAGTTCCATAGACCGTGAATTTCTGACGGACATAGGGTGCAGGTGTGGCTGGCGTCGATGGCGTAGTCGGTTTGGTTGGAGTTGTCGGCAGGTTGGGGAAAGTCGGCGTTGTGGGTGTCGTCGGCTTTGTAGCCTGCGGTGTGTTTGGAGTGGGTGGAATCTCCGGTTTGGGCTCTACCTTAGGAATAATCACCGGTTCGACCTTGCCCGGCACCTTAACTGGTGTTGTGGGCAGGGTCTTGTCTTTCTTTGGTAACATGGGAGGAGCCACAGGCTTGTCCTCGCGAGGACGTAGACGCTTAGGCTCTACCTGATAAGGTTCCCATTGATGTTCTAGGTAGTTGGCGAATCCCGTCAAGGCTTCACGGCGGAATTTGGAAAATTCAGCAAACATATCCTGACGGAAATCGTCCATCTCCTGCAACTGCTGACGGCGGAACGCCTCAAAGTCATCGTCCTGAGCGCAAACACCGATAAACGGCAGGAGAGACAGGAGTATAAAGAAAAGTCGTTTGTTCATAGGAGTTTCGAATTAACGGATGGGGAAGTCATCGAGACTATACACGCCAAACTGCGGGTCGCGCTCCGGCTGCCACGTACGCACTTTGATAAGCGGGTTCTGCGGGTCGTTCATGTCAACCATAAGGAAGAGGTAGCCGTGATCGCTGTAGTTGTTGGAATAATAGTCCTGAGAAAGTTCGATGCCATAGATTTCACCGCCCTTGCTTGCCTTCTTAATGATATTATCATTGAAGCGCAGGTTGATATATTCCTTGCTGGCAAAGCTCTTCTCAAGCTTGGCCATGAATTCCTCCTTGGTATATTGGTTGTATTTGATAATCTCATTACCCTCGGTGAACTTACGGTTCTGGTCTGCCAGACGGCCAGTGGGCTGCTTCACGACATTACCCACGATAATAAGGGCATGCTTGTCAAAAATGCTACGCAGATAATCCACACGCTTCAATGCGTAAGCCGTCTTATAGTTTTCCATGAAGCTCTGGATGACGAGACGGGTACGCTCAGGCCAGGCTCCGCGAGTCAGGATGTCGTTCTCCGCAGTCTTGCCGAGGCCGAATGTGACGTTGTCAATCTGACATTCGGTGTTCATGGTGAAGACCACATCCTCCATAAAATTGCGGCGTGCACCGTGAGCGAAGGAGAAGTTCATCTGCATTCCACGCACGAAGACTTCATCATCCAGCTTCGTGAGCGAGTACTGAGGCGTGCCGGACATACGTCCGCGACCATACTGAACAAGACGGCGGAACACAGTCCATCCGTTCGGAGTGAAGTATTCCTTGGCATTGTTATACTGTTTGGAGCGTATAGCCTGCTCAACCTTACTGATTACAGAGAGATAGGGACTAGCTTCAGAGGCCTCCAGCTGCTTCACAGGTTTATAGTTGTGCGGTCGCACCTCGGTGTATGTGTTCTGAGGATTAGTTATGTCCAACTCTGCCTCGGTGGGCACTGGCGGTTCAGCCTGAGCTGTTTGAGCTGTTTGAGCTGCCTGAGCAGCAGCGGCGGCAGCAGTAGCAGCTGAGGCGGCAGCTACGGCAGCGGCAGCAGAGGATGGGCACCTAACCGTCATAACGGCTTTGGGCAAATCCTTAGATTTCATAAGCTTCATCACAGCTTTTACCTCCTGATCCAATGAAGCCTGGTTCTCGTACTTATATTCTATGCGTACCTGGAAGGACTGGCTCTCGTCGCTCGGGTCCAGATCCATACTTCCACGTCCGTCGAGCGCGCTGCAGATATTACTCCACCCACTGTCATAGTAGGTGAAATCAAGCGAGTTCACGGGCTTACCCTTATACATAAAGGCCAGGTCTGCATGGTCCTCCTCACGGGATATAACAGAAATACGGATGTCATTGAGGACATCGTTCATCTGCTCTATGAGCCATGAGGTCAATACATGGCCATTATACTTCTCCTTGTTAGGATACTGCATGGACTTGGTCAGTGCCAAAGCCCAATAGTACTGGCGCAAGGCTTCGTCAATCTTGCCTTTCTCCAGAGCGCGTTCAGCGCCATCGACATACTCGGCAATCTTTCCTCGACGCTGTTCGAATATCTTGCTAAGCTCGGACTTACGGATGTAGCGGCCTACATGAGCGTTAGGCGCCTGACTGAGAATAATCTTTTCGGTGTTGCTCATCGTGGCGTTGGAGTAGCTGCTGATAAGAGAACTCATCACAGTCTTGGAATCAACATTTCCGTTGACATTCTGCTCCAATTCGTGGCTATCCCACTGGTTTGACACGCTCACGCTGATTCGGCTGGCAAGATCTGCCAGAGCCTGTTTGTCTGCCTCTTCAAGAGTAGCACCCGTACCCTCGCCTATAATATAGTCGGGGTTGACCTTTACCTGTTCCCAACTCTGGGCACTAACGGTCAGAGAGAAGGGCAGAAAGAGGACGAGGAACAAAAGCCTTCCCACGCCTTCTTTAATTGCGCCGGGGCATTTGCTGTATAAATGAAAAACATTCATGGTGGGGTTCTGGTTATGCTTTATACATTAATTTATATATATGACACATTGCTTTTGTTCCTTAAGGCCCTCCCCCCGCGAACGGGGAGAGGGTGTTTAGATTAGGCGTTAATCCTGTGTGAAGCCTTCTTCAACAAAGCTCTTGATCTTATCGGCATACTTCTGAGCAGCCTGACTCTCCTGGAGAGCGTTGTTGAGGGCACGTACACGAGCCTTGGAAGCGGCATCCTCGTCCACGATGTAATAGACCTGCATGTTGAATGTGCCGTCCTTGTTTGTCTGAATTATGGAGAAGGACTCGCGCATCTCGCCCTTGATCTCCTTCTCTACGGTTGCAGAGTAGGCGGCATAGAAGCGGTCAAACTCCTTACTGACATCATCTGCATCACCCATCATGTCGGTGGCGATGCGGCCCTTGAGTGAACTGCCGGCGTTGCGAGCGTAGGTAACACAAGCGTTGTTCATGGCAGCCTGTTTGCCGATATTCTTCGACTTGAAGTTGCTGGCCTCGCCCATAACCTGTACGCCGTTGTCACCCAGCTTCTCCAGCTGCTGATAGTGTTTCAGAAGAGCAACCTCGAGGGAGTGTGCGCTACCATAGATGGTCCACTTCTCCTTCTTGTACTGCTTCATCTTATTCTTGTATTCCTTCTCCTGAGCCTTGCGTAAGGCCTTGTCATACTGAGCGTAAGAATTCACACTGGTGAGCATGAAGAGCGCGCAGAGCGCATAAAATACGTGTTTCATAATTTTGGGTTTGTTTAAGGGTTAATAAAAAATCAATTATTCTTTTTGACAATATTGGCTTCAGAGACGCTTGCCCTTGTTGCCGCCTGAGAAACCTCTGCTTTCACGCTGCTTGAGGAAACGAAGCCAAGATTCTGAATCCAAGCCTTGTCCTCACCACTATTTCCACTGCCGTCCTTAGAATATTCAGCACGCATAGTATATGCACCTGTCGAACTGAATGTATATCGGTAATTGCGGAAATAGGAATAGGTAGTTCCGGACTCATGCAGGACGCGATATGACGTGTAGTTGCTCTCGTCACTGGTTGGATAGATGTAAACGTTAAGAAAGTCGTAGTTGTTTTCCGAGGAAACCCTATAGTCAAATGACAGAATAGCTCCAACTTTTTTAACCGTCAAAGTCCATGTATGCCAACTTACATTTCCATGGTCCGTAGTGGGACTTGTCCACCAATATGTGCCATCAGTACTTTGGCCATAGTTGGTTGAAGATGTTTGTTCAGGACCATTAGTAAATGAGAAGTTCCTTACTGCTGCCATATCCTGGCCACTATCAACGCTACCGTCTTTCACATACTCTACACGCATTCCATAATTCCCTGAATTGGCGAATGTATATGAGAATGTCTGGAATGTCGAGTAAGAAGTGCCAGACGCATGAATCACCCTGTTAGAGCTACTATATGAAGATCCTTCGGGATAGATATAAACGTTGAAGAAATCGCAATTTGTTTCAGATGACACGAAATATTCAAAGGTGAGCACAGCACCGGCTCTGACATCAGTTATTGTATATTCCATATAGTCAGTAGAGCCACCTTGTCCCTTGTTATTGGAAGACCAATCCAAATCTCCGTCATCGCCACTGTTCTGGTTCTGATTCTGGTTTGAGTCGGAATCGGCAAGATATGGTGTGGGGGTGGTACCTGAGAAATTGTCCTCAAAGTCGTCTTTACAACTCGTGAAGATGCTGCCGCAAGTTAATGCGAGTATGAGCAACTTGCTGATATAATGTATATGTCGCATAGTGATTTAGAAATAGAAGGTTAGATACATATTGAGATTGAAGCCATCAGACCATTTCTTGATAGTCGGCGAAACTTCACGAAGAGCTTTATAACCAGGTGAGGCCGCTACATTGAACATATATTCCGGTGTCACAGCAAGGCCAATATGAGGTGTGAGGCCGAGCATGAAGCGAGCTCCGGCTGTTACAGTAGCACAAGAACCTTTCTCTACGACGGCACTGCCCGAATTGCCATCAACAAAGCCTTCCTTCAGCATGATTGCGTATGCACCTACTTGCGGAGTGATACGGAAACGAGTGCCGCAGATGATGCCCCAGCCAATCTTTCCACCCATGACAATCAAAGGCTTGTACTCATAGGTATAATTTGATAGGTAGGAGTTAGTGCCTGACCATTTGATTGGTTCGCTCTTGGCACCAATGAGATATTTTACGTTGGCCTCCATGTTGAAGTTTCCGGCGTAGAAGCCAATGTTTGCAGCAACGCCCTTCTGAGCGCAGATGGAACCACCGAGGTCAATATAAAACTCGTTTTTGGTGATGAGCTGACGCTTCAGGCGAATCATCACATCAGGCTTATTGATGTTGAGCGCATAATTTTTCTTGTGGAATTTCTTGTAGCCGTAAGATGAGACCTCAATATCGTAGGTACCGGCAGGAGCTTCCCAAGTATATGGAATACTACCCATATATTTACCATCAATGTACAGGATACCATAGCCTGTGTTTGTATTGAAGGTGAAGGAGCCAATAGACGAAAGAGCAACATTCAAATCTGTCTGTTCGCCTTGTTTAACGGTAACCTCACGTGCCTCGGTCTTAAAATTAGGAGCAGAGAACTGCACCACATGCTTACCAACTAAGATATGATTAATGGTTTTGGGGGTTCTTCCAACATCCTCACCGTCAAGTTTGATGCTTGCATTTGAAGGGGAGGAGGTTATGCTGAGGACACCCATGATAGGAACTGGAGCATCCAACTCAAAGACCTCAGCTTTCTTGGTTGTTGTTATCTGAACAACTTTGGACTGCTTGTGGTGATTATCCTTGCGTGTCTCAACGGTGTAAGAGCCCGGTTCCAAAGGACGCTTACAAGTGCCTTTACCCTCTAATCGTCCATCAATATAGATTTCGGCTTCCGGATCATTGGGGACAGTAAAGGTAGTCTCTGAGAAATTAGCTTCAAGAGGCGGATCGTAAGTCAGCGTCTCGCCATCGCTAATGGTGATATTGGCCTTCCATTCTTTATACAACTGGCGTATAATGCGAATCTCATGTAGGCCGGAAGCCAGCTGAATTGTACCATTCTTGTGTTGCTGCATCTTGCGGTCAATATAAATAGTAACATTCTCACCAGCACTCGCACCTTCCAACTTCAGCCAACCATAATGGGGTACAAGATTAATAGGTAATTTTATTGCCTCATCGCCTTTCACTACGAGTTTACCGTTATATTCACCGTATTCGTTGCCGGCAGTAACCTTAATCCAATAGGTACCTACTTGCAGCTGCTTTTCCATATGCCCATTGGCATCTATAGCCACTGCAGTTAAGGTCTGCTGATTCGGATCTTTGTCAACCGTCTCTGTTGATATTTCAACCATCGTAAAGGGAACAGCAGACAGAGGAGTTACATCAAGAATAGCCCACTGCTTCTCTACGAAGTCATTGCTGATAATAACCACATCACCAGTCTTGATAAACATATCGTATGTTTTCTCCTGAAGTCTGGTGTGAAAATCAAATTCCAACGGTTTTCCGTATTTGTCATTTCTGATGGTCATCTTTTTCGTACCCTTGGCGATATGTACGAAATAGAGGTTCTCACCATTTGACAATTCTGGCCCGTCAGTCTCACAGAAATCAGAACCAGAAGAGAATATAAATCCAGAAGCATTCGAACTCGTGTGAACAACTATAAGAGCACACAGGTTTCCGTTGAGGTCTTCCTTTTGGCGACTTGTGATATGGCTTTGGTCCATTTCGTTAACTTCAAAGCTCGTCACATTAATGCCAGATTTCTGCGCGGATATTGTCTGTGCCGCAGTCAGCAAAACCAATACCATTACGACTCGCAGTGCCCCAATCCATATTGAGGCCATGTCGTATTTGATTTGTTGTGTTAAAGATATCATGTCGAATTTAATAGGTTTTTAATGATTTTGGGTTAATAATTCACGTTTTATTACCATTGACGGCGCAAAGGTAACTATATTTTTAATATAAGATGCAAATTAATACGAAAAAAAGTTGCTTATGTAAGATATTTTCTCGCAAATGGCCTTTTTAGCATTATTTAAGCAGGTTCCGGCTCATTCGTCTCACAGGCCACCATACGGCAACAATGCTAACTGCGAGCACTGTAGCGAATATTACGAAAATATCTGCGATGTGGATACTAACGGGGTAAGCTTCAATGAGGAAAGAGCCGGCACTTTGTCCCATCTTAACCCATCCGAATGTCTGTTGTCCCCAACACAGGAGTAATCCGATGATTATTCCCAGAATAGCTCCCAGTCCACTGATAAGCCAGCCTTCGATAAGAAAGATGTTACCAATCTGTGGATTAGATGCACCGAGGGCTCTCAACGTCTCCACATCTGCCTTTTTGTCTATCATAAGCATAGAAAGGGAACCTATGATATTAAAACTGGCTACAAGAAGGATGAAGGTCAGGAAGAGATAGGCGATAAATTTCTCAACCTGCATAATACGGAACACATCAGCTTGTTGCTCATAACGGTTCTCAACTTTGAAACGAGGACCCAATTGTGCCTGAATATTCGCTTGCGCCCGTCTAATTGATACTCCTTCGCGCAATCCTAATTCTATGCCACTAACTTGACCAGGCTGATCGAACAGGTTTCGAGCAAACTGGATAGAGGTGAGGATATAATTAGCATCGTATTTTGTCTGATTCACGGCAAACACAATACCCGGAGAATAAAGCTCATCCTTATTGAAACTTTGCATCGGATTTGCCATATTCACCCGTTCACCACGGCGTGGCGCATATATCGGCAACCCTCCTTCATAATGAGTTCCAAGACCAAGGCTACTGGCCAGACGAATCCCCATAACGCCATACTCAAGGACATCCGCATGAAGTATAAACTCACCGTCGCCATACAGAAGGGAAGAGAGGTCGGCCTGTTCTGCAAATGAATCATCAACGCCCTTTATCGTGACCACATATTGGCGATTCGTTCCGACTATCAGGGCTTGGTCTTCAAGCACTTCGGTATAAGTGGCGATGTCCGGGTTTGAACGCAGGCGCGACAAAGCGCTATCTTCCGATGAAACGGTCTTCCCCTCTACAAGTGAAACCTTCAGCTGTGGATCGAAAGCAGTGAAAAAGCTTGCGACCAAGTCACTAAAGCCATTGAACACGGAGAGGGTTATCACAAGGGCCGTTGTGGCCAGCACCACCCCAACCACCGAAATGGCTGATATTATGTTTATTGTATGGTGGCTCTTGCGGCTAAAGAGATAGCGACGAGCGATGTAAAGGGGGAACACAGCTGCTTATTGAGAGAGAAGTTCGTCTATATGTTCTGCGTAGTCGAGGCTGTCGTCCACAAAGAACTTTAGTTCTGGAATAATACGCAGCTGGTGACGCGTGCGCTGCCCCAACTCGTATCGTATCTGACGCATATTCGCGTTGATGTTATCAACAATCTCCTTGGCCCGTTCGGAGGGGAACACGCTGAGATATGCGCGACAGACACTTAGGTCAGGGCTGATGCGACATACGCTGACGCTGACTAGCACTCCGTGCATAGTGCGAGTCTGCTGCTGGAATATATCGCTCAGTTCTTTTTGAATGAGTCGGGCTATTTTGCTTTGGCGGGTGGAATCCATTTGTGAAGGTTAAAAGGTTAAATGGTTGGAAGGTTAGAGTTTGGATTGGAAGGCAAGGGCATACATCCGCATCTGACGTAACATAGCCAAAAGGCCGTTACTGCGGGTGGGTGACAGATGTTCCTGCAGACCAATCTCTTTAATGAAATAGAGGTCAGCCGAAAGTATATCGGCTGGCTTTTGGCCAGAAAGAACACGAATGAGCAGAGCCACAATTCCCTTGACTATTAAGGCATCGCTCTCAGCACGAAACAAGATGGTACCATCGGGCTGCATGTCAGCCTGAAGCCACACGCGGCTTTGGCAACCGTCAATCAGATTCTGCTCATTCTTATACTGCTCAGGCAATGGTTCTTGCTCCTGTCCGAGATCAATCAGCAGTTGATAGCGGTCCATCCAGTCGTCAAGTTCTGTAAACTCTTCTATTATTTGGTCTTGAATCTCATTTATTGCCATTTCATCGTTCTTTTTTTATAGGAAATCATTGCGCATTATCGTTGTAAAGCAGCTGAAGCAGAGTCTGGCCAACTGCTTTTAGGATGGCGGGATCTATGTTCTCCGGGGTATCGGCAAGAGTATGCCACGTATCTCCGAAATTAGAGCGGGCATCCGGGCAGTACGGTACAATATCAATCGTAGGAATATTAGCCAACATATTCATTGGGATGTGATCATCTGTAAGATAACCACCGTCACGTTGCCTGAAGTACTGCCCATATCCAAGCTGCTCGGCCAAATGCCAAACCATATTCACAACTGGTCCAGCAACCTGACGAGAATAGCCTTCTACAGAGAAGGATGTTCCGCGTCCTCCCACCATATCCAAAACGATGCCGACTCGCGGACGGTAATCTACTGCTGCAACCTGCTCAGACCAATAGTAAGAGCCGAGACACCAGAAGTTTGCCGGACCTTCATCATCATCTTGTTCTGCCCATTGAGGAGTGCCCTGATCTTCCAGGTCAAAGCAGACAAAATCTATTCCAAGCATTATCGGCAGTTCCTGTATAGCCCGTGCCATCTCCAGCATTACGGCAACACCGCTTGCTCCGTCATTAGCGGCAGGCACAGGCTTATGGTGATTTGCGGGGTCGGGGTCATTGTCAGCCCAAAGACGGCTGTCATAATGTGCGCCTATCACTACTCGGTCTGTCATTTCCGGGTTGATGAGAGCTATTATATTGCGGCAGTGGTATTTGGTTCCGTCATAGCCTTTTAAATCAGTGTGTTGCTCTTCCACAGAAGCCCCGAATGACTTAAATTGTGCCACAATCCAATCGGCACATCTTTCATGAGCTTCACTATTCGGTGTACGTGGGCCGAAGGCACACTGTGTCTTTACATATAACATGGCAGAATCCGCATTAAATACGGGAGCCGGAGCCAGTGATATCGTATCTGCCACCCTACCCTTTTTAGTAGAACTGCCACTGCAGGCCATTATGTTAAGCGCCACAAACAGAAGCAGTATCGCCTGTGTATGATTTTTATTCATTTTATTTTTTAGTCTAATAATGTTCTCGCAGCTTGTATCTGCTCCATCAGTCTGAGGAAATTGCCGCCCCAAAGGAGTGCGATATCGTTCTCTGAGTAGCGTTCGCGTAACAGCCGTCTTGTCAGGTTTATCAGCTCTGAAGCTGATGCAAGACCGGGGACTCCGCCATCGCCGTCAAAATCCGTTCCTATACCGACATGCTCTATACCCATAATGCTGACTGCATGGTTGATATGTGCCACTGCATCTAATATCGAAGCCTTACCTTCTTTACGAAGGAAGCCTTCATAGAAAGTGACTTGCATCACACCGTCTTTGGAAGCGAGGGCACGCATCTGGTCATCGGAGAGATTGCGCGGATGGTCACAGAGCACACGGGCCGAAGAGTGGCTGCACACTATTGGCTGCGCGCTGATATCCAGTGCGTCATAGAAAGACTGTTCACTCGCGTGAGAGAGGTCAACCATTATTCCAAGTCGGTTCATCTCTTTGATGACATCCGCTCCGAACTGAGTGACACCTGGCGCCGACGGCTCAACGATTCCTTTAGTTGGGGAAGCAGAAGGACGGGCAGAGGTGCAAATTGCGTTGTTTCCGTTATGGCAGAGAGTCATATAGACGATACCGCGTTTTGCAAAATGGCGCAGGCAATCAATGTCTGTTCCAATAGCATAACCGTTTTCTATTCCCCGCATAATTGCCTTCCGTCCTTCGTTCTTAAGGCGATAAAGGTCGGCAGGTGTGGAGGCCATTGCAACAGCCTCCGGAGTTGCTTCCACCATCTGCTCCAGTTGGTCTAAAAGACCGTTGGCCTGTGCAAATGCAGCATCGTGCCCCTCTTGAGTGCAAGGTCCCTGAGATATGTAGGCCACCATAATGGATGCATCAAGGCGACCCTCGGTCATCTTATGCAGATCTACGAGAATACGCGGGTCTCGCTGTTCAAAGTGGATATCCTCATGGAAGAACATCGGGGTGTCGCAGTGGCTGTCCAGCGACAGGTTCCGGTCGTGAAAGCGACGTGCAGCAGCAAAATTAGCAGCTTCGTCACTGAGCCACTTGAATAAAGGCATCATCGTATCATCACCAGCCAAAATGAAACATTCTGGATGCCATTGGACCCCGAGGATGCTCTTGTATTCTATTGAATCAACAGCTTCAATAACACCGTCTGGAGCTGTCGCGCAGACACATAGTTTCGGTCCGGGAGCTTTTACGGCCTGATGATGGAAACTGTTGACAGCCAGTGTTGTTTCTCCGTGGAACAACTCAGCCAGCGTTGTACCCTCTTCTATTGTCACTGTGTGAGAAGGATAGCTGCGGTCTAGGTCCTGACTGTGCTTTATCAGTGAGGCCGATGTCGTAGGCTTGTATTGAGTGGCTATGTCTTGCCATACTTCTCCACCTAGTGCAACTGTTAGCATCTGGATACCGCGACAGATGCCGAGGATGGGAATCTGACGGTCTGCAGCCAAACGTATCAACAAGAGTTCAGCCAGATCGCGCTCATGGTTTATTTCTCCTAACCCGGGAACAGGCTCCTCACCCACAAATAGCGGGTTCATGTCGCCTCCGCCCGACAACAACAAACCGTCTATGCGGTCCAAAGTGGCCAGTATGGAATCCTGTTCGGTATGCGGCGGGATTATGAGCGGTGTTGCACCTGCCTTCAGGAGGCTTTTGTAGTAGCCTTCTGCCAGTTCACACCCCTTTGCACCATAATTGCCAGTGATTCCGATTACCGGCGACTGGCTCTTCTGTGGTGCCGAGTCGTGCAGGTGATCGTAGCGAGCTTCCCAGTTGAATATATCCATGTTTACTCTTCTTCAATAATAAGCCCGGCCTTGCGAGCTGTTAGGGCTCGTATAGCAGCAGCGTCGGCTTCGTTCAGGCCTATGGGAACTTCCTTCTTAATGCTCTGTTTCAGAGATATAAGAGTTTCCGTAGAGGTGACTCCTTCTATCTCCTGCAGACGATTGTTAAGAAGTTCCATGAGATGAGCGTTATCGCGCGCGTATAATTTTATAAGCATCGTATAGGGGCCTGTTGTAAAGTGGCACTCTACAATCTCAGGAATCTTTTCGAATTCCCCGACCACTCTTTTGTACATAGAGCCGCGCTCAAGTGTAATACCCACATAAGTGCAAGTGTTATAGCCCAATGTGATTGGGTTGACATGATATCCGGAACCTACAATCACCCCTATGTCAACAAGTCTTTGGACTCGCTGATGGATGGCAGCACGACTTACTCCACACTCGGCGGCTACGTCCTTGAACGGGATACGTGCATTGTTCGTGATGATTTCAAGAATCTTCTTGTCTAAACTGTCAATTTTCTCCATGTTATTAGGTTTGGTGTTGAATTGGAAGGCAAAGGTAGGCATTTTTCTACTAATCCAAAGGTTTTGGGCATAAAAAAAAGACACCAAACTGCAAATTTGGTGTCTTTTTGCTTATTTATGGGGTATTTTTTGCCAATTACTTCACTATTTCCAATAGTTCAACGGTGAAAATAAGAGTTGAATAGCCTGGAATGTTACTGTTACCTCTTTCGCCGTAAGCAAGGTTGTAGGGGATGTACAATTCCCACTTGGAACCTACGGGCATTAGCGAGAGAGCTTCAGTCCATCCCTTGATGACTCCGTTCAGGGGGAACTCAGCCGGTTTGCCGCGCTGGTAACTGCTGTCGAACATAGTTCCGTTGATGAGCTTACCCTCATAGTTTACCTTTACCTTGTCGGTGGTTTTGGGAACATCACCAGTGCCTGCAGTGAGAACCTTGTACTGCAAACCAGAAGGAGTAACCTTCACGCCATCTTTCTTGGCGTTCACCGTGAGCCAGTGCTGGTTGAGCACCTTAGTCTGATTGGTGATTATTGCATGAGCGCTGTCCGGAGCATACTTTGTAGCTCCCATGATGGCAGCCCGGAAACCGCGGAAGAACTCCTCGTTGTTTACCGGATGTTCAGCATCCCAGAAATTCTGGCTCATACGTGGCATCATTTCGCCGACACGCTTGCGGATATCCTTACCAGCCAATACAGCCTTATAAGCCTTGTCGTTATCGTTCAGCTCTGGGTTGTCAAAGCCTTGGAGAAAATATGCCATCAGCGTTGTGTCAACACCCAACTGCTGGATGAGGTATTGCTTGAGCCCGTTTGTCTGAGCCACGCCAAATGCATAACTCAACTCCTGAACGCTCACAGTGTCCACCTTCTCAACAGGGGCAGCCTGCTTATTGGTCTTCTTGGTCTTCTTGTCCTTAGCGCTTAGGCTTACGCACACGAGCAGGCCGAGGGCAAGAGTGAGCAGCTTAGTTGCTTTCATATTAATATATGTAGCGTTTTAGAACTAATTATTTCTCGATACCCAGCAGCTCGATAGTGAAGATAAGTGCGCTGTAAGGCTTAATTTTACCCATGTCATTTGAGCCGTAACCCTGCTCCTGCGGGATATAAACAATCCACTTTGAACCTACGGGCATATTGGTCAGAGCGAGTTTGAAGCCGGGGATAACCTGATTTGCGAACATCACGTGGGGCTCGCCCTCGAGGTCTGTGTCAAACACGGTGCCGTCAATCAGTTTGCCTTCGTAGTGCAGCTTAACCTTTGTGGTGTCGGCGGGAATCTCACCATTACCTTCGGTGAGGACTTCGTAATAGACACCGTCGCCAAGTTCCTTCACGCCGTCCTTTTTAGCGATGCCGGCAATGAATTCTTCACCAGCCTTGCGGTTAGCACCATAAGACTTCTCGCGAACTTCCTCACGAACCACTTCCATCTTGTCCTGAACAAACTGGTTAGCCTGCTCTACAGTCATGATTTGAGTGGCTTCTGCCACACCAGCCATGAAGCCTGCATAGACATTCTTCTCGTTGATGGTCTGTGTTGAATCTTCGCCAAAAAGCATCTGGTTGATGTTCTGTACCATTCCTTCGCTCACCTGCTGACCAATCTGGAGACCTGCCAGATAAGCCTTGCGCTTGGCATCCTTGCTGGAAGTTGCGCTCTCATAGAAGCCCTTGAGGAAAGCCTCAATCTCAGTGGTGTCAACACCCATACGGATGCTCAGATACTGCTTCAGGCCCTGAGTCTGGCTCATGCCGATAGCATAAGAGAGAGAGTCGATGTTGTTCTTAAGGTTTGCCTTGGGGGTGTTCTGGTTGCAGGCGCAAAGGATCACTGCCATTACGACTGCGCTGATAAGTCCAATCTTTTTCATTTTGTTTTGATATTTAAATTATTTGGAATTCCCAATTATGAATTTTGCATTATGAATTATGAATTAGCTTAAAGCACTTTTATGAGTTCCACATCGAAGATTAGCGTTGAATATGGAGGTATGCTGCTACCGGCACCGCGCTCGCCGTAGCCGAGCAGATACGGGATGAAGAAACGATACTTGGCCCCCTCCTTCATCAGCTGAACACCTTCTGTCCAGCCAGGAATAACACCGTTCAAGGGGAAATCGGCAGGTTCGTTACGTTTGAAACTGCTATCAAACACCTCACCGTTGATCAACCAACCCTCATAGTGGCAACGTACCTTGTCGGAGGCTTTCGGGCTACGGCCTGTGCCTTCGCGCAGAACCTGATACTGCAGTCCGCTCTTTGTGGTGATGACACCTTCCTTCTTGGCGTTCTCCTCTAGGAAGGCCTTGCCTTCGGCGATAGCACCTTCAGCCTGACTGCGTGCCTGCTTGTCGAAATATTCATTGAGAAGGGTCTGGGCCTCGCGGTGTGAGATAGCAGGTTCACTGCCCGTCAGTACGTCGCAGATACTGCGAGTGAAATCTTCAACACTGAAGTCCTTAATACCCATACTTTTCAGCTGTTGGCCTATTCCAAGACCAAGCGCATAACTAATTTTGTTCATTTCTTTGCTTTTCCTTTTCAAAATCGGGCGCAAAAGTACTGCTTTTTCTTTCATCTTTATCCTTTCTTACTTCTTTTTTAATATTTTTTGCCTCATTCTTGACAAAGACAGCTCTTTTTTTCCTATTTTTGTGGCGAAAAAACAATAAAACTAAACTCTATCACTATGAAAAGACTTGTTTTCCTTACAGGAGCTGGTATGTCAGCCGAAAGTGGAATCAGCACATTCCGAGACTCAGGAGGTCTTTGGGAGCAATACCCTGTGGAGGCTGTGGCATCCATAGGCGGATATGAACGTGATCCGGAACTGGTCATCAACTTCTACAACGAGCGTCGTCGCCAGCTTCTTGATGTGAGGCCCTGTCGCGGACACGAACTTGTGGCCGCTATGGAGAAGGACTTCGATGTCACAGTTATCACCCAGAATGTCGATGATTTGCATGAACGGGCCGGCAGCACGAAAGTCATTCATTTGCATGGTGAACTGATGAAAGCGACCTCGACTCGTGACCCGAACAAACCCTCACAGATCGTCACACTTACGCCGGAGCATCTTGACATTCAGATGGGTGAGAAGGCTACAGACGGCAGTCAGCTGCGTCCGTACATCGTTTGGTTCGGCGAACCAGTGCCGATGCTCGAAACAGCAGCGGAAGTTGTCAGTCGGGCTGATATTTTTGTCATTATCGGAACCAGCCTGAATGTATATCCGGCAGCCGGACTCACGGCTTTTGCCCCACCCGAGGCGCCCATATACCTCATTGATCCGAAAGATGTTCCTTGGAACGCCGGACATGGATTCCATCATATCAAGAAAGGCGCATCGGCCGGAATGGAAGAGCTGATTAAGGAGTTAAGCACAAAGTAATAGGACTATGAATGCAGCAGAATTATCCAAGACGGGCCAAGAGAAGCTAAAAGCCTGCTTTCTTGAGGACCAGCATCTTATGAAAGTCGTCGGGTTGCGGACAGTCAGTGACCTCAACCGCGTCATCTTGGCCGGCCATGTGACTCAAGTAATCAACGTGACCGAAGCCTTACAGGAGCGCAAGATTGCGTCTGTGGCCGACAGTATAAAAGCCGGCGGCCAGCGTCTGGTCCTGCTTGCAGGTCCGAGCAGCAGCGGCAAAACGACCACCAGCAAGCGGTTGGCTGTGCAGTTGGCAGCCATAGGCCTACGCCCGCTAACGCTTTCTATGGACGACTACTTCGTGGATCGTGAGCGCACTCCGCGAGACGAGAAGGGTGACTACGACTTTGAGTGCCTGCAGGCTCTTGACGTGCCTTTGTTCAATCAGCAGCTGCTGGCTTTGCTTAACGGCGACGAAGTGCAGCTTCCCACCTACGATTTCAAAACGGGGAAGAGCCTCCGCTCTGGCAAAACAATGAAGATGGGGCCGAAAGACATCCTTATCGTCGAAGGCATCCACGCCCTCAACCCAGACCTCACGCCGGACATCGAGCGAGATCTCAAGTTCCAGTTGTATGTGTCGGCACTGACCACGATTCAGTTGGATGAGAACCGTTACATCTCAACTACAGACAACCGCTTGATTCGCCGTATCGTCCGTGACAACAACTTCCGCAATTACTCGGCACAGGATACTATACGCCGATGGCCGAGTGTACGTGCAGGCGAGGAGAAATGGATATTCCCCTTTCAGGAGAACTGCGATATGATGGTCAATAGCGCGTTGCTTTATGAACTGGCGGTGCTGCGCAATCACGTCCTGCCCATCCTTGAGGCTGTTCCCAAGGACTCACCTGAATATCCCGAGGCTGACCGTCTGAGCGACCTCATCTCCTTCTTCCAACCAATCACCGACCGTCAGATTCCCTACACTTCGCTTCTGCGCGAGTTCCTCGGAGGGTCATCGTTCCGTTATTGACGTATGAACACAGACGATTACGTACAGCGAATGGAGCAGCGCGGCGTAAAGCCAACAGCCACGCGCTTGCTTGTCTTACGCGCTTTGGGAGGGCATCACCGCGCCCTCTCGTTGCGCGAGTTGGATGATGTGCTGGAGACAGTTGACCGCTCCACAATCTTCCGCGCATTAACCCTGTTTCTGGCAAATCATCTCGTTCACGCCATCGAGGACGGGACAAGTGTTACAAAATATGAGATGTGCGAGGGTCATGACGATTGCTCGTTGGAAGACCAGCACACCCATTTCTATTGTGTTGGTTGTCACCGTACATTCTGCTTCCATCACACCCCGGTTCCTACTATTTCTATGCCCGAGGGATTTGTGATGCAAGGAGTCAATTATCTCGTTAAAGGGCTGTGTCCCGATTGCAGCAGGTGATTACGGAAGTATTCGTCGTGCGCTGATGTAATGTGTTCGCCAATAGTCGGATGCAGGATACCTGTCAATCGTTACCCCTTGGCTGCTGCTTGAGTGGATAAAGCTGAACGTTCCTTTTTCAGCATCTGCCTCAGTGACGATTCCTACATGGTTTACGCTACGTCCATAGCCAAAGAATACAAGGTCGCCGCGCCGCAAGTCGCGGACGTCGTCGATGGCTGTACCCATAGTGAACTGGTCACGTGACGACCGTTTCAGCGTTATACCCAGTTTCTTGAATACGTAGGTGGTGAAACCGGAGCAGTCGAACCCGTTGGGGCCGCTCTGCCCGCTACGATAGCGCGCTCCGAGGTAGCTCATTGCGGTTGAAATGAGGCGATTGGCCGTTTCAGCAGCCATCGTAGCTGTAGCGGTTCCTATGATATTCAGTGGGTTGATTGTCCCTATGACCTCAGCCATCTTCTGCTGAATACCGGCCTCGTTCACCACGGCATCAGGCATCTTCTCCACTTTCTGCTTTGCCTTGTGCTGGGCTGCAGCGGGCAAGAGAGAGTAGATACACAGGGATAATATGACTACGGTTTTCTTCACTCCTCTTCAACGAATGCAAAATCAAGCTGTTTCTTGTCGAGATTGGCTCTGACCACCTTCACGCGGACATCGTCGCCCAGCGTATAGCGGTGGTGGTGACGGCGTCCCCAGAGACAGTAGTTGCGCTCATCGAACTCATAGTAGTCGTCGTCCAGGTCGCGCAGAGGCACAAAGCCCTCGCAGTGGTTGTCGTCCAGCTCCACATAAAGGCCGAATTCGGTCACACCACTTATACTGCCGCTGAACACCTGCCCCTGCTTGTCCTGCATGAATTCCACCTGCTTGTACTTTATGCTGGCACGTTCGGCCTGAGCTGCGAGCTGTTCCATATCGCTGCTCTGCTCACACAGGGCTTCATATTTCTCCTGATTAGCCGAGCGGCCGCCTTCAGCATAGCGGGTCAGCAGACGATGCACCATCAGGTCGGGATAGCGGCGTATTGGCGAAGTGAAATGTGTATAGAAGTCGAACGCCAAGCCGTAATGCCCTATGTTATACGTTGAGTACTTGGCCTTCATCATCGCTTTCAGAGTCACGTTCTCTACCAGCTTCTGCTCCTTCTGGCCCTGCACTTCGTGGAGCAGACGGTTCAGGTTACGGCTGATTTCACCCTTAGTTCCGGTGGTCTTCAGCTTATGGCCGAACTTAACCACAAACTGCGACAGATTCATCAGTTTGTCGGGATCGGGCTCTTCGTGGATACGATAAGGCAGCACCTTGGCCTTCTTGCCTTTAGGCACACGCCCTACACTTTCGGCTACAGTCCTGTTAGCCAGCAACATAAATTCCTCAATCAGACGGTTCGCGTCCTTGGCCACCTTGATGTGAACTCCCAGCGGCTTGCCCTCGTCGTCTATGTCGAAACGAACTTCCTCGCGGTCGAAATCCACAGCTCCGGCATTCATTCTGCGTGCCCGCAGCAGTTTGGCCAAGCGGTTCAGAGTTATCAGCTCTTCAGCGAATGTCTCTGTAGGAGCGGGTGCGGGAGCGTTCTCGTCCTGAAGCGGAACACGAATCTGAGTCGGAGTGCTGTAGTCCTGTTCGCTGGCTTCTTTCCGCTCTTCAAAGAAAGCCTGTACTTCTTCGTAGGCAAAGCGGCGGTCGCTGCAGATAATGGTGTGGGCGAGATGCCATTTCTTCACCTCAGCCTTGTCGTTGAGTTGGAAGATTACGCTGTATGTCAGCTTATCCTCGCCCGGGCGCAACGAACAGATGAAGTTACAGAGGCGCTCCGGCAACATAGGTATTGTGCGGTCAACGAGATAGACCGAAGTGGCACGCTTCTGCGCTTCGCGGTCTATGATTGAGCCCTCTGTGACATAGTGTGACACATCGGCGATGTGTACGCCCACTTCCCAGAGGCCGTCCTTCAGTTTGCGTATGGACAGAGCGTCGTCAAAGTCCTTCGCATCGTACGGGTCTATGGTGAATGTCGTTACCTTGCGGAAATCCTCGCGCCCTTCCAGATCGGCTGTGGTGATGTCCGCATTTATGTTATTTGCGGCATCCTCAACAGCCTTGGGATAGACGTATGGCAGACCAAATTCAGCCAGAATAGCGTGCATCTCGGTGGTGTTCTCCCCACTTCTTCCCAGCACATCAACCACCTTGCCTATGGGATTCTTCGAGCCTTCGGGCCATTCTATGATTCTCACTATGGCTTTGTCGCCGCTCTTGCCGCCCTTCAGCTGGTTCTTTGGAATGAAGATGTCGTTGGCCAGAGTGCGGTCTTCCGTCAGTAGGAAGGCGAAGTCCTTGCGCACATCCAGTTTGCCCACGAACGTCTTGTCGGCTCGCTGCAGGATCTCTGTCACAGCAGCCTCGCGCACATGGTTTTTCCTACGAGCCATCATCTGAACCCGCACGCGGTCGCCGTCCATGGCGTGAAGAGAGTTACGCTCCGCCACAAGAATCGGTTCACCACCGCCGTCAGGCTGGAAGGTGTTCTTGCCGTTGCTTTTGCGGCGGAAGATGCCCTCCATCACGGCCGTGCGTGCCACCAGCCGGTAACGCATCGGCTGAACCTCAGCTATATAATCGTCCATTGCCAGTTCTTCCAGCACGTCCATACAAAGCATCTTTGCCGGATGAGTGGTCAGGCGCAAGTCACGGAAGATACGTTTTGCATCCAGGTCTTCTCCTGAATGTCTTTCAAACAGTTCGATGACCATGCTGGCCAATTCCTTCTTACGGGGGTATCTTCCCCCAGCCTTACCTTTACTCATAATATCTGCGGGTCTTTGGTTCTTATCTTTCTTTATGAGCGCAAATATACGAATAAAATCCAAGAGCTCCTGCTTTCAGCTCAAAAATAATGCATTATTGACATAAAAACTGCTTATTTTTACCTTTCTTTTCCTTTTTAGAACAATTATTTCCAACTTTATTCGTATCTTCGCGCCCGAATTTTAATAAAAATGATGCAAAAGACAAAAATATTGGTCACTGGCGCGAGCGGTTTCATCGGCTCGTTTATCGTCAGCGAGGGCATAGCCCGCGGCTTCGAGATGTGGGCGGGGATGCGCAAGAGCAGTTCAAAGCAGTATCTCACCGACCCCGCCATACGTTTTGCAGAGTTGGATCTCGGCAATCCGGCCCGCTTGCGTGAGCAGTTGGCGGCATACAAGGAGCAGATGGGAGGCTGGGATTATATCGTCCACGCAGCCGGAGCAACCAAAGCCCTGCGCCGCGAGCAGTTCTTCCAGACGAACACCGACGGCACGCGACATCTCGTAGAGGCTTTGCGTGCTCTGGAGATGATGCCGCGCCGCTTCGTCTTCATCAGTTCGTTGAGCATCTTCGGAGCAATTCGCGAACAGCCCGTGCGCAAGCCCACGGAATCCAACCCCTGGGTCTATTCGCCCATCCTGCTGTCGGACACTCCGCATCCGAACACAGCCTATGGCGAGAGCAAACTGGCTGCCGAGCAGTTCCTCACAGAGCAGACGGATGTGCCCTGGGTGATATTGCGCCCCACTGGGGTCTATGGCCCCCGTGAACGCGACTATTTCCTGATGGCCCAGAGCATAAAGCAGCATATCGACTTTGCTGTAGGGCACCGTCCGCAGGAAATTACCTTCGTCTATGTGATGGATGTCGTTGAGGCCGTCTTCCTGGCTCTCGTAAAGCCTGTGGAGCACAAGGCCTTCTTCCTCTCCGACGGGCAGATATATGACAGCCGTCGCTTCTCCGACCTCCTGCAGGAGGAGATGGGCGTTAGCCGCGTCCTGCACATCAAGGCCCCGCTGTGGTTTCTGCAGGTGGTCTGCGCGGTGAGCGGCAAGATAAACGGGTGGATGAAGAAACTGGCCACCCTGAACATGGACAAGTATCACATCCTCAGCCAGCGCAACTGGCAGTGTGACATAGAACCCACGCGCAAGCTTCTGGGCTACGAGCCTCAGTGGCCGCTGGAACGGGGCGTTAAAGAAAGTGTAAGATGGTACAAAGAAAACGGTTGGCTCTGATAAACAAGGTAGAGTGGATAGCCATAGCCTGGTGTCTGCTTACCCTCGTGTTTATGGCTCTGCTATGGTCACGCCTTGTAGAGCCGGAGGCCATGCTGCTGATGCGCGGCAAATGGCTTCTCATGACCGTTCTGCTCATTGGGCTTGGCCGCCTCTGGCCGTGCCGGCTGACCCTCTACGCCCGCATCACGGCCCAGCTTATCTGGCTGTCACAGTGGTATCCGGACACTTACGAGTTCAACCGCATCTTCCCGAACCTCGACCACGTGTTTGCAGGCCTCGAACAGACTATCTTCGGCTGTCAGCCGTCGATTCATTTCAGCCAGCTATGTACCGGAATCGTGTGGAGCGAGCTGTTCAACATGGGATATTGGAGTTATTTCCCAATGATAATAGTCCTTGTGCTCACCATCTTCATCAAAGAGCTACTTGGCCAAGAGTCTAAGGGCTCAATGGTCAATGGGCACGTACTGTTGAGCGAAGGCGAAAAATGGTCAATGGTCAATGAGGGTCCCTCCCTCACCGTTCCCTCATTGATACTCATCTCGTTCTTCATCTATTATCTCATATTCATATTCGTGCCGGTGGCCGGGCCACAGTTCTATTTTCAGGCCATAGGCTTGGATGCGGCGGCATCGGGGCAGTTCCCGTCCATCGGGACATATTTCTCCTCGCATACGGAGATGCTGCCCTCGCCGGGAGACCCCGACGGCCTCTTCTGCCGACTCGTGGCTTCGGCCCATGAGGCAGGCGAGCGCCCCACAGCAGCCTTCCCCTCGTCGCATGTCGGCATTAGTACCATAGTCATGATTCTGGCACGCCTCCACGTGCCGCGCCTCACCTGGTTCCTGCTGCCGTTCTATGTGCTGCTTTGCTGTGCCACAGTCTATATCCAGGCTCACTACCTCATTGACGCCATCGCCGGCCTCATTACCGCCCCGCTGGTTCTCGCCTTAGCCGGATGGATTAACTCTAAATTCATAATTCATAATGCTTAATTCATAATCGGCGTTATCCCGTTATTACGTTATAACGTTATCCCGAATAAACGACTAAACGATTAAACGAAAAATATAAATGGAAAAGAAATTCAAGAGAACAACCGTCACCTCCGCTTTGCCTTACGCAAACGGACCCGTGCATATCGGTCATCTGGCTGGCGTCTATGTACCGGCCGACATCTATGTGCGCTATCTGCGTCTGAAGGGACGCGATGTCCTGTTCATCGGTGGAAGCGATGAGCACGGCGTTCCCGTCACCATCCGCGCACGCAAGGAGGGCATCACCGTGCAGGAGGTTGTGGATCGCTACCATTATCTCATCAAGGACTCCTTCGAGCGCTTCGGCATCTCGTTCGACATCTACAGCCGCACCACCAGCCCCACACACCACAAACTGGCGAGCGACTTCTTCCGTAAACTCTACGACGAGGGTAAGTTCGTGGAGCAGGTCACGGAGCAGTTCTACGACGAGCAGACCGGCCACTTCCTCACCGACCGCAACATCAAGGGCGAATGCCCGCGCTGCCACGCTCCCGAAGCCTATGGCGACCAGTGCGAGAAATGCGGTGTAACCCTCTCGCCCGAAGAGCTTATAAACCCATACAACGCCGAGACGGGCAATCCGCTCGTCCGAAAGGCCACCAAACACTGGTATCTGCCTTTGGACAAAGACCAGCCCTGGTTGGAGAAATGGATTCTGGAAGAACACAAAGAGTGGCGCCCGAACGTCTATGGTCAGTGCAAGAGCTGGCTCGACGGCGGCCTGCATCCGCGTGCAGTCACCCGTGACCTCGACTGGGGAATCCCCGTTCCCATTGAGGGAGCCGAGGGCAAGGTGCTCTACGTGTGGTTCGACGCCCCCATAGGCTACATCTCCAACACCAAGGAACTCTGTGACTCTCACCCTGAACTGGGTTCATGGGAGACCTGGTGGAAAGACCCCGAGACACGTCTGGTACATTTCATCGGTAAGGACAACATAGTCTTCCACTGCATCGTCTTCCCTGCTATGCTCAAAGCCCATGGCGAGTACATCCTCCCGGATAACGTGCCGAGCAACGAGTTCCTGAACCTTGAGGGCAACAAGATTTCAACCTCGAAGAACTACGCCGTGTGGCTCAACGAGTATCTCGACGAACTGCCCGGCCGTCAGGATGAACTCCGCTATGTGCTCACAGCCAACGCGCCCGAAACCAAGGACAACGACTTCACCTGGGCCGACTATCAGGCACGCTGCAACAACGAATTGGTGGCCATCTACGGCAACTTTGTCAACCGCGCCCTGCAGCTGACGCAGAAATACTACGAAGGCGTGGTGCCCGAGTGTGGCGAGCTCAACGACTACGACCGCGAAACACTCTCCGAGTTCCAGGGCGTGAAAGAGCGTTTAGAGTCGTTACTCGAGAACTTCAAGTTCCGCGATGCGCAGAAGGAGGCCATGAATCTCGCACGCATCGGTAACAAATACATAGCCGACTGCGAGCCTTGGAAAGTCATCAAGACCGACCCCGAGCGCGTGAAGACCATTATTTACATCAGCCTGCAGCTCACCGCCAACCTCGCCATCGCCTTTGAGCCGTTCCTGCCCTTCAGCAGCGAGCGACTGCGCCACATGATTGCCCTGAACGAATTCTCTTGGGAGCAGCTCGGAAGCCTCGATTTGCTTGCTGCCGGCAATCAGTTGCCCAAGCCCGAGCTCCTCTTCACCAAGATTGAGGACGATGTCGTTGCCGCCCAGATGAAGAAGCTCGAAGACACCATCAAGGCAAACGAAGCCGCCAACTATAAGGCCGCTCCCGTAAAGGACACAATCCCCTTCGAGGATTTCGAGAAACTGGACATCCGCGTCGGTATTGTCAAAGCCTGCGAGAAGATCAAGAAGAGCAAGAAACTGCTGAAGTTCACCCTCGACGACGGTACCGGCAAGGACCGCACCATCCTCAGCGGCATCGCCCAGTGGTACGAGCCCGAGCAGCTCGTTGGCAAGCGTGTGCTATACATCGCCAACCTCGCTCCCCGTCAGATGATGGGCGAAGAGAGCTGTGGAATGATTCTCTCCGCCGTCAACTACAACGGCGACCTTAGCGTCACCACCACCCTCGATGACGTGAAGCCCGGCAGTCAGGTCGGATAAGCCTAATAGCCCCCTAAGGGGGTATTGGGTTCAAGGGGGGTAATAGAGCTAATTTATAGAACCCACCTATACCCAAAGCAGCCCGCTCCTACGGAATAGTCGCAGGAGCGGGCATCTGTTTATCACGATAATGTTTTCAGAAAATCACTTTCTTTCCATTGATGATATTTATTCCCTTGACAGGCTTACTCAGGCGTTGACCCGCAACGTTGTAAATCTGCATCTTGTCAATCGCACTTTGTCCTTTATCAATCGAATTAATTCCTGTCTCGAAGCTGAAGGTGAAGCCTTTAACATTTCCACTTGGGATGCTCGTATTGAGATAAGCTTTGTTGGCACCAAGGGTTATGGTTGTCGTCCCTTCGTTTTCGAACTTATAAAAACCAATCATATTGTTGAGGACACCGAGGGAATAATAACTACTTTCGTCGCTGAGATCCAGCTGCATAGGTGTGAGTGTACCTTTCAGCAGGTTTTTCTCCTCGCTAACCGCAGAGCTAAGGCCCGATGTCACACCGACTGTGGTTTCGGTAGCTGCTACACTGTTGACGAGCACCACGGCGGTACGGGCAGGAATCTCCGATCCCTCGTTGGGTGTAGGTGTCAGTGACGCATAGCCATTGCCCACAGCTGTTATGTAGTATGCTTTCGTGTTGATGTCGGTAGTCACATCTGATGGAAGATAGAGAGTGGCATATGACTGGCTGCTGTTCACGGTATGGAGGGTAACGGGCACGTTGTCGGACAGAGTGACGGTGAACTGCATGATGCAGGCAAACCGGTTGTTGCTGCTTCCCTTGCTCTTCATGGAAAATGTAGTCGTGGGTGCATAGATGTTGTCCACAGTCAGCATGTGAGGCGTACCGCTGTTGGTGTTGACCTCGGCTGTCTGTGTGCCGTCGGCAGAAGCGAGAGTGTAGAGCTCGCTGCCAGTATAATAATGTCCACCTATGCTGTAGCCCTTGATGAGATAACCCTGAGGAGCGGTGATGGTGAACACATCTGTTGCACCTGCTGCACTGGGCTTGATGCAGAAGTCACGCTGACCGTAGTCGCTCTCGCGGTTGAAAGCATTGTACGTGGCAGAGATCTCTACACCGGCAAAACCTGAGTTGGCATTTGTGGTGAACTTGTTGGCCCACCCCGATGAGGGTGACCAAGCGCCCCACGGAGCGCTGGAGTTGGTTTCTCCCATAGAGATTATGGTGGCCGTGGGATGATGCAACAGCTCGTTCAGCTCATCAATTCTTGCATTGATGGCTTTGCTGCTGACAACGATATAGTTGATGGCATAGCAATCCATCTTGTCCTGATTACCAAGACTTCCGTCTTCATAGATGATGGCGACATCCCCGTTGGCCAGCTTCTGCATGGAGCTGTAGGCGGCATAGCCAGGTTGAATCTGTAGCGCCTCATACCATGTCTGTCCCTGATTGAGGCTCATGTAGAGACGCAGGTCACGGCGGTAAGTGCTGAATGTCTTGGTGAGGGTGTGCAAAATCACGTCGGGACGTGTAGCGTTCTCAGTAATGCGGTTGTAGTAGAGAATATCGGCGTTACACCCGTTGGCGTTCATCTCATTGCCCCAAATACTTTGTGACTCCCAGCTCCCGATACCGTCGCCGCTGGCATCGCCCGTGGAGCGGTTGTAACCTCTGTTTGCCATGCTGTTCCATCCGCCACGTCGCACGGAGAGGATAAGCGAGTTATCGTTCATCACTTCCAGCTTTGATTCGTCGGCACCAGTATAGACAGCAGTGGGTACGATTGTCCACGTCTCCCCTTCGTCATCGGAGTATAGGATGTACTCATTGGTTTGACCATCGACCTTTCCGTTCATGGCAAAAGCCACACGGCCATTGTCGAAAGTAACGCCTTTGCCGGCTGTAGTGAAAGCGCTTTGGAAGGTTATGCCTCCCTTGTCAATGGAACTGAAGATGTCTTTTGGCGCGGACCATGTGGCGCCGTTGTCCGTACTTTCGGTGTAGCCCATGTGGAGCATACCTGTGGGATAGCTGTTCTTACCTGCCGCCATGAGACAGATGAGCTTGCCGCTCTTTGTGCATACCACCGCAGGGTCGCCGTAACCATAGGCCGCCTCCGAGGAGCCGTCACCGGCAGCTATAGTCATCGGCGAAGACCATGTGGCGCCGTTGTCCATGCTCTTCCGCATCACCACATCAATCTTATGTCCCGAAGCGGGCTTTCCCAGATCCTCGGTGTTGTCATAGCGGTAGTCGGTGAACGCTGCGATGCCGCCGTCGGCAGTACGGATGATGACTGGTATTCGGTAATACTTGGCCTGACTCTGCGAAGCCGTCCAGAGGGGGGCCTGCTGTTTGTAGATACGCATCGCGCCGTCGGGATTGCCGATGGCGGAGAGGTCGCAGACGTTGGAGCCGATGTCGTTGCTATAGGCAATGGATGTGACGGCTGCATCGATGGTGGCGAGTTCCGTGGCTGTGCTCTTCACGTCGACAGTCACCCATATATATATAGGTGTATTGGCGGTGAGAACTGTGGCTGATGGGGTCTCGATGGTGATGGGGAGACCTTCAGGTGAACCTGAAGGCACCGTGGCTTCACCGATTTTCACGGGACTGGCAGCAGCATGAATCTGGTCGATTGAGGTCGTATAGACAGCTACTCGGCCAATTTGGTCGGCACCCGTGAGAGTAACGCTGACGCTGGTCGGTGTGCAGGTCTTGAATGGTGTGACTTTCAGGCGTAAGAGAGCCTGCATCGTGTTGCCCAATCCTGTAGTTTGGTGGCCTTGGCAGACGGAGACATCTGAGGCACGCAAGCACAGCGAGGGGTCAACTTCAACCAGTTCAATGGGAAAGAACTGCCAGGATGCATTGCCTGTGGTGGAAGATGGGGGATTGGTTCCCCATCCTGCCACTGTGCCGCCCACGGTGTTGGCATCCATGATGACATCATTGGCATCCTGAAGGTAGAAATAGCCGCTTGCGATGTTGCCGATGGAGTAAGATGACTTCTTGGTGGCCGTCGTTCCATTGTTGTTACCCCCGCCGCTGCCGCCTAAGCCGTTGACGAGAGTGTAGAAGTAGTTACCATAGCCTGTCTGGAGGAAGTATTTTCCTTCGCCGTCATCTGCGAGACGAGCCATAAACTGAGCGTTGTCAGGAGCATAACCGCCAGGTTGTGCGGCTTGTGTGTAGAGCTTGTGGTCGTTAACGTTCTCGTAGAGATAACCGTTGCGACCTATATTCTTCATTATATACCATTGGCCTGTGGTGAGGCTGGTGGCAGCTGAGGCGGAGATGTTAAAGTCGTGGTTGGTCAGCTCGCCGAGGGCTGCCGAGGAGAGAGGAAAAGGGATATCGTCCTCTGCAATCTCCTCTATGCGATACTTGCAACCAGCATCGGTGGTGTTCGTGCCGGCTCCCCAATTGTAAATCTTGTAGCCACCTGAGAGGGCAGAACTGCTGATGTTGGTTTGGTTGAACTGACATGAGCCTGAAGTGATGATGACAAAGCCCGTTTCATCGGCTTTGGCTATACTCCATCCTGCTGAGGGCGATGTTGCCTGTGTCTTGAGGACGCTGTTGTTCGTACTGTTCGGCAGGATGAACGACCCGTCTATAGCATTTACGATGTCAAACGAGCCATCGCCTCTGCTGATGAACTTCCAACATGAGGCAGCCTCCACATTTGTTCCGCCGCCTAACTCACCGCCAGCGCCAGTAGAGGTGGCATAGCGTGTACCGCGCAGGGGGGTGCAGAGCGTATAGTAGTGGCTTTCGGCGGGTGTACTGGCAACTGGCTGGTTGACAGCTTGTGAAGAAATGCCGTTCACGAAAGTCTCAAAAGCCGTCTGCAACGTCGTCACCTGTGCATCACGCTCGGGGGCACTCATTGTAGTTTGCAGCGTTGCTTCCACCTCTGCGACAGCGGCGTTCAACGTGGCGGCTGCGCTGACGGGGTAAAAGCCCACTTGTGAACTGCATACGCTGTTGACGTAGGTCTTTATTTCGCCTATCTTTGCCGCCACACTCTCTGCATTGGCGTCTAAGCTCTGAATAGGCGAATAGGTGATGCCGTCAAGAGCATGGCGACCGCTTGCATCGGTGAGCACGAAGGTGAACATCCACTTGTTGAGGCGGATATTGCTGGCGTTGACATAAGGCAGTTTAAGCAGCACTTTGTTCCATCCTGCGTGCAGTGATATAGAAACAGGTTCGCGCGCGGGAAAATTCTCGTTGCCAAGATCCACCTCACTGTTGATGTTCTTGCCGCTGTTTGTCCACGTGGGAGCTGGCACCTCTGTGCCATTCACCCAGATGCGGGAGCCCTTGCGATCCCAGTTGCCGGCATCGGGAGCCTTATCGTTCTCCGAGCGGCTATAGTTCTGGAACTCGATGAGAGCACCTGCCGTCTGTGCCGTGGGCGAATAGACGTAAGTCCAGGCGTAGGCTGTGGTGTTCAGCTGCGGCGAAGAGTAGAAAGCCGGAACGTACGTTCCCCATACATGGCGCAGGTAGATGCCGGCGCCGGTAGCCATGCTCGTTGTATAGGTCTGGCCGTCGTAGGTGAATTGGTCAGGCAGGATGTCTTCGGTGGCCGTCTCGGGCGGGAATACCGCAGATGGTGTGCCGCCGTTGGGGAAAGCCTGTGTGATGCGCCACTTCACATTTGTCTGCTTGACGTAAGGGATGGGCTCGTCTGCCAGCCACGTATCCTTGTAATGAAGGAAGCGACGTTCCCAGTCGGCAAACTCCTCGAACTCCGAGCCGCTGTTGGGCAGCATCGTTCCGCCGACCTCGATATACTGGTTCCCGCCACCCATCCAGCCGCGTTCTGCGGTGGCGAGTGCGTGGGCATAGAGGCCGTTCTGACTGATTATATCCGTCTCTGTTGCCGTCTTACGGTCGTTCCAGATGGCGGTAATGGCACCTGCCACCTCGCTGTTTCCCTGCTGTGCATAATAGACATTGCTCTTGTATATGCCCACCAGATCTGCAAAGACATCAAAGTGGTTGATGTAGTTATAGCGGCAGTCGATATTGGGCAGTCCGTCTATCTTCCGGCCGCTGCTGCTCCACATCTCCGTCATGTCGATATAGGGCAGGTTCGCCTTGCTGATGGTGACGCCGCTGATGGGATTCCATACGATGCATTTGCGGCCGAGCGTCTCCTTGATGTACTGTGACATCTCATTGACGAAGGCTGCCGTTGTGCCGGCCTCGTCGGCTCCCATGTGGATATAGGGTGCCAGGGGGAAGGCATCAGCCAGTTCCGATAGCAATGCCTTCAGTGCCACCTTGCCCTCATCGCTGCTCATGGTGTAACCCATCGCGTTTGTGAAGGCCGTGGAGTGTCCGGGCATATCGATTTCCGGGATGACTATGACTCCGCGTTCGGCGGCATAGGCTTCCAGCTCAGTGCATTGTGCCTGGGTGTAGAAGCTTCCTGCGAAGCGTGTCATGTTGGCGGTTTGGTTGAGCTGCGGATAGACCTTACTCTCGAAACGGAAGCCCTGATTGTCGGTCAGATGCCAATGAAAGACGTTGACCTTGAAACGTGAAAGCAAGTCGATTTCCTTCTTCAGCTCATCGAAAGAGATGAACGAACGGCCCACGTCATGCATGAAACCACGCAGCTTGAATGCCGGGTAGTCGGTAATGCTGACGCCGGGAATGCTGGCGCCTTCCGTTGCAGCGGCGAGTTGCATCAGCGTCTGGGCAGCACGGATCACGCCAGTCTTTGTAACGGCACTGATGTTTATGGCGTCAGCCGTGACATTCAGCTGGTAGCCCTCATTGTCGAAACCTGCCAGCTCATAGTCGAATGTGCCGAGCGTGGCGGCACTGACTATATTCACCGTCACGGAGGCCGTTGCGCTGCCGTCCGTAGTAAAGAGCGAGGCCAACAAGGTGGAATGTGTCGGGTCTGTCAGCTCTACGGGTCGACCGAGAGCGAAAGAAGCCTCGTTCTCGGTCATCTGTTGTGGCTTCGGTAACAGCCACGACGTGGCTGTCGATGCCTGTAGGTTTCCGACATTGATTATAAGCAGCAATGTCAGAAGGAAATGTCTCATTTTCATAATAATCTATTTTGACCAGTCGTCTTCCCAGACATCGTAATCTTTGGAACAGTTTTCTTTGGCAAAGCCGATATCCTCTTGGTTATCAACCTTCTTGTCGGGATCAGATTCTACTTTCATGGATGCTGCCAACAGCCTCTCTGTGGAGATAATGCTGATGTACAAGACGGGGGAAACATATTGTTTGTTCATGACTATCTATATTTTGTTTATTGGGTTACAACTTTTTCCTTTGAAAAGACTATTCTCATTTCACCACAACTTTCTTGCCGCCTACAATATAGACGCCACGCTGTGATGGCTGTGCCACACGCTGGCCTGCAAGGTTGAAGAGCACGACATTCATCGGGAAGGTTTTGGCGAGAGTGATGGTGAAGTTGGTAATGGCAAACCAGTTTGTCTGCGAAGCACCATAGAACGTGAAGGTCGTTGAGGATGCATTCACGTCATTCACCGTGATATTCGTCGGTGTCGTGGTGGAAGTGATGTCGCCGGTGGTGTAGCTCGAGGTGACATAACCTGCGGGGGTGTTGATCATCTCAATCACTTTGGCTTCGTCGCCTCCCACAATCATAGGTGTCTGACTGAAATACCACGTGGCACCGTCATCCGTGGAGTAGAACAGGTAGTCTTCTGAAGCAGCATCGTTAGTAGTTTCACTCTTCTCATAATATATTTCTTTTAGTTTAGTTTTATTTATCGGTTAGTTTAGTTTTTCCAGGCTTTTCGCTGCAAAGATAAAAAAACTTTCCATTACATACAACTTTTCCACCCCAAATTAACATAAAAAACACAAAATTGCCACCTGCCCTTGCCTTTTTAGCACAAATTTGCCCCGTCACAGAGGCTGTGTCAAAATGAAGGAAGTTTATTATATACCTTAAAAACAGGGGCAGGGTCTATTTCGGTTTTGACAGTTTTTGCCTATTTCCTGATTTGGTTGACAATCTTTTTACTGAACAAGTTTACATTCTTCCTGACTACGTTGACATTCTTCCTGGTTTCGTTGACATTTTCCTGAAAATGTTGGTTGTGTACAACATTTTTCGAAAAAAGTGTTGGTTGCGCACAATACTTTTATTACCTTTGCGGACAGATCATAGGACGCAGATACAATCCACGGACAAGAAACAAGACAAAAGCAAGACAAAAACAAGACAAAAAAAAGACAAAAAAAATGGTACAAGAAACAGCACAAGAAACGGGACAAGAAACGGGACAAGAAACGGGACAATAGCTGTACAGTCTCGTCACTTGACTGCAAATTTCATTTGCAAATAACATAAACATACCCAATGACAAACGAGAAAGAACACACACCCAGGAACGAGACCTTCACGTGGTTGGAGCCAGGAGCATGGCGCAAGCCATGCATCGTACATGTAACTATGGTGGCCAATTCTCGGCAGGCGTTGTTTGGCAAACTCACCCATGATGGCTCTGAGGCTGTAATAGAAAAGACCCCGATTGGTTGGGCTCTCATCAATCAGCAGCGAAGGTTGCTGGAGTTGTGTCCTGAGATGAAAATTCTTGCTGACAAAGTGATGCCAGACCATCATCACATGGTGCTTCAGGTGCAGCGGACAATGCCCCGCAGCATCAGGGAGGTGGTACGCGGCTATATGCAAGGATGCAAGGCGGAAGTCCGTAAACTGGGGTTTATTGACAACCTGTATGACGCGCCGCCATTCTATCGTGTGCTGACGCACAAAGGGCAACTGCACGCGATGATAGAATATGTTAAGGCCAACGCAGAACGTGCCTGGCAGCGCAGGCAGAACCCCGACCTTTTCAAGATGCATCGCAGGACGGAAGTGTGTGATTTACAGTTCACGTCTATGGGTAACCACTTCTTGTTAGATTGGCCTGAAAGACAGTTGGTGGAAATGAGCCGTGAAGCCAGCGTTGGGCAAATAGAGGAGCGGCTGCAACAGGTGTTGGCGGCAGCGCATAATGGCGCAGTGACCTATACGGCAGCGATTAGCAACGGTGAGCAGCAAATAGCCAGAACGGTTCGCGAGCAGGGATTCCCGTTAGTGGTGCTGCTTAACGACGGTTTCCCGGCAGAAGGTTCACCTCATGAACGATTCTATAAGCCGGGTGGGGTCTATTTCGAGGCTTGTTCTAAAGGGAAGTTGCTGCTGATGGAGCCAGACAGCAGCGCGTTTGTTAATCCGGTTGTGATAAAGGCAACAGAGGAAGCTTTGCGCCAGAAGGCTGAGGCCAAGCACTATAGTTACCGCCCTATTCCTGTAGAATCTCAACGCTACCGCTTCGTGGCCTTGAACGAGATTGGACGGCTGCTGGTTAATCGGTGACGTTCCGTTCCTTCTTTTCCGTCCCGCTCCTTGTCTGCCCCTTCGGTTTCGCCACGTTCCTTGTCCCGTCCCCTTCTGTTTCGCCACATTCCTTGTCCTTTCCCCTTGTCCCGTCCCCTTGTTCGTGGATTGTATCCGCCGAAACTATGATTCGGTACCCCCCCACCATCAATCGGGGTTTTACAAGGAAGGCCGGACCTAACGGCCCAGCCCTCCATATATGGTTATTATTCAAGGTCCTCTCCCGGAAGTCACCCCCACGGGGGGGCCTCCTCCCCACGCAGGTCCTCCCCCCCACGGGGGGAGTTAGAGAGGGGCCTTGAGAGGGGCCTTGAGAGGGGCCTACCAGTCGTCACCCATATCGAAGTCATCCTCTTTTGCCCAGCCGCCATCGCTGCCGGAGGCTGTGTTTTCATAGATTCCTAATGAACCCTCAAGGATGCGACCTTCGGTCTCAACCTTCTTCACCGTAATCTCGGGTTTGCTATATATCTTTTTCACCATGATGATTTACTATTTAAAGATTTACAATTTACGATTTATTTACTATTTGGCAATTTATCTATCACCCCGCCCTCCCCTCCCAAACAGGGGAGGGGTTGGGGGAGAGGCTTCTTTTTTACTTCACCATTACTTTCTTGCCATTCTGGATGTACAGACCCTTCTGAGCCTTGTTGATGCGGCCCAAACACTTTTCAATAAGATTTCGGGCAAAAAGTGCACGCATGTGCAGGAGTTTGCGTATATTTGCCGCCTCAAAACCGATATATATTAATATATGAGGGGTGCAAACGAAATGAAGAAGGTGCTTTTGATTGCGGTGGCCTTAGTGATGGCTACGATGAGTGCGCAGGCGCAGCGCAGGGGCTGCCTACACAGCGAAGCCGCTACGCGAGCCGAAAACACGAACCGTATGCCAAAGCCATACGACTTCGACCCCGAGAGGACTTACCGCGTGCCGGTGGTGCTCGTCTCATTCAGCGACATGGACTTCACTATGGAAAGCCCGGCGGAGTACTACAACCGCCTCTTCAACGAACAGGGCTTCAACGAAGGAGCGGGCCGCGGCTGCGTTACCGACTATTTCCGTGAGCAGTCCGGCGAACGCCTCAACCTCTCGTTCGACATCTATGGCCCTATAAAAGTGAGTACGAAAGCCGGTGGGCGCCGATTAACAGACATGTATGGTGATTCGGATATTATAGAAGCTTTCCAAAAGCTTAGTAAATCAGAGACCACAGACTTCGTCATTTACGACTGGAACGATGATAACAAAGCCAATGCGGTAATACTAATATTCGCGGGCTATACGGGTAACCAGAAGGACGGCTATATATGGCCCAACACCGGTTTTGGAATGTCTTCTATGCAACTGCCCGGAAGGATCAAGCCTTACCTCACGTCGTCAAGCTGCGAGCTGTGGGGTGACTCAACACTTTGCGGCATAGGCACCTTAGTACACGAATTCTGCCACTGTCTCGGTCTTCCCGACCTGTATCCGATGGCTCCTGCCACGCCCTATTCTGAGTTCGACGAGTGGGATCTGATGGATGGAGGCAACTATGTCGGTAAAGGCTGGTGTCCGCCCAACCTAAGCGCTATGGAGCGGATGTATCTGGGCTGGCAGACACCCATAGAGCTCACAGAGCCCTCAACCATCAGAAATCTGAAATCCATAGGAGCAGGCGGCGAGTCCTTCATCATCAGGAACTCGGCAAGAAAGAACGAATATTACATCCTTGAAAACCGCCAGCAGGTGGGCTGGGACTACGGCGTTCCGGGCAACGGTATGCTCATCACTCACATCGATTTCAGTCAGGATTTATGGTTAAGAAACGAAGTGAACACATCCGACTCGCACTTCCGCTGCGACCTGATTCACGCCGACGGCAAGAGCTATATCAATTGGGATAAGGACAACAACGGCAAAAACAAGGACCACTGGACAATGGGAAACAGAATGCGGAGCAAATACCTGAGCACATCGGCATACCCCTACACCGACTCCGTGAGGATGGCAATCAACAACGCACTCACCGACGACTCCAACCCCACTGCCTCTCTCTACAACCCGGCTGCCGACGGCCGCAAGTTCTTGGGCAAACCCATCACCAACATCAAACAAGCTGCCGACGGCACCGTCTCCTTCGACTTCATGGGAGGATGCGAGGGAGCAAACATCGGTGAAATTCATAATGCACAATGCATAATGCATAATGGGGCTGGCGCTATTTACGACCTCAGCGGACGCAGAACCTCTGTGTTCTCTGTCTCCTCTGTGCCCTCTGTGCTCCCGAAGGGAGTTTACATCGTAAATGGCCAGAAACTTTTTGTAAAATAAACGGCCCCCAGTGTTCTCCAGAGGGCCGCTCTTTCTTTGGCGTTATACCGTAATTCCGTAATACCGTTATACCGTAGGGTCAAGAAATTGTCAATTGTCAACTATCAACTGTCAATTCCTCCCCCTCCGGGGGATTGAGGGGGCTATTTATTCAATGTCCAGGTGGCGCCGTCCTTGGTATCCTTGATTTCGAAGCCGAGGGCTGTGAGTTCGTTGCGGATCTTGTCGCTTGTAGCCCAGTCCTTATTGGCTTTGGCCACGGCACGCTGTTCCAAGAGCATATCTATGGCTTTGCCGAAAGCCTCCTCACGGGCGGAGGAAGACTCATTGACCATTGAACATTGACCATTGAACATTGTCAGGCCGAGGATGTCGAAGGCGAAGGTAGAGAATGTCTCTTTCAAGGCGGCAAGCACATCGGCCGTGACGGTGGCCTTGTGGTCGAGGAGGGTGTTGATGACGCGGCAGGCATCGAAGAGCTCGCTGATCACGGTGGGTGATGCGAGGTCGTCGTTCATGGCGTCGTAGCACTTCTGACGCAGCGAATCGACATATTCCATTTTTATGCTGTCGGCACCGGCATTGGCCACTGGCGTGATGCGTCCAATGCCTTTCCAGCCTTCCATGAGTCGCTGCAGCCCCTTCTCTGCTGCCTGCAGAGCCTCGTTGGAGAAATCGACGGTGCTGCGGTAGTGCGCCTGAAGGATGAAGAAGCGTATGGTCATCGGTGAATAGGCCTGTTTTAGCGCTTCGTGGTCGCCGGTGAAGAACTGACTGAGGGTGATGAAATTGCCGAGGCTCTTGCCCATTTTCTGCCCGTTGATCGTCACCATGTTGTTGTGCATCCAATAGTTCACGATATCGTGGCCCTGAGAGGCTACAGCCTGCGCTATCTCGCACTCGTGGTGAGGGAAGACGAGATCCATGCCTCCGCCGTGGATATCAAAGCGTTCGCCGAGATACTTGCGGCCCATAGCAGTGCACTCGCAGTGCCAACCGGGGAAACCGTCGCTCCAAGGTGACGGCCAACGCATGATATGCTCGGGCTGAGCGGCTTTCCACAGGGCGAAATCCACCTGATTGCGCTTCTCTCCCACTCCGTCAAGCTCGCGCGAGGCATTGATGACATCGTCGAGATTGCGGCCGGAGAGACGTCCGTAGTGGTATTTCTCGTTGTATTTCTCTATATCGAAATAGACGCTGCCCTGACTCTCGTAGGCAAAGCCGTTATCGAGAATTTCCTTCACCAGCTGAATCTGCTCAATGATATGACCGGAAGCGTGCGGCTCGATACTTGGAGGCAGGCAGTTGAGGGCGCGCATAGCATCGTGGAAGCGGTTGGTATAGTACTGTGCCACCTCCATCGGCTCTAACTGCTCCAGACGGGCCTTCTTGGCTATCTTGTCCTCGCCCTCGTCGGCATCGTGCTCCAGATGGCCCACATCGGTGATGTTGCGCACGTAACGCACCTTGTATCCGATATGCTGCAGATAGCGGAAGAGCAGGTCGAAGGTGATTGCAGGACGCGCATGTCCCAGATGTGCATCGCCATAGACTGTAGGTCCGCACACATACATTCCGACCCGGCCCTCAACCAATGGCTTAAACAGCTCCTTCTGGCGCGAAAGGGTGTTATAGATTAAAAGCCCCTCTCTAACTCCCCCCGTGGGGGGGAGAATTGCATTTCCACTTGCTTCCATTTTATAACTATTTCAGGTATTCTGTTATCTTATTTATAACTGTTTCTATATTGCCGATGATTTCTTCATTTGTGAATCGAATTAACTTGAACCCTTGCTGCTCAAGCCATAACGTCCGTTCTTCATCGCTGATTTGCTGTTCAGGCAATTGATGATAGCCACCATCAATTTCAATGATTAACTTTTTTGGAAGACAAACAAAATCAGCGATAAAGTTCCCAATGATATGTTGCCTCCTGAAAGGATAATGCAAGGAGTATCCCTTCAAGTAATTCCATAAAATACTTTCAGCCTCGGTCGGATGATACCGATTCTCTCTCGCAAAATCTTTTAAAAGATGATAATTGATGGTGTCGGCAGTCATATATGAGGGAAGCCCCTCTCTAACTCCCCCCGCGGGGGGGAGAATATTGTCACTCGTGGCGTTTTCATCGGCTATGCGGCCCTCCCCCCCACGGGGGGAGCGGGGAGAGGGGCCTATAAGGTCCAGCAGACGCTGGACCGCTTCCTCCTCGGGGATGTTCTTCTCCACACACTCTTTGCCGCGATAGAGGCTTACCTTGCCACGGGCGGCACCGACGTAACCATAATCGGCATCTGCCATCTCGCCCGGGCCGTTCACGATGCATCCCATGATGGCTATCTTAAGGCCGGTGAGGTGGGCTGTGGCTGCCTTGATGCGGTGTATGGTCTCCTGCATGTTGTACAGGGTGCGGCCGCAACCGGGACAGGATATATATTCGGTCTTTGTCTGGCGCAGGCGCGCGGCCTGCAACAGGGAATAGGCCACGGGAATCTCGTTCTCCGGCGCTTCTGAGAGACTGACGCGTATGGTGTCGCCGATACCGTCAATGAGCAGGGCACCGATGCCAACGGCGCTCTTCAGACGTCCGTCCTCACCCTCGCCGGCCTCGGTGACTCCGAGGTGAAGGGGGAAGGTCATATTCTCCGCATCCATCGCCTTACAGAGCAGACGCACGCTCTGCACCATAACCACGGTGTTGGAGGCTTTGATGCTGACGACGACGTTGAGGAAATTCTCCCTAATGCAGATGCGGAGGAACTCCATGCACGACTCCACGATGCCCTCGGGTGTGTCGCCATAGCGAGACATAATGCGGTCGGAGAGCGAACCGTGATTCACACCGATGCGGACGGCTGTGCCGTGTTCGCGACAGATGTTGAGGAAGGGGATCAGGCGCTCCTCGATCTTCAAGAGCTCTGCAGCATATTCCTCATCTGTGTATTCAAGATGCTTGAACTTACGGGCGGCATCGACGTAATTGCCGGGATTGATGCGCACCTTCTCGCAGTAGCGGGCGGCCACCTCAGCAACAGCGGGATTGAAGTGTACGTCGGCCACAAGGGGTACGTCGCAACCGGCGGCGCGCACCCGTTCGCGGATGACACGCATATTCTCGGCCTCACGCACACCCTGGGTGGTCAGACGCACCAGCTCGCCGCCTGCTTTGGCAATGGCCAGAATCTGCTGCACGCAGCCGTCTGTGTCCATAGTGGATGTGGTGCACATCGACTGCACACGAACGGGATTCTGCCCGCCTATGCCTATGTTCCCTACGCGCACCTCATGGGTCCTGCGTCTTCTTCCGGAATCTGCCTCCATCACCATCTTTATTTGACGATTTAACAATTTACGATTTAACGATTCTGCGGTCTTCGGTTATTCGATTAAACGGTTAAACGATTATTCGGGATTTCCGGGCCGCCCCCTTTTATCTTTTCTTTTTTCTCTTTTCTCTCCACCTATATCCCCCGCCGGGGGATTATAGGGGGCCTACTTCACTTCCCAAATATCGTTAGTCTCCAAGAGTTCGGCGAAGGAGTGGTATTTCTTCTGTGAGCTCACCTCTTCGATCTGGGCCGTTACAGCTTCGTTGTAGGTGGGAGCCTCCACGTCGCGGATGACACCGAGAGCCACGGGGAAGCCGTCGCCATCGCCCATAAGGGCGAGCTTCAGCTGCAGGGTATTGTCCTCGCAGTGGGCATCGTGGACGAGGATATCATCGATCGTGACGCCGTCCTTGCCTATCTCCACTACCTTAAGGCCGAAGCCCTCCTGCACGAGACCGAACTCGTTGTTCTCGCCGAACACGAGCTTCTCTCCGTGACGCACATAAATGGCGTTTTTCTTGCGACCGGCGGGTGTATAGACACTCTCGTGTGTGCCGTTGTTGAAAATGACGCAGTTCTGCAGAATCTCGCATACGCTGGCTCCCTTGTGCTCACGCGCAGCCTTCAGCACCTCGATTGTGCCGGGTGCATCGGTGGCGACGGCACGGGCAAAGAAATGACCGCGTGCGCCGAAGCAGAGCTCAGCAGGGCGGAACGGATCCTCTACGGTACCGTAAGGGCTGCTCTTGGACACGAAACCGCGCGGTGACGTGGGGCTGTACTGTCCTTTGGTCAGACCGTAGATGCGGTTGTTGAGCAGAATCATATTGAGGTCTATGTTGCGGCGGTTCGCATGTATGAAGTGGTTACCGCCGATGGCGAGTCCGTCGCCGTCGCCGCTCACCTGCCACACATCGAGGCTGGGGTTTGTCACTTTGACGCCGGTGGCTATTGCCGCAGCGCGTCCGTGAATGGTGTTCATGCCGTATGTGGCCATGTAATGTGGCAGACGACTGCTACATCCGATGCCGCTGATAACGGCGATATTCTCAGGCGCCACACCGATCTCTGCCAACGCCTTATGCAAGTTGGCAAGGAAGAAATGGTCTCCGCAACCAGGGCACCAACGCGGCTGCCCCTTCTTATAATCTTTACTTTCCATACTACTGATATAATTTAATGAACCACAGATTTCACAGATTAAACAGATTTTCTGTCCTATAGCGATGAATTATCATTATATTTCACAGATTCGAAATGACATAACGTTCATACTTCAAAGAAGGTTCTCCAAAGTTTATCAGTAATGCTATTTCCTTATTGGCCACACGAGCGTAATTAATAGCCTGAGATCGTTGATAGTCCTCTAATTCTTTTACTGCTTTTAATTCCACAATAATGCAATTATAGCATATGAAATCAGGAACAAACTCAGTGGATAATACTTTATTACGATATTCCGCAAATACTGGTTCCTCTCTCAGATAAGGAATTTCCTGCTCCTGGAATTCAACTTCTAATGCATCTTGATAGACTTTCTCTGAAAAGCCACAACCAAAGTACCGATGTACAGCCATAGCTGCTCCGATAATTTTATATGTATCCTCTTTATAGAGAAAGCTATCCATTTGTGTCGCCTATTAACGAAAATCTGTGAAATTTAGAAATAAAATTGAAAACTATACGCTTTTAATCTGTGTAATCTGCGTAATCTGTGGTTTATAGTTCTTATTTGATTAGTTGTTTGAATGCTTCAACAAGTTCTGACACCACGAAGGGCTGGCCCTTGACTTGGTTGAACTGGGCGGGAACGAAGCCATCGACCTTCATGCGGAGGTAGGCGGCGAGCTGCCCCATGTTCTGCTCGGCAACGACGACACGCGGGTACTTCTTGAGCACGGCGGCGGTGTTGGCAGGCAGCGGGTTCAGGTAACGGAACTGTGCAAGAGCAATCTTGTTGCCCTGAGCACGGAGCTCATCCATTGCTGCGTGCAGATGACCATAGGTGCTGCCGAAGCCTACGATGAGGAGGTCGGCATCGTCCTTGTCACCCTCTACCTCGAGGTCGGGAACCTGGATCTTGGCGATCTTCTCTGCGCGGAGACGGGTCATCAGATCGTGGTTCTCGGGGTTGGTCGAGATGGCACCCGTCTTGTTGTCCTTCTCCAGTCCGCCAAGGATGTGAGTGAAGCCCTCGCGACCGGGCACAGCCCAGTAGCGGGTGCCGTTTTCAGCACGCATATAGGGTGTCCACTGTCCGCGCAGCTCCTCGGGAACATACGGGGGATTGATACTGTCCATCTTCTGCAGGTCGGGCAGGCGGAAGGCGCCGGAGCCGTTGGCTACAAAGGCATCGGTGAGGAGCACGACGGGAGTCATGTGTTCCAAAGCCATCTTTGCGGCATCGTAGGCGGCATAGAAACAGTCGGTGGGGCTGGTGGCAGCCAACACGGGCATCGGACTCTCGCCGTTACGTCCGAACAGCACCTGCAAGAGGTCTGTCTGCTCCGACTTGGTGGGCAGGCCGGTGGCGGGACCGCCACGCTGCACGTCGAGCACCACAAGCGGCAGTTCCATAATCACGCCGAGGTTCATAGCCTCACTCTTCAGGCAGATGCCTGGGCCTGATGTACTGGTAACAGCCAGCGCACCGGCGAACGAAGCTCCGAGAGCGGATGCACAGCCGGCAATCTCATCCTCACACTGAACGGTCTTCACGCCGAGGCTCTTGTGTTTGGAGAGCTCATGGAGAACGTCGGTGGCGGGGGTGATGGGATATGAACCGAGATATAACTGGAGGCCGGCCTTCTCTGCTGCGGCGATGAAACCGTAGGCAGTGGCCTTGTTGCCCGTGATGTCCATATATCGGCCCGGCTTCTTGTCCGTGGTTTCAATGCGATATACGTTCATTGCGGACGAGTGGGTGTTGTGTCCGTAGTCGAAACCGGCCTGAATCACCTTGATATTAGCCTCAGCGATGGCAGGCTTCTTGGCGAACTTCTCACGCAGGAAGTTGAAGGCCACGTCGAGGTCGCGGCTGAAGAGCCAGCATACGAGACCAAGAGCGAACATATTGCGGCACTTCAGAGCGGACTTAATATCCATACTGCCCCCCCCTACGGCCCCCGAGGGGGCCCCAATTAGCGCGTCCTTCACTATCGTGGTGATTGGGCAAGCGATGACGCGGTCGGGGTCAACGCCCATCTCGGCGATGTAGTCGTCGGTCTTGAACTCGGCCTTCTCCAAGTCTTTCGGTCCGAAGGAGTCGGTGTCGATGATGATTGTGGCGTTGGGCTTGGCATAGCGCAACTGTGTCTTGAATGCGGCGGCGTTCATGGCCACCAGCACGTCACAGAGGTCACCGGGCGTATATACCTGACTGGCGCCGATGTGCACCTGGAATCCTGACACACCTGTGAGCGAGCCCTGCGGGGCGCGGATATCAGCAGGGTAATCGGGGAATGTTGAGATACTGTTTCCCACGGTAGCGGATACCGTGGAGAAGATGTTTCCAGCGAGCTGCATACCGTCGCCGCTGTCACCGGAGAAGCGAACCACCACTTGCTCCAGTTCTTTGATGTTTAGTGTTTCTGCCATTTTATATATCTAAAAATCGGGCGCAAAAATAATAATTATTTGTGATTTATGCTATTTCGCCCAACAAAACGTTACATTATGCCTCGTTTTTATGATAAAAAGCAAGGCAAGCGGTGTTTCCTGAAATCCGTTTTCACTCCCAAAAAGAGGTCCCGCCTTCAATCTCACCCTTAATTTCACAGTCGGTGACGATGTCGGGATCTTCCATGAAGTCAGCCGACGGGCCACCTAACCCGTCGCTTTCCACAAGGATGTGCGATACGTACTGAAGCTCTATCACTTCAATTCTCGGAGCATTGTATGTCTGTCGTGTTTTCATCGTTTATTTAACGATAATCAGTTTCCTATTTATTATGCAAACGCCGGGCTTGGGCAATTGTGCATTATGCATTATGAATTGTGAATTGATTCTGCGTCCCGCAAGGTCATATACCGCGCCAGCCCCATTATGCATTATGCATTGTGCATTATGAATTTCTTCAATGAGCGTCGGCAACCCGCTGGATATGGAGAGTGCTGGCATCGAGAGAGAAGAGATGCTGGTACCCTCGATCCAGGCGCGGAACGGCGGCAACGGCGAACCTGCAGAGAAGGATTGCTTCGTGAACGCGCTACCGTCAGAGTTCAGGGCATAAACATCCGTGGGGCAAGTCTTGACAGTGGAGCCACAGAACTTGAAGTTGTTGCCGCTGACGCTGGCGGTGGCAGTGGGTTCTATGTGCGCATTTTCGCCGATGAAACGGACGTTTTTGCCCGTCATCTGCCATTCGTCTCCCCACGTATCGCCCGGTACTGCGATGATGTAGGGGGTGTTGGCCGTCATCGTATTCTCTGTGACATAGTCGAAATAAACGTGCTCGGAGGCGTCGCCCGTGAAGGTTTTGAGCCAGAAGTTCTTGCCTGTGTCGGCAGAGCTGTGGAACCAATCAACTATCTTGCCACTTACAGAGCCGTCATCTACTCTCACCTCCGAGACCGCAAAGGGCAGACAGATTGAGTTCCAGCCGCTATTTCCGCCCGCCGGAAGGGTGAAGGTTCGCTGGTAAGTGATATCGTCAGCTGTGAAGGCTACGGGGGTGAAGAATTCGTAGCCGTCCTGCAGGGTTATGTTCGCTGCCGCTGAGCCTTTGACCACGTTACAAGCGTTGAGACCTGCGGGTACGTCTGCGTCTTCAGCCAACAGATAGAGGCAGTTGGGATTGGAACTGGGTGTTACAGTTGGGACGGTGCTCAGGCTTGTCAGGTCGAGACAGAGGGCAGAGCCTGCGTCAATTACAGCTGCTGTCGGGCAGATGGTGTTGGTGCCGTCGTCGTTGTAAGCCAGATAGCCCTCCCCCATCTGATAGCGCGAGCTGAAGAGAAGCTGCTGAGTACGTGTCTTCATATCTCCTCCCTCTTCATAGCCCTGGCTGTAGGTGAAACGCAGGCAATAATACTTGCCTAACTCCAGACCCGTATATTCGAAAGTTACATCTGTGGAGCCGCTCCTTGCAATAGTTATATTTTTCTGGA
This sequence comes from Bacteroidaceae bacterium, assembly GCA_017447625.1. Lineage (GTDB taxonomy): Bacteria > Bacteroidota > Bacteroidia > Bacteroidales > Bacteroidaceae > Physcousia. The sequence goes on from JAFSNB010000001.1 coordinate 132,569, forward strand.
GCAAAGTGGCTGAGGTGTAATCATCTATATCCGCCTCCGCACTCTCGTATTTGCGTAGCGAGCAGTTCAGGTGGCTTGCGAAACTGTTATCGGCAGAGGGATTGTTCACGGTCGCCGTAACGCGCAGGGCATTGCCGTAGAGTTTACCACTTACTGCGTCCAGATTCGCTATCTCATACGTCATTGTCAGCTCTTGTGTGTTCGTGGCATCGCTGGCGGTGATGGTGACGGTTTGGGAGCCTATCTGCGTTCCTGCACCTATGTGTTTCCCTTCTTTGTTGGTACTACTTGAGGAATATAAAGACAATGTTTGTTCACCCGCCGTGGTCGGAATATAGGAAAAGTGTGCATCAACAGTCTGCCCGGCAGGTACGTCAAGCTCCTTACCCATAACTACATAGCCGTTGACGCAGAGGATTACGTTCCCATGATAATCCACAGCTCCGCCTGTTATGTGGGCCGTAACCTCCTGTTCGTAGCCTTGAGTCAAATAACCTTCGGCTTCAGAGTCTCCCGAAATCGCTAATGTGGCACTTGCGGGAAGAACGGTTGCCGGGATTGGCACGTTGATGGTCAGTTCGTCGCCGCTAATTACAGCTGTCATCTGATAGCGATCGCCGTCGTAGCACTCCTGCCAGGTGTCACTGCCTTCAGGACGGCTCATCACCCTTATGTAATAAGTGCCGTCGGCCACGGTATTCGGGATGGAAAGGTCTGTTCTGGTTTCATTCTTATTTTTGTTGAAATCCGGAAACGTATAGCTTGATTCAAATAGGGAATAAACAAACTCGCCGCTCTCATTGAACATCTGCACGGCATAGTCGATAGTGTAGCTGCCCAATTTATAATTATAGAGAAGGTATTGGAGATTGATTCCTGAGAAGGCTCCCGTCTCTCCATCCCGTGTGTATGTCTTGCTTGTAGCGTTGACATCGGGCGAGCCGAGGTTGAACCTTTCGAGTGACAGGCAATAGTCTGCGTTGCCAGTCACAGGCGGCTGAATACCGATTATGGCACCCTGCGAAAAACTGAAGCCGTCCAATGTGGAAGAGCCTCCGATACCCTGATCGTATGGATTGAGGGCGGAGAGACGGAAATAGCCGTCACTTCTGCCACTCCATCCCCAGTTGATGTGGAAGTAGTCGTCGGTGTCGTAGCCGTCGCACACGAATGAGTGTCCGCTGTCGGCGCTCTGACCTCCAAGAGCAACAGGCCGTCCGCTGGCCAGTTCGCTGTAGATGAGCGTGACCCACTCCAGATAACTGTAGTTCTTGCGGTAGGTGTTGCGCACCCCGCCGTCATAGCCAAAATACGCTTTCAGAGCCTCACCGATACATTCGTTGTAAGCACTTGAGCCGCCATTTTCTGAAAGGCCATATTTCATCCGCAACGACCACCCGCAGTACTGCATCAACGTGGCAACTGCATCTGCCGCAGCGCCCGTACTGCTACTAGTATATGTTGAAGTCATTGAAGACCAGTCGAAGGTAGTGCCCTCAATGCCATCTAAGGACAGATTATATGAGGCTTTATTTTTGTCCTTCGTCGTTGTTGTATAGCCAGGAATCGCGCTGCATGCCTCAGTAGGCCATTTATAGTAATACAATATCTGCGCCATCGCAGTGGCCACACAACCGGTCACAGTTTTTTCCTCATCTATCGTAGGGCAGTAGGCGTTATACGGAGCTCCCTGATCCCATCGGGTGGCAATCATGGGTTGAATGGAGTGGCGAGTAGGAGAAGACCCCTCTAAATCTCCCCGTGAGGGGAGACTTCCTTTACGGTTGGAGGCATATTGAGAGCCAGCCGACTCCTCTAACCAGTCAAACTGTTCCGCATATCCGTCAAGCATATAGCGCAGACCGTCAGGCATAGCCTCGTCGCTGATGTGGCCGCTGTCCGAATATCCGAGTATTGCTTCGGTGCGGTCGTCACCGCTCACGATCACGAATCCGCCGGAGTCCTCTACATTAAATATATAATAAGCCTCGCTCTCCGCTCCCTCTTTCAGGGGGAGTTTGCTCAGGTTCCGACTCGGGGCTTTCTTCTTAGCGGTCTTCCCGTCAGCAGATGAAGCGGTCTGAGAGCCTTTCCTCTTGGCCAAAAATGTCTTTGCCAGCTGCAAAGCCTCCTGCTCGCTCACCTTATCGGCCCAGACCGTGATTGGGAGCAACAGTAAAACCGCTATAATCAGTAATCCAAACTTTCGCATCAATAAAATTTACGATTTAAAGACCCACCCCCGACCCCTCCCGTAATGGAGGGGAGACCTGCGGGGTGAATTTTACATTTTATATTTTACATTGCGGACCACCGCGATGATAACAAGTATGAGCAGCAGAGCCAGAGCACCGTAGGCTACGGCCTCGGTGGTGTGCAGGCTCTTCGGGTCGAAGCGGAACTCCACGGTGTGATGTCCGGCAGGGATAGCCACAGCACGCAGCACGTAGTCGGCGCGGCGGATGTCTGTTTCCTGCCCGTCGATGGTGCAGATCCATCCGGGATACCAGATATCTGAGAAGACAGCTACCCCGTCCTTCTTGGCATCGCTCTCGAAGGTGAGGGCGTTGGCCTCGTATGCTGTGAGGCGGATTGTTGCCGTTGAGTCGCTGCTGAGCGAGGGTGTGAGGGCGTCGGCATCCGTCGTGCGCATCACGACGGTAGTGCGCAGGTCTGTCTCACCCAGGGCGTTCAGCTCGTCGTCTGCATTCTCCACAGCCTTCATGTCGCTCACGAACCAGGCGTTGCCCAGAGCGTATGGGTTCATAAGCGGTATCTTCTGTCCGCCTTGCAGGGGGAAGATGGCATATTTCATGTTCAGCATGTTCAGCACAGGCCAGAGGGCTTTGCCGTTGATACTGTCCATCTGTCCGCCTGTGGCTGCCACCTCCTTCTGCATAGCCACCATCTCCGGGTGGATGTGCGCCTCAATCAGTTCCTGATAGCGGCGCAGTTTGGCAGCGTGGTAGCCGCCGATGCTCTTATGCCAATAGGAAGCGGAGTTGTCGTTGAAGGTGTTCGACGAGAGGTCTAGCACACGATAATAGAGGTCTGCATCCTGCAATATCAGTTGGTCAGCCTCTGACTTGGCGAAATATTCCTGCGTGGGCTGAGGTTTGGAGAAGAGGGAGTCGTTGAGATAGCGTTTGTTCACGTCCCACATATCAGCCACGCACAGCACGATGAGGCAGGCCAGCATCGGCACAAGTTTGATTTTCTTATATAGGTAAGCCAGCAGCACAAGCGTGCCGACCAGAATTACCCAGAAGGAGCGCATAGCGTCGGCCGTAAACATAGCGCGGCGCATCTCGCTCACGCTTTGCATTATCGGAGCCAGCATATCCTGCGGGATATATCCCTGTGCTGCGGCGTTGTTGAGCATATCCGTCTCCGATGAGGAGATATAATTGCCAAAGAACACATCCGGCAGCAGCCAGAATAGCAGACAGATACCACCCGTCAAACCAGCTGCATACAAAACCGGCTTGATGCGGGAGGCCCCTCTCCCCGCTCCCCCCGTGAGGGCCTCGATTGCTTTGGCCGGCTGTGCGGCTCTCCCCCCCACGGGGGGAGCGGGGAGAGGGGCAACCAATTCCTTCAGCGCCAGCATAGCCAACAGCGGGATAGTGAACTCAGCCACAACGAGTATGGAGGCCACCGTTCGGAACTTGTCGTACATAGGCACATAATCCAAGAAGAAGTCCGTAAGTCCCATGAAGTTCTTACCCCACGAGAGCAGGATAGAGAGGATAGTGGCTATCAATAATGCCCATTTCATCGGCGTTTTTACGATAAAAAGGCCCAAAACGAACAACATCATCACAAACGCGCCGACATAAACGGGGCCGGATGTGCCGGGTTGTTCACCCCAGTACTGTCCGAGACTCTGGTATATGGGCATATACATCTGATTGGCTTTGGCCATAGCCTTCTCGTTTTGAGTCAACGGCTGTGAAGCGCCGCCCTTGGTGTTCGGCACGAGCAGCGTCCACGTCTCCCCTATCCCGTAGCTCCAGGCGGTGATATACGAACGCTCCAATCCGCTCGACGTCTGGTCGCTGGGGTCTTTGCTCTTCTGAGTCAGCTCGCTCTTGCTGCGCATCGACTCCTTCGAGTATTCGTATGTGTGATAGATATTGGAGATGTTTATCAGCACACCCACAAGGCATCCGGCTGCAAACACCAGAGAGGCTTTGAACCAGGAGCCCCAACTCGAGGCCCCCCTTACGGCCCCCGAGGGGGCTTCTGTTGCTTTGGAATCTCCCGGCTGTGCGGCTCTCCTCCCCACGGGGAGAGCGGGGAGAGGGGCCATCGCCACAGCCATCAAGACTATTACTATAATGAAATAGTAGCTCATCTGAACGTGGTTGCTCAGGATCTGCAGAGCCATGAACAGTGCCGTCAGCACAAAGCCCCACAGGTACCGTCCGCGGTAGCACAACACCATTCCCGCAATCGTGGGCGGAATAAACGCCAGCGTGTAGAACTTCCAGATGTGTCCGGCGGCGATGATGATGAAGTAGTATGACGAGAACGCCCACATCACAGCACCCAAGGCAGCCATCCAAGCCCTGAAATCAAACGCCCTCAGCATGATATAGAAGCCGAGCAACATGATGAAAATCATGCGGACATAGTCTGGCAGCCACAGATAATAGGCTTTCTCCAGCTTACCCAGCGTGTCGGTGCTGTCATACGACGGAGCCATCTGATAAGTCGGCATACCGCTGAAGAGCGTGTTCGTCCAACGAGTGCGCTCGCCGTCGTGCGCGGCGCGGTAAGCCTCCATCTCTGCGCCGGCACCCACGCCGCCGCTGTGGTCATGACCCGTCAACACCCACCCCTCGCTCACCGGCTTGGCGAAATAGGCGAAGGAAAGCGCCACGAAGAAAATGATTGCAAACAGATCTGGAACGAGCCCTTTGGCTCTCTGCCCAATAGAGACTCTCTCTCCGCCCTCCCTGTTAGGGAGAGTGCTAATACTATTTGACTGGTTGTTGCTGCTCATTATTATAATTTACTATTTGACGATTCACAATTTACGATTTTGGCGGCCCGGAAATCCCGAATAATCGTTTAATCGAAAGGCCACACTTAAACTGCTTAAACTCTTGAACTCTTGAACTCTTGAACTACTTAAACTCTTGAACTACTTAAACTCTAAACCTTTATACTGACTCTAAACTCTAAACTCTAAACTCTAAACTCTAAACTCTAAACTTTTATACTGACTCTAAACTCTAAACTTTCATCCCCCGCCGGGGGATTATAGGGGGCTTTTCTAAAGCAGAAAAGTGAGGAGTGCGAACACTTCTCACTTTCGTTTTGACTTCACTTCTTGAAAAGTGACCGCTCCATGGCGGGGAAAAGTCTTTTTACTTGCGCAGGCCGAGAGCCTTGATGATGGCACGGTAGCGGTTGATGTCGCGCTTCTTCAGGTAAGTGAGCAGTGCGCGACGCTTGCCGACGAGAGCGGTGAGGGCGCGTTCTGTACCGTGGTCCTTACGGTTGCGCTTCATGTGCTCCGTGAGGTGGCTGATGCGGTAGGTGAACAATGCGATCTGGCTCTCAGCGCTGCCGGTGTCGGTGCCTGTCTTGCCGTACTGGTTGAAGATCTCTGCCTTCTTTGTTGCGTCTAAGTACATAATGTTTTGATGATTTGATGGTTGTTAATTACATCCTTCAGATGCGTCACAGCCCTCATCAATAGGCTTGTTTGCATCGTCGAATGCACCCGATTTTCGGGATTTTTGTTGAAATTCGGCTGCAAAGGTACGCCTAATTTCTGAATCCACAATGCTTTACCCAGATTTTTTTCATTAATAGTGCGTATTTTTCATTAATAGTGCTGATTTCTATGCTCTTTGACATTTGGCTTAACCCCTTAACTGCTGACTACTTAACTACTTCAGAAAAATATATAAATTATTTTATCAAAAACATCTACCGAATGTACCGAAAATGCACGTAATAGATTAAATATCAGAGATTCACATTTCGGTAGATTACCCATAAAATCTACTGCAAATTCGCCGCATTTCGACAATTATCTACCGAAAGCTATTGCATAATTGAAGACTTTTCATTACCTTTGTGCCAGATTATCAAACCAAGAGACACCAATATCTAAGAGTCGGTGCGTCGCCGAGAGGCATCAGTGTCACTCGCGAGTGACATCAGTGACACCTCCAGGTGACACGTGTGTCACTTCCGAGTGACACGAGTGACACCCGCGTGTGACATTGATGTCACTTTTCACTCCAACTAACGATAACATGAAGTGCATTTAGGCATACGCTCTACGACACCAACGTTCCCGCTTCACGACGGCAAGGCATCTCTTTCGCCGATGTGCGGTACATTCGGCGAATATGCGGTACATTTTAAAACGAATCTGCCGAAAGCGTATTTGTTGATTTCCAGTATGTTGCAATGCATTTCGGCACATTCGGTACATTTTTCTCCAAAAAAATTATATATAGTGAATATTATACGGCATCGCAACTAATTTTGCACTTTTATTTCTTGGCACCATCAGAAATGCATGTAGCGCCATTCGTTGGAGATGCCGGAAGAGGCATTGGTGGCTGGGGTTTGCTTCTTGCGCAATTTGAGGCTTGAGGCTTTGCTGGACACTTTGCTGCGCAGGTTGTCAGAGAGGGTGCCGTAGTCGATGTCGCCGCGTGTCTGCTGGATTTCCTTGAGCAGGTAGTAGGTGAAGAGGCCGTGCCCCTCCTCGGGATAGCCTTGAGCCGTCTCGTTGCCCTGGGCAGCGGAGAACACAACCACAGAACCGTCGCCGAAGGTGGCATCCTCAGCCATTATTTCCACGCCGCGCAGACCTTCCGTCACGCCTTCGTTCTGGCGGTTGACACCGCTGAAGCAGGCGTCAAGAAAGACGGATGTGCGGTTGAAGCCCATTTCACCGAGCTGGGCGTAGAGTTCGTCAAGGGCAATGCCGCGCGAGGGGTTAGTGCCGCGCACGTCGGTTGGCAGGATATAAGCCTTGTTGTTATTCTTCACATCAGGCACTCCGTGTCCGGCATAATAGATGATGAGATGCTTGTTCTGGCGGTCGGGAATCTGCTTCACCCAGTCTTCCAGTTCCTCTTCGAGAATCATCTGCTTGGTGGCGTTCTCCGTGCGGTGGATGTGCTGGTCGGGTATGCCGAGGGTGCGTTTGCAGTAGTCGTAGAAGACGCGTGCATCGTGAATGGCATACGGCACATCGGATACGAAGCGGTATTTCTGATTACCGATGATGAGCGCGTAGGTATCGACGCGCATATAGCCTGTAGTGGGGATAATGGTATCTACGTCGGAAGTGGCGTAGTCGTAGTCCTCCTCATCCTCCGGCCCTTTCTTGATGTTGGCTACGGCTTCAGCGGCTATGCCGTATTCGTGGCAGTTGCGCTCATTGACGTATGAGGGCAGGCGGCGAATTTCGCTGTTGTAGAGTGAGTGGCGTGTTACGCCTCCTTGCTGCACTTCGGATGCGAAGACGTGATGTCCGAGGTCGCATGTCGGAGCGCACTCTACGGATTGTAGGTTGGAGCAGTTGGCGTATGCCTGATCAGCCACGCGACAATGGTCGGGTATGCGGACGCTGTTGAGAGAGGTGCAGTTGGCGAAGGCCACAGTGCCGATGTCGTGCAGGCGCACGGGCAGGGATATGTTGCGCAGGCGCGAGCAGTTGAGGAAGGCTCCCCACCCGATTGTTCCCACATCGGTACCGTGGAACACGACCTCCTGCAGGTCGGTGCAGTTGGCGAAGGCGCAAGAACCGATGTTCTTTATACCGCCCTCTATTTCCACCTTCTTGACTTTCAGCTTCTTCTTGACCCACGGGGCTGGCTCGTTCTTGATGCCGTAGTTGTCCATGGTCACATACAGGTTGTCGGAGTTCACGTTCTTGATGATGAGGGTGAAACCGTCAAACGTCCATTTCGTATCGGTGCCGCAGGTGCCTTCGGTCTTGGAAATGGAGGTCTGTGCAAGAGCTGCCAGGTGGCAAAGCCATGCAATTGCGATAAGAGTGATATATCTTTTCATAAGTATCATATATTAATTAATGTATGTAGTTAGTTCGGTAGATGATTATTTGCCGAGTCGGAATTGCAGGTATATGCGGTTGGTTGTGGTTTTGAACTTGTAAGAGTTGTTGCCGAAATCGCCTGTGTTAAGAGACTTGTATTTTACGGAGCCGACACGATGTTCGTATCCGAAGCCTATCATCTTCCACGTGAAGCTGAAGCCGAAACTGTGAATAAGACCATGTCCCCAATCCATCTTCAGATTCTTCTCCATGACTCTGAAATTCGACTGAGCATTGGTGGAGTAGGTGTTTACATCCTTATCGCTGTCGTTTTTCATCCAAAGGATGGAGGCGTGGTAACCAATGTGGAAGAAGAAATTCATGCGTAAGTGATGCAGCCCAGGTGCTCCCTTGACGTAATTGAACGGAGCGATAGTCATCGACGGACCGACCAACATGCCATAGTTGAACTCGTACTTCTCCAGCATCCAAGGGGTGCGCCAGAAGTTCTCGTCTTTATGCTCGCCTTTGTTGTGAATCGTCAACTCCTTGTTTGTGCTGTTGTATAGCTTAAGGGCATCCTCTGCTTTGTAGTGGTTTACGTTCAGGTCTATTCCGACATAGTCGATATAGAACTGCAGGGTGTTCCCGATGGGCTTTTTGTGAAGGCGGTAGTCGCGGCCGAACTGGATGGAAAAGCCCCAGTTGGTCTTGAATTCAGGCACTTTGCCGTCGTTATACGACGGTATGCCTGTTTCGATATCCTCTTTCGGACTGAGTCTGGAGCTGTTCTTTGAGATATTGAAGAAACGAGGACGGCCCCAGACAGAGGCATAATGTCGCTCGTTGGCCAGACGCGTAGTAACCTCCTCTTGCTGATTGACTATGTCATTTATAGTTATTACGTCGGTTGTGTCCTCGGACGCATCTAATTGCAATGTCTGTTGTGCAGAGGCTGTGGCCGCTGCGAAACAGAGGGCCGAGACGATGAAGACTCTTTTCATGAATATGCTTGTAAGTTAAATGATTGATTGTAAAGTGGGGAGAGGTGGTCAATAGACGGCTTTCTTGCCTTTTACCTTAACCCATTGGGTGGCAATGACCATCTCGCTGTCCTGACGTTTCTGTTTGGCCTGCCATTTCTGGAAGTCGTGAGTGCTGAGCGAATTCGGGTGGTTGCGGTCGCCGGAAACGTCGGGGCATTTGATAAACGGATGCGGGGAATAGACGAGCACCACCTGATAGCTCTCCAGCTCCTTTTGGGTGGTAAGACGAAGCTGGTCGGCATCGGGGTTGGTGGTGCGGTCAAAGAAGGTGTAGGTCTTGCCGCCTCTGACCTCATAGCGTCCGCCGGTGTCGTTGCGGTAAGGCAACAGTCGCGCGGCCTCGTCGTTTTCCATAATGAGGTATATGACGATGTATCCGTCGGCGGGAGCCTTGAAGTCGAGGAAGAGGCGGTCGCCGTGGTTGAACACAGTTGTAGGAACCTTGTTCTCTGGCGTTCCGCTCTTCAAGGCCCACTCCAGTTCCACCTGCGACTGCACTATTTCACGTGCCTTACCCCACACTTCGGCCTTAAAGGTCAGGCGGTTCTCTTCGTAAGTCACAGATATTACGGGAGCCTGTGTGTCCTCCAGCCACTCGCCCTTCGCCATCAGGGTGGTGTTCTCCCAGAAATAGGATTTGGAGTCCTTGCCTTCAAGTCCCACGTTGGTGGTGATTACGTCTGATGCGACCAGTTCACCGAACACCTGTTTTATGGCATCGGCGTGTGCCAGCGCGATGCAACGTATCTTGGCATCCTTCAGCGTAACGTCGTCGTTTTCTCCTACAACGTATGTGCCGGTGCCGTGAACATCGGCAATGTGTTGCCCGTTGGCGTTGAGCGCAAAAAACGAGAACAGCACAAGGGCTGTCAGAACGAGTGCGTTATGTCTGTTCATCACTCAGCGTCGTCAAGGGAGAGGGGGGCGAGATAGAGGAGCATCACCTCGTAGGTGCCGTCCTTGAGGGTGCGCATCATGGTCACCTGCGGGGCGAAGTTGTAGAGCACCTGCTGTGAGGAGGAGCTGGAGACGGCTTTGAAGTCCGTGGTGCTCTTCCCGTTGGCGTTCTCAATCATGGAAGTGACCAGACTGCCGAGCTTGGTGCTCAGGGAGCCGGCGTACATGCTGGCAGCGCCGCTGCGGGCTTTCACAAGGGCGAGGTTGGCGTTGCTGGCCCGTCCGGTACGGGATACGGCGCGGAGGCTGTCCATGCCCGCTTCCAGCTTCTCATAGAAAATCATCATGGCCTCTTCCAGCTCCATAGCGGAAACGGTCCATCCGTCTTTCTTCAGTTGCTTGCACTCGCTTTTGCATTTCTTCTTCAGCTCCTTGCTGATGGGAGCCTCTGCCATACTGCACAATGCCATCGTGCAGCAGAGTAAAGTAAATAATATTCGTCTCATAGTATTATGGTTTCGGCGGCAAAAGTACGATTAATAATGTAAAATGTAAAATATTAAAGGGGAAAAATTAAAGAAAAGTGAGTTTTTGAGAGAAAAATATCAATTATCAATTGCCAATTGCCAATTAATCATGAATTATGAATTATGAATTATTTGTATCTTTGCGCCCGAAAAACGATATATATCTGAAAATATGGCAAAAATTAGGAATATAGCCATCATCGCACATGTCGATCACGGCAAGACGACTCTGGTCGATAAGATGCTAATGGCCGGCCACCTCTTTCGCGAGGGACAGCAGACGGGCGAACTGATGCTGGACAACAACGAACTGGAGCGCGAGCGCGGCATAACTATCCTCAGCAAAAACGTAAGCATCACATACAAGGACACGAAAATCAACATCATAGACACTCCGGGCCACTCGGACTTCGGAGGTGAGGTGGAGCGCGTGCTGAACATGGCAGACGGCTGTCTGCTTCTGGTAGATGCCTTCGAGGGGCCAATGCCGCAGACGCGTTTCGTGTTGCAAAAGGCTCTGCAGATTGGTCTGAAGCCCGTGGTTGTCATCAACAAGGTGGATAAGCCCAACTGCCGCCCCGAGGAGGTCTATGAGATGGTATTCGACCTGATGTGCGACCTCGATGCCACCGAGGAGCAGCTGGACTTCCCAGTAATTTACGGTTCGGCGAAGAACGGATGGATGGGAGCCGACTGGCAGACGCCCACGGGCGACATCCTCTACCTGCTGGATGCCATCCTGGAGTATATCCCTGCGCCGGAACAGCTGGAAGGAACTCCGCAGATGCTCATCACCAGTCTCGATTACAGCACTTACACGGGCCGAATCGCCGTGGGACGCGTGCATCGCGGCACTCTGCGCGAAGGAATGCCCATCACCATAGTCCACCGCGACGGTACGCGCGAGCGCACTAAGATAAAGGAGTTGCACACCTTCTCCGGCATGGGCCACCAGAAGACGGAGGCCGTAAGCAGCGGAGATATCTGTGCCATCATCGGCCTCTCAAACTTCGAGATCGGCGACACCATCTGCGACGCCGAGGAGCCGGAAGCGCTGCCAACCATTGCCATAGACGAGCCTACGATGTCGATGCTTTTCACCATCAACGACTCGCCGTTCTTCGGTCGCGAGGGACGCTTCTGCACCAGCCGCCACATCCACGAGCGTCTGCAGCGAGAGCTGGAGAAGAACCTCGCCCTGCGCGTGGAGCCGTTTGAAGACTCCACGGACAAGTGGGTTGTGAGTGGTCGCGGCGTGCTGCACCTCTCAGTACTGATTGAGACGATGCGTCGCGAGGGTTACGAGCTGCAGGTAGGCCAGCCGCAGGTGATCTACAAGGACATAAACGGCGAGAGGTGCGAGCCTATCGAAGAACTGACAATCAACGTTCCGGAGGAATTCTCATCGAAGATGATTGATATGGTGACGCGCCGCAAAGGCGAAATGACCAGTATGGAGACGCAGGGCGACCGCGTGAACATCGAGTTCAACATACCCAGCCGCGGCATAATCGGCCTGCGCACCAACGTCCTGACCGCCTCGCAGGGTGAGGCTATCATGGCCCACCGCTACAAGGAGTACCAGCCCTACAAGGGCGAAATCATTCGCCGAGCCAACGGCTCTATGATTGCATTGGAGACGGGCACGGCCTTCGCCTACGCCATCAACAACCTGCAGGATCGCGGCCGTTTCTTCATAGAGCCGCAGACAGAGGTCTATGCCGGACAGGTAGTGGGTGAACACATCCACGAGAACGACCTGGTCATCAACGTCACGAAGAACAAACAGCTCACGAACATGCGTGCCAGCGGCTCCGACGAGAAGGTGCGCATTATCCCCGCCACGCTCCTCAGTCTGGAAGAGGCGCTGGAGTATATCAAGGAGGATGAGTATGTGGAGGTGACTCCCAAGTCGATGCGTATGCGCAAGATCATACTCGACCATCTGGAGCGCAAGCGCGCAGGAAGGGAGTAAGCCCCCTGTAATCCCCCCGGCGGGGGATAATAGTTTAAGGTTTAAAGTTTAATGTAAAGAAATAACAATGACAAACTTTATTGAAGAACTGACCTGGCGCGGTATGATTCACCAGATGATGCCAGGGACAGACGAACTGCTCGCAAAGGAGCAGGTAGCCGCATACGTGGGCATAGACCCAACGGCGGACAGCCTTCACATCGGACACCTCTGCGGCGTTATGATGCTGCGTCACCTGCAGCGTTGCGGCCACAAGCCCATCGCCCTCGTGGGCGGTGCAACGGGCATGATAGGCGACCCCTCCGGCAAGAGCCAGGAGCGCAACCTGCTGGACGAAGAGACGCTGGCACACAACGTGGCCTGCATCAAAGCACAGCTGGCCCGTTTTCTCGATTTCGAGAGCGATGCGCCCAACCGTGCGGAACTCGTGAACAACTACGACTGGATGAAGGACTTCACGTTCCTCTCATTCGCCCGCGACGTAGGTAAGCATATCACCGTGAACTACATGATGGCGAAGGACAGCGTGCAGAAACGTCTGAACGGCGAGGCACGCGACGGTCTCTCGTTCACCGAGTTCACTTACCAACTGCTGCAGGGCTACGACTTCTACTATCTGAACACCCACAAGGGCTGCAAGCTACAGATGGGTGGCAGCGACCAGTGGGGTAACATCACCACCGGCACCGAGCTCATCCGCCGTATGGGCGGCGGCGAGGCATACGCTCTCACCTGCCCACTGATAACGAAGAGCGACGGACGCAAGTTCGGCAAGACCGAGCAGGGCAACATCTGGCTTGACAAGCGCTACACCTCTCCCTACCGCTTCTACCAGTTCTGGCTTAACGTAGCCGACGAGGACGCCGAGCGCTACATCAAGATATTCACGTCGCTCACCCGCGAGGAAATTGACGATATCATCTCACGCCATCGCGAAGACCCGGGTCGCCGCGAGCTGCAACGCCGTCTTGCCGAAGAGGTCACGACGATGGTGCATGGGGCCGAGGAGCTGGAGAAGGCTCAGCAGGCCACCCAGATCCTCTTTGGCAAGGGCACCAAGGACGCACTCGTAAACCTCGATGAGCAGACGCTTCTCGATGTCTTCGACGGTGTTCCCCATTTCAAAGTCAGCCGCACCCTGTTTGACGGCGATGGCATCCGTGCCGTTGACCTGATGGCAGAGCAGTCGGAGTGTTTCCCCTCGAAGAGTGAGATGCGCAAGACGGCTCAGGGTGGCGGCGTAAGCCTCAACAAAGAGAAGCTCGCTGCCTCCGACCAGGCTGTCACCGCCGCCGACCTCATTGACGGCAAATACCTGCTTGTGCAGCGCGGCAAGAAGACTTACTTCCTGCTCATCGCAGAATAACGACCTGCAGATGCGAGTTCTCATCGTGAGCACATCCGAGACTGTGGGCGGGGCGGCGATTGCCGCCTCCCGTCTCACAGATGCACTCAACCAGAATGGAGTTGAGGCTCGGATGCTGGTTCGCGACAGACAGACAGACCGCCCCACGACCATTCAGGTGAAGGCTCCATGCTGGATTCCACGTTTTATGCAAAAGGCGTGGCGTCTGATACCGAAGGCACGCGAGCGTCTGTCCATATTCATGCTCACGGGCAGCAAGAGCTGGGATATAGACACCGCCACAGACGGTTTTTCCATCACTTCGACCAAAGCCTTCCGCGAAGCGGATGTGATTCATCTGCATTGGGTGAATCAAGGCATGGTCTCGCTGGAAGAAGTCGGGCGCATACTCAAAGCGGGTAAGCCCGTGGTGTGGACGCTACACGACCTGTGGCCCGTGATGGCTCTGCATCACTATGGCGATGTAGCGCGGGAGAAGGCACTCACCGAGGAGCGGACTGCCGCCGGAATCCTCGCCCGATGGGTGTGGGGACGCAAGCAGAAAGCCTACAGCCGGGGGCACATCACTTTTGTCGGATGCAGCCGCTGGATTGCTGATGAAGCCCGTCGCAGCACACTCGCCGAGGGGCACGAAGTGGTAAGTATTCCGAACCCCTTCCCAGCCTCCATTTTCCTGAACAAACCGGATATTAGCCGCTCTGCCTTAGGTCTCCCCGAGGACAAGCAGTTAGTGCTCTTCTGCGCCCAGAAAACCACCGACGAGCGCAAGGGCATAAGATATCTCTTGGAAGCCTGCCAAAAGCTGAAGGACGAGGACGTCGCCCTCGCTGTAGTTGGAGCTTCAATGCCGACGCTCGACAAACTGCCGCTGCCGGTATATCATCTGGGGTATATCTCCTCACCGAAGACCATGGCCGCCATTTACACTCTGGCCAGCGTCTTCGTCACGCCATCGCTGGAGGACAACCTGCCCAACACCATCATGGAGGCTATGACCTGCGGCACGCCGTGCGTCGGTTTCCGCGTGGGAGGAATCCCGGAGATGATTGACCACAAGCAGAACGGCTACGTAGCCGCATATAAAGACTCGACCGATCTGGCTGAAGGAATACGATGGACGCTCAGGAACCGCGAAGAGTGTTCGCGTGCCGCGCAGCAGAAGGCCGTCAGCGAATGGGGCGAGGAAAATGTAGCCCGCCGTTTTATCTCCATGTACCAAACCGCTATCCGTCAGAGTAAGTCATGAAACAGTACCCGTCCTTCACAGTAGTTACTGTCACCTATAACGCAGGTGACACCATAAGGCGCACTCTCGACAGCGTAGCCTCCCAGACATACGAGGCCATAGAACATCTCATCATCGACGGCTGTTCATCCGACGAGACGATGCGGGAAATCCACCTTTATGTGGAGCGAAATACCGATACAAAACACCCCCATTCAATACGCCTCATCCGGGAGCCAGACAGAGGTCTCTATGACGCGATGAACAAGGCCATAATAAATGCGAAGGGTGATTATATCGTATTCCTGAATGCCGGTGACAAATTTCACGACAACAGCACTATAGAGAAGGTAGCTGCCACCGTACGCAGATTTTCGGCTGCACGGAGGCCAGTGGTCGCTTACGGAGAGACGGATCTTGTAGATGACTCCGGGCAGTTCATTCGCCACCGGCGCCTCTCGGCTCCAGAACGCCTCACATCGCGCTCTTTCCTGCTTGGGATGTTGGTTTGTCATCAGTCGTTTTATGTGCGTTCGGACACCGCCCGCCGCTTCCTTTACGACCTCCGTTACCGCTATTCAGCCGACTACGACTGGTGTATTCGTATAATGCGCCACGCCGAGAAACGCGGCCTGCCGATGGCGAATGTAGGCGAGATCCTCACTGATTATCTTGCAGAAGGGATGACAACCCGCCACCAGCGTGCCTCGCTGTTCGAACGCTTGCGCATTATGGCCCGACATTACGGGTGGTTTGCTGCTTTGGCATCTCACTTATGGATAGTGGTCAGGGCGATTTTTGTGCGATAAATTACTCCCTTGGTATATTAATGTGTAAAAATTAAGCCAAAAGTAACCGTTTTCCTTTCATATCTCAAAAAAAAATGCGACCTTTGCGCGCAAAATTTAATAAAAAACGAGATAAGAAATGGAATACAATTTCAGGGAGATTGAAAAGAAGTGGCAAAAGCGTTGGGTCGCCGATGAGACTTACAAGGTGACAGAACGCGCCGACCGTGAGAAATTCTACGTACTTAACATGTTTCCGTACCCAAGCGGAGCGGGCCTTCATGTAGGCCATCCGTTGGGATATATAGCCAGTGACATCTATGCACGCTACAAGCGTCTGAACGGCTTCAACGTGCTGAACCCGATGGGATATGACGCATACGGTCTGCCCGCCGAGCAGTATGCCATTCAGACAGGCCAGCATCCGGCTATCACCACTGAGGCTAACATCAACCGCTATCGCGAGCAGCTGGACAAGATCGGTTTTTCGTTCGACTGGAGCCGCGAGGTGCGCACTTGCGAGCCGGGTTATTACCACTGGACACAGTGGGCTTTCCAGAAAATGTTCGGCAGTTTCTACAGTAAGGGCTCTGCCCACCCGATTGAGGAGTTGGTGGCTTACTTCGAAAAGAATGGCACGGAAGGGCTTGAGGACGTGGCACAAAGCGAGGAACTGACCTTCACCGCCGACAAGTGGAAAGCCATGAGCGACGTGGAGAAGCAGCAGGTGCTGATGAACTACCGCATAGCATATCTTGGCGAGACGATGGTAAACTGGTGTCCCGAGTTGGGAACGGTGCTTGCCAACGACGAAGTCATCGACGGCGTGTCCGCCCGCGGCGGCTTCCCAGTGGTTCAGAAGCGAATGAAACAATGGTGTCTGCGTGTGTCCGCTTACGCCCAACGTCTGCTCGACGGCCTTGATACTATCCAATGGACCGAGTCGCTGAAAGAGACCCAGCGCAACTGGATCGGCCGTTCCGAAGGTGCTGAGATAGAGTTCAAGGTGAAAGACTCCGACAAGAGTTTCACCATCTTCACCACCCGCGCCGACACTATGTTTGGTGTCACCTTCATGGTTCTGGCTCCCGAGAGCGAGCTTGTGAAGGAACTGACCACAGCAGATCAGAAAGCCGCAGTTGACGAGTATCTCGCATACGTCAAGAAACGCACGGAGCGCGACCGCATAAGCGACCGCAAGGTGACGGGCGTCTTCTCCGGCTCGTACGCCATCAACCCCTTCACGGGTGAGGCCAATCCCATCTGGATTTCCGAATACGTCCTTGCCGGCTACGGCACCGGAGCAATCATGGCGGTGCCTGCTCACGACAGCCGCGACTACGCTTTTGCAAAGCATTTCGGTCTGCCCATTGTGCCGCTCGTGGAGGGTTGCGATGTGAGTGAGGAGAGCTTTGATGCCAAAGAGGGTATCGTGTGCAACTCACCACGTGCAGACGTAAAACCATATATTGATTTCTCTCTCAACGGTCTGACAATCAAAGAGGCCATCGAAGCCACCAAGAAATATGTGCGTGAGCACAATCTCGGCCGTGTGAAAGTGAATTACCGCCTCCGCGATGCCATCTTCTCACGTCAGCGCTACTGGGGCGAACCGTTCCCCGTTTATTACAAGGACGGTATGCCGCAGATGATTCCAGAGGAGTGTCTGCCGCTTGAATTGCCTGAGGTCGATAAGTTCCTGCCGACCGAAACCGGCGAGCCGCCTCTTGGCAACGCAAAGATCTGGGCCTGGGACACAATGACAAACAAGGTGGTCGATTGTTCCGCAATCGACAACATCACCGTCTTCCCGCTGGAACTGAACACTATGCCCGGTTTCGCCGGTTCATCGGCTTATTACCTCCGCTACATGGACCCGCACAACAACGGGGCTCTGGTCAGTGAGCAGGCAGACAACTACTGGCAGAACGTTGACCTATATGTCGGCGGCTCCGAACACGCCACCGGCCACCTTATCTACTCACGCTTCTGGAACAAATTCCTCTTCGACCTCGGCGTGAGCTGCAAGGAAGAGCCTTTCCAGAAACTCGTAAATCAAGGCATGATTCAGGGCCGCTCCAACTTCGTCTATAGAATCAAGGACACAAACACATTCGTCAGCCTCGGTCTGAAAGACAAGTATGACGTGACGCCGTTGCACGTTGATGTGAATATCGTCAGCGGCGATGTCCTTGACACGGATGCGTTCCGCGCCTGGCGTCCGGAATACGAAACAGCCGAATTCATACTGGAAGACGGCAAGTACGTCTGCGGATGGGCCGTGGAGAAGATGTCCAAGTCTATGTTCAACGTTGTGAACCCCGACATGATTGTAGAGAAGTTCGGTGCCGACACCCTGCGCCTCTATGAGATGTTCCTCGGTCCTGTAGAACAGGCTAAGCCCTGGGATACAAACGGTATCGACGGCTCTCATCGTTTCCTGAAGAAGTTCTGGAATCTGTTCTGGGGCAAGGACGCATTTGCCGTAACCGATGAAGAACCCACGCCCGCCGAACTGAAGTCGCTCCACAAACTGATCAAGAAAGTGACAGAGGACATCGAGAACTTCTCATATAACACCTCTATTCCAGCCTTCATGATTGCTACCAACGAGCTCACGTCCATGAAGTGTACAAAGCGTGCCATACTTGAGCCGATGGTCGTGCTCATCGCACCCTTTGCCCCGCATATCGCCGAGGAGCTGTGGGAGGCACTTGGCCACAAGACCAGCGTCTGCGATGCACAGTGGCCGGCCTTCAACGAGAAATATCTTGTGGAGGACACCGTGAAGATGATGGTAGCGTTCAACGGCAAGACACGTTTCGGCATCGAATTCCCAGCCGGAGCAGACAACGCCACTATTGAAGCTGTAGCACGAGCCCACGAACAGACTCCCAAGTATGTCGAAGGCAAGCAGATCGTGAAGGTCATCATCGTTCCCGGCCGAATGATAAACATGGTGTTGAAATAAACCAGATGAAACTATGAACACGAAAATCAACAAAGTTTTCATCATGGACGAGGTGAAGGATTATTTCTTCATCACGCTCGGATGTGTGATTTACTGCCTGGGGTTCTGCCTCTTCATGTTGCCTTACGAGTTCACTCCGGGGGGCATGACGGGTGTCTCCGCTATCATCTACTATGCCACTGGCTTCCCAGCTCAATACACCTATTTCATCATCAACGCCATCCTTCTGGCCGCCGGATTGAAGATTCTTGGATTCAAGTTCTTCACCAAAACCATCTATGCGACCTTGACCATTACACTTTTCCTGGGCATCTTCCAAGAGCTGCTGCGTCAGCCTGACGGAACTCTGATGCGTGTGGCTGGAGACGAGACCTTCATGGCAGCCGTGCTCGGTGCCTGCATCGAGGGAGCTGCGCTTGGACTGGTTTTCATAAATAACGGCTCCACAGGCGGCACAGATATCATTGCTGCTATTGTGAACAAGTACCGCAATGTCACGATGGGGCGAATGCTCATGTATCTTGATTTCATCATCGTTTCATCCAGTTTCATCGTGTTTCACGACTGGTACAAGCTGGTGAGCGGTTATGTAATCCTGATCCTTTCCATGCTAGTTATCGACTACACGATGACTTCTGCATCGCAGAGTGTGCAGTTCACCATAATCTCATCAAAGCCCGACGAGATTGCAGCGGCTATCTGTGACGAAGCGCATCGCGGCGTTACCGTGCTGCACGGCGAAGGGTGGTATTCGAAACAGGAGCGGCGCGTGCTTATCGTCATGGCCCGTCGCCGTGAGAGCCCGCTGATTTTCCGCCTTATCAAACATATAGACTCTCAGGCCTTCGTCTCACAGTCCAAGGTTGTAGGCGTTTATGGCGAGGGCTTTGACCACATTAAGACTTAATGCTTAATTCATAATGCATAATGCATAATTAGGCTGCGCTTTGGTAATTCATAATTCATAATATATGAAATTGGTCTTTGCAACCAACAATGCCCACAAACTGTCCGAAGTGAGGCAGATATTGGGCGATTCCTACGACGTAGTGAGCCTCGCAGACATCGGCTGCACAACAGATATTCCCGAGACAGCTCCCACACTTGAAGGCAACGCATTGCAGAAAGCCCGATATGTAAAGGAGCATTTCGGACTGGATTGTTTTGCCGATGACACGGGCCTCGAGGTGGACGCGCTGAACGGTGCCCCAGGTGTGTTCACAGCCCGCTATGCAGAGACTGAAGGATGGGGACGGGGACACGACACGACGGCAAATGTCGATTGTCTTTTGCACAATCTTGAAAATAAATCCGACCGTAAGGCACGATTCCGCACTGTTATTGCGTTAATATATAACGGAGAGGAACATCTCTTCGAAGGAATAGTGGAAGGAGCCATCACCACCAGCCGCCAGGGAACTGACGGTTTTGGCTATGACCCCGTCTTCCACCCCGACGGCTGCGACGGCACGTTCGCAGAAATGGGTCCGGATGCAAAAAACGCCATCAGCCATCGCGGCCGTGCTATCCGGCTCCTCGCAGAGTTCCTCAACAAAAAGGCATAACGCCAACTTATCCCTATAAGTTACATCATTTCCAACCTAAGCCAAATGAACACCTACCGCCGACTTCTGGCCATCCGGCTCGTCCGCTTCTGCGCCCTCTGTTTCCTAAGTTGCGGCATCGCTACAACCCCGTCCTTCGCCCAAGCCATAGGCTCCTGGCAGACTTATTCATCATATACCATCTGCACGAAGAATATCCCTGTCGGCAACCGCATATATGCCCTCATGGAGAGCAAGCTCATGGCCTACGACACAGAGGACTCCAGCATCCGTACTTGGGATAACACCAGCGGGCTGAATGACGTCACCGTGAGAGATATCGCATATAGCGAGGAGGCCCAGCGACTCATTATCATATATGACAACTCAAACATAGACCTCCTGTCTGTTACCGATGACGATGACGTTATAAATATCGCCCACCTGAAACACAGCTCCCTGCAAGGCAAGGAGATAAACAGCGTGTCTGTCAGCGGCACCACGGCTTATATCTCTACGGGATTCGGCATTGTACTCGTGGATATGGAAGATGCCATTATCCCCAGCACCTACCAGCTGAACAAGAACGTCAAGGTATCTACACTGCTCAACAACTACCTGTACATCAGCACATCTGACGGCATCTGGCGCGGCGACATTGCCGAAAACCTTCAAGACCGCAGCAAATGGGAACAGGTGAGCGCCGATTATTCACCGACAATGATGTCAGCCTTCGACGGTCGTCTCTTCTTCCGCAACAGCAACAAGATCTATCGCAGCGAAGCCGACGGCACCACATTCAACGAGATTCAGTCTTTTTCTCCAAAGTATTGGAATATCTCTGACGGATGTCTGATGTACGGAACGGGCACATATACGGTGATGTGGATGAACTGGAATACGCGTGTGGCCTATTCATCGACGTATTCCTGGGAGCAGTTGTCCAAGCAGGGCAACACCTTATGGGCGAGCGACGGCGCCAACGGCCTGCAGGCATATGAGCTTGACCCCGAAGAGCATACCATCACCCTCGTTACGCCCGGAATACACTACAACAGCCCGCTACACGACTACAGCTACCGCCTGCGTTTCGCCGGCAAGCGTCTTCTCGTAGCCGGCGGTAACCAGAACTACAGCACGGTGGAACGTCTCGGAACTGCAATGTATCTGGACGACGGCACATGGACAAACTTTGATTATGAATCGGCTTCCACAGCCTTCCCGACAGAGCGATACCGCGATGCCACAGCCATAGCGCAAGATCCCGAAGATGACACTCACCATTTCGTTGGAACGGCTCGTAATGGCATATTCGAGTTCCGCAACGGTCAGTGCGTAGGGCATATAGGCTTGGAAAACAGTCCGCTGAAATCCATCCTTCCAAACAGTTCTAATCCCCAGAAATATGTCTCTGCCGACGGCTTGTGCTATGACGCCGAAGGAAATCTGTGGATGCTCAACTGCACAGAGGGTAGGCAGGATACTAGCATTCGCGTGCGTCTTGCAGACGGCACATGGACAGGAATCCCGTGTCCCGAGGTGAAGGATGCTTCAACGTTGGACGGCATCTTCTTCGACAGCCACGGACGTGCGTGGATAAACAGCCGCCGTATGTCTCAGCGCGGTGTGCTCATGCTCGACTACAACGGCACAATATCTGTCTCTTCGGACGATCAGCGCTACCTTCGTTCCATCATAACCAATCAGGACGGCACCTCATATACGCCGGAGCAGTTCTATTGCATCGCAGAGGATGCCTTAGGGCAGATTTGGATTGGCACAAATCAGGGGCCGTTTGTCATCAACGACCCGTCGCAGTTCGCCGATGCAGACTTCATTTTCGAGCAGGTTAAGGTGAACCGCAACGACGGCAGCGGACTCGCCGACTACCTCTTCTCCGGCACCCCCATCCTCGGGATGGCTATAGACGGAGCTAACCGCAAGTGGTTCGCCACAACCAGCGGTGTTTATCTGGTCAGTGCCGACTGCCAGGAGCAGATTGCGCATTTCACCACAGAGAACTCGCCGATGCCATCAGACATCGTCTTTGACATTGCTATCGATGACGACTCCGGCAAGGTGTTCTTCGCCACAGACAAAGGTGTGTGCAGCTATGTCTCCGATGCAACGACAGCTCTGGAGGAACTGAAATCTGACAGTCTCCTTGTTTATCCCAACCCCGTAGCCCCCGATTATGAAGGTCCGATTACTGTGCGCGGCCTCACCTACGGGAGCGAGGTGAAGATTGTATCTCCCACAGGTCAGCTCATCTGGAGCGGCGTAAGCAATGGCGGCACCTTCACTTGGAACGGTTGCGGGCGCAACGGTCGTCGTGTGGCTTCCGGAGTTTATATCATCATCGCCAACACCAGCGACGGCAAGAAAGCCGCCACCGCCCGCGTCGCAATAATCCGGTAGGCCCCCTATTATCCCCCGGCGGGGGATGCAGGGCCGCCCAAATCCTTAAATCGTAAAATCTTTAAATCATAAAATCTATTTATGAAGCGCATATTCTTTTTCCTGGCCGTCTTGTTGACGGTATCTGCGAAGGCTTCCGCAACAGCGGACAAAGACACCCTGCTCACCATTATGCGTGAGGAATTACAGGCTGACATGAACGAACTTCAGCGTCAGGAGATAAAGCCTTATTTCATGAGTTTCCGCGCTGCAGACATCTACAGCGTGCAGATAAGCACGTCATTCGGAGTCCTGCAGGCCTCGACACACGTGCGTCAGCGGTCGTTCACGCCTCAGATGCGTGTTGGGTCGCCTCAGCTGGATAACTTCAAGTTCGAGACCCAGGGCAGCGGTTCCGGTCGTGGCGGTTCTGCTTCAACCTTGCCATTGGATTGCTCTTCGCCTGCTGCAATCCGTCAGAATATCTGGACGGAAACATTGCGCCGCTACAAGATTGCCCAGGATCGCCTGACGCAGGCAATTTCGCGCTCTCAGACGCAGGTCGATAACGAGGATTCCGCCGGTTGCTACTCTCAGGCACCTGTAGAGACATACTATGAGGAACCGCTTACGAACTTCACTCTTTCCAAAACGAAGATACGCCAGTGGGAAGAGCGCCTCAGCCGTGTGTCGGCCGTGTTCCGTCAGTGGAAGGACTTCTCAAGTGCTTCGGTCAATCTCGTTTATCAGGCCGAGCGCTCGTGGCTGATAAACACCGAGGGAACGAGCGTTGTGCAGAACCGCGTGACCGTCCGCGTGATGCTTTCAGCCGAAATGAAGGCAGACGACGGTATGCAGCTGCCGCTCTATGAGGATTTCATGTGCTTCGATATAGACTCACTCCCGTCGGAGGAGACCCTCGTGGCCTCAGCTCAGCGTATCGGTGAGCGACTTGTGGCTCTGAGCAAGGCTCCGGTGGCTGATCCCTATACCGGCCCGGCCATAATGAGCGGCCCGGCCAGCGGCGTCTTCTTCCACGAGATATTCGGTCACCGTCTGGAAGCTCACCGCATGAAGAGCGGCGGACAGACATTCAAGAAGATGGTGGGAGACCGCATCCTGCCGGAGACTTTCCAGGTGTTCTGCGACCCGACGCTGGAAAACTACCGCGGTTCTCACCTCTGGGGCAACTACAAGTACGACGATGAGGGCGTACGTTCCCGCCGGGTTGATAACGTGGTAAACGGCATCCTGCGCAACTTCCTTGTCAGCCGCGTACCGATTGACGGTTTCCCACAGAGCAACGGCCACGGACGTACGGCCAACGGCGGCGACCCGGTCAGCCGCCAGTCCAATCTCATCGTGGAGACAACAAAGACCTACACCGAGGCGCAACTGCGCAAGATGCTCTGTGACGAGGCCAAACGTCAGGGCAAGGACTACGGATATTACTTCAAGAGCGTCACCTCAGGTTATACGCTTACGGGTGAGGGCGGCAGCCTCAACTCCTTCAATGTCACCCCGCTTGAGGTGCTGCGGGTCTATGTCGATGGGCGTCCCGACGAGTTGGTGCGTGGCGTTGACATGATAGGCACCCCCCTCTCCATGTTCTCGAACATCGTTGCAGGAGGCGACACCCCAAGCACCTTCGTCGGGCAGTGCGGTGCCGAGAGCGGATGGGTTCCCGTGACGGCCACCTCACCGATGATTTATGTAAGCAAGATTGAGACACAGCGACGCGAGAAAGCCCGCAACCTGCCTCCCACCCTGAAAGCTCCCGAGATGGCAAAAGAGCCGACGGCCGCTCCCTCTACCCAGGCAGAAGAGGATGAAATAATCTTCCGCGCTATGGCAGACGAGATGCGCCGCAATCAGGACAGCCTACAGTTGGGCGCTTACGAAAAGCCCTTCTACTATAATTATACCATCTCTCACGCCCTACCCTTCCAGACAGTGGCTGAGTTGGGGGCTGTGACCTACTCGCGCCCGTTGCTCTGGCAGTACGGTGCGTCGGTGCAGGCTAAGTTGGGAGACTACCACAGCACCAGCGATCAGCGTCCCGAGCAAATGTATTACAACACTGGCTATACATGCCATTCGGACTATGACACCCACCGCCGCACCCTCTGGGGATTGACTGACGCCACATATAAGTCTTCAATCCAGTCGCAGGCAAGCAAGAAGAACCGACTGGCAAAATATCCCCTGCCGCCAGCCGAGGCCGCTCTGGATGATATGCAGAAACTCCCAGCCGTCACGTATGTGACTCCCCGCACGGTAACGACTGTGCCGAAAGAAAAGCTCGAACAACTGGCCGCTCGCCTCAGCCGCATATTCTTAAATTATCCGACTCTGACCAATTCTCAGGTGAGCATCTACGGACAGCTTCAGGATATCTATCGCCTTACATCCGAGGGGCAGCGCCTGAAAACTCCCTCCGACTGGCTCGAAGTGAGCGTCAGCGCAAATACCCGCACTGGTGGCGGTGTGCCTATGAGCGACACCTTCTATGCACCGTATATCTCCTTCGAGGCTCTTTTGGCAGACTCCGTGGATCTGTATAGACGCATAGTGAAGATGGCCGACCTGCTCATAGCCAGAGCTGCCGCTCCCACCACCGACGACGATTACTACGCCGGCCCCGTGCTTTTGGAGAGCACACATATCCCCTATAACTTCCTGCAGACATTTGTACAGCCTCTGTTGAGAGCCGAGCGCAATTACATGCAGAGCTCTGCGCTCAACGCCGCCAAAATCGGGCGCAAAGTCATGGACTCACGACTCACCCTGCGCCAGCTCACCGACTCTACCTACAACGGCAAACCTCTCTTTGGCTACTACGCGGTGGATGCATTCGGAGTGCGTCCCCAGGCCTTCACTCTTGTAGAGGACGGAATCCTGCGCAAGCAGATGTGCGGCCCTGTACCGGCCTTGAAGACCAGCGGCAGCACCGGCAACATGCGCTACTCCAACGACTGGGGCTACAGAGCTCTGAATAACGGCATCAGTCCGGGCGTCTTGCGTCTCACCGCCTCCAAGACACAGTCTATGGCCCGTCTGCGCAAGCAGTTGCTCAAAGCAGCAAAGTCCGAGGGTTACGACTACGCCTATATCGTGCGTCGCGACCTTGGGATGACACAAGCTGACCTCTACCGTGTAGATGTGAAGACGGGCAAGGAGACCCTCTACTTCAATCCTAACATCTCATTCTCCGCAGACAAATGGCGTCGTCTCGAAGGAATATCCTCCGAGGAGCAGGTGCTCAACACCCGCCAGGTCAACGAGAACGCCATCACCCTCATAACTCCTCAGGCTATCCTCTTCGACGGAATCGAGGTTCCGGCTCCGAGCCTGCGCCCCGAAGCTCCGCCCGCCCTGACTTATCCGTTACAAAGGTAGAAGACCCACCCCCCTGCCCCTCCCTGGCCACTTCATTAGGGAGGGGGGTAATTAGAGGACCAGACAGGGAATAATTGACAATTGACAGTTGATTATTGTGAATACAGAGAATTCATCCAGCTATCCTCATTCTGCTCCCTCCCTCACAGGGAGGGCGGGGGGAGAGTCCTTGGGGGTCGAGCCTTCCCTCAAACAACGCACGGCGAAAGGCCTCATCTGGGGTGGCCTTTCGGGTGGAGTGGTTCAGTTGCTCAACGCCCTGTTCGGGCTTGTGCTGCTTAACCGCCTCTCTCAGGAGGACTACGGGATGTTGGCCGTTCTCTACGTGTTCAGCAACGTAGCCGGATGCATTCAGGAGAGTGGTTTCACGGCAGCTCTTGCCAACAAGAAGGAGGCGAGCCACGAGGACTACAACGCCGTATTCTGGTTCGACGTGATTGTTGGCTCCGTGCTGTATGTAATTCTCTTCTTGACCGCTCCAGCCATAGCGCGGTTCTATCATGAGCCTGCGCTGACCGTTCTGGCACGCTTTTTCTTCCTCAACTTCTGGATTGTCAGCATCGGAGCGGCCCATTACGCATATATGTTCAGCCACATGATGGTGAGGCAGAACAGCATCATCAACATGGTCGCCCTCTTAGTCTCCGGCATCATTGGCATCACCCTCGCCTTCTGCGGCCTTGAGTATTGGGCTTTGGCGGTGCAGAACATCGCCTACGTCACCATAATGATGATTATGCGCTGGTGCTATTCGCCGTGGAGACCTACGCTGCATATCGACCTGCGTCCGGCCTGGCAGATGTGGGGCTTCTCATGGAAGTTACTGGTGCAGAACCTGTTCCTGCAACTCAACAACAACGTCTTCGGAGTCCTTCTGGGCCGATTCTACACGACCCGAGTGGCAGGTATCTTCAGCAACGCACGCAAGTGGGACGATATGGCTATTTCCACCATCGGGAGTATGGTTATGGGCGTGGCCCAGCCGACACTCACCCAAGCCGACAACGGCGACATGGGCCGTCTGCGCGAGGTGTTCCGCAAGATGCTGCGTTTCATCTGCTTCGTCTCCTTCCCATGTCTGCTCGGTCTGTCGCTTATATCTGAGGACTTCATCGCCTGCCTGATACCCAAGTGGCACGAGAGTGCACCTCTGCTCTCCACGCTCTGCGTCTATGGGGCGTTTGCTCCAGTGGTGACGCTCTACTCGAATCTGGTCATCAGCCGTGGCCGCAGCATGGTGAATCTCGTGAACAGCGTGGTCATCTGCGTTCTGATCTGGGCCGGACTGATAGCTATGCGCTCCTATGGAGTTCTGTTCATGACGTGGTTCTATGTCGGGGTGAACACCCTCTGGGTGCTGGTGTGGCAATATTGGGCTCGCCGCCTGATTGGTTTGCGCTTCCGCGACGCCGCCAGTGACATCCTGCCCTTCTTCCTCTTTGCCGCCGGTGTTATGATACTCTCGTGGTGGCTCACGAGTGCCATGTCTGCAGGCTGGCTGCGCATGGGAGTGAAGATTCTCCTTGCCGTAGCCTTTTATCTCGGTCTGCTCTGGGCGTTCGACGCCAAGATTCTCAAAGAAAGTGTAGCATACATTATTAATAAAAAGAAGGGAAAGGAGGTTTCTGTATGTTAACCGTTGTACTTGAAGGTGGTTTGGGCAACCGCATGAGAGTGGCCGCTGCCGCAGCAGCCATGGCCGAACATCTCAACAGCCCCGTCCGCTGCCTTTGGATGGAGCAGTGGGGCATGCGATGCCGCTTCGACACGCTATTCCAACCCCAAACTGTCAAATCTCTCCCCCCCACATTTTCCCTCCCCCCCACGGGGGGAGTCGGAGAGGGGCCCGGAGAGGGGCCCGGAGAGGGACCTTCAATGGTCAATGGAAAACGGCTCTTCCAACTCCGCGACGCCACATGTCTTGAGTCCATCCTTCTGGCTCGGCCGCAGCCGCGCAATCTCCATCTGCCCCGGCTCATCCAGCGCCTGATTTACAAGGATGTAATCTTCAGTGAGAAGGTGATGCCGATGCGCATCGATGGCTTTGACTTCCTCGGTTGGGCTCGTGGGGGTGGCAACCGCGTGATCCATGCTTATCGCGATTTCTACAGATGGGATCCTGCCCTACTCTCGCGCCTGTTTGTGCCACAACCCAGCATACAGAACCTCATTGACGACCGTTGTGTCAACTACTCCCCGCACACCATCGGCGTACACATCCGCCGCACAGACAATCAGGAGAGTATCAACGAAAGCCCGCTTGAACTGTTCGAGGAGAAGATTGACAGTCAGATAGCTTTAAACGCCGACACCCGCATATATCTGGCCACGGACGACGAGCCGACCAAAGCACACATGAGCGAGCGTTACGGCCAGCGCATCATAACCTCCCACGCCAAAGCCGACCGCGAGAGCACCGAAGGCATAGTGGAAGGTCTAGTGGAGATGTACGCCTTGAGTCGCACAGACATCATCTACGGCTCCGCAGGCAGTACCTTCAGCGAGATGGCCGCCGCCATCGGCAATAAGCCCTTCGAGGTGGTCAGACGCAGCAATGCAGGAGACTATGAGTCTGGGTTGTGGACTCTCCCCCCTGCCGGGCCGCAAAATCTTTAAATCGTAAAATCTTTAAATCGTAAAATCTCGTTATGGCTACTGAATTATCAACATCATCCAATCCAACTCTCCCCCCACCGGGGGGAAAGTCCGCCGGGGGGCTTCGCCTGGAGTGGCTTGATGCCCTGCGCGGCTTCACTATGCTGCTTGTGGTAATGTACCACGTCTTCGGGATGAGTTTCAGCGGCGATGTGCCAAAGGGCACAGCCATCACCGTAATGATGCTCTTCCGTATGCCCACCTTTTTCTTCATCAGCGGCTTCCTGGCATACAAGGTGTCTTCGGTCTGGACTGGAGAGTATCTTGGAACCATGCTCTGGAAGAAAGTGAAGATACAGCTGGTGCCGTCTGTGGTCGGCATGGTAGCTTATCTGATGATGATGAAACCGCATTTCTGGCCCGCCCTGGAGCATGCTCTATCCGTTCCCACCAAGAGCGGCTATTGGTTCTGCTGGGTGCTGCTCCACATGTTCATCATCTATTATGTGATTGCATATCTTCTGGAGCGTATGCGTATCCGCAGCGTGTGGCCCTGGATTGTGGTGTGGATAATCTCGGTGGCCATCTACGCCACCCTATATATGCCCGCGTGGTTCTCGTGGCATAAGGCACCGTTCTGGCAGTACAGCAGTCTGGTGCGCACTGCCGAGTATTTCCAGTTCTTCCTGGCCGGCACCCTCGCCCACCGCTATTGGGATCGTGTGCAGAAGCTGATGGACACATCGTGGTTCTTCCCCACAGTACTCTTCATCGCTTTCATCTGCTGCGTGGAGAACTACCACTGGCACAACCTGCGCCTGCAATGGGCAAACCTGCCGCGCACCATCGCCATCTACTCGCTTATGTTCATCCTCGTGATGTTCTTCCGCTATTACCACGACTGGTTCTCACGCGACCGGTGGATAGGCGCATCCCTGCAGTACATCGGCACCCGCACCCTCGACGTCTATCTGCTTCACTACTTCTTTATGCCGACGTTGCCGGCGGTCGGAGCGTGGTTTAAGACGGCCGGGCGCAATTTCGTGCTGGAGACCACCGTGACGATGGCCGTGGCCATTCTGGTCACAGCGTTCGCCCTACTCGCCTCCAACGTGCTGCGCATCAGCCCGTTCTATAAGAAGTGGCTGTTCGGACGAACATCATAACAGATACCTCTTCGAGCTATGAATTATACTGAAACCGAACTGGCACGCCTCCACACGGTGTTATATGAGATGCTGGGTGAGATTGTGCGCGTATGCAAGGTGTTGGATATCCCCTATTTCATTCAGGGCGGTTCCGGCATCGGCGCTTTCTTCGAGCAGGCCATTCTTCCGTGGGACGACGACATAGATGTGGGCATGACACGTGAGAACTACGAGCGGTTCCTGCGCGAAGCCCCGTCCGTACTGGGCCCCGACTACTTCCTGCAGCACCCGGGCTCCGAGCCTCACACCCCCTTCTACTTCGCCAAACTGCGTCGCAACGGCACCACATTCGCCGAGCACCAGTTCTTCAGCCTGCCCATCAATCACGGCATCTTCGTGGATATATTCCCCTTCGACCGCGTGCCGGACCGTCAGTGGCTGCAGAAGCTGCACCGCTCGTGGTGCAACGCCCTCAACGCCTGCTTCATGGCAAAAGATATATGGCAGTGGAAACACATCAAGAAATGTCAGGTCGATGAGCCCCGCGAACGCGGTTGGCTGGCCTGCTTCATCACCTGGATCGTAACGCTCATCCTGCCCAAGTCCGCGATTTACCGCCTTCTGGCGTGGTCGCAGGGCCTGTTCAACGGCTCCCGTCTCTTCCGCTCCACATATTATAATATGGTACTGATGCCACGCGACCACATAGCCGTGGAGAGCATCGAGCACCCCGACCTCGTTCCGTTCGGCCCCCTGCAGGTCTATGCGCCGTCCAATCTGGAGACCTATCTGCGTCACCACTATCCCCGTCTGCGCCGCCATATCCCGAAGGAGGAGCAGATAAACCACCGTCCGGAATACCTCGAATTTTAGACTTCCCGCACTATGTCCACCCTCTATTGTCCCAAAGACCTCTCCGGCGCCCCGAAATTCATCTTCGAGGGAGCACGTGACGACCTCCGTCCCGTCTTCCTCCCCGACTTCACGCGCCAGCCGAAGAGCCTCATCCACCGCCTGCTGAAAGCACTGGTCATCGGACGTATTCCCGTTGGCCCGCGCATGGCTTCGTGGCTTACGGGCCATCGGGGGTGGCTCACCCTGCGACAAATCACAGCCTCCGACCGTTTTCTTGCCGACGGAGTCACCAACCCGCGCACCCTGCAGGCAATAGCGTGGATACTGCCGCGCGGCATACGCCTCTTCAACTACTTCAACAACACCCTGAGCTTCGCCCTCCCGGGACAGGACATCGCCGCTCTCATGCAGAAGATGCGCGACATGGGCTACACCCTGCTCACCTTCGATCCCGCCGATGCAGAAGCCTACGGCCTACAGTTCGTGGAGCAGTTTTACAGAAGACCCACCCCCAGCAGCCTCTCCCTGCCCGCAGGATCTCTCCCCCCCACGGAATCTCTCCCCCCCACGGAATCTCTCCCCCCCACGGGGGGAGCTGGAGAGGGGCTTGGAGAGGGGCCTTGCTTCTTCGCTGGTGAGAACAAGGGGCGGGAGCCTCAGCTGAAGGCTTTGGCAGACATTCTGCAGCGCTATGACTTCAAGAGCGACTTCATCATAGTGAACAGTCCGGAGGACCGCATCACATACGAGGAATACCTCCAGCACGTAGCCCGCTGCCTCTGCATGGTGGATCTCGTGCAGGAGAATCAGGCAGGCATCACCCGCCGCCCCGTCGAAGCCCTCTTCTGGCACAAGAAACTAATCACCAACCACCTCGCCCTGCTTCAGGCCGACTTCTACCGCCCCGAGAACATCTTCATCCTAGGCCACGACGACATCACGCGCCTGCCACTCTTCCTGCAGCAGCCCCTCGTTCCCGTCCCCGACAGCATAACAGAGAAATATCACGTCAACCATTTTCTAATGAACACATCCAGCCAACCTCTTTCTGCTCCCTCCCTACAAGGGAGCGCGGGGGGAGAGTCCTCCGTCCTCATCCTCTTCTTCAACCGCCCCGATCACCTCTCCAAAGTGTTCGAGCAGGTGCGGATAGCACAGCCCGCACGCCTCTTCCTCTATCAGGACGGGCCGCGAGGCGAGCGCGATATGCCCGGCATACTGGCTTGCCGCGAAGTCGTCAGCCATGTCGATTGGCCGTGCCAGGTGCACACCCTCTTCCAGGAGCGCAACTACGGCTGCGACCCCTCGGAGTTTATATCCCAGAAATGGGCCTTCTCCATGACTGACAAGTGCATCGTCCTCGAGGATGACGACGTGCCGACACAGTCCTTCTTCCGCTTCTGCTGGGAGATGTTGGACCGCTATGAGAACGACGAGCGCATCTGGATCATCTCCGGCTTCAACCAGGAAGAGCACACCACCGACGTCGATTCCTCCTATTTCTTCGCATCCACCTTCTCCATCTGGGGCTGGGCCTCGTGGCGCCGAGTCATCGACACCTGGGACGAGCACTACACCTGGCTCGACCACCCCGTTGCCGTACGCCAGCTCGAGAACCTCATCCGTCAGCGCCGACTGCGCGACGACTTCCTACTCACCTGCCGCCGCCACCGCGAACTCGGACGCCCCTTCTACGAGACCATCTTCCGCGCCTCCATGCTGTTGAACAACGGCCTCGCCATCGTTCCAGCCCACAATCAGGTCAACAACCTCGGAGCCTCGGCAGACAGCACCCACTTCGCCGGATCCATACACACCATGCCCCGCGCTTACCGCCGCATATTCACCATGGGGCGCCACGAGCTCCAGTTCCCCCTCCGCCACCCCTCCAACGTCATCGACCACGTCGCATTCAAGGAGCGCATCTACCGCATCATGTGCTGGGGACATCCCTGGCTCAAGGTCGCCCGCTCCTTCCAGGAGCTTTTCCTCAACCTCCGCTACGGAAACTTCAGCCTCATCGCCACAGCCGTCCGCAACCGCTTCCGCAAGTGGATATCCCCCAAGTCCGTGATTAAGTAAACCCAATGACATGCGACACCCCCTATACATTATATTATTATTATGCGCCGGGCTCGCCGTGATGACAAGCTGCACTCATAGCAGCCAGACCAAGGACAACGAGAACGCAAAAGCAGCGTGGCAGCGGTATCACCAAGCCTGCGATGCTAAGAACCTGAACCGCGCCCTCGCCGTCATCGACAGTATGCAGACCGGGAAAATAGTCAGTACACCAAAGGCCGACCATCTGCGTGCACTAGTCTATGACCAAGCCTGGCACATGAAGATCGCCGAGCAATTCTACAAGAAGTCCTATCAAGCCTATGCCTCAGACCCATCGCAAGATTGGTATTCCTATTCCGATGCAGGCTACCGCTGGGCATGTCTTCGCCTTCGCCGGGGCGACACTGAGGGAGCACTGAGCGTCATCACCCAACTCCTGAACCAGGCAGAGAAAAACCAGGCCTTCCCCAAAAATACAGAGACCGCTTTGCTCATGCTCCTCGCCGATATCCAGTTACAACTGCACCAGTTCCATGAGGCACAGCTCACGGCGCAGAAAGCCTACCAGACAAAACAACAAAATGCCAGTCATCAGAGCCGGAGAGGTTGGGATATCGCCTGGATCTCTATGAACATATCCACTATTTACCACACATCAGGAGACATCCAAGGCGCATTAGCATGGCTTCACCGCTGCGCACAAGCGCTCCAGCTCGCCCAGCAAGAGCATGAAGACACGCTGTTGATAGAGGAATGGAAAGGCCATGTAGCACTCCGGCAAGCATTGCTCTTACATGAATCCGGTAATGTATCCGAGGCTGCCGCCACTTATACCGCTATCCCCCGCAGCCGTCTGATGGAGCCCAATGCCTATACTGAGGCCGCCGAATACCTGATGGCGGCTGGTCGTTACGACGAGGCCGCCTACTGGTACGAACGTATTGACAGCACCTATTTGGCTACTGACGGTGCCAAGATGACATTCGACAACATCGCAACCCGTCTCTCTCCCCGCTACACAGCCTACCGCAAGGCTGGGCGCAACGCCGACGCACTCCTACTTGCCGACAGCGTCAGCGTCGCCATCGACTCTGCCCTCGTCTGGCAAAAACAGAGTGATGCAGCAGAGTTGGCAGTCATCTACCAGACACATGAACGTGATTTACAATTGAAGGATTTACGGTTTACGATTTCCTTACACCGCCTCATCATCACTGCCGCTGCCATCATCATCCTCCTCATCGCCTATTTGCTTTGGCGCGCGTATAAATATAATAAGGTGTTAGCGGCGAAGAACCGCAAACTCTATCAGGAGATTGAGCTGAACCGGCAGGAGCAGCAGCATGAGATAGCACAACTGCAGGCAATGCCCGAGGCTGAGTTGACTACCGATCAGCAGCTCTATCGTCGTATCTGCGCGTTGATGAACGAAAAGCAACCTTACACTGACGAGGCTCTGAACCGCGACTCCTTGGCGCAGATGCTGGGCACCAACACCAAATATCTTGGGCAGGCCATTCACGAGTGTTCGCACGGAGAGAGCGTCGGCGACTTCATCAACCGCTACCGTCTGGAACACGTCGCCCGCCTGCTGAAGACAACCGATGACCCCATTGCCCTCATCGGCGAGCTCTCCGGCATACCCAGCCGTGCCACCCTCGCCCGTCTCTTCCGAAACGCGTATGGCATGACACCCACGGAGTACAGGCAGATTAAAGATAAGAGATGAGAGATTAGAGATCATCCCCGATGAAATGGGGTAAAATGAAGATTTCCCAGATTTGAGACATATTTTTCCGCCAGTGAGACATTGTTTCGCTGGCGGTGTTGTATCTTTGCACCGTCAAAACTATAAAAACAACTCAAAATGGTAGCATCATTTGTCATCGCTGTAGCCCTCGCCGCCGCCGTCATCGTGGTGGTGCTCACTCTCGTGGCCGTCATCGTTTACCAGCGGTGGCGTATCAATGACAACAATGC
The DNA here is from genome assembly GCA_017447625.1 of Bacteroidaceae bacterium. Classification (GTDB taxonomy): domain Bacteria; phylum Bacteroidota; class Bacteroidia; order Bacteroidales; family Bacteroidaceae; genus Physcousia. The sequence continues at coordinate 167,381 of JAFSNB010000001.1, forward strand.
CCACCTGAAGCAGTTCATCGACGAAAACATGGAACTGCGCGAGCGACTGCGCCAAGCAGACGTCGCCTAACTCGACAACTAAATAAAACATAAACGACAATGAAAAAGATTCTGATGACGCTCGCAGCCGTACTTTGCTGCGCATTAGCAATGACAGAGTTCACCTCATGCATCAAGAGTGACGAAGAGGTCAGAAACGAGCTCGTAGGCACCTGGAAAGACGAGAACGACGCCTATACTGATATCCTCACGCTGGGCGAAGATGAGCAGTTCAGCTTCCGGTCACATCTACAGAGCTATAACGGCTCGGGCTTTTACAAGTTCGAGAGCGGCTATCGTCAGAGTGTATGGGGTACAGGCATAAATGACTATAGGTCAGAGAAGGTCAGAATGCTCTTCCTGCATTTCTCCGGACGGGAAACCGAGACGTTGGAAATCAAGAAGATAAACAGCAACAAGCTGGAATTAGTTGACCGCTATGGCAATGTCTTCCGTTTCCAGAAATAAACAGTCGGAAGTTTTCTGAAGTAGTTAAGAAGTCAGAAGTTAAAGAAGTTAAGCCAAAAGTCAAAGAGTAAATATGAAAAAGATTGTTTTGGTGCTGACAGCCGTAATGCTGCTGACGACCGTTGCTGCCCACGCACAATGGCGCGTCGGCGCTACCATTGGAGGAGACTACAATTTCTACTCCGTGGACAAGCAGTACATGACAGACCTCGAGATTCAGGGCTCCCCTGGCCTCACTGCCGGAGTCTCCGGGCAGTACAGCTTTATGGACTGGTTAGGCATGCGCGTGGATCTCAACTACACGCAGAAGAACTATCAGATCCATCGTGCTATGCTCGACAAGTGGGAGTATAACTATCGCAACGATTACTTGCAGCTGCCCGTGATGGCCGCCTTCAGCTTTGGCGGCACAAAGCTGCGCGGCTTCTGCAACCTGGGTTGCTACACCGGCATCTGGCTCAACAGCCATATCTCCGGCACCGACTTCAATCTGTTCAGCAGCAAATGGGTGAGCCTCAACGAGAACGTGAAGTTCAACTCTGACCGCGACAACCGCTGGGATGCCGGCCTGCTGGCCGCTGCCGGTCTGGAGTACCACATAGCCAACCACTGGGCCATCCAGCTCGAAGCACGCTACTACCACGGTCTAACCTCTACCACCAAGTCCTATATGCGCGTCAAAGACTATCGCTACAACAGCACCTTGGCCTTTCAGGTAGGCGTGTATTACGTGTTCAAGTAAGGTTCAACCCTAAATCGTTCATCATCAATGAAAAAGATATTATCCATAATGAGTGCGGTGCTCCTGCTGTTGACCATGGGAGCCTGCCGCCCTGAGAGTGACACGCTGGTGCCCTACGACCACAATGACAAATTGGTGTTCGCTGCTGCCGACACCTCCTTTGCCGCCAAGTTCCAGATCATGTGGAACGGCCTGAACCAGAACTATGCTATCTGGGACTACGAGGCCGAGCAAGGCGTGGACTGGGATGCCATCTATGACGAGTACTATCCCCAATTCGGGGCCCTCGACCGTCGCGGCAAGGACGCCACCGTGACCGACGACGAGTTGAAGGCCCTCATGCAGAAGGCCCTCAGTCCGCTGCATGACGGCCACTTCCACTTCGACATGAAGAACCACAAGACGGGCAATACCGTGACCTACGCACCCTCTCAGGACCGCAATGCCTCGCGCGACGACTACACCATTGCCAACGCCTTCACGCCCGACCTCAGCTACTACGCCGATGTGGCCAATGGCCTGGTGGAGACCGATGCTGAAGGCAACCCCATCGTGAAGTCTTACAACACAAACGCGCTGAACATGTTAACGACCTTCTTCGTCACGCCCGGCATTGGACTGACGTGGGCGATAGACCGATATAAGGAGCTGTCCGCGCTGCCGAATCCTACGGAGATGGAGGTCTTCCAGCGCAATCAACTGAAAGCCTTCGTAAATGAGATGAGCAGTGGCGCCTCAGGCAAGCCGGTAGAGATCGCCGTAACCGCTTACAACCGCCTGCACGAGAAGTACAGCTTCCTCGAGATTCCCTGCTTTGACTACATCGATCCCGCCTTCCTCGAGAAGGGCATCACATTCGACTTCGCCCTGCTCAAGGGCAACATTGCCTATTTCCACGTCAGCCGCTTTGCGATGAGCGTCTATCTGGACGACACCTCCAGCCAGAAGGTCTTCGATCTGTCTAACCCCGCCACCAAGAACCATATCCAGCAGATGCGCGAGGTGTGGCAGGCCTGGTTCGACACCGTCCAGCAGCTCCACAAGAGCGGCACCCTCGGCGGCGTCATCCTGGATGTGCGCAGCAATGGCGGCGGCGGCACCGATGACTTCCAGTACTTCGTGGGTTCCCTGCTGCCTGCGGGCGGCCTGCAAACCTGCTACCAGCGCTACAAGCGCGGCACCGGCCGCTACGACTACTCCCCGATGATGGAGGGCATGGTGCTCACCATGAGCACGCCCCACGAGACCATCACCGAGCCCGTCGCCATCCTCACCAATTGCTGGTCGGTCAGTATGTCCGAGATGTCCACCCTCGGCGTCAAGACCATGCCCAACGGCAAAGTCATCGGCAAGCGCACCTGGGGCGGCCTCTGTCCGCTGGCCGAAAACGAGTACAACACCTACAACTACACCGGACATATCGGCGTTGAGGGCGAGACCGCCGTCTATGGCTATGTTCCCATGCTCGCCGCCTACACCCTCGACAAGAAGTTGATTGAGGGCAAGGGCATCACCCCCGACATCGAAGTGGACTTAGACGTTATGCTATTCCAAAGCACAGGTCGTGACTCTCAGCTGGAGCGCGCCCTCCAATATTGTACCATTGGCAACTGATTATATAAATGCGAAACATAAATCAATATAAATATGAAAAAGATTTTTTTGACAGTAGTAGCCATAACAGTCTGTTCTGTGGCAATGGCTCAGTCCGCTAAGGAATGTTTAGAGAAAGCCAAAGAATGTTTTAATAGTAACAAAATTCCTGAGGCAGTCCAATGGGTTCGGAAAGGAGCCGAGCAGGGAGATGCTGAGGGACAGTTTTACTTGGCTGCTTGTTATGAAAGAGGCAATGGCGTTCCTCAAGACTTTGCTGAGGCCGCTAAATGGTATCGCAAGGCAGCAGACCAGGGACATGTATATGCCCAAAGTGCGTTGGGTTCATATTATTATGCAGGTTGTGGCGTAGAGAAGAATATAACAGAGGCTCTGAATTTGATGCTCAAGGCAGCAGATAAGGGATTTCCACAGGCACAGTATAATCTTGGTGTTTATTACATGGAAACCTCAAACTATGACGAGGCTTTAAAATGGACAAAAAAAGCTGCTGACCAAGGTTATGTAAATGCATATTATAATATGGCTTGTCTCTATGATCAGGGTCATGGCGTTACTCCAGACCTCACAGAGGCCTTGAAATGGTATCGCATGGCGGCAGCGCAGGGACATCTTATGGCAATACATAATATAGGCAGTTTCTACCTTAATGGCAAGGGCGTTACCCAAGACCATACCGAGGCCGTGAAGTGGTTCCGCAAGGCAGCCGAGCAGGGATTCCCAGAATCTCAGTTTAATTTGGGCGTTTCTTACGAAACAGGCGATGGTGTAACCCAAGACTATGCCGAGGCCGCTAAGTGGTACCGCAAGGCTGCCGATCAGGGACATATATTTGCACAGAACAACCTTGGTATGTGTTATAAACAGGGACATGGCGTTCCCCAGGACTTTGCCGAGGCAGTGAAATGGTTCCGCCTGGCAGCGGAGCGTGGACTGTCAATTGCACAAGGAAATATGGGGAATTGCTACAAAAATGGTGAGGGCGTACCCAAGAACCAGGCCGAAGCTGAGAAATGGTATCGTCTGGCAGATCAAAGCCGGGCAAGAGAACGGAAGTAGTATCATCATCACATACGACAATGAAAAAGATTCTCACGACGCTCGCAGCCGTCGCTTGCTGCTGGGTGACAATAACCGTGTTCACCGCCTGCTCCGATGACGACGGCAGCTCTACGCTAAATCCTACAGACCCTAAGGCTCTTGTGGGCACATGGGTAGCCGACCTGTCGGGCAAGACTCAATCCATTTGGAATTACGGCAAGGCGTGGAACGTATGGACGTTCAACGCCGACGGCACAGGCGTGTCCGACTTGTACTTCTTGGCAGGCGACGATCCCGTTGCCATCCAACACCAGCCGTTCACCTACACTGCCGAGGACGGTAAACTGGTTACCGTGATGGACGACGGCACTTGGGACTGGAACTATCAGGCCGTGGATGGCAAACTGACGATAGACTACGAGGGCGGCAGCGCCATGACATTCGACAAAGCCGACGCCGCGCAGACCACACAGTTCGACGAGTGGAGCAAGCGCAAACTGCTGTCGGTGCCCGGCCTCCAGGCCCGCTACACAGTCTTAGTCTATGGCAACGCCGGCGGCAAGATGGACAACATCATCGAGCAAGACTTCTGGAAGGCAATCCGTCCCTACCTGACGGACTCGACCAAGGTGCGCGTGGCCGTCCTCTACAAGTACGGCCAGAACACCAGCGGCCAGATGACCGACGACGGCGACATCGTGTGGTTCGAGCTGAACAGCCAGACCGACCTCGACAACCTGCACACGCAGGGATTGAACATCCTGGACATGCACACCGAGGCCATCGAGACCAAACTCTACGACCCCAACACCATACACAAGTTTATCGAGTTCAGCAGCCTCTTCTGCCCCGCCGATGAATACATCTTCACCATCTGGGGCCACGGCACCGGCTTCGACCCGATGAGCGACATCCCCGGCAAGTACAACGAGAATCCCGATGCCACGCGCGGTGTCGTTGGCGACGAGTGGAACGGTGGCGAACAATTAGACATGTACGAACTCTCGCAGGCCATCAAAGCAACAGGCCGCGCCCCGCTGAAGGCCATCTTCTTCCACAACTGCATGATGGGCAACATGGAATCGCTCACCGAACTGCGCGACGTGGCTGACTACATCGCCTGCTCCGCCCACATGCTCAATAGCGACTACTCCGTGTTGCCGGCCTTCGTCAGAGGGCTTATCGAAAAGGACGACGTGGAGCAAGCCTTCGCCTATATGCTCAGCGATGTCACCCCCGCATGGCAGGAATGTTACAGCCATGATGAGGGCAAAGCAGTCAACGGCGACTTCAAACTGGTGCGCACCAGCGAACTCGACGGCATCATCGACGTCTGCAAGCGCCTTGCCGACCGCCTCATTGCCCTCTACCCGACACAGCAGGAGGCCATCGATCTGGCGACCACGCAGGTTTATAGATTCTATTTGATGTCCGACGACATCGCCACCAATTACCTCAGTCCATTTTTCGACCTTCAGGACTACGCCGACAAATTGGCCGCCAACACGGGCGACGCCGAACTGACAGCAATTGCCGCCGACCTGCGCACAGCCTTCAACCGGGCCATTCTCCAGCGAGCAGACATCAGCTGGAGTGTGCAACATTTGGACCAATATAGCCTCAGCGTCTGCCTCTACAGAGATGCCTTCTACAATGCAGACCTCATAGGAGCTGGAGCTGAAATCAAAAGCAACGTCGGCGCGGGCTACGAGCAGTGTACCTTCCACAAGCTCACCGGCTGGGGCAACTTCCTCCGCATCAACTCCTGCCTGCCCTGGGGCAATCCCACCAGCGGTGGCGGCGGACCAATAAACGCACAATAAAAACACAATAAAACATCAACGACAATGAAAAAGATTCTGATGACGCTCACAGCCGTCCTTTGCTGCTGGGTGACAACAACAGTATTCACCGCCTGCGGTGACAAAGACGATGAAACCATCGAACCTCCCGTGCAGACCCGCACGCTCTCGGCAGCAGAAGTCTGCTATCTGGTACACATGCCCTACAATGGCCGGAATATCTGCAACTACATCGTCTCCTACAAAGAAGCCGACGGCCAGGAGAAGAGTGGTATGTTGGCGGACACCGCCTGGGTGAAGAGGATTACGGTCAGTGATTTCCCGTTCACCGCCACCATCAATATGAACGTGCAGCGCAACGAGGCTGAACTCACCGACAGCGCCTATAACTTCCGCGTCTACTACTCGGTTTACTCCGTCACGAGCATCTTTTCCGACGGCACGAGGGTAGAGACCTACAGGGATGCAACACCAACGTACATTGGTTTGACCTGCCCCGCAAGAACGGCAGAGGCGTATATCGCAGAACGTTTTCCCGAACGCCTGAAAGCGAAATCCATAGAGCTCTCTACTGACGGCAAGGTCCTGTATTTCCAAACGAGATAAGTCTGATGCCAATATATGCGGGCGAAGATAGCAATGATGCATCTTCGCCCGCGTAGTGCGTGAGCGACTGTGCCAAGCATACGTCGCTTAACTCGTTAATCTGAACTACAATTATTGCTGTCCGCTAAAAGTTGAACAGCGACAAATCAGGTGTCCGCAGTGCCGATAAACAGGCATTGCGGACTTATTTTTGAAAAAGTAAGCCCCCTCAATCAAATAACGTTAGCTCAGGAGGCGATGTTTCCGTCTC
>JAFSNB010000032.1 GCA_017447625.1 Bacteroidaceae bacterium
AAAGGCGACGGACTCGGCATACATGAAATCAAAGAAGCACGCATTTTTCCGAAAGCGAGCGGGAATAGAGCCTGTCATCGGGCATTGCAAGGCAGACCATCGGTTGGGACGTAATTTCTACAAGGGGCTCTTCGGAGACTCTGTCAATCTCATGCTCGCAGCAGCTGCATTTAACTTCAAGAGGGGCATGAACGCTCTCTTGCGCCTCATTTGGGAGTGGCTTAGATGGCATATGTCGGGACGGGGGGACGGGGATTGCAGACTTGCTATGGTGACTGGTCGTGGCTTTTGCCTAACAGAAGTGGCTTTTTAAGGGTTGACTAAATAGGAGAGGTAGAGGTAGTTGGTTTGAGCGGGGTACTCGGCAGCGAGGGTGTCAATCTGGCTGACGGTGGGGAGAACGCCAAGTTCCTTGCGCCAGCTGCGAACGGTGAGTGAGGCCTGCTCCATAGAGCGTGTCTCGCCGAGACCGAGGGCGCGGGCTATCTGGAAGTCGGAGAAGCCGTAGACTTTGGCAGCGCGGAGGAGGTTGACGAACTCGGGGGCTTCGAGGTACTCGATGAGTTCCAGCGGCTCCATGAACTCGACCATAGTCGGGAGTTCTGGGTTGTAAGTGGAGAGTTGGGTGTTGATATCCACGATGTGCCTGAGCTTCTGTAGGAACCAGCGGTCTATCTGTGTCAGCGCGTGAATCTGCTCCACCGTATATCCCATCATCATGGCTTTGGCGATGACGAAGATGCGGGTGTCGGTGGCGTGCTGGAGAGCGCCGGGCACGTCGGTGACATGCTGCGCTTTATTGTCCACGAAGCCGTGCATACCCTGCCCTATCATGCGGAGTCCCTTCTGAATGGCCTCCTCGAAGGTGCGACCTACGGCCATCACTTCGCCCACGCTCTTCATCGAGGAACCGAGCTCGTGGTTCACGCCGTGGAACTTGGAGAGATCCCAGCGCGGAATCTTGCAGACGACATAGTCGAGGGCCGGTTCGAAGAAGGCAGAGGTAGTTTTGGTGACGGAGTTCTTCAGTTCGAAGAGGCCGTAGCCAAGGCCGAGCTTGGCCGCCACGAAAGCCAGTGGATAGCCCGTGGCTTTGCTCGCCAAGGCCGACGAGCGGGAGAGACGGGCATTGACTTCGATGACGCGATAGTCCTCGGAGTTGGGGTCGAGGGCGTACTGCACGTTACACTCGCCAACGATGCCGATATGGCGGATGATCTTGATGGCGAGGGCGCGCAGCTTATGGTACTCGCTGTTGGTGAGTGTCTGACTGGGAGCGACCACGATGCTCTCGCCCGTGTGGATGCCAAGCGGGTCGAAGTTCTCCATGTTGCAGACGGTGATGCAGTTGTCGTAGCGGTCGCGCACCACCTCGTACTCGATTTCTTTCCAGCCTTTCAGCGACTTCTCCACCAAGACCTGCGGCGAGAAAGAGAAGGCCTCCTCGGCCTGCGCCTCAAGCTCGGCATCGTTCTCGCAGAAGCCGGAACCGAGACCGCCAAGGGCGTAGGCGGCACGCAGAATCACGGGATAGCCCAGCTCGGCAGCTGCCCGGTGCACCTCCTCTTTTGTAGCACACGCCTGACTCTTGATGGTCTTCACGCCAATCTCGTCGAGACGTTTCACGAAGAGGTCGCGGTCCTCAGTGTCGATGATGGCCTGCACGGGTGTGCCTAATACCTTCACGCCATATTTTTCAAGAACTCCACGTTTATACAGTTCCACGCCGCAATTCAGGGCTGTCTGTCCGCCGAACGAGAGCAGGATGCCGTCGGGCCGTTCTTTCTCGATGACCCGCTCCACGAACTCGGGCGTCACGGGCTGGAAATAAACCACGTCGGCTATATCCTTGGAGGTCTGCACGGTGGCGATATTGGGGTTGATGAGGATGCTCTTCACGCCCTCTTCCCGCAGCACCTTCAACGCCTGCGCCCCGCTGTAGTCGAACTCTCCCGCCTGACCAATCTTCAGGGCGCCGGAGCCAAGCAATAAGACGGAAGTGGCCTCTCCCCTAACCCCTCCCCTGTTAGGGAGGGGAGCTTTATCACATTTGATATCAAAAGTAACCTTTCCCCCCTCCCTAACAGGGGAGGGGCCGGGGGAGAGGCTATTAATAAAAGTATCAAACATCCACTCTGTGTCTGTGGGACCAGAGCAGGCCTCGGGGTGGAACTGGGCCGAGAACCAAGGGTAGGTCTTGTGGCGGATGCCCTCGTTTGAGCCGTCGTTCATGTTCATGAACAGGGGTTCCCAGTCGTCCGGAAGGGTACTGGCATCAACGGCATAACCATGATTCTGCGAGGTGATATAGCACTTTTTACCATTAACCATCATCACAGGTTGGTTGTGCGAACGGTGGCCGTATTTCAGTTTGTAGGTCTTGGCCCCTGCAGCACGGGCCAAGAGCTGGTTGCCAAGACAGATGCCCATGAGGGGACGCACATTTTCCATTGAACATTTACCATTGAACATTGAACATTTCTGTTTTTCCGTTTCCAGAAATGTTCGGATGTGTTCTACTGTCTTACCGCATTGTTCGGGGTCGCCGGGACCGTTGGCAAGGAAGAGGCCATCGAATTCGAGTTGGTTGAAGTCGTAATCCCAAGGAACGCGGATTACCTCCACGCCGCGACGCAGAAGGCAACGGATGATGTTGGCCTTAACGCCGCAATCAACAAGGACCACCTTTTTCAATTCATAATTCTCAATGCATAATTCATAATTAACGGCTGACGCCGTATTTGCCAGAAGGGATTCTGGTTTATAGGTAATGACTTCCTTGCAGCTGACTTTCTCAACCCAGTTCACTGAATCATAATGCTCTGTGTTCTCTGTCCACTCTGTGCTCGCTGTGCCGTTTACGATTATTCCTCTCATCACGCCGCGTTCGCGTAGCAGCTTGGTGAGGCGACGGGTGTCTATGCCCGTGATGGCTGGGATGCCCTCGCGTTTTAGCCACTCGGAGAGCGATTCCTGAGCATTCCAGTGGCTATACTGCTCGCTGTAGTCGGCGACGACAAGCGCCTTCACGTGAATGCGGTCACTCTCCATAAACACTGGCAGCCCACTCCCTGCCTTCCCCCCTTGGGGGGATGAGAGGGGGGCTCCATAATTCCCCACCAGCGGATAAGTCATCACCAGTATCTGTCCTGCGTAGCTGGGGTCTGTGAGGCTCTCGGGATAGCCCGTCATGGCGGTGTTGAAAACAACCTCTCCCACCGTGTTCGTCTCTGCGCCGAACGACCAGCCGCAGAACTCGGTTCCGTCATCGAGTATCAGTCTTGCTTGCTGCATTATGAATTATGAATTATGAATTGTGAATTAAGAATAGGCCCTCTCGTGAACGCCTTTGACGGCGCGCCCGCTGGGGTCGTTCATGTTCTTGAACGCCGCATCCCATTCGAGAGCGATGGCGGTGGAGCAGGCTACGCTGGCCTCCTGGTTCACGCTGCGGGCGGCGGAGTCGCTGGGGAAGTGTTCGGCGAAGATCGAGCGGTAGTAGTACTCCTCTTTGTTCAGTGGCGGGTTTACGGGGAAGCGCTCTGCGGCGTGAGCCATCTGCTCGTCGGTGACAGCCTCGGAGGTAATCTTCTTCAAGGTGTCTATCCAACTATACCCTACCCCATCGCTGAACTGCTCCTTCTGACGCCAAGCCACACTCTCGGGCAACATTTCTGCGAAGCCCTCGCGGACGACTTTCTTCTCGATACCGGCCCCTCTCCCCGCTCCCCCCGTGGGGGGGAGAGCTGCATTACAGCTTGCCATCACTCTATCATCTCTATAGGACAAAGAGTCCTCCCCCCCACGGGGGGAGTTAGAGAGGGGCCTTGCCATCTTCAACGCTGGATTGATGCTCATAGCGATGTCGAGGAACTCTTTGTCGAGGAACGGCACACGCCCCTCGATGCCCCAAGCCATTAGCGATTTGTTGGCTCGCAGGCAGTCGTAGAAATGGAGTTTGGAGAGCTTGCGCACGGTCTCCTCGTGGAATGCCCTCGCGTCCGGTGCCTTGTGGAAATAGAGGTAACCACCGAATATCTCGTCGGCACCCTCGCCGCTCAGCACCATCTTGATGCCCATAGAGCGAATCACGCGGGCCAAGAGGTACATCGGTGTGGAGGCGCGGACAGTGGTGACATCGTAGGACTCGATATAGTAGATGACGTCGCGGATGGCATCCAGACCCTCCTGAACGGTGTAGTTCACTTCGTGATGTACGGTTCCGATGTATTCTGCCACCTCGCGTGCCTTGGCCAAGTCGGGGGCTCCCTTCAGACCTACGGCGAAGGAGTGGAGGCGCGGCCACCAGGCGTCGTGCTCGTCGTTGGTCTCGATGCGCTTGGCGGCATAGAGTTTCGCTATGGCAGAGACCACGGAACTGTCCAGACCGCCCGAGAGCAAAACGCCGTAGGGCACGTCGCTCATCAACTGACGCTTCACCGCTGCCATGAGGCCGTCTTTAACCAGCTGTACAGCCTCTGCGCTGTCGGAGGTGGACCACGTCATCCCGTCGTACTGCATCCAAGGGCGCTTGTACCAGCGTTCAGGTTTGCCCCCGTGCTTGCTGGTGCAGAAATGGCCGGGAGGGAAGGGAGCGTATTCATCGCATTGTCCCTCCAACACTTTCAGTTCGCTCGCCACATATACCGTTCCGTCCTTGTCATGGCCCATATACAGGGGAATAACGCCTATTGGGTCGCGGGCAATAAGGTAGTCGCCCGTGTCCTCGTCAAAGAGCACAAAGGCGAAGATGCCACTAAGCTGTTCCAACATTGAACAAATCTGTTCATGAGTAACAGTACTCCCTTCCCTAACAGGGGAGGGGTCGGGGGAGAGGCTGTTATACAACGCCAGTATCACCTCGCAGTCGCTGCCCGTACGGAACTCATATTGCCCGACATAGCGGCGGCGGATTTCCTGATGGTTGTATATCTCACCGTTCACAGCCAACACAATCTTGCCATCGGGTGAATACAACGGCTGCCCACCCGAAAGTGGATCCACAATGGCCAGACGCTCATGCGCCAGCACAGCCTTATCGCTGCAATAGACCCCGCTCCAGTCGGGACCACGATGCCTGATCTTTGCCGACATCTTCAGCGCCTGCTCACGTTTCTCGCGAGCATCGCCCTTTGTCTTGAGAATTGCTACAAATCCACACATGACTTTATTTGACGATTAAAAGATTTGACTATTTTAGGATTTATCTACGGTTGTTGTCTTCTACGTATCTGATGAATGCCTCGTTCACGAGGCGGTTGCCGCCAGACGTGGGATAGTCGCCGGTGAAGTACCAGTCGCCCAGGTGGTTGGGGCAGGCGGCGTGAAGGCCCTCGATGGTCTGAAAGACGAACTCCACGGGAGCCAGCATATCCGCGGGGCGCAACATCTCCGCCATCTTGCGGTTGATGTCCTCGACGGTGAAAGGGCGATAGAGTAAGCGAACAGGAGTAGAGGCCCCCTCTACTGTCCCCGAGGGGACTTCTATACCTTTGTTAACAGCGGGCATAACATTAGTAGCCCCCTCGGGGGCCGAATGGGGGGCCACTGTGTATTTGCATAATCTGTACACCTCCTCAATCAGTTCCTCCATTCCCCTCTCCTCAATCAATGCTATGGCGGCGCGGAAGGCACAGAACTCCTCCAAGCGGGCCATGTCTATGCCGTAATAGTCGGGGTAGCGGATCTGCGGCGAGCTGCTAACCATCACGATCTTTTTGGGATGCAGACGGTCCAGAATCTTGAAGATGCTCTCTTTCAGAGTTGTGCCGCGGACTATAGAGTCGTCGATGATAACAAGGTTGTCTTCGTAGGGGCGCAGCGAGCCGTAGGTGATGTCATAGACGTGTGAGGCGAGGTCGTTGCGCGAACCGGCCTCGGTGATGAAAGTGCGCAGTTTGATGTCTTTCCACGCCACCTTCTCGCTGCGCACGCTGAAGCCCTTGGAGCGCAGACCTTCCACCATTCCGTAGAAGGCCACCTCGGCTGTGTTGGGGATAAAGGAGAAGACGGTGTGTTCGGTGTCGCCGTCGATGGCTTTCAGTATGGGCTCCGTGAGTTGCTGGCCCAGCTGTTTGCGCTCATGATAGATGTCGTAATCGTTACCACGACTGAAATAAATGCGCTCAAAACTACAAGCGCTGTAGGCCTTGTGCTCGATAATCTGCTCCAAGCGGCTTGTGCCGTCCTTGTGGACTATCAGCGCCTGACCGGCAGGCAGTTCCTGCACGTCCTTGACTTGCAGGTCGAAGGTGGTTTGCAACACTGCCCGCTCGCTGGCTACAGCAATCACATCGTCGTCACGATACCAGAACGCAGGACGGATACCCCATGGGTCGCGCATAGCGAACATCTCGCCCGAGCCCGTCATGCCGCACATCACGTAACCGCCGTCGTAGTCAGCCATCGTCGTGCGCAACACATTCGCCATCTGCACGTGGTCCTCGATATAGCGTGTGATATCAGTATTCTCCAAACCCAGCTCCTTAGCCTCAACGAAGCATCGTTCAACCTCACGGTCCAGACGGTGCCCCATCCACTCCAGCGTGATGTAGGAGTCGCTATAGACACGCGGCGACTGGCCCTGTTGCACAATCTTATTGAATATCTCGTCGATATTGGTCATGTTGAAGTTGCCGCACAGACAGAGGTTCTTAGCCCGCCAGTTGTTGCGGCGCAGGAAAGGGTGCACATACTGTATGCCGCTCTTGCCCGTGGTGGAATAACGCAGGTGACCCATGTATAATTGAGCATTGAGCATTGAACATTGAACATTATTGGCTGCGTAATCATCGTATTCATCAGAACAATGGTCAATGGTCAATGGTGAATGGTCAATGGCATTAAAGATTTCCGTGATTGCATCCTTGCCCAGTGCCCTCTCGCGGAACATATACTCCGTACCGACGGGCGCATCCATGTTCACACAGGCAATGCCCGCGCCCTCCTGACCGCGGTTGTGCTGCTTCTCCATCATCAGATAGAGTTTGTTCAGACCGTACGACTGCGTGCCGTACTTCTGCTCATAGTAGCTCTGCGGTTTCAGCAGGCGAACCAGCGCAACACCACATTCATGCTTCAACTCTTCCAACATCGAATTTTACATTTAACATTCTACATTTTACATTTCAACTGACGCAAGTCTTGATGAACGACATAAACAACGGGTGAGGATGCAATACCGTTGAAGAGTATTCCGGGTGAAACTGCGTTCCGATATACCAGCGCTTCTCCGGTATCTCCACAATCTCCACGAGGTCGGCAGTGGGATTTATGCCCACGCACTTCATTCCGGCCGCCTCGTACTCGTCGCGGTATTGGTTGTTGAACTCATAGCGGTGGCGGTGACGCTCCTTTATTTTACATTGAACATTGAACATTGAACATTTCTCGCCTGCGCTCAACAATTCGTGAGCATTGTATGCTTCAAAAGTCTTACTGCCTTCTTTCAGCTCACAATCATATGCACCTAATCTCATTGTTCCGCCCAGCTGGGTTATGGTTTTTTGTTCTGACATGAGGTCTATGACGTTTACGGGGGCTTCCTTTTCCGAAGGTAACTGCTCCCTCATTTCTGCACTATTTGCATCCTTATACCCCAGCACATTCCTTGCGAATTCGATAACCATCATCTGCATACCGAGACAGATGCCGAAGGTGGGGATGTCGTGGGTGCGGGTGTATTCGGCTGCAATAATCTTTCCTTCGATGCCGCGCTGACCGAAGCCCGGGCAAATAACGATTCCGGCCATTCCGTTCAGTTTTTCGGCTATGTTCTCAGGAGTGACCTCCTGACTGTTAATGAAATGAATCTTTGCCTTTACATTATTATATATACCGGCCAGAATCAGACTCTCGCGGATGCTCTTATAGGCGTCCTGCAGGTCGTACTTGCCAACGAGACCGATATGCACCTCCTTGGTGGCGTTGCGTTGTTTCTCCAAGAAATCGTGCCAAGACTCCATGCCAGAGTTGGCCCCCCCTACGGCCCCCGAGGGGGCTTCTAAACCATTAGAAGCATTGGGCGATACAATTGTTTCACCCTCGGGGGAAGAAAGGGGGGCCAATCCGACTCGCTTCAAAATGGCGGCATCAAGGCCCTGTCGTTGCATGTTCACCGGCACCTCATAGATACTGGGCATATCCTCGCTCTGCACCACACACTCCAAATCGACATTACAGAACGATGCCACCTTAAGGCGCATCGCGTCGTCAAGGTGGCGTTCCGTACGGAGAACGAGGATGTCGGGCTGGATGCCCATGCCCTGCAGTTCTTTCACCGAGTGCTGGGTGGGTTTCGTCTTCAGCTCGTCGGCCGCTTTCAGATAAGGCACATACGTGAGATGCACACACACCGCATCCCGCCCCAACTGCCACCGCAGCTGTCGTATGGCTTCCATGAACGGCGCACTCTCTATGTCACCAATCGTGCCGCCGACTTCGGTTATGACGAAGTCAAGGCCCCCCTCTTGTCCCCCCAAGGGGGGATGAATGGGTGGGTAGTTCTCCTCCCCCTTGGGGGAGGTCGGAAGGGGGCTTCTTAACATTCTACGTTTAATCTCATCCGTGATATGTGGCACTACCTGAATCGTCTTTCCCAAGTAGTCGCCATGTCGTTCGCGGTCGATGACGGCCTTGTAAATGCGGCCTGTGGTGATTGAGTTGTGACGCGTGGTGCGAATACCCGTGAACCGCTCGTAGTGGCCCAAATCCAAATCGGTTTCCATTCCATCTTCGGTCACGTAGCACTCGCCGTGCTCGTAGGGATTCAGCGTCCCCGGGTCGATGTTGATGTAAGGATCGAACTTCTGAATCGTGACTTTGTAGCCGCGTGCCAGCAGCAACTTTCCGATGCTGGCCGAGATGATGCCTTTTCCCAACGAGGAAACGACGCCGCCCGTGACGAAGATGTATTTGGTATTCATAAAATGGATTTATATTGAGAATGACAGTCCGAAAAGGAGGTAGAGTTTCTCAGAGCGAGGATTGTCTGTGAGACCGACAAAAACGGGCAGGTGGTACCGCTCCTTGATGAGGAAGTCTTTGGTGGCACGCAACGAGACATTGGTGACGCAAAATCCATTGGTGCCATAGCTGGTTGTCTGCCAAGGAACGGCACCGAGGGTTGCGCTCCAGTCGAGTCCTCCGAGACGGAAAGGAGCCGAAATCTCAAAGTAGCTGCTGAAAGCGCGCTTACCGTTAGCATTCGTGCCGTCATCACCTGCGAAGTTTGTGTACCAATTCAGGGCCAGGAAACCGAAGTCGTAACCCACGAACCCCTCCCATATATGAGTGGTCTTACCGTTTCTGTATTTGAAATAACTACCCTTGGAGAACCAGTAGTCGGTGATTCCAACCGAGAATCCCTTGATGGTGTAACTCAGAGTGAAATCCAACTCTTTCGTATCCAGCCAGTTGCTTATGCCAACACTGCCCCAGGTTGAGAGGCTAAGGCCTTTCCATTCGATGCCTAACGTAGGTTGCAGACTGACATTGCCGAGATCCTGACCGCGCCAGATGTACTGGTTAACGAGGTCGGCGCCTAAAGAGACTGTTACCGGACTACTTTTACGCACCTCCGTATTGGGGAGGGTGTCGCCACGCTCAATTGCCGGTGCTTGAGCGAAAAGGAAGGTTGGCAAGAATAATACTATTGCCAATATAGCGAGGCTTCTGAAGCCTGATTTGATATTTGTTTTCATAACACAGTTCTTTATGAGTTTTAGTTATAGCACAATTCTCCGTGTTCATAAACGTCAAGTCCTTCGTCCTCGATGCGGGCGGGAACACGCAGGCCGTGCAGTTTCTTTATACCGTAGAAGAGGACGAGACCGCAGGCTGCAGCCCAGAGGTCGATAACGAGGATACCGAACGCTTCGGCTCCGAAGAATCCCCAACCGTGCCCGTAGAGGGCTCCGTTGCTCGTAGAGAGTAAGCCAGTCATCAGTGTTCCGAGAATACCGCAGACACCGTGAACGCTGGAAGCGCCGACGGGATCGTCGATGTGGAGCTTGTGATCAATGAACTCAATGCTGAAGACCAGCACTGTACCGCAAACAAGACCGATGATGACAGCGCCTACGGGTGACACCATGTCACAACCGGCTGTGATGCCCACGAGACCGGCCAACACACCGTTCAGAGTCAGAGAGAACGACGGCTTCTTATACTTCAACCAGGTGAGGAACATCGTGGCAACACCGCCTGCTGCGGCTGCCAGATTGGTGGTCAGGAAAACGTGACTGATGGCTGTGCGGTTGACTTCGCCAGAGGCGGCAAGCTGTGAGCCGGGGTTGAAACCGAACCAACCCAACCACAGGATGAAGACGCCGAGCGCTGCGAGGGTAAGCGAGTGACCAGGAATAGCACGACTGCTGCCGTCCTTGGCGTATTTGCCGCGACGGGCACCCAGAGCGATTGCGCCGATGAGAGCCAGCACGCCGCCTACTGAATGTACTATTGCAGAGCCGGCGAAGTCGTGGAACACATCACCAAAGGTGGTCATCATGAAGCTGTCGGCTGCATCGTTGCAGAGCCAGCCGCCGCCCCATGTCCAGTGACCCTCGATAGGGTATATGAGCAGCGAGATCATGGCACTATAAATCACGTACATAGAGAATTTTGTACGCTCGGCCATTGCGCCGCTAACGATAGTAGCAGAGGTGGCACAAAAGACGGTCTCAAAGATGAGGAAGCCCTCTACGGGCAGGTCGCCGCTGTAGAAACTGAGATCGCCCCAGTTGGGCATTCCGATGAAGCCTGCGCCGTCTGATCCGAACATGAAGCCGAAGCCCACGAACCAGAACAGCAGAGAGCCGAACATGAAATCTACGAAGTTCTTAAAAAGGATGTTTACGGTGTTCTTGCCGCGTGTGAAACCAGCCTCACACAGCGCAAAACCGGGCTGCATAAAAAACACCAACATGGCTGCTAATAACATCCATACTGTATCTAATGACAAAGCTATTTCGTTCATAATATCTGAAGACCCTCTCCCCGCTCCCCCGTAATGGGGAGAGCCTCGCTTCGCTCGAAAGCTGGCGCTTGGAAGATTATATGGTCATTTTTTTAGTTAATAATTTATTTCAACCCGCAGGTCTCCCCTCCATTACGGGAGGGGCTGGGGGTGGGTCTTTACTTCTTATCTCTCAGTACGGTGTCGCCATTCTCACCTGTGCGAATGCTCCAGGTATCTATCATATCGCTAACGAAGATGCGGCCGTCGCCGACCTCTCCTGTATGAGCTGTCTCGATTATCACCTTTACGGTTGGCTGAACGAACTGATCGCGACAGACGATGGTGATAGCCACGCGCTCAATTACATCCGTAGAGTACTGGACACCGCGGTAAATGCGTTCCTGTCGGCTCTGTCCGATGCCGTGCACGTCATGGTACTCAAACCAGTCGATGTCCGATGAGAGCAACGCCTCCTTGACTTCTTCAAACTTTGTCTTCCTGATAATTGCTTCAATCTTTTTCATACATTAATAATTGTTTAAATTAGCGTCCAATTGTGTCACATTGCAATGAAATCGCTGCAAAGATAGAGCAAATAGTCATTATTTTGCAAATATTATGCGCAAAAAGAAGCCTCAAAAGAGATAAGAATTGACACAAGTCAATAAGTTTAGCTTAATTTCGGCATTTTTGATGCAATAATAATGCTTCTATGCACAAAACGACATATCTTTGCACCGTAATCAAACAAAAAGAAAGCAAAGTACCAACAATTCGGACAAAATGAAACAAAGAGCTCACTTCACAAAGATGCACGGTTGCGGCAACGATTATATCTATGTTGACACCTCCTTATATAATATAGAGGATCCGTCTGTAGCTGCCATCGCATGGAGTGACAGACACAAAGGCATAGGCTCTGATGGTTTGGTGCTGATCGGACGCTCGCCGATACCAGAGGCAGACTTCACAATGCGCATCTTCAACGCCGACGGCTCAGAAGCAATGATGTGCGGAAATGCCAGTCGCTGCGTCGGGAAATATGTGTATGAGAGGACCCACCCCTGGCCCCTCCCTTGTATGGAGGGGAATGGTTACCATGAGACGGTAATTCGCTTACTCACACTCTCCGGAATCAAGTTGCTTTTCCTGCATATTGTTAACGACATCGTAAAAAGCATAACAGTAGATATGGGCGCTCCTGTTTTCGAGGAACCCAGACAATACAACCCAACCCTCGGGGCAAGGGTATATGCTCCCTCCCTACAAGGGAGGGCTGGGGGTGGGTCTTTTATTTCTATGGGCAACCCTCACTATGTAATCTTCGTGGACGACGTGGACGCAATTGACGTCGCTCGCGAAGGAGCAATACTTGAACACCACCCTGCGTTTCCTGAGCGCGCGAACATCGAATTTGCCGAAATGCGTCCTGACGGCATTCGGGTGCGCGTTTGGGAACGCGGCAGTGGTATCACACAGGCCTGCGGCACTGGCGCCTGCGCTACGGCGGTGGCTGCCTGCAAGACAGGACGCGCCGGCCACACGAGCCGCATCCTCATGGATGGCGGCGAGCTGGAGATTGAATGGCGCGAAAGCGACGGACACGTCTATATGACGGGACCGGCGGAGTTTGTGTTTGAGGGAGAGATAGAGCAGACCCTCCCCCCTGCCCCTCCCTGTAAGGGCGGGGAGTAATTACCTGACAAGAACAGCAAAAACAGAATAATATATGGGAAATAATCAAATGGCAAATCATACTACTCCCCTCCATACAAGGGAGGGGCAGGGGGGTGGGTCCGTTAATCCCAATTTTCTAAAATTGTCTGGTGCATATCTCTTTTCCGAGATTGCACAGAAGGTGAAAGCTTATAAGGCGGAGAAGTCCGGGGCCAACATAATCAGCCTCGGCATCGGCGATGTGACGCGGCCGCTCTGCGCTGCTGTCATCGAAGCGTTGCACAAAGCAACGGACGAGATGGCGGTGGCGGCTTCGTTTCGCGGTTATGGCCCTGAGCGGGGTTATGATTTCTTGCGTGAGGCCATCGTGACTCACGATTTCCATGCTCGTGGCATCGACATCGATGCAGACGAGGTATTCGTGAGCGATGGTGCCAAGAGCGATACAGGCAATTTCCAGGAGCTGCTAAGTAAGGACGTGCGTATCGCTGTCACCGATCCCGTCTATCCCGTGTATGTGGATTCAAACGTGATGGCGGGCCGCGAGATCGTCTATCTGCCTTGTACGGCAGAGAACGGCTTTGCGCCCGAACTACCCAAGGAGCACGTGGATGTTATCTACCTCTGCTATCCCAACAACCCGACTGGCACAACGCTCACACGCGAGCAACTGAAAGTGTGGGTGGATTACGCTTTGCAGAACAACGTCCTCATCTTCTATGATGCCGCTTACGAGGCTTATATCCAGAGCGAGGACGTACCCCACAGCATCTACGAGATACCAGGTGCCAGGCAGTGCGCCGTGGAGTTCTACAGCTATTCCAAGACAGCCGGCTTCACGGGCATCCGTTGCGGATACACGGTGGTGCCAAAGGCCCTTGGGCTTCTTAACTCTCTTTGGAATCGTCGCCAATCGACGAAGTTCAACGGCACAAGCTACCTAAGCCAGCGTGCTGCAGAGGCCATCTACACGCCCGAGGGCAAGGAGCAGGTCAAAGCGACCATAGCCTACTACATGAAAAACGCGCAACTGATGCGCGAGGTGCTCACGGACATGGGCTTCAAGGTCTATGGCGGCGTGGATGCGCCGTATTTATGGGTGAAGGTGCCAAGCCTCACCCCCACCCCCTCTCCAAAGGGCGAGGGGAGCTCATGGGAGTTCTTCGACTGGATGCTACGCTCCGCGCGCGTCGTCTGCACCCCTGGTGTCGGCTTCGGTTCCGCCGGCGAGGGCTACGTCCGCCTGACTGCTTTCGGAACGCACGAGAACACTAAAGAGGCACTTCGCCGAATCAATGATAAATTGTAAAATCGTCAAATAGTAAATAGTAAATCGTCAAATAGTAAATGGAAAAGGGATTATATCAAGAGGCTTATGAGCACGATGCCTGCGGCGTGGGCATGGTGGTGAATATCCACGGTGGCAAGAGTCACGAGCTGGTGGATAACGCACTGCGGGTGCTGGAGAATATGGAGCATCGCGGCGCTGAGACGCGCGACAAGACAGGCGACGGCGCTGGTATCATGGTGCAGATTCCACATGAGTTTATTCTGTTGCAGGGAATTCCTGTGCCGGAGAAAGGTAAGTACGGTACGGGCTTGGTGTTCCTGCCCAAGGATGAGAAGGCGCAGGAGCAGATCCTGAGCGTGATGATTGAAGAGATTGAACGCGAGGGCCTGCAACTAATGCACGTGCGCACGGTGCCGACTTGTCCGGAGGTGCTTGGCGCAGCAGCCCGCGAAGTAGAGCCGGAGATTAAACAAATATTTGTGACAAGCCTCACCCCCGACCCCTCTCCCGTGGGCGAGGGGAGCTTTAAGGGGGATGTGTCGGAGCTTGACCGTAAACTATATAGAATAAGAAAAAGGATTGAGAATAGAATCTCCGAAATGACAAAGGCGTCTACTCCCCTCGCCCACGGGAGAGGGGTCGGGGGTGAGGCTTATATCTGCTCCCTTTCCTCGAAGAATCTCATCTATAAGGGAATGCTGACGAGCGGTCAGCTGCGAAGATATTTCCCAGACCTGTCGAATCCCTATTTCACGAGCGGACTGGCATTGGTTCACTCGCGCTTCTCGACCAACACCTTCCCCACATGGTCGCTGGCGCAGCCGTTCCGTTTGCTGGCGCACAACGGCGAGATTAACACCATTCGCGGTAACCGCGGGTGGATGAAAGCGAGGGAGAGCGTGCTCAATAGCGAGGCATTAGGCGACATTAAGGATCTGCGCCCGATTGTACAGGAAGGGATGAGCGACTCGGCAAGCCTAGATAATGTGTTTGAGTTCCTGATGATGAGCGGCCTCTCTCTGCCGCAGGCGATGGCGATTCTGGTGCCCGAGAGCTTCAACGACAAGAACCCAATCTCTGAGGATTTGAAGGCGTTCTACGAATACCACTCTATCCTTATGGAACCGTGGGATGGACCTGCTGCTTTGCTGTTCTCGGACGGTCGCTACGCGGGCGGTATGCTCGACAGGAACGGACTGCGCCCCAGCCGTTACACGATTACGAGACAAGGCATGGTTATTGTGGCCTCTGAGGTCGGCGTGATGGACTTCGAACCGGGCGATGTGGTGAGCAAAGGCCGTTTGCAGCCCGGAAAGATTCTGCTGATTGATACGCAGGAAGGCAAGATTTATTACGACGGCGAAATCAAAGAGCAGTTGGCCAAGGCACATCCCTACCGCGAGTGGTTGCAGACGAACCGCATCCAGTTGGAGAAGCTGAAGAGCGGTCGCCACGTGGAGAATGGCGTCGCCGACCTCGAACGCAAGCTCATTAACTTCGGTTTCGGTCAGGAGGACATCGACAAGACCATCATCCCGATGGCTACAGCCGGACAGGAACCCGTGGCGGCAATGGGTAACGACACACCACTGGCCGTCATAAGCGACCGTCCGCAGATTTTCTTCAACTACTTCCGTCAGCAGTTTGCGCAGGTGACCAACCCCGCCATCGACCCAATCCGCGAGGAGTTGGTGATGTCGCTGACCGAGTACATCGGTGCCGTCGGCACGAACATCCTGACACCCGACGCCTCGAACTGCAAGATGGTTCGTCTGCCACAGCCCGTGCTCACAAACACTCAGTTAGATATACTGTGTAACATTCGGTATAAGGGGTTTAAGACAATCAAGTTGCCAATGACCAGCCCCCTCCCAACCTCCCCCAAGGGGGAGGAGCCAGATTGGGACAAGGCTGGCGAGGCATTAAGGTCTGCACTTGACAAACTTTGTAAGGATGCCGAAGAAGCAGTAGATAGCGGCTACAACTACATCATACTTACTGATAAGGTTGAACTCCTCCCCTCTGGGGGAGGTCGGGAGGGGGCTTTCCTTATCCCAAGTTTGTTGGCCGTCTCTGCCGTTCACCACTATCTCATAAGCGTTGGTAAGCGTGTGCAGACTGCTCTAATCGTGGAGAGCGGTGAGATTCGCGAGGTTATGCACGCGGCGTTGCTGCTGGGCTACGGCGCCAGCGCCATCTGTCCGTACATGACCTTTGCCGTATTGGACGACTTGGTGAAGAAGCACAAGATCCAAGAGGATTATGCTACGGCTGAAACTCACTATATCAAAGCTGTCGATAAGGGCTTGAAAAAGATTATGTCGAAAATGGGTATTTCGACCATCCGCAGTTATCGAGGTGCCAAGATTTTCGAGAGCATCGGACTGAGCGAAGATCTGCTCAAGAGATATTTCGGTACGGAAGTGAGCACCATCGGCGGCATAGGACTGAAGGAAATAGCTCGCGACGCAATTCGCTTGCATGACGAGGCGTTCAAGCCTGCCGAGATTAACGAATTCCTGCCCAACAACGGCCAGTTTTCTTGGCGCAAGGATGGCATCCTCCACGCTTGGAACCCCGAAACGATTGCGAACCTCCAGATTGCCACGCGACTTGGCTCGTACAAGAAATTCAAGGAGTGGGCGCAGATGGTCGATGAGAAAGAAAAGCCCATTTTCCTGCGCGATTTCCTTGGCTTTAAGAAGAGCGGTGGGGCATCCATTCCCCTTGACGAAGTGGAGCCTGTGGAGAGCATCGTCAGACATTTCGTTACGGGTGCCATGAGTTTCGGTGCACTGAGCATCGAGGCGCACGAGGCACTGGCGCTGGCAATGAACAAGCTTGGCACACGCTCTAACACGGGCGAGGGCGGCGAGGACAACGCCCGCTACCATTCTGACGTGGACGGCGTGTCGCTTTCCAGCAAGACGAAGCAGATTGCATCGGGTCGCTTCGGCGTAACGGCTGAATACCTGGTAAATGCCGAGGAGATTCAGATTAAGGTGGCCCAGGGCGCGAAGCCCGGTGAGGGCGGTCAGTTGCCCGGTTTCAAGGTGAACGACATCATCGCCAAGACGCGTAACGCCATCCCCGGTATTTCGCTCATTTCTCCCCCACCCCATCACGACATCTATTCTATCGAAGACCTGGCACAGCTCATCTTCGACCTCAAGAATATCAACCCGACAGCTGCCGTGAGCGTGAAGCTCGTGGCTGAGAGTGGCGTGGGCACGATTGCCGCAGGTGTGGCAAAGGCCAAGGCCGACCTTATCGTCATCAGTGGCTCTGAAGGCGGTACGGGCGCCAGCCCTGCCAGCTCTATGCGCTTCGCAGGTATCTCGCCGGAAATCGGCCTCGCAGAGACACAGCAGACACTCGTTCGCAACGGTCTTCGCAACCAGGTACGCCTACAGACCGACGGCCAGTTGAAGACCGCCAAGGACGTCATCATCATGGCCATGCTCGGTGCCGATGAGTTCTCGTTTGGCACACTGCCGCTCATCGTGCTCGGCTGCGTGATGATGCGCAAGTGCAACACCAACACCTGCCCCGTGGGCGTGGCCACGCAAGACGAACGCCTCCGCGCCCGTTTCATGGGTCGTGCCGAGTATGTGGTCAACTACTTCACCTTCCTCGCCGAACAAGTGCGCGAGTACCTCGCTGAAATCGGCGTGCGCAGGCTGAAGGATATTATTGGTAGAACAGACCTCATCGAAGTGAAGACCCTCTCCCCGCTCTCCCGTAAGGGCGAGGGCCTCACTTCGTTCGATAGCTGCGCGCCAGCTCTCCCCTCCATTACGGGAGGGGTTGGGGGTGGGTCTGAGAAGTGGGCTACCATCGATTTCTCCCGCCTCCTTCATCAGTCCGCCACCGACAAGCCCCTCTATTGGGATCGCGGCGAGTTCACCAAGGTCAGTGGCGTTAAGGACGAGGAGATCATCAAGGCTGCTCAGAAGGCCATCGACGACCAGGAGGAAGTAAACCTCGACTACGCCATTAAGAACACCGACCGCGCCGTGGGCACTATGCTCTCGGGTGTGATTGCCAAGAAGTACGGCGAGGCCGGTCTGCCCGACGGCACTATCAACATTAAGTTCAAGGGCTCGGCAGGTCAGTCGTTCGGCGCCTTCGCCGTGCGAGGCCTCAACCTGAAGCTCGAAGGCGAGAGCAACGACTACTTCGGCAAGGGCCTCTCTGGCGGTCGAATCAGCATCCTGCCACCAGCCCGCGTCAGTGCCGATTTCCGTGCCGAGGACAACATCATCGCTGGCAACACGGGTCTCTACGGAGCCACCAGCGGCGAGCTGTATGTCAATGGCCGTGTGGGTGAGCGCTTCGGCGTGCGCAACTCGGGTGCCATCGCCGTCATCGAGGGCGCAGGCGACCACTGCTGCGAATACATGACGGGCGGTCGTGTGGTCGTGCTCGGAAAGACGGGTCGCAACTTCGCCGCCGGCATGAGCGGTGGCTTGGCGTATGTCTATGACCCCGACCACACCTTCGATTACTTCTGCAACATGGACATGGTGGAGCTCTCGCTGGTCGAGGACGGCGTCTCGCGCAAGGAACTGCTCGAACTCATCCGCCAGCACTACCTTCACACCGGCAGCGCCCTCTCAGGACGTATGCTGGACGACTGGCACCGCTACATCGAGGACTTCATCCAGGTGACGCCTATCGAGTACAAGCGCGTGCTCGAAGAGGAGAAGATGGCGAAGCTAAAGGAAAAAATAGAGAACGTACAACGTGATTATTAATAGAAACGAATGTGCATAATGTGAATAATTTATCTCACAAATAGCCATCATATTATTATTCGTATTATGGACAAAATTATGCATATTATGCACATTTGTTTCCTTAAAATATAAATATCAAGATGGGAAATCCAAAAGCATTTCTGACTGTTCCTCGCAAGGAGGCTGGATACAGACCTATTCACGACCGCATACATGATTTCGGCGAGGTGGAACAGACACTCAATACCCGCGACCGTCAGGAGCAGGCCAGCCGCTGCATGGACTGCGGCGTGCCCTTCTGCCACTGGGCATGTCCGCTGGGCAACAAAGACCCTGAATGGAACGACGCACTCTATCGCGGCGAGTGGGAGCAGGCCTACAAACTCCTGAAGAAGACCAACCCGTTCCCCGAGTTCACAGGGCGCATCTGCCCGGCGCTCTGCGAGAAGGCTTGCGTGCTCTACCTCACTACGGGCGAGGCCGTGACCAACCGCGAGAACGAAGCCGCCATCACCGAACGCGCCTATCTCGAAGGCTACGTCACCATCGAGCATCCCGAGCGCAACGGCAAGCGCGTCGCCGTCATCGGTGCCGGCCCTGCTGGTCTCGCCGCAGCCAACACGCTCAACTATATGGGCTACGAAGTGACAGTCTTCGAGAAGAACGAAGCCGCCGGCGGTCTCCTCCGCTACGGCATCCCTAACTTCAAGCTCAACAAGAAGATCATCGACCGCCGCATCAGCGTGATGGAGCAGGAAGGTGTGAAGTTTGTATATAACAGCCCCCTCCCAACCTCCCCCAGGGGGGAGGAGCCTTGGAGCATCGATTTATTATATGCAGCAATGGAAGAACGCCTCCCCCTTGGGGGAGGATGGGAGGGGGCTCCTATCGTCCTCGCCACCGGCACCCCCACCGCCCGCGACCTCAACGTTCCTGGCCGCTCTTTGAAGGGTGTGCACTTGGCCTTGGAACTGCTGTCGCAGCAGAACCGCGTCCTCGCAGGTATGGAGTTTTCAAAGGAGGAGCGCGTCACCGCCAAGGGCAAGGATGTCCTCGTCATCGGCGGCGGCGACACGGGTTCCGACTGCATCGGCACAGCCCATCGTCAGGGCGCCAAGAGCGTAACACAGATCGAGATCATGCCCAAGCCGCCCGTGGGGCACAACCCCGCGACCCCGTGGCCCAACTGGCCCGTCATCCTGAAGACCACCAGCTCCCACGAGGAAGGCTGCACCCGCCGCTGGAACATCAACACCCTTGAGTTCCTCGACGAGAAAGGCGACAGCCACGTCACCGGTGTCCGCGTCCAGCCCATCGACTGGAAGCCCAATCCCGATGGCGGTCGTCCGCTAATGGTCGAAGCCGGCGAACCCGAGGTCATCAAGGCCGAGCTCGTTCTCCTCGCCATGGGCTTCCTCAAGCCCGAGCATCCCGAGTACCCCGAGAACGTCTTCGTCTGCGGTGATGCCGCCAGCGGTGCCTCCCTCGTCGTCCGCGCCATTGCCTCCGGAAAGCAAACGGCCGAGAAGGTTCACGCCTATCTCCAAAGCAAGTAACAATCAATCCCCGATTCATTCCCCAAGCGGACGGAAGTGCCAAAAAGAAGCACTTTCGCCCGCTTTTTGCTTCTTTAACGGGGAATTCGTACGATATATAAAAGAAAAGTAGTAATTTTGTCCGCGAAAACAGATAAAAAGCATCATATTTATGGCAACTTATGCTATCACATTGAACGAGCGCAGTGCCAAGGGCAAGGCTCTGATAGAGTACTTACAGGCGTTGGGAGTACTTATTACCAAAGTCACGCCCAAAACTGCCACCAAGACTCGCATCTACGACCCTGAAACAGGTGAGTACATGAACGACAGAGCCGTAAGGGACATTGAGCAAGCTCTCGATGACGCGAAACACGGCAGGGTGACAACCTACAACTCTGTCGATGAGTTTTTCAAGGAAATGGGACTGTAGATTATGGCGTACATTGTTAAAATCTCAAACCGTTTCAAAAAGCAGTTCCGCCTCTGCATGAAGCGCGGACTCGACATGAATCTCATCAACGAGGCGATGCGGCTTCTTGCAGCCAATGGCTCTCTGCCCGCACAGTACCGTCCGCATAAGCTTTCGGGCAAATTCCAAGGCATCTGGGAGTGCCACATCGAGCCTGACTGGCTCTTGATATGGGAACAGAACGACACAGAGTTGATACTCTTGTTCACGGGAACCGGCACACATTCAGATTTGTTCTAATATAACAACCATATACAACGAGCGGATAGACCGACGGACAGGCGGGGTCTATCCGCT
>JAFSNB010000033.1 GCA_017447625.1 Bacteroidaceae bacterium
AACCAATGCTTCTGCTGAATCATTGAATGCTAAAATTAAGGACTTTAGGGCTCAATTAAGGGGCGTTATCGACAAGAAATTCTTCATCTTCAGATTGGTCAAGATTTTCGGTTAATACACGCGATTATGCAGGTGACCCCTTTTTTGCCGTAAATGAAAGTATTAATGTCCCGAACAGCCCAAAAAGAAATTAGAAGTGCAGACGGAGGTCGAAACCGCATTGGATTGGGGCGCCGCGCTGCGCGAAGTGGCTGCTGGTGGAAGTGTTATAGAGGGCGAAGGTGTTGTAACGGGTGTTGGTGAGGTTGCGTCCCCAGATGTTAAGGGAGAGAAGACCGAAGTCGGCTGTGACGTGAGCACCAAGGAGGGCGTATGCCTTCTGGCTGAAGGAGTTGGCCTCGTCCCAATAGGTCTTACCTGTGAGGGTGGCGTTGGCCCCGATGGTGAGGGAGCGCAAAGCGCCGGAGAAGTCGAAGCGGTAATCCAAAGAGGCGGAGGCGGTGTGAGTGGGAACGAAGGGGACGTGGTTGCCGGCATAGGAGATGACGGCGGGGGAACCGCCGTCAGCACTCCACGCAGGGGAGCCGCCGGAAGCGGAGGCGGAAGAGCCGGAAGCCGAGCCGCTTGAACCACTTGAACCACTTGAACTGCTGTTATCGAGGCTGTCGGTGTATTCGCTGAAGGTGGCATAGGTGAAGGCGTAGGAGGCGGACCAGGTGAGGCGGCGGTTACGCGAAGTGCCACGCAGGGAGAGCTCTGCGCCGCGACTGTTGGTGCGCCCTGCGTTTTCCATCATGCGACCGAAGCCGCCAGGGGCCATCACGGAGAGCTGCTGGTTGCGGATCTGCATCCAAAAGAGGGCGGCATCTGCCTGCAGCAGGCCGTCGGCGAGATTCAGATGAGTTCCGACCTCGTAGTTCCAGCTCTCTTCGGGCTTGTAGGAGATGGTCTCACGGATGCGTTCGTAGTCTGCATCCGAGTGTTCGACAACGAGATCCATGTCCGAGCGGGCGGAACGGAGGCGCGGGTCGTCCACTTCGGAGCGGAGGATGTCACTGAACATCTGTATGTTAAAGCCGCCGGAGCGGTAGCCTTTGGCCACAGTAGCATAGACGTTGCTGTGGTGGTCATCCACCTCAAAGGTGAGGCCCACCTTAGGCAGAAGCTGGTGATAGTCTGAGTGTTCCTTACGGCTGAGGGCTGAGCTGGAGGTGGCGTGTACGTTCACTCCCATCACACTCATCTGCAGGTCGGCTGCGGCGCTGGTCTGATAGTCTATGGCCACGTGCGAATAGTCATAACGGAGGCCGAGGGTGGCTGTGAGGCGGTCGGCAAGGCGGACGTTGGACTCGTGGAAGAGGCCCGCGTTGGCCTGCGGCGTGCGGAATAGGCCCGGCACATCCTTCATCTCCATCGTGATATTCACCCCGCCTGCACCCTCAATCATCTGGCGAGCCCTCTCCTCTCCCATCCGGGCAGCCATAGAATTCAGCATCCCGTAATAGGCGGCGTCGTGGATGGTCTGCGAGAGACGGGTGTTGAAGCCCTCGTCGAAGAACACGGGAGCGTCGGTGCGCAGCCACTGATAAGAGCCGAAAGCGCCTGTGGTCCACTGCCAACGGCCCTCGCCGCGCGATTTCAGCACCAGTTCCTCAGTGACGGCGTTCATGCGCTGTTTCTGCTGCATGTGCATGTCGTTTGCGGGCAGATAATCGACGTCCATAAGCATATCGTCATCGAGGTACTGATGGGAGGTGGTAGAGAAGAGCTCCACGCGTGGAGCCGTGTAGCGTATGTTCAGACCGGTAGTTACCATTGTGCGGCGATAGGAGCCGTCGATGTTTGTGGCGGGGTCGGCGGCACGGCCAGTAGTGAGGTCGAGCGCTCCGTAAGGAAAGGCGTTCTGGCTGACCCATTGTGCATCGGACGTGAGGTCGAAACGCAGGCGCTCATTGGGTTTCCATGCGAGGCGCACTCTCCCGCCCTCTTCGTTGCTGCGGTCGGCGCGACTGCCTGTGGTGCTGTTGTCGAAGAAGCCGTTTGTACCCTCGTAGAAAGCGGCTACGGACAGGGCGAAATGGTCCGAGATGCGCTGATAGGTGGCGGCCTCAACATTGCGGTACAGGTAGGTGCCTAAAGACGAGCGGATGTCTGTACCCTGATAACGGAAGGGGTCGTACGAGTTGAGGCACAGGAGTCCGCCCTCAGAATTCATGCCGTAGAGCGTGCCCTGGGGACCGCGCAGCAGTTCGATTCCCTCCAAGCCGTAAGTGTGGAAGTTCATCTGGCTCTTGCTCACGAGGGGCACTCCATCCACATACATAGTGATGGCGGGGCTGTTTATGCGGGCGCCCGTGCCGCGCACGTATATTGTAGATGTATAACGGGAGCCGTAGGCTGGCATTGAGAACGAGGGGGCGAAGGGCGCGATGTCATGGAGGTCGCGCACGCCGAGGGCCGAAAGTTCCGAGGCGTGGAATGTGCTGCTGGCTGACGGCAGACGGCGCAGAGGAGCCTGCTCTTTCGGCTGCGAACGAATTATTATCTCTTCAAGATTGAGGACTTGGATGCTATCAGCCCCCTCCCCAGGCTGGCGCGATTCTGCTAATATTAATGAAGGGAGAAGGAAGAGGGAAGATGTAAGAAGGATGAGCTTTTTCATTGTTATTCTTTTAACTTTTTAACCTTTTAACCTTTTAACTTGTAATTGCGCCGCAAAGGTAGGCATTTTCCGGCGATGCCGCAATCCCCATTTATAGGGATTTATTGAACACAGGATTCAGTAGCCCGTCGTGTTAAGAAAGTATAAAATCACGGCTTAATACGACCTTTTCGGTTGCCATTTAGCAAAAAAGACGTACCTTTGCAGACGCAAAAGCGATACAGGAGCATAGCTCAGTTGGTTCAGAGCGCTTCAGTCACATTGAAGAGGTCATCGGTTCGAGCCCGATTGTTCCTACACAAAAATAAGGAGAATGTTGTTATTCAAGCGATAACACATTCTCCTTCATTGCTTTAAGAACAAAACCAACTACCTATAGACAAAGAACAAAACAAACTTAATACGCTTATGAGATTAAAGACTTTCGGAACAGCAATCCTGTTGTTCTTCATTACTTTAGCGACACAGGCCGCTATCACAAGCGGTTATTATCACGTCATCAGCTCCAACGGCAAGTACTTGACGGAAAACACCAGCAGTCACACGCTTGTCTGCTCGGACCTCGCATCAAGCAGCTATGCACAGGTGTGGTATCTGAATGTAAGTGGTACAAATGTGACCTTTAAGAATGCCTTGACTGATAGATATATAAAAGGCCAGGGCAGCGCAGGCTATCAGTATTCGACAGATACAAACAGTACCGATTTCGTTATCGGTGAAGATGAAAGCACGTACACTTTCAAGTATGACCCATACAGTTTCTATGCCGGCGGCTTGCATTGCGATGCCGCACTCAAGGTTGTGCAGTATGATGTAACGGAAGCCAAGTCCAAATGGACTATCGAGGCTGCCACGGTTGATGCTTCGGACCTTGCTGAACAAAAGGCGGCAGCTGCTGAGGCAACAACCAGTCAGTTGACTACGTTCTTCACCACCACCGCCTGCACAGAACTCAACAGCGCTTACGTGGCAATGAGCGATGAGAACTTGCGTTCTGCTATGAGCGCTCTGCCCACAAGCGTTCAGCATATGGCTGTAAAGGTTAAGAACAATGCCTGGACTGAATACGACGGCTGGGACAAGACAGAGATGGACTTCCGCATAGGCAGCTACAAGGCCTACAGCAAGCACGACAGATGGAACAATATCATTGGTACAGGGTACGTTTTTGGCCGTCTAACCAATCCCACAGGTATCTCTGTAGCGGCTGGCGATTATATTCAGGTCTATGTCGGAGCTATTCCTTCGGGCCAGGCTGTCAACCTCGAGGTTGCCGGTCTGTACCAGGCTACCGGCACAACCTACGCGCTACATGAAGGCATGAATGTACTGCTGATGGCATCGTCGGGCAACTGCTTCGTCAATTACGAGGTGGATAACACCAGCAGCGGCAATACGCCATACACACTTCTCTCTTACTATGCCGACGTGACAGTACACATCGAGGGCGGCACAGTAAACGGCTTCTTCGACCTTACGGCAGGTGACGACAACGACGACTGGGCAGCCTTGAAGACTCACCTGCTGACAGGCTCTACCGTTGAACTGAAGACCAACAATCTGGTCTTCCACCTGACCACAGACCTGGTCAAGAAAGCTTGCCCAACACAGATGGTAGAGCTGCTCGGCGAGTGGGACAAGATTCTTAACATGGAACATAGTCTGATGGGACTTGGGAGTTTCGACGGCTATTGGAACAACATGCTCAGTGTCACCGACATGTCTGGTCAAGACTATATGCATGCCTCGAACTATGGCACTTACTACGACGTCGAAACTATCTCCTCTATAATGAGCTATGCCGACATGTTCGCCGGAGGCACAATCTGGGGGCCTGCTCACGAGAATGGACACGTTTTCCAGAAGTACATCAACATGGTGGGTCAGACGGAAGTGTCGAACAACCTCTTCTCCAATGTCGCCATCTTTAACAACGGGCACCTCACCTCGCGTGCCGCAAACATCAGCACCACCTTCGAGAACATGAGGAACGGCATATTCTGGAACGATCGCGGCATCTGGGAGCGCACACACCTCTACTTCCAGCTTTACCAGTTCTTCCACATTCTGGGCAAGAAGTCCGACTTCTATCCCGAGCTCTTCAAGGCATTCCGTACCGACCCAATGGTGCACACAGGCAACACCTTCATCTCGGCAACTGACGATTACCTCAAGTTCTACAAG
Source organism: Bacteroidaceae bacterium (assembly GCA_017447625.1). Lineage (GTDB taxonomy): Bacteria > Bacteroidota > Bacteroidia > Bacteroidales > Bacteroidaceae > Physcousia. Next base: position 4,847 of record JAFSNB010000033.1, read on the forward strand.
AAGTGCTGCGAGGTTAGCGGATACGACCTCACGGAGTTCTTCCAGGCATACGGCTTCTTCGTAATCCCCACGCTTACCAGCTATACGCTGGATGAGGGCACCCAAAATGCCTACAAAGTAGAGGACTATAGCAACTATTATCTCACCATTACGCAGGAAGAAATCGACGCTGCCAAGCAGTACGTGGCCAACAAGAATCTGCCCAAAGCCAACATAATCTTCATCGAAGACCGCATTACAGCTCCCGATGCCACATACGCAGGTGCTACTGCAGGGACTAAGAAGGCCGAATTCTCCGACGAATTCCCGATTGGTCAGAGTGGTGAGACAGGTCAATATACAACCTTCGGGGCAACTTGCTCGGACTACAGCTACAATGTCAGCGGTAGCACCGTCACAATGGAAGGCACAGGCGCTGTAGGATTCAAGGTCTATGACAGCACAGGCAACCTGCGTGGGCTTTACAACACCTACAGTTTCACCCTGCCCGACGGTATTGGATCAGGCTACACAATCAAGGCTGCAGGCGGAAACGGTACAGACGCAACAGCAACATACGACCCGACAATAGGAAGATTTGATTCTGACGTTACGGATGATGAAGCTCAGCTCATAGCTGGAGCACAGATTACGTCAGAATCAGGCATTGTAGATGGCGGGCTCTATTTTGTATATTATATCAGCACCAATTCATCAAAAGAAGCCTATGTTAAGGACACAGGCTCTGCTTATAACGGCGAAACTGACACTCAGGCAACTCAGCGCGCTATATATCGCTTTATCAGCAATGGTGATGGTACATGGAAGGTTCAGAATCTGCTTACTGGCAATTATTGGGGCATACCTCCGACAACCAACTCAACGGATTATGTGGGAACTTCAGATGCAAGCGCAGCTGGAGCATGGAGCTTGAACTTGCAGACCAATGGCAACTTCGCTCCTAGCGCTAAGGATGCTAATGGCACCGCACATAGTTGGAACCGTAGCAGTGGTAAACTGCATCCATGGTCTGTCGGCACTGGCAACGCCAATCAATTCAAGATTTTCTCTGTTGTGCCATCTTCCGAGTTCACCAACAAAGACATCTCTGTCAGCTCCGAAGCTGCTGCAACATTGCAGACAGGCCAGTGGTATGTGATGTTCGACCGCGGAGCCAATCATGGATATCTCTATGAGAACGGCGCGAACAAGCTCTACAACACCGCTACCGCTCCCTCCGGCTCTGCTACGGACAATGCCAAATACCTCGTCCGCATCGTCGGTTGGGAGGACGAGTATTATCTGCAGACCGGTCTCGGCAACTTCTTCGGAGATATTCAGCAAAGCACTAATGTGCCGACAACAACCACCCCAACCAACAAGATAAACCTAAAGAAGATTAACAACACGGACGGGCACTTCTACCTGACGTCTGAAGCTGGAATTGTTCTCGATGCTAACAACCTCAGCCAAGGCGATGCAACAGCTGTCGGTTGGGGCTCGACAGCTCCCACCTCCATTGGCGGCAACAACGACTGGGCATTCTATCCCGTTGAGTTCGTTGAATCATGGATTCCCACCACATCCGAGGTTTATACCATCAATAACACCAACTCTGGTCGTGGTGCCATGATGTATGCTCCTTCGCAGAGCAAGACCTACGTCTGGTCAAGCGGTAAGAACAGCCAGACATTCAGCACCACTGAACCCAACTGCCAGTGGGTTATTGTTCCCACGGGAACCAACAATCAGTATTATTTATATAATGTAGGTGCAACCAAGTTCGCAATTCCGTCCGGAACAGCAAGCACAGCGTCGTGGATATTCTCCTCGGACGCTGTAGCTGTGACGTTAATTCAGCAAAGTGACGGCACCTTCAAGATAAAGACTGCTACGACAGATACCTACGCCGCCGTGAGCAACGGATACGCAGGCCCAATTATCAACTACAACGACGTCGGTGGCAACTTCACCATCACGAAGGTGGACGGCAATCAGAGCGAAGCTGTAAATGCAGCCCTCGGCAAGTTTATCGAGCTCGCCACACCCGCTACTGCCCTGCCCACAGAGGCTGGATGGTATGCTTTACGCATCAAGTCGGGAACCTATGCCAATGAGTTCGCTTATGTCTCATCCGCAGGTGTGACTTACTCTGGCAGAACATATCCTCTTACCTTTAAGAGTAGCTTTGACCTCAAGCCCGCCGTTGACGACTTTACCTATGTCACCCACATCACGCCTACTGAAAATGGCTATGCATGGCAGTTGCCCAACGGACTCTACTTCTACAACTCTGCCAATGCATACTTCCCCATGACAACGACAAATGTCGTAGAAAACGTACAAATCACTTACGACAACGGCTTTAAGTTCTCTCACAACAATGGCACTAAGACTGACTACGCCGTGGCTTACTTTGCCTCAAACGTCTATTTCCTCGGCGAATCAGACAAGGTATCCAACGCCACACTCTTCGACCTCTACCCCATAGACTTAGATGCAGCCGGACTGACAGCTTGGCAGGTAACCATTGAGAATGGTTCTGACGCCACACAGCTGGCTTGCAGTCGCAACGACGTTGTGGGTGCCACTACAGTCTATAATGGCGGATTCTTCTTCCTGCCCACGGGCACCACACCCGAAAGCGGCGACTTCTCGATGGCCAATATGCTGGGATGCACAGTTGATGCAGACAACCACACCATCAGCGTACAGTACGACCCAGAGCTGTCAATCACAGCATCCGACATTGTCGTAATCCAGGGCAACCAGACAACGGGCAAGGGCAACACGATGCAAGCACTCCTCCGCATCAAGGCAAAGCCCTTCACAGACTTCCAGCCCACACAGTTCACCATCAATCTGACTGGTGCTGCAAATGTGGATAACGTGAAGGTATATTACACTTACAACGATGAGATTCGCGCATCAAGTGCCGCTCCCGCATTGCTTGGCACAGCCACCGCTGCCGAAGGCGAAGTAACAGTCAGTGTCGAAGCTCCCAGCGTTGATGCAGGCACCACCCTTTACTACTGGATTACCGCCGACGTGAAGAGCGATGCCACTGAGTTGGCTACCATTGACGCCAGCCTCACAAGCATCAGTTACACCAATGCCTACAAGACTGCCAACAACAAGGAGGCTACAGTGCTCGACCTCACTGCCCAGGGCAATCCCGACGGTGAGATGCGCATATTCAAGGCTCAGAACTATCCTTGGACTGCCAGTCACGTGAACACGAAGTACTACCGCATCCCGACCATCATTAACACGGCCGACGGCGGCATCCTGGCTCTCACCGACGACCGCTACAGCAACACCAACGACTTGGGCAACCACAAGATTGACGTGGTGGCTCGCAAGAGCATGGATAATGGTGCAACATGGAGCGAAGAGCATACGATAGCAGCTGGAGACGGCTCATCGGATGCCAGTTATGGCTATGGCGACCCCGCTATTGTGCGCACTAAGAGCGGCAAACTCATCTGCCTGATGGCTGCTGGTAAGAATAGCTTCAGTAGTGGAATGTTGCACACGGGTTATTCCGAGAGCACAGACAACGGCGCCACCTGGAGTACCGTCAAAGACATCTATTCCAGTATCAATAAGAACGGAGCCGAAATCACCTCCGCCTTCACTACAGCCGGAAAGGGCGTTACATTCTCCAACGGCCGCGTCGCCTTTGCGATGAACGGTAAAGTCAGCGGCACAAACAACGAGTTTGTCCTTTATTCCGACGACGAGGGAGCTACCTGGGCTCTGTCACCATCTATTTACTCCGGTGCAGACGAGTCGAAGCTGGAGATTATGAATGACAACTCACTGCTCGTCTCTGTTCGTCGCGGCGGCTGGAACTCTATGGCAAACCGCGGTTACAACCGCACCACAGGCGACGCCAGCGAGGACGGAATAGACAGCTGGGGGGCACAGGGCATCTGGGGCGACGAGATGAATGCCAACGGATGCAACGCCGACATCCTCTATTACAACCGTGCCACCGAGGGCGGTCGCGACGTGCTGCTGCACACCTTGACCAAGAGCTACAGCACCTATCGTAAGGACTTGCGCCTGTATGCAAGCTTCGATCAGGGAGAGACATGGAAGGAAGTCTTCCAGATCCAGCCTGGCTATGCAGCATACAGCTCTATGCAGAAGCTGGCAAACGGCGACCTCGCCATCATCTTCGAGGACGGCTCAATCGGCAATCAGGACAAGATGGACTGCTTCGCTATCAACTACATCGTTATCAGCAAGGAAATGCTGCTAAGCGAGATTAATAATGTGAAGATTGTTGCCGGAACAAATGGCGAAGCAACCTACGGTACTTGGGACAGTAGCAAGACGACGTGGACATCCAACGCCGCATCTGGCGTGGAAGGTCTAACACTCACCAAGTCCGATGGCTCATTTGATAAGTTTAGCAGTTGGAATGGCCATTATAATTTAGCCTACAAACCTGCTGCCGCTAATACCGCCTCGACCCTCACTCTGACAGCACCTGAGGGCTACATCATCAAAGGCTATTCTCTGCTTGCAGCAAAGAGCTCTTCGGAGACACATACCTATACACTGACTGCAGCTGATGGCACAACCATCACACCTGCTTATGCAAGTTCTGCTACTGGTTACACGGCGCTCAACATTGATAACGTCAACGCCAAGTCGACGACCATCTCAGTCACGACGACGAATGTTTCTAAGTATATCACATTAGCTGACTTTGTGGTCACGCTCACTCAAGAATATCCCGTTAAGCTCAACGCAGTCGGCGATGCCAACTATGCTACGCTCTACCTGCCGTTTGACGTCACCACGGATGGCAATACAAAAGCCTACTATATCCCAACTGTGACATCAGGCTATGCTCATCTGACAGAGGTCACAGATAACGAAATTGCCGCCAATACGGCCGTAATCCTAATCAACGAGACAAGCACAGAGGCCAAATTCACCGTAGCTAAGAATCTGACTCAGCAGGTTAGCGAGAGCGCCAACCACCTGAAGGGAACTCTCACCGCGATGGAGCTCGAGCTCAGCGACGAGACTCCTTACTATTCTCTCGGTAAGAAGAACGGTGAAATCGGCTTCTATAAGTTCGATAAAGCTGGAACCACAACCATCACCCTCGGAGCCAACAAGGCCTATCTCGACACATCCGTTTCGGGCGGCTCTGTCAAGGGCTTCCGCCTCTCGTTCGACACCGAAACAAGCATCACAGAGACCTCTGAGTCAATTCATAATTCAGAAAGCATAATGCTTAATGAGGCTGGCGCAGTGTTTGATCTCAGCGGTCGCCGCGTGAATAAGGCTCAGAAGGGTCTCTACATCCTGAATGGACGCAAAGTTCTCGTGAAGTAACAAACCTTTTTCACACGAATGTTCATGAATTAGATTCACGCATATATCATAAATAATTTATGGTTATTAATGGGAACTGATTTGTGGTCATTCGTGTGAATAAAGCAAATTGCCAAATAGTAAATAAATCGTAAATTGTTGTTAAATAGTAAATCATCATGGTGAAAAAGATATATCAAACACCCGAGATACACACACATATCCTCGCCATGCACGACGTTGTGTTGCAACCCACCTCCATTCAGATTGATGATAATAACAAAGTTGATAACGAGAGGGATATAGGATTTACTAAAGAAGAGCGTCAAGGCAAGAATGTCTGGGATGACGACTGGAGCAAACAAGAGAATTAGAATCATTGAACATTGAACATTGAACATTGATCATTGAACATTGAACATTGAACATTGAACATTGAACATTAAATAGAATTTAATGAAAGCTTTTATGGACAACGATTTCCTGCTGCAGACGGAGACTGCACGGGATCTGTATCACAATCATGCTGCCCAGCAGCCTATAATAGACTACCACTGCCACCTCGACCCGAAGATGGTGGCAGAGAACCATAGGTTCCGCTCTATCACTGAACTGTGGTTGGGCGGAGACCACTACAAATGGCGTGCCATGCGCACAAACGGCGTGCCGGAAAGCCTCATCACAGGCGCGGAGAGCTCCGACTGGGAGAAATTCCAGGCCTGGGCTGCCACAGTGCCCTACACCCTGCGCAACCCGCTCTACCACTGGACTCATCTGGAGCTGAAGACGGCCTTCGGCATAGAGAAGCGTCTGAATCCCGAGACGGCTCGCGAGATCTTCGATGCCTGCAATGACCGTCTGCAGAACGACCCTGAGTTCACCGCCTGCGGTCTGATGCGCCACTATAACGTGGAGGTGGTCTGCACCACAGACGACCCCGTGGATGACCTCAGATACCATTCAGCTTATGCTGAAGAAATCGTAAATCGTAAATCGTCAAATTGTCCAATGACGAAGATGTTGCCAGCCTGGCGTCCTGACAAAGCGATGGCGGTGGAGAATCCCGTTGCTTTCCGCGCATACGTGGATAAGCTGGCGGAGGTGGCCGACATGGAAATCCGCTCGTTTGGCGATTTCATTGATGCGCTGCAGAAGCGTCATGACTTCTTCCACGAGAACGGCTGCCGTCTGAGCGACCACGGACTGAACGAGTTCTACGCCGAGCCTTACACCGACGCCGAGATATCCAGTATATTCAATAAAGTATATCAGGGCGGCGAACTCACCGAAGAGGAAATCAGTAAGTTCAAGAGCGCGATGCTCTATATCTTCGCCGTGCAGGACCACGCAAGCGGATGGGTGCAGCAGTATCACTACGGCGCCCAGCGCAACAACAACAGTCGCATGATGGCACAGCTGGGGCCGGACACCGGCTTCGACAGCATCGGCCAGTGCCACACGGCATACGCTATGGCCCGATTCCTCGACCGTTTGGACTGCGAGGGGCATCTCTCGAAGACCATCCTCTATAACCTGAACCCCGCCGACAACGAGATGGTGGCCACTATGCTTGGCAACTTCCAGGACGGCAGCGTGGCCGGTAAGATCCAGTGGGGCTCCGGCTGGTGGTTCCTGGACCAGAAGGATGGCATGGAGCGCCAGATGAACGCGCTCTCGCTCCTGGGGCTGCTCTCACGTTTCGTCGGTATGCTGACCGACTCCCGCAGTTTCCTCTCCTACCCCCGCCATGAGTATTTCCGTCGCACACTCTGCAACCTCCTCGGCAATGACATTGAACAAGGGCTCGTTCCCTTCACCGGCTATGAGGAGAAGCGTGTCCGGCAAATGGTGGAAGACATCAGCTATTATAACGCAAAGCGTTATTTCTAAAGACCCACCCCCGACCCCTCCCGTGAGGGAGGAGAGGGGGCTGCGCGTCGGAATATAATAATTAAACCATGAATAATGAACTGAAATGGGCTTCACCAGATTACTATTCTTTACTTAAAGAATTTGCTCGCAACAATCGAATAAACCCGACTGATGCAGAATTGATTCTATGGGCAGAATTGCGTGATAAAGCACTTGGAACTAAATTCTTCCGTCAATATATTATAGCAGATTATATTGTTGACTTTGTATCACTTCAGTCTAGTCTTATTATAGAAGTTGATGGTAGCTACCATTCAGAATTAGAACAAAAAGAATACGATGAAGGAAGGACTGCGAGATTGGAGTCTTTTGGTTTCAGAGTTATTCGTTTCACCAATGAAGAAGTCCTAAATCAAATAGAACTAGTATTAAAAACGATAAAAAAATCATTATAATGGAAACAAACAATAACACATCGCGCCAGCCCCTCACCCCTCCCTCACGGGAGGGGCTTGGGGGCGGGTCTTCCAATTGGCGTTGGTGGCTTTGCGGCCTGCTTTTCGTCGCCACAACCGTGAATTATCTCGACAGACAGGTGCTGTCGCTGACTTGGAAGGACTTTATCGCGCCTGAGTTCCATTGGACCAACTCCACTTACGGGAGCATCACGGCCGCCTTCTCGCTCTTATATGCTTTCGTGAGCCTCTTTTCCGGTAAGTTCATAGACTGGATAGGCACCAAGAAAGGTTATCTCATTGCCATTTTCGTGTGGAGTCTGGGTGCATGTATGCACGCATCCTGCGGCTGGCTGACGATGCATTTCCACAATCTTGCTGACGCCGAGGCGCTGCGGATGGTGGAAGCAGGCAGCGCGCTGGCTCTGGGCATCTCCACGACATCGATGTGGCTGTTCATGGTCTGCCGTACGGTGCTGGCATTAGGTGAGAGCGGCAACTTCCCCGCCGCAATCAAAGTGGTGGCGGAGTATTTCCCGAAGAAGGACCGCGCTCTGGCCACCTCCATCTTCAACGCCGGTGCGTCTGTGGGCGCGTTGGTGGCTCCTGTCAGCATCCCCTTCCTGGCCAAGGCCTACGGCTGGGAGATGGCATTCATCATCATCGGCGCCATGGGTTTCCTGTGGATGGGCTTCTGGTGGGCTATGTATGATAAGCCCGAAGAGAGCAAGCACGTAAGCAAAGCGGAGCTGGAGTATATTAATCAGGATGAGGGCAGACCCACCCCCCAGCCCCTCCCTTGTAAGGAGGGGAGTAATTACTCACCAGACAATGGGGGTAGTGAAAAATCTGTAAACGAAGAGTCCGCATCCAGTCAAACAGTAACCGCCCCCTCCCTACAAGGGAGGACTGGGGGTGGGTCTGCTGCTCCCTCTCTCTCCTTTATCCAATGTCTCACCTTGCGCCCCACCTGGTCATTCATTGCGGGAAAGTTCTTTACTGACGGCGTGTGGTGGTTCCTGCTGTTCTGGGCACCGGCCTATTTCAGCGACCAATATGGCTATCGCAGCGACTCCGCTATGGGCGCCACGCTCATCTTTCTGGTTTATCTCATCGTAACGGTGGTGAGCATCGGGGCCGGAGGCTATATCCCCAAATACCTCATCGAACGACGCGGCATGGAAGCCTACGCCGGACGCCTGCGCGCCATGTTCCTCTTTGCCGTACTGCCTGTGTTCGCTCTCTTCGCTCAACCGCTTGGCAGCTACAGCGCCTGGTGGCCCGCCATCATCATCGGTCTCGCCGGCGCAGGCCATCAGTCGTGGTCGGCAAACCTCTACAGCACCATCGGCGATATGTTCCCGAAGAACGCCATAGCCACAATCACCGGCATAGGCACAATGGCCGGCGGCATCGCGTCTTTCATCATCAATCAGGGAGCCGGTATGCTTTTCGACTATTCCGAGGCACAGGGCGCCGCCTTCCGTTTCCTCGGTTTCGAGGGCAAGGAAGCCGGATACATGATAATCTTCTGCTATTGCGCTGTGGCTTATCTGATAGCCTGGGCGTGCATCAAGACGCTCGTTCCGCGCTACAAGAAAGTGGAGGTCTAAAACCCTACCGAACAGCGGTCTTGCGTCCGTTCCGGATGTATAGGCCTCGATGCATTTGAGCGGATGGCACTCGTCGTCCGCTCAAATCGTATGCCTCCGAACGCGATGCAGGCGCACTCTCGGAGACCGAACGCACGGGCGTGGTGTCATATTCCACACACTGCAGACTGAGATAACCAAGCACGAAATCCGCGTCACGCGCGCTATCCGTGTAGAAGACAATCACGTAATCGTCCTTCTCAGTGATGTCGAACTCGAACGTCTGCTGGCTCAGTTTCGCGAACTTATTCCCTGCGTCTCCGCCTATATTCACGGTGGGCGTGAACACCTCCGATGCCACTTCCTGCCCGCCACGCGTCTCTATGGCAATCGTCACGGGAGTGAAATCGGGCTGATTCCAGTTGCACACCTTGTACTTCAGGGCGTAATGGCCGGGAAACAGAGTCAGTGTAGAGCGGGCATTCTTCGAGCCGAATTTCGCCCAACTGGCCTTTGCCCTGGACACATTGTTCTGCACCAGCAGCCCGTATTCAAAGGCGCGTGAGGAGTTTGTGAAATGCACTATTCGCGGGCCGTCAGTCACAACTACGCCGCCCACTCGCTTCGTCGAGCCGTCAGAGAGATACCAGCCTTGCGGAGCGGTGTTCTCTGCGGTGAAAGTCTGATGCAGACTGTATGTGGTGCGGGGCGCAGCGTAGTTTACGAGACACGTGGCCTGTGCCGTCTTGCCCTTGCTGTCCGTCAGCTCCACGCGCAGGTTGTGTTTTCCGGCAGCGGGTGCAGCAATCGTTGTGGAATAAGGGCCCGTAGATTTGCTCTCCAAGAGCGTACGCCCGTCGTAGAAATCCACTTTCTCAATGCTGGAGTTGTACGTCTTCGGTGTGGCGCGCAGAGTGATGTCCGGGAATTCTGCCGTCCCCTGCGGAGCAAAGATCAGATGTATAGTCTCGCCTGCCGGCTGGGCAATCTTCACCGTAGGCTGGTTCAGGGCGAAACGCTTGCAGAAGTTCCAGATGAGGTGACGGTTCAGATCCATCGGGTAGTGGCCGCCGTTGTTGTAGCTGTAGAGCCACACCTCGCCGCCATTGGGCCCGCCGGTCCATTTCTCCAGATCCCCGTCATACCAGCTGCTGCTTATCGGTTTGTAGTGAGCAATCTTAGTGTAGTTCGTGTGTTGGTCGTGCGTGGCGTAGTTCTCTATGTAGGCGTGGATGCCGTATTCTTCGTAGCCAAACACATTATCTCCGTAAGCGATACACTCCAGCATGTTCACTGGCTTAGTGCAGTTGTTCCAAGGCTGTTCGGAGAACTGAATGCCGCTCGTCGGGGCAAAAGCCGCAATCTTGTCCTGCATGTTTGCGATGCAGTGGTGAATAAGCATTGACCCCATGGAGAAGCCCGACCAATAGACGCGGTCACGGTCAATGTCAAAGCGCGTCGCCATCTCGTCGATGGTCTTGATCACGAAATTCTGGTCCTTCGTGCCGCCTATATCCCACGTGGTTCCGTCGCTACGCAAGTAAGTCACCACGAACTTGGCCGTGTCAATCATCTCGTACAGCTTGTCGGAGCCATACTGGTATTCCGGATCCTGGTTCATGCCGTGAGTCACTATGAAGAGCGGCGACTTGGCAGGCAGCGTGTTCGGCGTGAAAACCACCATGTTACGCTGTTGCCCGTTCACACTGATGTCTATCGACTGCTTATTGTAAGCAGATGCCGTCACTGCTGTCAGGACTGCTAACGACAGCGAGAGGATTGTTCGTTTCATACAGTTTTTATTTTTTCAATTATTATTTGCGCTGCAAAGATACACACTTTCCTCAACTTTCATCACCCCAATGCCAGAAAATGCCGCCACCCTCCTTTTTTTGAAACAAAATGAGACCACGACTAAACTTTGCTTTGCATCTCAATTCGATATATAGCATTAGGGCCGAACTTCGCAGCCCAGCCCTAATAAACACGCTAACTAACTAAACACTTGTACAACGTTCACAGAAAATGTCTTTGTATTGATTCAACGTAGTCCACGCGCTTCAGGAGTCCGCGCATGTACTTTTCATGTATTGTGCCGCGCTCGACACAGCGGTTGATGAAGTCGCGGCGGAGTTGGCAAAAGCGGCTTACGGCATCTTCTTCGGCTGTGGCGTGTCGCAGCACTTTCTGAATGGCTGTCAGAGTTTCGCGGCCAACGATGCCGTCTTCCTCTATGTGAATCAGCTCTTGATGATAAGAGCCATCCTCGCCTTGACGCTTTGTCTGATAGGCGCGGGTGATTTCATTTATCTCGTTCAGCACGGACTGGAGATATTTGGCAGCCCGCTTGACTCCGCTGTTGAAGCCGAAGTCTGCAACGGCGAGGGCGAGATGCGGACGGCCATAGTATTGGTCGCATCCGAGAGCTTTCCAGTAGAGCACTTTCACAACCTCCACCCAGTTGTGGAAAGACAGCATCTGCAGGTCTTCCTTGGTGAACGTGGTGCTCGGGCCGAGTACGCGGTGCGCCCAGTCGTTATAGGTGGTGAGGGTTATGCCGCAGAAGGTCGGGCCTCCGTTGTCGTCAGGATCATCGGAGTACATCCGCTCGCGGTTGTCCTCGAACTGCTCCATGAGGGACTTGTTCTCGGAGAGCTTCACGCCTCCTTCGAGCCGAATAAGAACACGAAGGAACGGAGTTATATCAATTGGAGATTTTTTCATAATAGGAATCGGACTCTCCCCCCGCCCTCCCTAAAGGGAGGGAGCGAAATGAGGACAAGAGTAGCTTAGTTTAAAGTTTAAAAGTTTAATAGTTTAAGGAGTTTAAGGGCTGCGCGGTGCTTTAGACTTTTAACATGTAATTACCATTAATTGACCATTAATTTCTCATTAATTATAATTCGTGTGATTTGTGAGATTCGTGTTCACTTTTAAATCCGTGTAATCCGCGTAATCCGTTGTTTCTTATTATCGAAATTAATATGAATAATATGAATAATTAAATCCACTAATAGTTATAATTTATTATTCTTATTCGTGGGGAAAATTATTCTAATTATTCAAATTCGTTTTAGACTTAAATCCGTGTAATCCGCGTAATCCGTTGTCTTTAAGTGTTTAAGGGAGTCCCCCCACCGGGGGGATTGAAGGGGGGCCTCTCCTTTAGTTTCATATTCACATAGTAGTCGATGCCAAGTGCTGAACCTGCGTAGATGAAACATTGTGCAAGCACAAGCAGCACCGAGTCGGTTATTTCGCCGAGTGGCGGAACGATGAAACCCGCCACAGTGAGCGAACAGCCGAAGGCCAGCATTGCGAGTGCTGACCATATCTGCAAGTCTTGGCGGGTTTCTTTCTTCATATCTTAGAACTGGTTTATGCCGAACACCGACAGGATGGCGGTGAGTGCGGCTGTGATTACTGTCTGAATGAAACGCATAAGAGCGTCTTTACCTTCTGGTTTCATGTTTATCAAGAATTAGAGAATTTGAGAATAAATCCGTTAAATCCGTGTAATCCGTTGTTGTTTAAAGCCGCGCTCGGCGGCGGGGCTTGCGCCCCAATCCGCCTGCGCGCTTGGCTTAATCACCGTCCCCTTCTCCGTCCCCTTCTCCGCTGGGCTTAGGCGGCTTGTGGCCAACGACGGCGTAGATGGCCTCCTTCTTGCTCTCCAGAGCTTCGCCCTGGCTGGACTTGGGAGCAACCATCACGAACGTGGCCTGAGCCATCTGTGCGTTGAGCTGCTCGCCTGGCAGGAAGCGGGGCAGCATACGCTTGATGCTCTTATCGATATCCTCGAGATAGGCCACGGGAGTGGTCTTGAGGGTGGGGAAGAGCTTGCCCAGAGCACCGAGCTCTACGCGGTGGCCTTCGCAGAGGTGCTTCATGGAGAAGGCCACGAAAGCGGCGATAACGGCCTCCACGTCGGCAACGGTGACGGTCGTGGCCTGAGCGATTTCAGCCGCCAGCATATCAAGAGTGTACTCCTCCTTCTCGACGATGTGAGCGGTCACCTTCTTCGCACCAGTGCGAATGTTGGTGGTGATGTGCGGCGCATAGTACGCCGGCAGATAAGTTTTGTAATTTCCCATAGCAATAATTTCGTTTTTTTTGTGGGGTTAATGAAAATGTTAATGAACTCGCGGAATTGGCCTTTTCCGGTTGCAAAGGTAATAGAATTCCGCGAGCTGTGCAATAGTCTTACAATAGTTTCAGAGAGGCGATTCTACATCTTCACTATTTTCGTGTTCCCATTTTGGCATTTATGGTGGCGGGTCGCCTAATCTAGTGGTTATTATTGTAAAATCCCGTAATGAAAGAGCGTTGAGGCCATGCAGTTTCCTACGCCTCTTTGCTACGGACAGATATTTGTAAATACCAGACTTAACAAGCCGCTTTTTCAGGAGCTTGTTCCTATACCTCGTGTCTTTTAGCCACGGATAGTACCAAGCAGCCATTCTACTTAAACTCACGGAAAACGGCTTCTGCGGTTTTTCGTGATAGGGACAGAAACGTTTGCACTTCTCGTTTCTCTCAAAAGGACATTCTTCGCAATTCATAAAGTTTAAAGTGTAAGTATTTTCATAACAATTTATCGGCGTTTTACACCTATGGTGTAACTTAGTGTTGACCGTGGTCAAAAGTGGTTTTGACCGTGGTCAATTTGCATTTTGACCATGGTCAAAATGAAATTGGGCCTTGTGCAGTCAGCCGCTTTCCATGCGGCGGAGTGCTTCTGCAGTACGGTTGCGGCGTATTTCCCAATCGTTGAAGACTTGCGTCTGTTCGGGAGTGAGAGTTCGGGAGTCTCGGCGCAGACTCAGAAGGGTGAATATCTCGTCCGCTGTCACTTCTGCGAGGCTCTTTCCCTCGGCTTTCATCATGTTCAGGAACACGGGCGGGACGACCTGCATCTCAGACAGCAGACGGTCACGCTCGCGGACTACCTTCAGCGAGGCCTCCTGCTCGCGGATTCGTTTCCGCTGCTGCTCCTGCTCGGCTGTGATTTCTGAGGCCACCGACCCTCGCCGCCCGCTGCCTTTCTTGAAGAGCTGTCGGTTCAGATGCCATTCGTGCAGAGCCACTTCCAGCTCAAACTTCGGGTCGGACTCAAAGTCCATTATGCCGGTGGCGCGGTCGCGCTTCACCCAATGGGTATAGAAGCTTTGAAGAGTCTCGGAGCCGTAGCGGTCGCCGAACGGAACGAGCGATTCCCAGAACTTAGCCCTTCTCTCTTTCAGGCTCGCATACGCGTTTTTCTTTTTTTCTTCCTCTCCAAGCCTTTCTTTCTTTTTATCTTTTCTTTCTTCTATGAGAGGGGTGTGGGGGGAACTCTCTTCTTTCGTTTCCTTTTTCTTCTTTGTATATGGCGGAGAAACCCTGCCATGAACACCCCCTGCATGGCAGGGTTTTGCCGCCATATCATTTGCAGGTTCATCCTTATCGTCCGTTTCGCTGTAAAGAATTTCGATTTCAGACAAACGGAGATTGCCACGCCGTTTGTCTTGAAATTTGATTAACCGACATTCTTCAAGCAGCTCAAGCGACATGTGCAGCCTTTTAGCAGAAACACCAAGTCTCGATGCCAAACCCGAAGAGCTGACCGTAAGCCTCACACCACCGTCTGTCTCCTCCCCGCCGCCGTCTGCTACGGCAGCGAGAAGGAGAGCATAGAGAGTGTAGGCTATGGGGTCAGAAGTCGAGCCGAAACTGCACGTGAGGCGCAGCGCCCGGCTCAACATCATCAAGTGGGAGGACGAGGATAGCATAGTAGTTCTTATAGCGCCATGTGCGGCCGTTACCGAAGATACGGTTCAGGGATAAACCGCCCGTTGAATTCTTAAATTTAGACTTTTGCCCTATAATACCCAGCAGTGCTTTGCGGCTATTAACCTCGGCAAGGAATTTCCCGTCGCGGAACACCTCAATTCGGAAGCCGCCTTTGAATCGCTCCGTATGAGTGCAGCGGCGATTTTCCGAGAGGCTGGCATACCGCAGGTTTTCAAGGCGGTTGTCAAGGCTGTCTCCGTTTATATGGTCAACAACATATCCCTGCGGACACTGGCCCAAGAAAGCGTGAGCCACAAGCCTATGGACTTGTTTTTGGGAGAAATACACCCTGCCTGTTTCGGAATTTTTTTTGGATAACGTTACAGAATAATAACCTTTTGGACGTGAGCGTGGTTTCAAGAGATAGCGCAACTTTCGTCCGTTTTTGCAGCAGTTGGAGCGCACACGCCCCATGTTGCTGACTTCGTATCTCGGAAAGCCCTCTACGGGTTTCCATTTTTCAGTTTGATTCATAGTCATCTTCTTCTTTTATGAAATAATAGTCATACCTTGAATCTTCTGCATATTCAGTACATGCCAATAAGCAGTCCTCACCATAGAGGGAACACATGTCGCATCGAAAAGGAACGGAGGAATCTTTCATTTCCCTTACAAGCCGGTGGCTTTCACCACCGACTTCTATAGTAACCTTATTCATCGTTCTTATCCAGTTTTGTGGCTGCATAGCCGAAGATGTACAAGCCTATGATTGTAATAGCCAGACCGTCTAAAAATCTGCTCTCACTCATCAGACAACCGCCGATGACCATTGCTAAGCCGCTGGCAGCATATATATTTAAGTTACGTTTGGATTTATTCATTGCTCCGGGGTTTTAGGTTTCTTTTCCATTTTCTTCTCTATTATGGCTTCTAAGGCCGGCCCGGTCTGCAATGTGCCGCGTGCGGTCTCCTTCTTGAAGCAGAGGTTGTAGCGGTCTTGCAAGATAGCGCGCAGGGCGTCGCGGTCAATGACTCGGCGGGTGATCTCTTTCTTGCGAAGCAGAAAGTAGCCGCCGTAGGTTATGCAGAACTCCTTACCCCATTTGGATGGGAATTGAGTATACAGAGCAAACTCGTCATCACCGAAGACAGAAGTCAGCTCGTATTCCAACTTCTCACGCATGACATTGGCGCTTTCCTCAGCCTTCGAAGCCCGCTTCGCGGCTGCGTTATAGGCTACGAGAGCTTTCAGTATAGGCTGCAACTTAGAAGACGGAATGCCGTCAATATCTATTTGCTGAGTATTTACAAGGCTTGGATATAGAGAAGAGACGTTAGCTACATTAGCGCAGTCGTGAGCCTCGGGAGTTAAATCTTTCTTTTTCATTTTCTTAGTGGATTAGTTGTTTGTAGTTTGTTCGACATTGATAGTTAATGGCCAGTATTTTAACTGGAAGCGTGAAGTCTCGTCAAGCATATACATTTTCAGCTTGTGAGAAAGGTCGGCATTCTGTACAGCCCAAAGAAGCACGTCTGCTGCCTCAGTTAGATGAATGAGACTTGTCTCAATGTCTTTCAGATGGGATATAAGACGGTTCACGTAGTCAAGCGAAAGTTTGATATGAATCTCTATCCCTTCATCTTCAGGTTCTGCATTTGAGACATAGTCTTTGTATAGTACTTCGGCATTGGCAGATTTCTCACTTAAGAAACTAATCCATTCTTTCGAGAAATCATGGGCAGTTTCTGCTCCGCTTTTCAGGTTTGGAAGGGTCTCTGAGATAAATTCAAGCCTGGAGACAGATTCCATAATCAAGCTCTCATGTTCATCAATCTCGCAAAGCTTTGTGCCGACGGCGTTAAGAAAGGCTTGCACCTGCGCCTTCGCCTCTGTGGGAGAGGCGGCATAATTCAGTTCAAATTGTTTTTCCATAAAAAACAGTTCTGTTTAGTTAATGTTTGGATAATTTACTGCCTAAGCAGCGTGAACGATTTGCAAACATTTACTTTCGTGGCCACGAATTTTTGGCCTGCCACATTGCAGACCCCGTTTGCGGGTGCAAACATAGATATAAATCAATAAAATCTACCCCCCGTTAAAGAATGTTAAACGGGGTGTAAATTAAGACTCTTTTACAAATTTTGCGGCAAAAAGCAGTCCGCAAATGATTTTTACAGCAAAAAATAACAGTCTCGCCCTTGCAGGCAAGACTATATGTGTTGCAGCCGCAGCCGCAGCCATAACCCTGGCATCTTGTTCAAAAGACGAGCCTGCGCCTCACCGCACCGCGCCAGCCCAGCCGCAGACAGGTGCAGCCGTGGTGCTCTCCGTGGACACGGCATGGGCAGGCACCGACACCTACACGCCCTGAACCAGCTCCACACCACGCTTCGATAATCCCAAATAAAACAATACCCGCCAACTTGACCTTGCGGCCAGAGATTGGCGGGATTCATCGATGCAAAGGTAGGCTATTTTCTGTATCAAACCAAATATTTTAAGCAGTTTTTTATGAAATATAGTGATTTATGGCTTGATTTATGTTAGAGATGAATCTGCATTCTACATTCTACATTTTACATTATCGAATATCGATAACTACCTTTATCTTACCTTTAACTTCTGGTTCTCGATATAGAGGCCTTTGGCGGGACGGCTGGTGAGGCGACGGCCGGTGAGATCGTAAATGCCATTGAACATTAACCATTGAACATTGAACATTGATTCTTTGCCGTTTGCCATTGGGCTGGTGATTCCATCTTCGTCGCCGATGGTGAGGGTGGCGGTGTAGCTCTCCGCATCGTTCTCTATGACAAGTGTGTAGGTGCCCTTTGCGTATTTCGTGAGGTCGGTGTTGAGGGCAACGATATTGCTCGTCTGCACCTCCTTGCAATAGACTTCTTCGCTCTGGCTGTTGCACATCGTGACAGTATATGCGCCATCCAGCGTCTTGAGGTTCACGAACAGCTCGCGGGCAGAATATTCGCCCGTCAGACTCTCTTCTTCCTCGCCAGCCTCCACGCTCTCACTGCGCCTCGGAGCCTTCGGTCTCGGCTTCACGGTATGCGTGAAATCCAGCCATTGCTTCTTAACGTCGTTGTCAGGCCAGATACTGTTCAAATCGCCCTTCATGTAAAGAATCTCATCGCCAACAGAACAAGTGAGAAGACGCTCCGCCGTATATCCATATGGGAAAACAAAGATTATGTTATCAAGAGGACTGAATCTGCTGCCAACGCCTTCCAACCAAACAGTACTTGGCTCATCTTCAATGATATTCTCGTTTAGTTTTATACCCACAAAAGTGCAGTTGCCATTGAAAGTCATATTGTACATATCTTGGTAAAATGAACTCAGCCCTTTGCTCTTATCTGCGATAGTATATGAAAACACAGGTCCGTTTTGCAACAGTTTTATTTCTGTTCCTACAGGCGAGGCGAAGTCATAGAGAAGCACGGGGCTTTCCAAAAAATAATTGCTATTGAAATAACCGTATCTTCGTTCTTCCCCAAATGCATAGGCTACATAAACCTTTTGTCCTTCTTCATACAGAGCTCCAACGCAGATTGTGTCTATAGGGTAAAAAACTCCTCCTTCATTGAAGGCTAATTCGCTACGTCCGAGCAGATAACACTCCTTCCCATCAACCGTTACGTTTCCCAGGAACCGATACTCGTAAAAGTTGTGAGCATTTTCCACGTCCGGTCCGTAGGCAGTCCGCCACACCTTGCCACGCTCAACAAGAGGGCGGTAGGCGGGAATAGTTTTTCCATTAATTATATTATTTACAAGTGACTTATCTTCCGTATCAAAAATAACGACACCATTCACAGTACATTGTTTAAGCCAAGGGCTACCGCCGTACAGGGATAATTTCTTACTGTTATGCATAGGACAAGTCACGCTCCCGATTCCCTCCAGCCAATAAACATTATATCCAGATGCAATGTCAGGTTCGTTGTATATAGTAAGCGTATATAGCTTCGTCAACTTATTGGAAATCCTTACATCCTGAATGTCTGTAACTATAGCATCTTTTTCAGGTGATTGTGGATTGGAGTAACTGTACCACCATTCTCCAACTCTGAACTTGCTGCCCTTCTGCAAGTTGAAATCATACATCAAAATGGGCTTTTCTGTGTTGATGTTTATCATCCACACCTTGCGTTCTTCCTCGAAAACGCTCGCTAAGTATTGAGGAGAATAACTGGAGCCGTCGGAAAATAGCTGTTGCATCATCATCTTCTTGCAGGCATATCCAGCTATGACTGTATCTCCGCCAAAAGTATAACGTTCAATCCATTCATATTTATCATTACGGGAATTGCAATCCCAGACCTTGCCTTCCTCAATGAAGTGGCGGTAGGCTGTCGTGTCTGCATCTTCGTATGGATTGTAGATTGTTGTCGTATCGTTCTGTTGTGCCACAACTCCAATAGCAGAGAGGCATAGCGCTGAGATAAGTAATAAACGTTTCATAATATTAGTCTTTTAGTGTTCAAAATTCTCGATTACTTGTTCAAGGGTGACTTCGGGATTGTCCTCGCCGAAGAGCTCCTTCTTCAGTTTCAGTTTGCGGTGTTGCACGGCGGATATGCTGACTCCGTAGATGTTACCGATAGCGCGGTTGGTGAGATGCAGACGGGTGAGGATGCAGAGCTGCAGGTCCTCTTCCTTAATCTCCGGGTAGGTCTCGCGCAGACGGGCTATGATGTCGCCGTCTATGGCGTTCAGCGTGCGCTCCACCTCTGCCCACTCATGCTGAGACAGGACTATGTGGCCCTTGGCGCTCTCGCCCAGTTTCTGAATAACCTCGGAGCGCTCCAGGATGAAGTTCTGCAGGAACCGTACCATAGAATCACGCATACGCAACTCCTGCTCCCGCTGTTGCAGCTCCTGCTCGTGATGAGCGGTCTCAAGTTCGTGGCGGGCTGCTTCGAGCTCGCGAAGCTGTCTCTCTTGCCTGCGTTTCCTCTTCTCCGAACGAATCACCACCACAGCCGCGACAGAAATTAGAGCCAGAAGCAGGATGCCGCCCAACAACGTGAGCCGATGCAAAGCCGAGGAGTAGCGCAGGCGCTCGTTGTCACGCTCGGCCTGAAGCAGCGACTGATAGTATTCGTCCTTCTGCTGCAACGCATTGTAATACAGATCTTCGCCGTGGCTGAAAGCTTCGTCTATAGCTGCCTCAGCTGCCTCTTTGTCGTTTCGCCGCAGGGCTATTTTAGCCAGATTGCTCTGTATGATATATGAGAGTTGCAGGTCTTCGCCCGCCTCCATCTGTCTATAGACCTCCTCGGCCTTCGTCAGCGAGTCGCAACTCAGCAGACAGCGGGCCAGCACCTGCTGCACACCGGGCAGGAGACTCTCGGTGGCACACGCCTCGGCGCGGCGGGCGTAACGGAGAGCTTCGGCGAAGTCATCCGTAGCCCAATGGATATTGGCCAGGCTGGTAAGTGTCTGGCACATCTGTTCCGTTCCCAAACTGTCTCGTGAAGCCTCTGCCAGTTCATAGGCACGCTGCACATAGGCGAGTGCCTCGTCAAACGAGCCCTCGGTGTTGAAGGCCAGCTGGCTCGCGTACGTACCTATATAATCAAGAATAATAATATGGTTGCGCTCGCTGTCCGGGTTGCGCTCGTATGTTGCGAGAGCTTGCTTGGCCATAGCGAGGGCCTTCTCGCTGTTGCCCCAGGCCAACGACTCAGCCAGCCGCAGCTGGGCGAGATACAACGTGTGCAAGTCCTCAGTCTCCTCCGCCATCTTTATGGCTTTGTGCAGAAGCTGCTCGCCGGCGCGCACGCTATCGGAGTCAAACAACTCCAACGCCTGATCGTAGCAGTTGCGGGCGGTCAGCTCGGAGCCCTCTTGAGAGGCGTTGCCACAGGCCGCAAGCAGGCCGATGACTGAGAGAAGGATTATATTTCTGAAGACCTTGAACATGAGTCTATTTGGGGATAATATCGTTAGCGTTAGGTTTTCGTCGGCAAAGGTACGGCCTTTTTCCATAAGTTGTATCGCTTACCTCATGGAAAAGTTTTATAGGCTCACTTTTACGAATGACGTGAAAATGAGCCAATTGCCTTTTTTGACCGCAAAAAGGGGGTGGAAAAGTTATGTTTTGGGGGTGGTTTTAGCCGAAAGTCTTTCGCTTGGAAATGAAAAGAAAAACGGGCTTTTCTTTTGCATTTAGCTCGCTTATTCGTACCTTTGCGCCGTCAATAACGAAACAGTATGGAAAAAACTTGGAGATGGTTCGGGCGTAACGATAAGATTACGCTTGCAATGCTTCGGCAGATTGGTGTCGAAGGTATTGTAACAGCGCTGCACGACGTGCCGCTGGGTGAGGTGTGGACACGCGAGGCTATCCGCGAGCTGCGCGAGTATATCGAGGCCGCCGGGCTGAGATGGAGCGTGGTGGAGAGTCTGCCGGTGACGGAGACAATAAAATACGGAGGCCCCGACCGCAACCAGCAGATAGAAATCTACAAGGAGAGTCTGCGCAACCTCGCAGCCGAGGGCATTAAGACGGTGTGCTACAACTTTATGCCGGTGCTGGACTGGGCGCGCACAGATCTGCTGCACCCCAACGAGAACGGTTCGTCGAACCTCTATTTCTCCTACGCTGAGTTCGCCTACTTCGACATATATATATTAAAGAGGAAAGGCGCGCGCGAGGAATGGGGACAGACCGTAATTCCGAGACCGGGTGATTCAGAGCGCGATATCCTGGCTGAGGTGGATGAGCTGCGGAAGACGATGACGCCCGAGCGCGAACACGAGCTGGTGGAAAATATCGTCATCAAGACGCAGGGCTTCGTGAGCGGCAACTTCCGCGAGGACGACGAGGCTCCGCTGGAGAAGTTCCGTGCTTTCCTGGACTTGTACGAGGGGATAGACAAGACGCAGTTGCGCGAGAACATGAAGTATTTCCTCGAAGCTATTATGCCAGTGTGCGATGAGTGCGACATCAATATGTGCGTTCACCCGGACGACCCGCCAATTGCGATTCTCGGATTGCCACGCATAGTACGCACAGCCGAAGACATACGCTGGTTCCTGAATGCCGTTCCGAATCCACACAACGGACTGACATTCTGTGCCGGAAGTCTCTCTGCCGGCGCCTACAACGATGTCGTGGCTATGGCTCGTGAGTTCGCTCCGCGCACGCATTTCGTTCATCTGCGTTCCTGCCACATCTTTCCCAACGGCGACTTCACAGAAGCCAGTCATCTGGGCGGACGCGCAGACCTCGTGGAACTGTGTAAGATATTTGAAAGACCCACCCTCCCCTTCCGCGTCGATCACGGCCGCACGATGCTCGGTGACGAGACACGCGGCTATAACGCGGGCTACAGTTTCTTGGGCCGCATGTACGCAATGGCACAGATGCAAGGGGTCTTAGCCACCCTCAAGCACGAAGAAAAGCCCCACCCCCAACCCCTCCCGTAATGGAGGGGAGATCTGCGGGGTGCGGGATTGAATATTTTCGCGGCCCGACGGAATAACGATATAACGGTATAACGAAATAACACCAAAAGAAAGGCCGCTAAAAAATCTAAGTGAGAATTTCTTAAATAAAATTTATAATGGAAACGAAAGCAAACGGGGGTGGGTCCCTCTTCAACATCAAAGACCACGTCGTGGTCATCACTGGCGGCACAGGCGTGCTGGGTCGCGCCATCGCCAAGTATCTTGCGGCTGAAGGCGCAAAAGTGGTAATTCTCGGTCGTAAGGCTGCTGTCGGTGAGGCTATTGTGGCCGATATCGTGGCAGCAGGCGGAGAAGCCTGTTTCATGGAAACGGATGTGATGAGTCAGGAAAAGCTGCAGGAGAACTGCGATGCCATCCTGGCTAAATACGGCCGTGTGGATGCACTTCTGAACGCTGCTGGCGGTAATATGCCCGGCGCAACCATTGCCCCGGACAAGACATTCTTCGACCTTGACCCCACTCAGTTCCAGACCGTTCTGAACCTTAATCTCACCGGCACCGTAATTCCGACTCAGGTATTCTTGAAACCGATGGTAGCACAGGGCAAGGGCACTATTGTGAATTTCTCGTCAATGGCTGCTTTTCGCCCGATGACTCGAGTCTGCGGTTATGCTGCGGCCAAGGCCGGCATTAGCAATTTCACCGCATATATGGCCACAGAGTGCGCCAAGAAATTCGGCGAAGGAATCCGCGTCAATGCCATCGCGCCTGGTTTCTTCATCACTGAACAGAACCGCTCACTTCTGACAAACCCTGATGGGAGTTATACGCAACGCGGTCAGGATGTGATTCGTCAGACCCCGTTCGGGCGCATGGGTGACCCGGAAGAGCTCTGCGGCACAATCCATTACCTCATCTCCGATGCATCACGCTTCGTGACTGGCACTGTGGCTGTGGTTGATGGCGGCTTCAATGCATTCGCGATGTGAGGCTTCTTTATTTTAATCCTGAGAATGACTTGGCGCTGGCGGCGAATGATCCACATTATACGCCGCCAGCTTCTGCTTTGCAGATGGCCACCGACCTGCAACGCCTGCCGCTGCGCTGGGCCAAAGAGGGAGACATCATTCTGCTAAGAGACGGCAAGATAGAGATTAAAGATGAAAGATTAAAGATTAGAAATGAAAGATTAGAGATGAAAGATAGGCAAGCGCAGCCATCTCTTATCTCTCATCTCCAATCTCTTATCTCTCATCTCTCATCTCTAATCTCTCCTCTCCCCTGGGGCTGGAGTCCGCTTGTTGTGCGCCAGTTTCGGGAGGCGGGGGTTCCCAACGAGTGTCTGCCTACGGACGAAGAAATGAAAGCATACAGGGATTATGCATCACGGCAGACTGCTGTCAAGCTTCTGGTCCGCCTGCGTGACACTTGGCCAGAGCCTTTTCAGAGCGGTGAACTCATTGGTGAGTCACGGTGGTGTGAATCTGAGGCCGAAGTGATGAAGGCTGTGAATGAATACGGGGACATGGCGATGCTCAAGGCCCCCTGGAGCGGGAGCGGACGCGGTGTCCACCCCGTAAAAGGCCGCCTTACGGACAAGGACACCTCTTGGATTCGCCGCATTCTGCAGCGACAGGGGGGAGTTGAGGTAGAGCCTTTCTATCAGAGAATTATAGATTTTGCCATGGAGTTCTGGGCCGAAGGCGGGCAGGTTCGCTATGAAGGTTTATCGCTGTTTACGACCACCGACGGCGGCGTTTATAGCGGCAATATAGTGGCTTCGGAGGAGGAGAAGATGCGGCGTTTGAGCCCATTTGTCTCGCCCAAATTCTTGTCCGAAGTGCGCGAGCATCTGCTGCAGCTCCTTTCCACATCGGGAATACCAACGTGGTACAGCGGCCCTCTCGGCATCGACATGATGGTTGCAAAGGCAACCAATGTAAAATGTAAAATGGTCAATGGTCAATGGTCAATGGTCAATGGTCAATGGTCAATGGTCAATGGTCAATGTTCCCTTCACCCTCTCATCGAAATAAACCTCCGTATGACTATGGGTTGGGTGGCCTTAAATTTATAAATATTCGCAATTTGTGAATATAAGTCTTACAAAAACAAAAAAATAGCATCTTTACTTTGTTATTCGGGATTTATTGCCTACCTTTGCCGACGTTTTACAGCAATAATCACTTTTAGGTATTTTATCTGGAAAGAATACATTCATTAAATACATTTGTACAATTATGGCAAAAGAAAAGAAGTTTATCACCTGTGATGGTAACGAGGCTGCGGCTCACGTGAGTTACATGTTCTCTGAGGTAGCTGCTATCTACCCCATCACCCCGTCTTCGCCTATGGCGGAGCACGTTGACGAGTGGGCTGCCCGCGGCCGCAAGAACCTGTGGGGCCAGACCGTCAGTGTTCAGGAAATGCAGTCCGAGGCTGGTGCTGCCGGTGCCGTTCACGGCTCGCTGCAGGCTGGTGCATTGACCACCACCTTCACCGCTTCTCAGGGTCTGCTCCTGATGATTCCCAATATGTACAAGATTGCCGGTGAGCTCATCCCCTGCGTCTTCGACGTCAGCGCCCGCACACTGGCCAGCCACTCCCTCTGTATCTTCGGTGACCACCAGGATGTGATGGCTTGCCGTCAGACTGGTTTCGCCATGCTCTGCGAGGGCGGCGTGCAGGAGGTCATGGACCTCACCGCCGTGGCTCACCTCGCTTCTCTGGAGACCTGCGTGCCCTTCGTGAACTTCTTCGACGGCTTCCGCACCTCCCACGAGTACCACAAGATTGAGCTCATGGACCAGGAGGACATCCGTCCCCTCGTCAAGGAAGAGTACATCCAGCGTTTCCGCGACCGCGCCATGTCGCCCGAACGCCCCATCACACGCGGTACCGCTGAGAACCCCGAGACGTTCTTCACTCACCGCGAGGCCTGCAACCCCTACTATGACAGCGTTCCCGAAGTGGTTGAGAAGTACCTCGGCGAGATCTCCAAGATCACTGGCCGCGAGTACCACCTCTTCAGCTACTACGGCGCAGAGGATGCCGACCGCATGATCATCCTCATGGGTTCTGCCACCGATGCAGCCCGCGAGGCTATCGACTACCTGAACGCCAACGGCCAGAAGGTGGGTATGATCAGCGTTCACCTCTATCGTCCCTTCAGCGTGAAGCACCTCCTCGCAGCTGTTCCCAAGAGCGTGAAGCGCATCGCTGTGCTCGACCGCACGAAGGAGCCCGGTGCCAACGGCGAGCCACTGTACCTCGACGTGAAGGATGCCTTCTACGAGGTTGAAAATCGTCCGATCATCGTCGGCGGCCGCTACGGTCTCGGTTCTCACGACACCACTCCCGCCCAGATTATCAGCGTGTTCAACAACCTCGCTCTGCCCGAGCCCAAGAACCACTTCACCATCGGTATTGTCGATGACGTGACCTTCACCAGCCTGCCCGCTGTTGAGGAAATCGCACTCGGCGGCGCTGGTATGTTCCAGGCTAAGTTCTACGGCCTCGGTGCCGACGGTACCGTAGGTGCTAACAAGAACTCCGTGAAGATCATCGGTGACAACACCGACAAGTACTGCCAGGCATACTTCTCCTACGACTCCAAGAAGTCCGGCGGCTTCACCTGCTCTCACCTGCGCTTCGGCGACACGCCCATCCGCAGCACGTACCTCGTGACCACGCCTAACTTCGTGGCTTGCCACGTGCAGGCTTACCTGCACATGTACGACGTGACACGCGGCCTGCAGGACGGCGGCACGTTCTTGCTCAACACCATTTTCGAGGGTGAGGAACTGGCCAAGTTCATGCCCAACAAGGTGAAGCGCTACTTCGCACAGCACAACATCACCGTCTATACCATCAACGCCACTAAGATTGCTCAGGAAATCGGTCTCGGCAACCGCACGAACACCATCCTGCAGTCTGCCTTCTTCCGCATCACCGGCGTTATCCCCGTGGAGCTCGCCGTGGAGCAGATGAAGAAGTTCATCGTCAAGAGCTACGGCTCTAAGGGCGAAGATGTGGTGAACAAGAACTACGCTGCCGTGGATCGCGGTAACGAGTACAAGCAGTTCGCTGTTGATCCCGCATGGGCTCAGCTGCCCGACGACGCCGAGAAGCAGGACGACGCACCCGCATTCGTGAAGGAAGTGGTTCGTCCAATCAACGCTCAGGCCGGCGACCTGCTGCCCGTCAGCGCATTCACCAAGTTCGGCACAGCCGACGGTTCCTGGGAGGTTGGCACAGCCGCCTACGAGAAGCGCGGCGTGGAAGCCTTCGTGCCCGTCTGGGACAAGGAGAACTGTATCGAGTGTAACCAGTGCGCCTACGTTTGTCCTCACGCTGCCATCCGTCCGTTCGTCCTCACCGACGAGGAGCTGGCACAGTTCGAGGGCCTCGACAGCCGCGAGATGAAGGCTCCTGCCGCCATGAAGGGTATGCACTTCGTCATCGAGCCCAGCGTGCTCGACTGCTTGGGCTGCGGCAACTGCGCCGACGTCTGCCCAGGTCGCACCGCACAGGCTGCTAAGCTGGGTGTTGAGCCCGCTTCGCTGAAGGCACTGAAGATGGTGCCCTTCAACCCCGACAAGGCCGAGATGAAGAAGATGGCTGCCGACTGGGACAAGCTCGTGAAGGTTCCCAGCAAGCAGGATCTCGTGGATATCAAGAGCAACGTCAAGAACAGCCAGCTCGCACGTCCTCTCTTCGAGTTCAGCGGTGCCTGCTCCGGTTGCGGCGAGACTCCATACGTCAAGCTCATCAGCCAGCTCTTCGGCGACCGTCAGATGGTGGCCAACGCTACGGGTTGCTCCAGCATCTATTCCGCCTCTATTCCTTCAACACCTTACACCAAGAACGAGAAGGGTCAGGGCCCGTGCTTCAACAACTCTCTGTTCGAGGACTTCTGCGAGTTCGGTCTCGGTATGCAGCTTGGCCACAAGAAGATGCGCGGCATCTTGCGCGAGAAGGCCGAGGAACTGGTCAAGACCACCGCTTTCGACTGGATGCGCGAGGCCACTCAGAAGTGGCTCGACACCTACGAAGACTCTGCCGCTAACCGCAAGGCCACCGATGAATTTGTGGCAGCTCTCGAGAAGGCCATTCTGCCCATCGATGGAGCCATCGAGTTCTGGCAGGGTAAGGGCATTGAGCTCTATGGTGCCGAGGTGGCTGCTCAGAAGCTGCAGGAAGCCAAGGATGCCAAGGCTGCAGGCAGCCCCATCTGCCCCTGCCGCGGATGCGCGCTGGAGAGCGAACTCCTTAAAGGCAAGGCTCATCTGGCCAAGCGCAGCCAGTGGATCATCGGCGGCGACGGTGCCAGCTACGACATCGGCTACGGCGGTCTCGACCACGTCATCGCTACGGGCGAAGATGTCAACATCCTCGTGCTCGACACAGAGGTCTATTCCAACACCGGCGGTCAGGCTTCCAAGGCAACGCCGCTCGGCGCCATCGCTCAGTTCGCTGCTCAGGGCAAGCGCATCCGTAAGAAGGACCTCGGCATGATTGCCACCACCTACGGCTACGTCTATGTTGCTCAGATCGCCATGGGCGCTGACCACGCACAGACCCTCAAGGCCATCCGCGAGGCTGAGGCATGGCACGGTCCCAGCATCATCATCGCCTACGCTCCCTGTATCAACCACGGCCTGAAGGCCGGTATGGGCAAGAGCCAGGCCGAGGAACGCAAGGCCGTAGAGTGCGGCTACTGGCACCTCTGGCGCTTCAACCCCGCCCTCATCGAAGAAGGCAAGAACCCCTTCAGCCTCGACTCCAAGGAGCCCGACTGGAGCAAGTTCCACGACTTCCTCCTCGGCGAGGTGCGTTACCTCTCTGTCAAGAAGGCTTATCCCAATGAGGCCGAAGAGCTCTTCGCCGAGGCCCAGAAGATGGCCCAGATCCGCTACAAGTCCTACGTCCGCAAGACGCAGGAGAACTGGAGCGAGTAAGACGAACCCTAAGTATTCAATATTGCCACGGGCAGGGGAATGCCCCTGCCCGTGGCTGTTTTTAATAAACGGTGAGATGAAAAGCAACACCTTCAATAAAATCCATTTTGCCGTGATGGCTATCGAAGCCAGTGCAAAAAAAGCCGGAATCACAGGCCAGTCCATGCACGACCGCTTGAAGGCGCAGGGACTCATCCACAAGCGCCTGTTTCGGCGTTACGACCAGCTACATACCCAGAGTTTAGATTGGGTCGTTGACGACACCCTTGTGACGCTGAACAACTGGGAACAAGAATAAGTTGCCTTATGAAACTATATCACGGTTCAGACACAGAAATCAATCAGCCGCTCGCAAAGGTCGGAAGACATCATCTCGACTTTGGCGAAGGGTTTTATGTCACAAAACTCAAGAAGCAGGCCACGGACTGGGCTGGAGTTATCGCAGAAAGGAAAGGTAGAAAAGCACAGCCCATTGTCAGCCAATATCAATTCGACAGAGAACGGGCCGAAGCCGACGGCCTGCGTTTCAAGATATTTGAGGAGTACAACCTTGAATGGCTTGACTATGTCGTTGCCTGTCGCCGCGGCAAGCCAGTGTGGAAACACTACGACATTGTAGAAGGCGGCGTGGCAAACGACAACGTCATCGACACCGTGGAGGACTACGAAAAAGGAATCATCACAGCCGAACAGGCTCTGGGCCAGCTGCGTTACAAGAAGGTGAATCATCAGATTTGCTTCATCAGCCAGAAAGCCATTGACGGCTATCTGAAATTTGAAAAGTCAAGTATCATCAACACGAAGGAGGAATAGACATGCGGGATAATGTACTTTGGCGCAAGCAAAGCCATATCATCATGATGCTGGCCGAGACGCTCCACATAGATGCAGAGCGTGCACTGGACCTCTACTACTCAACCCAGACCGCGCGCCACCTCTCAGATGCCCGCTACGGCCTGCAGCTGATGAGCGACCAATATATTCTGGATGAAATCTTAGAAGAAATACGAGGGTAAGCCAGTGATAAAAGTGGCACCTCGGTCCCGTGGCACTATACGAAGAATGCAGAGCATAAAGTTCGATTCACTCACACAATCAAGCGGCTGTGTCAAAATTCATAACACAGCCTCTTCATTGTTTTCTACAACGAATTATACGAATTGTTGAGGGGCCTCTTGGACAGCTATTTAAGGAATTCGTCTAATTTGTCCAATTCGTTGTGAAAATGTTGAAACTGTATTTTGACACACCCTCTTTTCATTTTATCTTTCGCCGGGGATGGTGCTCCATCATCTTCCGAACTGTCCTGGCGCAGCGCGGTAGCGTGTCTGTGCGCCACGTCCCACACGGATGAGGCGACCTTCGCCGACGAGGCGGCGGAGGAGGGCAGAGATGCGACTGCGGGTAAGCGTCTGACCGAAGGCATAGGAGACATCCATGTGGGTGATGGTGCTCTGTTGGGCAAAGAGGGCCGTCAGGCGTTTTTCCATATCATCATCCTCAATGTGAAAGGCTTGGCCGTAGGGCACTTGATTAACCTTTATGCTGCGAACCTTGCCTAATAGCTCGCTATTGGGGCGGAAGAGCAAGTCATCTACCCGAACATCGCGACCGTGGTAATAGCCATTCTTCACTTCGATGCCTCCCTTCAACGAAAGACGGAAGGTGCCAATATATGGTAGGGTGACGGCATTGCCTTTCTCCAGCTCATGCACCATCACCTCCTGTATGACACTTAGTGCTGAAGTCAATTCGCCTCTGGACAATGTTGACGACAGTCGGAATTCACTGCTCTGGAAATCCACCACGTCCACTATGCTGCGATGCTCCACCTGCGGTCGCAGGCTGCGCAACCACCGTTCGTCAACCACCGCACCTTCGTTAGAAGGTGCCTCATTGTTGTCAGCAGCTTCCTTTTCAGCCGTATCCTTTTCTGCAGCATCCTTTTCAGCCGCTTCCTCTTCAGCAGTTTTCTTTAATGCGGCTTTCTTTTTAGCAGTTCTCTTTTCAGCAGTTCTCTTTTCAGCAGTTCTCTTTTCAGCCGCATCCTTTAGTGCCGCTTCTTCGCTGGCCAGAAGCCCGCGCTTAGCGATTGTAAATCTGATTGCCATTGTGTAAGTCTATTATTGTTTACGCTCTTGTTCCTTACTGTAACGCGCCGCAAAGATAGGCCTTATTTTTCAAAATCCCAAGCCTTTTACCCGAAAAAGCATAGTTTTAACATTGAATTGTCATGACAGTTCAATTGAACTATCGTGACCATTCAATTGAACTGTCACGACAATTCAATCATCAATATATGGTTTTTCTGCACAACTTCTACCTTTTATGATGTATTACACTATATTTTGTTTCTCCGTTTCTCATGTCAACTGGAAATTTTCATATTACATCATATCCCGTTCAAATTCCCTGTTAAATAACCAAAAAGCGCTGGAAGAGTATGGTGAGGTCTTCACGGGGGCTTCGCCAATCACGAGGTAGAGGGCTTTGAGGTCTGGCGTTTCTACAATTATGATCCCCCTGCCATTTCTGGCCCTTCGACAACATTTTTCGACTCAAAAAGTAGTAAATAATCCTCAGACGCGAGCTTCTGAACCAGGAAAATGGAGATTATTGCCCTTTTTAAGACTTTTTAATCCCATCATGGCCGATTTCTACGCGAAATTCCGTATTTTCGCAGCGGATTTAAGGCCAAAGTGCCCTTTTCCGAGACTTATTGAAACAACGAAGCGTTATGCTCGACTTGCTAATGGAAATGTAGGAACCTTCCAAAGATGTGCAAGGACAGTGATAACGGTTCGCGCGTATAGCGTGGGCTGATTACTGCATCTGCACATCAAGGTACTTCCTACAACCTCCATTAGAAGAAGTGGCAAATCAGTACCACGCTTCTGCATACAATTAATTGCCCATTTGGTACTGGATGGCGTAAAAACCTAAGTATGGGAAAAACCTTTGATTCTTTCAAAAGAGAGATTGGTAAGAACACAGGCAAAGCTGTCTCTAATTTCTTTTTTGGCGACAGCCACGCAACGCCCTATCGCCGTGTGGATGCAGAACGTCGAGCACGGGTACAGGAAGCTGCATTAAAACAACAAGAAGAGTGTAACTTGAATTTGTTAGATGGGGCGGTACTAGGCAACGTGGACATTGTTCTGCAGACACCAATTCCACAAGATGAACAAGCATTGCTGCAACTGATGTCAATATGGGGAGCACAGCTTGCCAACAGCAAATGGGACTTTGAAGATGAAAGAGGAAAAATCCGTGCACAATACCCTGACGCCATATTGGAGAAATTCAAGCAATGTATGATTGTAATGAAGATTATTGCTCCGACAAACCCGATGGCAGAACATTACGAGAAAATATTGAAGAAAGCCAGCAGACGACGCTTTATGGCAAAGAACAAAACCCTTCTCATATTTGCAATTTGGTTTGGTGTTATAGCAATAATTATTTTGCTTGGAAGTATGGGAGTTTTTGACTAAATAACAATTAAAAAATAACAAACATGAACAACTTTCAAAATCTTTTGTACAGCAACCCTGACCAGTACATTGGTTACGGGAATCCTAATGCCGATATTTGTTTTGTCGGCAAAGAGGCAACTGGTATGTTGCCATTACAATGCGGACTTGGCAGTACAAACTATTGGATGACATCGCTGCCAATGTTTTTTGACCGTATCAAAACAGACAATCCAGGTGACTCTATATGGAAAGAGGGACACACATGGAACAAATATCAGAAGCTTTATGATGCTATCTTTCCAGAGGACGCAGCAAAGCCTGGCACAATGAACTTCGAACAGCATGTCTTCGTCACAGAAATGAGTGCCATGCCGGCAGCAACGACTAACGAGGGAAAAAATGCCTCAGGCTTCGAGGAGCAACTCGCACTGCGAAAACAAAAATTCTTTGCACATCCTTACTTCAAGGGTTTCAAAGTAATTGTCCTTGCCTGCTCTGATTACATCGTAAACTACGGTGACCGACGCGAAATAGATTCGCTCTTTGACGTTACATTCGACATTAATGGCGGTGCACATGAAATTGGCCCGCAAAATGCATTCTGGGTACATCATAGTGCAGACGGCAACAGAATGGTCATTCACACACGCCAACTCAGCGGTGCCGTTTCTGATAAATTGCTTGAAGAGATGGGAGCAGTAATTAGACAACATCTTAACAGCAATATAAACGTCGGTGTTGAGAAACCAACTGCGAGCAAATTGCGCATAGGAATGAGCATGGATGAGTGCCGAAACATCTGGGGGAATCCTCAGAACATTAGCAAAAACACATCTTCCAACAGAGAAAAAGAAACGTGGTTTTATGGAATTCAAAAATTTTTAATCTTAAAAAACGGAATATTGGACATGATAAATGAATAACGCTTACACGTTGTAATCAATTCGTGTAACATTGCGCCATTCACAACAAAACAACCATTTAACCACTTCGGGAGGACCCGCACATATTGCGAATCCTCCCGAAGTTATGTTTAACCTTAGTCCTTAGACCTTTTATATACATAGGCATTGTCCGGGGGGCAGCGAATAAAATATAATCTCAACAGGTCTTTTATGGAATATATCTTGCTGAGCGCCTCAAAGGAGAAATATTGGTCGTCCATAATCACATAGTCCTCGCGCTGCAATTAAGAACCGAAGCCCCTCTCAACCGCTCTTGCGGCATGGCTATTTAAGAATCGGCATTGCCCATTCAGGGATGTCGTCGGTATATTGCTTGAAGAGCTGGCCGCTGGTCATGCGAAATAGCAGACGGGCATCGGCATCATCTATGGAGTTGTCGTAGATGTAGATGCGGTCGGCCCCTCCAACCATTCATGTTTGAGTATCTTTGAAGTGATGGTGGTCTTGCCAGAGCCATTCGGTCTGGCTATGACAATAAGGACGGGGCGATGCTCAGTTCTACTCATGTCAGAAAGCGGCTGCAGCCTGTTTGATTTCCTTAAAGAATTGTGTAGCTTCGCGGTTTGTACGTGAGGCTTCCTCAGCAGCCTCGTGCATCAATTGGGCCAGTACTTCGTCGGAAGGTTCCTCGAGGCTCGTCAGCCGATAGTTGTCAATGGTCTGTGGTGTCATACGCTTCCTTTTTGATAACAGAAACGGGACAAATGGCGTATTTGTGGAAGTGTTTATCAACGGAGAATATAATGGCCTATATTGCCTGAGCGATAAAATTGATCGTAAACTGCTGGGATTGAAAAAAGCCAAATTAGATGATGAGGGTGAGGTTTCGATTCGCGGATTGCTATATAAAGGAATTAAATGGCATGGACCAGATATCTACCTGCTTGCATATAACGAGGCAGATACAAGCCAAGACACATGGAATGGTTGGGAATTGCAATATCCAGATGACTATCCTTCTGACAAGACATGGCAGCCCCTGATGGACTTGATTGACTTTTGCTCGGACAACACGCCAGACGACACGTTCATCCAAGAATACAAAGACTATTTCTATCCGGAAAATCTTGTTGACTACGCCGTATTTACGATGGCTATGAATGTCGGAGACAATGCATACAAAAACACGTTACTCTCTACAGTTGATATAAGCAAGGGCCATCGCTACTTGCTTTCTCCTTGGGATATGGATATGTCGCTCGGCGGACTTTGGAACGGGAATTATGACGAAACACTGGCAAGCATTGACCGCTATGAAAACATAGCGCCATTCAACAGGCTGTCCGTACAGAACATTGACGGTTTCAAAGACATGGAAGCAAGGAAATGGGCAGAGTTTTCTACTACACTGTTGTCATGTGACAGTATTGCCAGGCGTGTGGACCATTACGCAAAACTTTTCACCTCCTCTGGAGCTTGTGAACGAGAATATGCCAAATGGAATGGCAACCCTGTGCCGCTCAAAGAGAATATTGCAGACGAGCTGGAATACGTAAAGAGCTGGTACACGATGAATTACGAGAATCTATGCGCTCAGTTTGGCTCCGATATTACTACGGCCCTCAGCAACACTGATTTTGGCAGCAGGGGGGATTGGGGATTATTTACGATTGATGGAAGGAGGATTCACAAAAACGTAATGCGCAAGGGCGTTTATATTGTCAAAGGAAGAAAAATGGTAATAAAATAGGTTTCTTTCAGATTATTGTTGTATTTTTGCAGCGCAAATGAAAGGAATACTCAAGTGAAAAATAATTCGCTCATATTGCAGGACACCAGTTTCGTCGATCTTATGGCCCGACGGATTTTCAACGTCCTGCTCATAGCCAACCCTTACGACGCCTTCATGCTCGAGGATGACGGACGCGTAGATGAGAAGATTTTCGACGAATACGCTAAGCTCGGCCTGCGCTATCCGCCGCGCTTTTTCCAGGCTGCGAACGAGGAGGAGGCTCTGCGCCAGATGGAGCGCTATGCCTTTGATCTGGTCATAGTTATGCCGGGAACAGACAACAACGACGTATTTGACATCGCACGCGGCATAAAATCCAGTCATCCGCACATACCTATCGTGGTTCTCACGCCCTTCAGTCACGGCATAACCAAGCGCATTGCCGACGAGGACATGAGCGCATTCGAGTATGTGTTCTGCTGGTTGGGCAACACAGAGCTGCTCCTCTCCATTATCAAGCTTATCGAGGACAAGATGAATCTGGAACACGACATCCACGCCGGTGTTCAGATGATTCTGCTGGTCGAGGATAACATCCGATTCTATTCCAGCATCCTGCCAAATCTATATAAGTTTGTGCTTCAGCAGAGTCTGGAGTTCGCTACCGAGGCACTGAATTCCCAGCTTGAGACCCTGCGTATGCGCGGTAGGCCAAAGATTGTGCTGGCACGTAGCTACGAGGAGGCTTGGGAACTGTATGACAAGTATTCCGACAACACTCTGGGTGTCATCTCCGACTGTCGTTTCCCACACGAAGGCCGCCTGGACGAGAACGCCGGTATTACATTATTAATGAATATACGTGCGCGCGACCCCTATATTCCTCTTATAATGGAGAGCTCCGAACCCGAGAAGGCCAAATTGCTCGAGGGGCAGAAGGTGCGCTTCGTCGATAAGAACTCCAAGAAGATGGCCGTTGATCTGCGAAAGCTCATCAACCACTACTTCGGTTTCGGAGACTTCATCTTCCGCAATCCCGACACGATGGAGGAACTGATTCGTCTGCGTAACCTTAAGGACCTTCAGGACAACATCTTCACTCTGCCACGCGAGTCGCTGCTCTATCACGTACAGCACAACAACGTCTCCCGCTGGCTGTGCTCACGCGCACTCTTCCCCATAGCAGAGTTCCTGAAGCGCATCACTTGGAACACGAATCAGGATGTGGACTCTCACCGTCAGATTATCTTCGACGCAATCGTCTCCTACCGTAAGATGAAGAATCAGGGCGTCGTGGCAGTGTTCCAGCGCGAACGCTTCGACCGCTATTCCAATTTCGCACGCATCGGCGACGGTTCGTTGGGCGGCAAGGGACGCGGCCTTGCGTTCCTGGATCACATAATCAAAAGACACACCGACCTCAATGACTATGAGAACGCATCCGTGATGATTCCGAAGACCGTGGTGCTCTGCACCGACATCTTCGATGAGTTCATGGACACAAACGAGCTGTATCAGATAGCGCTCTCAGATATTCCTGATGAGGAGATTCTGGATCATTTCCTTCGCGCTCACCTCCCCGCCCGACTCATCGGAGACCTCATGGCTTTCCTTGATGTAGTGCAGACGCCTATCGCCATACGCTCAAGCTCGCTGCTTGAAGACAGCCACTACCAGCCCTTTGCCGGAATCTATTCCACATATATGATTCCATACGTGCAGGACAAATACGAACGTCTGCATATCCTCTCTGACTCGATAAAAGCAGTATATGCCTCAGTTTTCTACGCAGACTCCAAGGCTTATATGGCAGCCACCTCAAACGTCATCGACCAGGAGAAGATGGGCGTCATTCTGCAGGAAGTTGTAGGACAGGCTCACGGTGACCGCTTCTATCCGACCATGAGTGGCGTAGCACGTTCCGTGAATTACTATCCGATAGGAGATGAGCAGGCGAGCGAAGGAACAGTAAACCTGGCACTCGGACTCGGCAAATACATAGTGGACGGTGGGCAGTGCCTGCGTGTATGTCCCGCACACCCGAATCAGGTGCTCCAGACATCCGAGATTGAGATTGCATTGCGCGAGACCCAGACCCGATTCTACGCACTTGACATCGCGAATGCTCCGACAGAATTCAAGAAGGACGATGGTTTCAACTTGCTGAAGATTCGTGTCAACGATGCAGAAAAGGACGGAACCCTACAGTACATTGCCTCTACCTATGACCCATACGATCAGGTAATACGTGACGGTATCTACGAGGGCGGTCGCAAGGTAATCACCTTCTGCGGAGTCCTGCAGCAGGACATATTCCCCCTACCCGACATCCTGTCCAAGATAATGCGATATGGACATGAAGAGATGCGACGCGCCGTTGAGATAGAGTTTGCTTGCGACCTGCACGCAGACCGCACCGGCGAATTCTATCTGCTGCAAATACGCCCGATGGTTGACAACAAGATGAACCTCGA
Organism: Bacteroidaceae bacterium; assembly: GCA_017447625.1. Lineage (GTDB taxonomy): Bacteria > Bacteroidota > Bacteroidia > Bacteroidales > Bacteroidaceae > Physcousia. The sequence continues at coordinate 41,836 of JAFSNB010000033.1, forward strand.
CGAGAATCTCGCCGCAATCCCCGACTCCGACTGTATCCTTCGCTCACACAATGCCATAGGCCACGGCATAATTACCGATGTGCAAGACATAGTCTATGTGCGCACCGATAAGTGGAGCGCTTCAGCCAATCCCGCCATCGCCGACGAGATTGCTGAGATAAACCGACGCTTCGTTGCCGAATCCCGAGGATATGTCCTTGTTGGACCTGGACGATGGGGCTCATCAGACCCATGGTTAGGTATTCCCGTTAAGTGGCCATCCATTTCCGGTGCACGCGTAATCGTAGAAGCTGGCTTGGAACAATATCGTGTGGATCCCTCACAAGGAACTCACTTCTTCCAGAACCTCACATCCTTCGGTGTAGGCTACTTTACAATCAATGATTATCGCGGTGATGGCATATACCGATATGACCTCCTCGACGAATTACCCGCAATAATGGAAACAGAACACGTAAGAGTGGTTCAACCACCCCGTCAAATCACCATTAAAATCGACGGAATGAAGAAAGAAGGGGTCATTTTAGTGCCAAAAACCTAAAATTTAAGTAAATTTAAGCATTTTATTATCATTTTTTTTTGCTGAAAACAGAATTTGCCTTACCTTTGCACCGATAAAAGCCATAGTAGGCCAAATCAAAGCGTAAACATTTAAACTTTTATATTCATTTTTAGTTATGAAATTTGGAAAGTATTTACTGGCAGCTGCCCTGATGATTTCGGGTGTTGCCGCACAAGCTCAAGAAGAGCCTGAATTCAATCATCACTGGTTCCTGCAGTTCCAGGGCGGTGCTAACGGTGCACTCGACCAGGCTGACTTCCTCAAGACCATCAAGCCTACTGCTCAGTTCGCTGTTGGTTATCAGTTCACCCCAGTATGGGCACTCCGCCTCGCCTTCAACGGCGCTTGGCAGCAGATGGGCATCAGCAATGACTACAAGTACACTTACAACTACATTGCTCCCGCTCTCGATGTGAAGATCAACCTCATGAACGTTTGCGGTTACAAGTCCAGCCGTATCTTCGGTCTGAACCTGATTGTCGGTGCTGGTGTTAACTATGGTTTCAAGAACGACCGCGCTGACGATGTCATCACTGCCGCTGGTCTCCAGCCCTTCCACTATTGGAATGGTAAAATTGGCGACTTCAAGAAGCAGCAGTTCAACCCGCTGGGCCGTGTAGGTCTTGACCTTGACTTCAAGGTAGCAAAGCGCCTCTCCATCAACCTTGAAGGTATCCTCAACGCTGCTATTCTCGACAAGTATAACAGCCGTAAGATTAAGGATGGCAAGAAGAACTTCCCCTTCGGCCCCGACTACTATATCACCGCTATGCTCGGTTTGAAGGTTGCTCTTGGCCAGGTTGAGAAAGAAGTTGAGCCCGAGCCCGTTGTTGCTCCCGTTGTTGTTGAGGAGCCCGCTCCCGAGCCCGAACCCGAACCCGCTCCCGTTGTTGTTAAGGAGACTCCGAAGCCCCAGCCTATTGTGAAGGCAGCTCCTGAGATGAAGACCGAGATCTTCTACGCTATCCGCGGCACGAAGGTTACTGCTGAAGAGCAGTACAAGGTTGACAACCTCATCACCTTCCTCCAGACCAACCCCGAGACCAAGGTTACTGTCACCGGTTATGCTGACGCTGGCACAGGTAACGCTAAGGTTAACCAGAAGTACTCAGAGCAGCGTGCTGAGAACGTAGCTAAGGCTCTCACCGCCGCTGGTATCGATGCTTCTCGTATCACCGTTGACGCTAAGGGTGACACTGTACAGCCCTTCAGCGAGAACGACAAGAACCGCGTCACCATCGCTATCGCAAAGTAAACATTTAACCTACATATTAAATGAAAAGAGAGGAGCTTCGGCTCCTCTCTTTCTTGAATACCAACCTAAGATGAAAAAGCTTTCGTTATTTGCTCCGGCCTTCCTATCGGTTATTCTTTTCCTGCTTTCTTCTTGTGAAGCTCCTTACGTGGGGAACCAAGAATCAGAAGATGGCGAAACATACAACGTCACACTCAGAGCCATTACTTACGAGCAGGTTCCTTTCGGGACTCGCACAGAAGCAACCTCGCTCAAAGACGTATGCTCACGTATAGGTTTCGCTATATTTGACGCATCCGATACAAAAGTGAAGAGCATAAATCAGACTTCGACAACCGAAGGGTTTGGAACAGCCAGTTTCACACTTACAGAAGGGACCTACCAAGTAGTGGTTATCGCCCATTCATGTGACGGAACTGCAACTATATCGTCACCTTCAAAAATCACATTCCCCAATAATGTGGTCTCTGACACATTCTATTACTATGGAGAATTGACTGTAGGTTCCAGAGAGCAGACGAAAGATTTGACTTTAGTTCGTTCTGTGGCCAAGTTTCACTTGGAGATTACAGACGAAATGCCGAACAACGTGCAGACAATGCGTTTCTATTATACTGGTGGCAGCAGCACCTTCAGTGCACGCGATGGGTTTGGCAACGTAAACTCGAAGCAGACAGTAAAGATTCCTGTGCAAGCTTCCCAACGAGGCAAAACAACAGGATGGGATCTTTACACAATGCCGCACGACAGCACTGGTGTTCTTAAAATGACAATCAGCGCACTTGACGCAAATGAGAATGTGCTTTATTTAAGAGAGCTGTCTGATATTCCGGTGACAATAAACCGCATCACACGTTGTTCTATCTCACTTTTCTCCAGCACTCCTGCTACATCGGCTGAGACTGCGATGCAGATAAAGATTGATCCTGAGTGGGCCGGGACTGATGATTATAACGCAAATTGAAATGGGTATTTACTATCTTTCCAACAGCCTCTTCAGGTCGGAGGCGAAGAGCAAAGAATAGGCCCGTGCACCTTCATCCCACAGGTGACTTGAGTCATGAAAGAGCTGCGGTTTGCTAAGGAAAAGGCCGGCAGAGTGGTAATCCAAGAAAGGCACACCGCGACTCTCAGCCACACTCTTTAAAGCATCGTAATAACCTGGCGCGACTTTCGTGTATTTCGGCGAAACCATAAAGACAAGACGGATGCCGCGCCGTTGGCATTGTGTGATAAAACGCTGCAGGAAATCAATTTTCTGTGAATCTATTATCTCAGCCTTGGCCTCTTTTTCCAAACAATCAGGGAAGACGGCTGGACGCTGAATTGGCTGATATCCAGATGCGTCATCTTTCTCCCAATTGAGGACAAGACCCGCCAAATTCTCACACGCTTTGTTATTGAAGCGGTATAGATGGGAAATCATAAATGGCCAGTAAGTGCCTGCAACACGGAAGACAGAATCGATTTCCGGGCTTTTATTGATGTAAGGCGCAAAGATATTCGTGGAACTGAAAGCGTCAGCCTCCTTTTGAAAGTCATCTGCACTAAGCTCAAGACAAACGACCTTCGGTGTATGATGCTGAAGCAAGATGTTCAAGGCAATATAATGTGCGAAAATATTGTGAGACGAACTTATTCCGCCATTATATACGCTTATACCTAGCGAGTCGGCAATTATTGACGAAACATAATGGTTATTGCAACGAGATGTGCCAAAGAGGATTACATCCTGATCTGCATCGTTATAAAGATACTTTATCTTATAGCTCCATATATCATGCGAACGCTGGTTCACCTGCCACATCACGTACGAAAGCAGACGGTCCAGTCCAAACGCAATCACACATATAACAGTTATACTTGCAATCAGTTTCTTCATATCACACCCTCCGTTAGAATTGGAAATAAATGAACTGGTTCGAGTCCAACACCCCAAACAACAGGATGTATGTTATCAGCACAGCGATGCCAGCGTTACGGATCAGCCAATTATTGGCTAATGTCCGTAATGGATACAGCTGAAACTCATCCATATATTCCTTAACAACCAGGATTGGCATTGCAGCTGCTATTCCTATAAATGTGCCAAGAGCATGGTAAGGCTCTGCAAAGTTGGTAAAAACACCCGCAATAACCGTCAACGCATCTTGTAAGTTATTGGCACGGAAGAGGATCCAAGCCAAACAAACAAGTATAAAAGTTACTATCCAATGGCAAAACCTACGCACACCCACATATTTCGTGCGACCGATGCCTAAGGCTTTCTCTATACAAAGCAGCAGACCGTGCAAACCGCCCCAACAGAGGAATGTCCAGTTCGCTCCGTGCCAAATGCCGCTCACAACGAACGTCACCATCAGGTTGAAATACTGACGCATCCGCCCTACCCTATTTCCACCCAAAGGAATATAGACATAATCCTTAAACCAAGTGGAAAGAGAGATATGCCAACGGTGCCAGAATTCACCGACAGAGCAGGCGAAATAAGGGCGGTGGAAATTTTCCATCAGACGGAAGCCAAGCACTCTGGCTGCACCTATGGCTATAAGCGAATAGCCTGCGAAATCGCCATAAATCTGAAAGGGGAATAGCATGGAGGCTAACAGATAAGAGCCACCATTATGTTTATCAACATTATTGAAAATAATATCCACGTACATTCCACACCTATCGGCTAACACCAGTTTCATGAAATATCCCCAGAGCATCATCTTAAAACCAGCAAATGCCGAATCATAATCAAATAAATGGCGTTCCTTAAACTGCGGCAGCAGGTTATTTGAACGTTCAATAGGACCTGCCACTAACTGTGGGAAGAACGATACGAACAAGGCGTATGTGGCAAAATCACGCTCCACTTTCGTGGTACCTCGATAGACATCAATAGAATATCCAAGCGCCTGAAACGTATAAAACGAAATACCAACAGGCAGAAGCAAACCGAACTTGGGTATATCAATGCCCAAAGCTGTCGCCTTCAACAATAGTGCAATATTATCTGCAAGAAAATTGTAATATTTAAAGAGGAACAGGATTGACAGGTTCAAAACAAGACTACTGACAAGACAAAGCTTGCGTTTGCTCTGTTCCTTGAAGTATCCAATTCCTAATGCGGCAAGATAAGTGATAAGCGTACTGGTAAGGATAAGCAGAGCGTATGCCGGTTCCCAATTCATATAGAAATAATAGCTTGCAACAAGCAGAAGCAAGTTCCTGGCTCGAAGCATATTCGCAGGAATAGCATAATAGAGCAGGCACACGATTGGGAAAAACAACAGAAACGCTACCGAATTAAAAAGCATCCCTATTCACAAATTAACCTTTAACTTACCATTATCTTAATCAAGCAAGCCCCGAGAGTCTCATTTGATTCTCGGGGCCTGGCTTTGTGTAAGGTGGCGGCTACCTACTCTCCCACTGTCGCAGTACCATCGGCGCAAGCGGGCTTAACTTCTCTGTTCGGGATGGGAAGAGGTGGG
>JAFSNB010000034.1 GCA_017447625.1 Bacteroidaceae bacterium
AGTAGAAACTGTTCGGCTCCAAGTCGTGCACCGTGAACGACACGTTATACGGACATATACAGTCACACAACAACTCACTTTCAGGAGGAGCCACGCTGGCTAACAAAAGGCCGGGCTCTCCATTGACGCCGTCGTAATAATTATACGTCGCTTCAATGTCCGGGATGCAGCAGTTTTCCCATAAGTTAAGCACTTCCACAGTCAGTATGTCACCTTCCTTCGTCAAGACTATTGTCGGTGGCTTCCCATAATCATAATCCGACTCCTCTCCTGAACGTGTGTTTGCCAGACATCCGCTGTTTTGCGTCTCCGCAACCACCATCTCCTGTGCCTCAACGCTTACTGCTGACATGAGCAGGAGTGCGATAAACAGTAAATCCCTTTTCGTCTTCATAGTTTCTATCGTTTTAGTCAATGTCTTTTTCATAGTCAGCATTCAACACATTCAACTTTCAACATTCAACTTCGTGCTTACGCGAGGCTCAATTGTTCAACGGCTCACTCGTTTCCTTCCATTCTCAATATATATCCCATTTGGCAACCCTGAACCATTACCCTTTAACCCTGAACCATTTGTAAGCCGGCGGCCGCTCAGGTCGAAAATGCCATTATTAGAGTTATCGTTTGCAACCTGTGGGGCAGGGAGGTCGTGGATGACACTTGTGAAATCCTCTGCCGTGAAAATACATACTCCATTCTCATAGCAAGAGACGAAGCGCGTATAGTCGTTACTCACAGGCGGGGCCTCATGTTTCGGGGGCTCAATGCCCGTAAGCTGAGAGCCGACTCCCTCCACCCAGATCTCGCGCCAAGTGTCCTCGCCGTCTTCAACCGTAGAGAGCATCCCTTCAGACCCGCCTTCAATCGTCTTCTGAAAGAAAGTCAGGCGGCGGAAATCCTGACCTCTCACCGAAATGGTGTCTATGCAGTCAAGCATCCAATAGACCCTGCCGCGGCCATACTCGGAATTCCAGTCAAAGACACGCCCTATGTCATGACGCCCAAAATCATACATCGATGAGCCGTGGTTCGCTCCTGGAACAATCCTGCTAACAGATCGGCCATATTCCATCAGGATAAAGGCAAAACGCTCTGTCTGCGCATCCTTGTAATAGACTTTTTTGTATATGGTCCGGTCAACCATCGTATCGCCCTTCACCACATAGCTATACGGCTCTTCGTGTACTCCGTTTTCGTCCTCGAAATGATGGACATAGTTCCATGTCTTGCCCTCTATACCCATCTTATGATACCCCTTTTCTGTCAGTTCGGGCTGGATGTACTGATATAGAGTGTCACCATTCACATCGCAGGCCGTCAGACTGCAATAGTTTCCCGGATAGGGCAACATCGAGAAGAAATCATTGACGCATCCGACACCTTCAATCCAACGCACCTTTAATTCTTCCCATTCTTCTACATACTCCTGTATGGCATCTATCGAGAGTTCTGTCACACGGAGCTCGCGCTCACCGTTCTGCATGGTCGAAAATCCGCTCACAGTCAGAGTGCCTTCAGTCGTATTCAGTTTATCCCCAACTTCGCAGCCGAAGGCATACATCAAAGCCGCCTCTTCCTTACCTGCCGGAAAGCAATAGACCCTCTTGTCTGTTTCATAGAGAGCGCCTTCGTACCTGACTTCGTCGCTGTTATACAGGTTCTTAGAATACAATTTCTTACATTCCTGCCCGGCAATGACCGTATCGCCTTTCAAATCGTACCAATAGTAATGATTGTACTGGTCGGGACGCGTAGGCAAGAAATTGTCGTATGTCCAATGCTTGCCTTCAACTACCAGAGGACGGTAAGTCTTCTCAAAGTTCTCCATTCCAATCTGGAAGAAGGCTTTACTGCGAAATATTGTATCGTTTCCGACTGCACAGTAGAATATCATTGTTGGGCCTTCAAGCTTTCCTCCATCCAGAATAGGTTTATAGCTTGGTTCAAGACTTCGCAGAAAGCCGACGCCCTGAATCCAGCCGCCGACTAAATTCACCATAGGTTTTGTTGAGACATATTGAACAGGCAGATGTCCGCTTTGGGGATAATGAAGGTCGTCCGACCAGAAAGTCTGAACAACAGAGAGTTCGCATGTCCGTAATGTGTCGTTGATGTCATATACGGTAATTGTATCTCCTTCAGCCATGCCAAAGTCATAGTATAGGAATGGCCTTTCAGTACCCTTAGGGATAAAATAAACTTTTTTGTCAACCTCAAACACGGGTGGCATAACGCCTCTTCCAAGTACAGTTCCATAGCAGTCGGTTTGTTTCCACGACCATTTCTTGCAGTTGTATTCGCCTATAACAGTGTCTCCGCTCATGGTATATATGCGAAGCTGCTTGGCATCCAAAGTGACTCCCATCGCTGCGACTTTCCACACCTTCCCTTCCTCTACAAACGGGTGGTAGGTGTCTGCTTCAGCGCTTTGGATACATTGGCTAAAGCACAGAAAGGGAATACATATAAAACAGAATGATCTTTTCATGACAATTTGACTTTTCCGGTGCAAATATAATTGATTTTTATCATATAGTCCAATTTATACGTCTTTTTTCTTGTTTTTCACCGAAATGTACCATTTTTAATGTTCAATGTACAGGTCAGAGGGAACTCATAGATGCCATCTGTCAAATCACTATCATTATGATTTATCATGATACCACCACCATGATCTATCTCTACATAACAATTGTCTTCCATTTTCAATCGCGCCTTATACAAATGGCCACCGTCCACTTTTAATTTACATCCATAGTCTAGCCATAGTTCGTATTCACGGATAAAATACCAGTTTCCCGTTATTGTCAGAGTGGCATTATTGGTTACTTCATAATGCCTAAATATAGTTTTATCACATGTGATTATTGTGTCATGATCGATTACAATGCTAGGAGCAGAATGGTCATCCCATCGAACAAAACCGTTTTCATCCATCGGGCCAATTCCCCAATTACTCTCATCTGCGTCTTCCTCTCGTGGTGCCCATTCCGGTAATGAGGATGGCGCAGGTCCAATGCCCCAAAAATAATAGCCATCACCATCAGCATCTTCACAAACAATATCCGCTTCGGTCAAATGTCTGCTCGTTATAGGCATGTCTATGAAATAAGGTGAACGCATATATTCAAATTGGTGAAAGACGACATATGCATAATCTGCATGATGACACATATTTTCACCTGCATAACTGTTCTTAAAAATCCAATAAGTATGGCCTATTGCTTGATCATTTGGTGAAAGACGTGTCAGAGGAAGCATATAATCCTCCCAACCTGGCAAAACATAATATACATAAGGAACTACTCTCCCAAAGCCTATTAAAGTCATAGCATGACCTTTCCATCCTCCAATACCAGGCCCCTTAAACATGAGGTCTCTTTTTATGTCATCAAATGTGCATGAAGAATCTAGTTCTGTACCAACAAACATATTGGGGTGTTGATGATATGATGGAATAAGAATAAGTGAATCCTGTTTGAAATTTGATATTCTAATGCATTCGTTTCCGTAAGGACGGTTTGAGATATTGTCATGTAAATCTGTATTCATTATAAATGGATAGGAATCTTCATCTATTATTCCATAGCTCTTAGCGTAATTTAACGCCTGATAAATAGTCCCTCCCTCATTGTAATCCAATCCGGAAAAAGCACAAATATCCCTCTCTGATAAGTCCATGTTGTCATGCCGATTATAATACAATTTTACAAGACTTTCTACAGCTCCTACTGTAGCAAAAGCGACACAATAATGGCTGTTACCTTGATGATTGGCTGGAGTCGTCCAATCATAGCAATGTCTGTTTCGCCAATCAAAGGTATCTATAACTTCAGATATACCTTCATCATCAGGAATACTATTTTGCCCCAGTTCGTATATGCCAGTTCCATAAAAATCAAAGTCAGCAATATAAGCGTCATATAAGTCTCCTTCTTTTAACGGAACCTTTTTCTTGTCATAAGCTGTAACAGCCATATCTGTGAGACCTGCTGCCCAATGCTTATTATGCTTAATGTTATAAGTATTAATTCTATCAACAATATCTTGGGCTTGCGCCTTACGTAGATTATCTTGTTCGGCTTTAGATACAAGACGGTCAGGACGTTTATTGGTAAAATTTATGCTCTCAATATGGATGGAGGATTTGGCCAAAAATACTTTTATATATTTTGGATTAACACCATTCATCATGGCTGTTTCTTGACAAAACTGTTTGAGATGAACAGTATCTGTATCATAACGGAAATGATCACAATCTGCCACAAGGTACTCATGACCTTTTTCATCTTCCAAAACAATACGAGTTAAACTGCTCTCTTGAGGTTGTATGATACTTACATCAACAGAAAGGGCATAAATTGTATCTCTATTATCTATGCATATAGTATCCGATTTACTGAGATTCAGTTTCATATTCATCTTCTTTTCTGTCCTAAGCTGAGTCTTGAATAGATTGTCAGAATGGCTTGTAACAGGGAAGAGCAGCAAACAAAGAACGAATGTACAGATTAAATATCTTTTGTCTATCATAGCTAAACTCTTTTTACTTTTCAACTATCATTCTTCTGGTTTCAACGACTCTACCGTCGGTTACGAGGCTGTAAAGGTAAATTCCGTCTGAAAGCTTTGCAGAGGTTATCTTCACTTGTTGCTTGCCGCCAGCTGCGAGATCTATTTGATCTACCTTTTTGCCCTGCAAGTCATATACGTAGATGAACGTTTTCTTCACGTTGTGGGGGATGCTGACTTCTATTGTCGTACTGTTAGAGAACGGGTTGGGCTTATTCTGGCCAAGTGAAAGAAGTGTTACGTCTTCTGAGACATTGTCTATTTCTGTTGTCTGGGCCTTGACTTTTGCAGACGATTCTCCTTTCAGAGTCCTGATTTCTGCCTTAAGCTCATTTATTGCCTGAACAAGTATTGGCACCATTTCCATATAGTTGATACTCTTTGAGCCGTCTTCGTTCTCATAGACAAGTTCTGGGAAAACATGCTCTACAGCCTCGGCTGACAATCCATAGTGTTGTCTTGAATAAATCTGTTTCTCGGATAATGAAGGATTTATCTGAGATTCCGATATGATAAACTGCAATGAATCTGTGCCTTGTATTTGAATACTTACATCCCCATTCATGGCATTTTGCCCGTTATCATTTTCGTCAATAGCAGTCTCTGCCCTGTTTTCAATCATAAAGGTTGTGACATCTAAATTATCCAACATCGATAAAACAGATTTATCTGAGCAATCAAAACCGTTTGTAACTCCTGAAGATGAGGCATTTGGTGATAGTACTACTCCATTGATAGTACCTGTGGCTGTTAAATTCCCAACAATATGCACAGGCCCATTAAAATAGCCTGCAAATAAGCCGTTATTCAAACAACCATGATCAGTAGCACTTATTGTGCCATATATTCCTGCTCCTTTAAGAGTTCCCACCCTTCCAATGACTCCATAGCCGAACACATTTTCAAATGGATATGCCGTACTTGTGAATAATCCTTCGCCTAAAATGCCGCAAGCCATTCCATAGTTATTCTTCTTTGCAATTCCATGTATGCCATAGCTTTCATATCCGTTATATTTTCTGGCTTCAATTGTTGCAGCTTCTATTATACTAGTTGACTGATTATTGTTGAACAGAATGTTTAATGGCGTAATTTGAGTACTTCGTATATAGCATTGTGCATTGCTTTTAGGTGCTACGTTTATACCCACATGCCCAAGAGTATCTACTTTCAACTGCGCGTTTGCAGTCACGACTCCCATGAGCATGACTGTAAGGATAATGGTTTTCTTCATAATTGATGATTGTTTTATTGGTTTTGTTTTCTGAAAGTTAGTCTTGATTTGTTCTTTTCATTTCATTTCATCAGGGAGCCTCAGGAAGAGGCAATGTCCCCGGTGAAATGATGGTTTTTGAATACGTATTAATTTTTGTCTAAGATTGTATTCTATTGAGGTGAACCTTAAGTGAGGGGACTTCGTAAGTTGAGGAATCTGCATGTGCATCCCTTGCATTTACATCACCTCTGACCTCACCTTCAAAAGCATATTTGATGCCGTCAACTGTTACCTCTCCAGAGAATGGAGCCTCTGGCCCTTCAAATTTTAGAGTCGTATATTTGTCCTTCTTTGGAAACCCTTTTATGTATATCTCCCAATAGTAAACAGATGGGACTGTTTGGGTGTAGAGAGGTGTTCCATCTGTATTTGTTATTACTGTGTCATGACTTTCAATGGCTTCCGATAGCACTAATGCCCTCAGTCCTGTTACGGTATCGCCATCCACGGTGAAGACAATTTCATCCTCATAGTATCTGCCATCCATCCTACTGCCATTGACACCCCTGTTGAATCTCTCTGAGACAGGGAATGCGTCATCTGATGAACATGCAAGAAACAGAAAGGGTGCAAATACCAAGAGAAGAGCCAAAATAGATGTAATCTTTTTCATAGTTTTCAAATATGAGTTGTTAAAATGACAGGTCTGGTAAAATAATGCCACAGACAGTGCGATACTTTAAATCTTGTACCTGCACAATCTGTGGCTGACAAAATCCGTTTATTAAATTGTTGGGGGATACATCGTTTTCAGGCCAAAGAAGAGTTTGAAAGAAGACATCTTGTCATTAAATCTAGGAAGACAGAAATGAGAGGTCACAGTGCTTGCATCGGCAGTACTTACGATTGTAGAACCTCCATAGCCGATATTCGCATAACCTATAAATACGAGGGTGATTTGGCTACAATTATATGTGTAATTGTTTATTGTAACCGTTCCTGCGGAATTCATTTTATTTGTCATCTCTAGGGATGAACTCTTGTCATCGAAACTTGTATATTCCCAGTCTGAGAGATTGTTCATGTAATATGTGTCAGACGCGCCAATTACATAGAAAGTATAATGGCGGTCATTGTAATGAGTGTCATCAAACAACGTAACTTCACCAAGATGCTGGGTCTCATCATCCACAAAAGCCCTTGTTCCCTTTTCTTCGCATTGGATTATGTGCTTCTCGTCAAGGCACTGCTCAACATTGTCATAGAGTATGATTTCCTTGTCACTCACCAAATATATACATAGCTCCGGCTTTGTCGCTTCCATCTCAGCAAACCATGTGGAGAAATTTTCATTGAGGAACTTAACATTCCCCTTTCCATCCAAGGTTGTAGGGATATCCTTATATGTGATGTCCTTGTATGTGACACTTATTGTACCTGCCTCAGCTCCGCTTCTTGTCTGCTCTTCTGACGAATTTGATTCAGATTGATGGGATGTTTCAAAAGCATCGTCGCTGCTGCAAGCTGTTAGTCCGCACAAGGCAATGGCGAGCATTGCCGAAAAAAGAAATTTTGTCTTTCTCATTTTTGTAAGTTTTTAATTGTTGAAAAAATGTTTTGTTATTAATAATAATGTGTGTTCTCGTAGATACCTTCATGTGGTTGTATAGCCACATGAAGGTTCAAATAGTTTACTACAGCATTATAAAGCCGTAGTAATAGTAGTCATCCGTTACGAAGCGGATCTCGTAGTCGCCAGAGAGGGTTGAGGGCAGGACAACTAGCGAGGTTCCGGCTGCGATTACGGTGGAATATACCACAACCCCGTCCTCATCAAGGATCTGCAACTCGTACTCACATACATTATTATTAATGTACATGTCAACGCCTTCAACAAGAATCTCAATCGAAGTCTCTGGAGATTTACCAAATTCCGGTTTCTCTTTGTCTGTGTCAAAGTTGACTTTTAACAATTCAATCCAGTTGTTGCCTGGATACATGCTACATGGTGCAATCACCATCGCGAGCAAAAATAATAGTTTTTTCATTGGTTAATATGTATTTGTTTAAACGGTCGCAAAGGTACATACTTTATAGTATAGTGACCAAATCCGTTTCAATAAAAAAGTAAACAAAAAGTAAACATCGCATGGTGTTTACTTTTTGTTTACTCCATATAATCAATTGATTATGTATGTTAAATCTTTTCTATAGCATTGTCAAAGTCAGATGCGTGTACCTTTTCTCCGACTATGTCCGGGAAAAGGATTTTCGTCAATTCTCTTCTCCGATTCGTCACATATTGCTTTGAGGCTCCAATAAGGTTGGCAATGTCTCCAGGCTTGAAATGAAGTTTAGTTAAGAAACATATCCTATAGTCATTCTCCGTCATCAAAGGGTGACGTTCATAAAGGGTAGAATAAAAGTCAGGGATAAACCTGTTCACTAAGATATAGAACTGTTCCCAATCATCATTGGTTGGCTGTTTGCCACATAATGCCAAAGAATTGAAACGCATGTAGCAGGCACTTGTAACTATATTCTCCACATCCTTTTTGTGAGCCTTGTACGTCATTTCTTCCAGCTTCTTATGATGCTCAATGATTATTCTCTCTTTTTCTTTAACCAAATCCGACAAGTTGTCTCTCGCTGAAGCAAGACGCAATAAGTCAGACTGGGCATTTACAAGTAACTGCTCAGACTCTTTTATGGCACTTAAACGTTTCAACCTTTCATTTCGAACAACAATAACAGATAGAATGCTTATAAAAAGGAGTGTCAAAAGAAGAAAGCCTATCAACTTGTTTTTCCTATCAACCTGTTTGCTCTTCTCCTCTGCAATACGCTGTTGATGCGAATAGTCGTAAAGAGATTGAATACGCTGCGATTCCGTGACAGCCTTCTTGTTCCATGCTGAATCATTCATCGTCCTACTGATAACAGCATATTTGGCAACGGAATCCGGATTGCCCTTAATTCTGTACAATTCCGTAAGGCCGTACGATGCTGCATCCTGATTGTTGAAATCTTTCCCGCTTTTCAATTCCTTGCGGAAATAATATTCTGCCGAGTCGTATTTTTGAAGTCCAAGAAAGCATTTACCTTTTAAATAATAATGTATTTCATAACCCGGTTTAACGTTTCCTGAACTGTCAAACTTGCCGGATTCTTTCTCATATACCTTAATTAGCTTATAAGCATCCGAAAATCTTTCATGTTTTATTTGCCACTCAAAGATGCCGGATAACGCCTTTGCTGCATCTTTCCGGAATCCATATCTTAAAAATAGATCGTGCGCCTGTTTAGAAACGATAAGTACGGAATCATCTTTGCCAAGTTTCTCATAGGCATTAGACTTGAAGCATAAAGCAACAATTGCATTTCTGTTGTCTTTTGCCCTCCATGCGAAGTGAATTGCCTTGTCACAGATCATTAGCGAATTTGCATATAAGCCCTGTTTAAATAGTAAATATGCCATCTGCCCATAAATACGGTTTAGCAGATAAAAGTCGCAGTCTTTTGCCGTTGTGTCAGCACACTCTATGGCATCGTAATAGTCCTGGATGGCGGCGGGGGCATCATCCATGTCAGCGTGGGCACGGCCGAGGAGATAGTGGGCAAGCATACGGTCGTTGCGGGTGCCGAGCAGACAGGCCGGGCTGTCGAAATGGCGGACAAGGCGGAGAGCCGCACTGTCCGACTTGAAGACTGTATCTGCCTGATTCTCTGCCTGCAAGTCCATGAGGGCAGTGCACATCGAGCGGTGATGACGAACGGCAGAAACGATTCCAATAACCGCCGCCACCAGTACGGCAGCAGCCACCAAATACAAATATCTCTGTCTCTTATCTCCGAGCATAAACGAATTCAAATCGCCGCAAAAGTAGGCATATTTCAGTATTCAGCAAAGAAAAACACAAAAAAGAAAACGAAATACCTCCTTAAGACCAAGTCGAGACGTACAATGAACCATGAATGCAAGACATAAAAAGCGCTGCAAGCGGCTTCAACGATAACGATAACGATAACGATAACTACTAAACCTTAACGATAACGATAACGATAACGATAACTACTAAACCTTAACGCTAACGCTAACGCTAACGATAACGATAACGCTAACGATAACGCTAACGATAACGCTAACTACTAAACCTTAACGATAACGCTAACGATAACGATAACGCTAACCTTAGCTTTTTAGTGATGGTTTTCTTGAAGTGTTTTAGAGGTCAATTAATGGAATGATATGTAAAGCTTCGAGACAAGCCTCGGCGTTATCGAAAAGTAATATCTCAATGTTCTTTGCTTAACATTCAATTCTTATATAATAGTTTTCCTCAAAAAAAACATCACTAACCTCACTTTTAGGGCTAATATAGTTGCTAATAAGTTAAGCAACAATTAATTATAGAAGTGATGTTTGTGGTGATGTTTGAGTGATGTTTTGGCCATTTTGGTGATGTTTCTATGGATGATGATACAAACTGAAAAGAATAATTCGTTGTTTTCGATAAATTCGATGTAGGAAAAGAGTAACGATAAAGCACAATATCAACGATAACGTTAACGATAATTGTCAACTGCTTCATGGCCTTTGTGAAAATTTTCTGTATGGTAGCTGCAACTTTTCCATTTCTGCTTACGTCAAAGAAGTAGAAAACAGTCCTGCGCAGGGCAACAAAACAATCGGACTGAAAAGCCGAATAGTCATTAACCCCAAAAAAAGAAATCACTATGAAACTGATAACAATGATCGCAGCCGCCGTAATGATGTGTACGGGACTGAACGCCAATGCCGCTAACAAACAAACCAGCCTGCAGCACAGCTACGAATACGATGCCCAGGGACGCATCACCACACGCACCGCCTACGCTTGGAACGGCGAGGACTGGCAGCCCGCCCTGCAATGGACCTACAGCTACAACGACAACGGCTATACCGTGGAATTCTCACGCTACGACTGCCGCCACCGCCAATTCAGCGAGCCTACAGAGAAGGTCATTTATGTCTTCACTCCCGACTCCTCTGCCGCCTTTGTCACCACGTACCAGCGCCAGGAGCCCACAGCTCCGTTTCAGATCACTGAGGACTTCATAGCATTTATGAAACAGAAGGAACGGCAGCCACATGAGCTGATAGCCAAGAACCATTAACCCCAATTTCATAAAAACTCACCGGGCAGCCATCCGCGAGGACAGCTGCCCGGATTTGTAATTAATTTGAGTATTTTTTTGTGCAATAGGGATAAATCACTACCTTTGTCGCGGATTCGGCCACCCCCGTCCCCTCAACAATAAACTCCTCGGACATGAAACATCTGTTTATATCTATATGTTGCCTGATTAGCTGCATAGTATTCGGGCAGACCAGCTTTTCTGAGCCTACGACATTGTATCTCATGCACAGCAGCGGTAACCACTTAGAGATGGGCACCGACAACGGCGGATGGATAGAGCTGCCCACGAAAAGCAGTCCGCAGAAGATGACTATAATTCCGGCCGGTGAGGGTTATTACAACATCGAGGCAGAGGGCAAAGGGCTGTATCTCTCGCTCTCCGGAGCGTGGAATTCGCTGTTCGTCGATGACGCGTCGGCGGATGCGGCCCAGTGGACAATAGAGCAGGCTTCTGGGCAGTTTGTGAAGCTGCGCTGCAAGGCTAACAGTAAATATCTGGGTACGGACAGCAACGACGGCCACCAGAAGGTCTATACGGACAAGAGCGGCTCGGACATGAAGCACCAGTGGTACTTCAGCGACAACGTGCGGCAGACGCCTCCCGCCGACACCCTGCGCTATATGGTTGTTCCGCAGGTGGTGCGCCAGCATTTCGACGGCTGGGGTGTGTCGCTCTGCTGGTGGGCCGGACAGTGCGGCAAGTGGCCTGACAGTAAGATTGACGAGATCATAACGTGGCTCACCAGTCCCACGGGCCTCAACTACAGCCATTTCCGTTATAACATAGGTGGGGGAGACGACCCCGAGAACCGCAACTGCGACCAGCATCACATGGGGCGCGGCAAGGGTCTGCGCGCAGAGATGGAGGGGTTCAAGGATTTCAGCGGTGACGAATACCACTGGGATCGCGATGCCGCTCAGCGCAAGATCATGCTGAAGATCAAGGAGAAGCGTCCAGATGCCGTGTTCGAGGCATTCAGCAACTCCTGCCCTTATTACATGACCTACAGCGGCTGCGTCAGCGGCAACACCGACGGTGGCAAGGACAACCTGCGGCCGGAGTTCTACGAGGAGTTTGCCCACTATCTCGTTGACGTCTGCAAGCATTACAAGGATGAGTACGGCATAGAGTTCAAGACGCTGGAGCCGTTCAACGAGTCCGTAACCAGCTTCTGGTATGCCAACGGCCCGCAGGAGGGCTGCCACTTCGACTTCGAGTCACAAATCAGTTTTGTGCGCGTTCTGGCGCCTATTCTGGAGGAGTCGGGTCTCAACACAGTTATCGCAGCTGCCGACGAGACCAACGTGGGTCTGGCCGTGGATGGCTTCAAGCGCTTTATAGCCGACGGCGCAGACCAGTTTGTGGGGCAGTGGAACACTCACACCTACTCGGGCAGCAACGTGGATCGCGCCCGCTTCGCCCAGCTTGCTCACCAGACGGGCAAGGATCTGTGGATGAGCGAGACCGGCAGCGGCGGCAACGGCATAGCCGGCAATCTGGCTATGGCCCAGCGCCTGATAGACGATATGCGGTATATCCAGCCGGAGGCGTGGATTGACTGGCAGTACATGGAGGAGGCCAACGACCAGTGGTGCACTATACGCGGCAGCTTTGCCGACCAGACATACTCCAAGGTGAAGAACTTCTACGTGCGGCAGCAGTGCTCGCGCTTCATCAAACGAGGCTACGACATCGTCACGTCGCTCTGCCCGCAGTCGTTGGCTGCAGTCAACGCAGCCCGCGACACGCTGGTGCTGGTGGCTCTGAACGAGGGGGCTGCAGGCGCTCACGTCATAGACCTCTCACTGTTCGCCGAACGGCCCGTGCGCAGTACCATCCGCGCCTACCGCACATCTCCCAACGAGAACCTCACCGGAGCCCAGAGCAGCGTGAAACTAAACGGCAGCACGCTCACCCTCGCTATGCCCTCGCAGAGCATCACCACACTCGTTATCCCTCTGCGTTCGGAGGAGGTGGATATCGACAACCTCCTGACCGACGGCTGCGACTACCTCATAGTCCCGCGTCAGGAGACCACCCGCGCCGTGTCAGCCACTAGCAGCAAGGTGACGCTCGAGGACATAGACTACGGCGAAGCCCAGCGCTGGCGCCTCACGGTGGAGTCAAACGGCACTTACAGCTTCCAGAACGCCCTCGGACTGCGTCTCACAGCCCATCGCGGCTCGAACAGCTCATCGCTCACCGCCGTGAAGAACAAAACCAGCGAGCAGGGCTTCTACATAGACGAAGTGGATTACCCCTACTTCAAGATTCTGGCCAGCCGCGGCCGCAGTCACGGCCTCGACCTTGCTAACGCTTCATCCAACGCCGGCACCACTGTGGACATCTGGCAGTATGCTGATAACAACACCACGCCGACTCACCGCCAGTGGATGCTCGTTCCGCTCAAGACTATTGCAGAAGCAAGCGGGATCAAAGAACTCAACGAGAAGATGGTAAATAATAGATCTGCAAGCAGTAATTCGGTCTATGACCTCAGCGGACGCCGTGTTAGCGGTTCAAATTCCAAGTTTCAGTGTTCAGGGCTCCCGAAGGGAATTTACATCGTAAACGGCAAAAAAGTAGTGATAAAGACGGGTTCTATAAATTAGCTTTGAGTTGCTCTTAGGCTAATTTTCGGGCAAATTTGCCTTCAAGCCCGCCGAAGCGTTGCGGACTACGGTTCAAGGGATTGGAGACAAATATGTCGAAAAGAGGCAATAGCAAACAAAGATAATTCATAGAGAATTTGTTAATTAATAGAACCCACCTAATTTGAAGATGTGTCAGGACAAGCCCTGACACATCCTCAATAAGCCGTAAAAGAGAAAAGCAATTATGATGAAAATTATAAAGCCTCTGGTATTTTTTTTATCATCCAGATCCCGTTGCCGGATCAGTTTCTCTCTGTTATCTTTCATTCGCTGCCCTATCTCGTTGAGGAGTTCGACAGCTTCAGGGGCGGTGTCTTTTATGTAGATTTTGGCAACTTTTTGTGCCCTCTCTATCAGCATCTCGCGCAAGCCCAGTTCAGAGCTTTTGGAGGTGTCACTTTTCCAGTCTATCTCCTGGATATAGTCGTAGTTGATGTCGAACGTACGCACAAACAGCTCAAAGTTCTCCTTGTCCGTAGGCACCTGCCATTGCTTTATGGCCTTGAATATTTTGCCCTTCTTGCTCTTGTTGTCTTCCTCGAATTTGTGTAACAAGTCGAGTATGGCATCACCGCGTTTGGACTTGGCCAAAGCCCAGAGCTTTTCTTCCTCTTCCTTTCTTTCTTTCTCCCAGCGTATGCTGTCTTCGTGATCTATACGCGCTTCTTCGGCTGCAAGTCGTGCCTCAGCAGCCTGTCGTCTGTGCCATTCTGCTTGTTCGGTTGCTTCTGCTGCGCGGCGTTTCTCGCGCTCTCCTTCTTCGCTACTGAATAGTCCCATAGTGATTATATTGAAAATTGAAAATTATGAATTGAGAATTGTGAATTATGAATTAAGAATTATGGATTAGTTTTCACACATTGCCATTAATCCCACTATTAAAAATAAGAGAACCCCGAAACCAATAGACAATTTCATTAAGCGTTTTGACTGCTCTTTCTCCTTCTGTATTTTCTGTTCAACTTCTTCCAGCAGCTCCATTGTTTCGTTGACTTTCCCCCTCAGATGAATTCTTTCCACCTTCCTGGCTTTCTCAACCAACATATCGCGCAAGCCTACACTGTCATGAACCCATTGGCCATTGTCTTCCCAATCCAACTCCTTGAAATAGTCGTAGTTGATATTGAACGTCTGCACAAACAGCTCGAAATTCTCCTTGTCAGTAGGCACCTGCCATTGCTTGATGGCTTCGGCTTCTTCGCCGTTCTTGCGCTTACCCTCCTCCTCGTATTTGTGTAACAAGTCAAGGATAGCATCGCCTCGCCCGGACTTGGTCATAGCCCTCAGTTGGGCTTTCTCTTCACGACGTTGCTCTTCCCAGCGTATGCTGTCTTCGTGTTCAAGCTGCGCCTCTACTTCCTTGAGTTTGGCCTCAGCCGCCTTGCGTCTGTGCAATTCTGATTTTTCGGTGGCTTCTGCTGCGCGGCGTTTCTCGCGCTCTTCTTCTTCGTTGTCAAAAAACAGTCCCATGATGTTTTGTATTTAAATAATGTTGTTAGATAATATGCAATTGACTGTGCGAAGGTAGTGAAAGGATATAAACAGTGCAAACAAAGTTTGATTCAATATGTTTCAAACCTTGTTTCAAATTGGTTCAAATGCAATAAGCGTCTGATATTTAGTGGCGCAGCTGTTCGAGATAGCTGAGATTGGAGAGGTCACATTCGGTGGCTATGCGCTGCCATACAAGGCGGGTAGAGTCGGACATATTGAGGTCAAGGCGGTAGATGCCGAGGAAGGTGTAGGTGGTGTCAGTCAAGCCCTTCATGAAGGTTATGCGCAGCTCTCTGAAGGATGTAGCCCGAAGGTAGTTGTCGGCATTGCGTGTGACCATAACCTTGAGCGAGGCTTCCGAGGTGTCGGCTGGCTGCCAGAACTCGGTGATGGTTGGCATAAGGCTGTCGGCATTGCCCTCGTTGTGCCAATTGGGGTGCTGGTACTCAGGTCCCCACAGTATTATGCCCGTGTGGTGTGGCAGCGGCTGACTCCAAGGGTTTTCACTGTCTTTTATGCCGAAGAGTTGCAAGTAGGCATCGGTGGTGGCAAAAGTCTGACCAGAATGGAGGATGTAGGCCGATGACGTACTGTTGCCCCTGAACAGACGAGGCAGGACGAGAAAGGCTGCAACAATAAAGATGAGAGCGACCACTCCCAGCAGACCTGTTCTTACTACTCCCATCCGCTTCCTAACCGGTGAGGGGCTGGGCTCCGGCGTGGCGTTGTTGCAAAAATCGTCCCAGTCCTTGCTTCCTACGAACTGTGCCAGCACGTCCAAGGTGCTGCGTCGTGGCATACTGTCGCTATTGACATAGCCCCAAATGCGCTTCAGGGTGCTCGCGCTTATATGTTGCCCTTGACGCTCCAATAGCAATTGCGACAGGAAATCGAAGTCCTTGGGTGTGTGCATTTTACGTGAGGCCACTGTCTCAATGGCTTCGCATAACCGCTCAATATGATTCTCGTTTTCTACCAAAGTATTCCTTTTGTGATTTCTATTTTGCGGTGCAAAAATACAAATAATATGTCTGTTCGCAGCATTTTTACTCAAAAATATACATCTTTAGCTGAAAACTACGACTGCAAGGGAAACTCATCAAAGCTATCCTTGTATGGCCTGTTTTGGAGAAGATAAAAGACAGCCTGACAGTGTTGCGGTGCTCATAGGCTTCGTTTTATTGATTTACGGCCGCAAATTTACAACTTTTCGGGGAATCTAACTCATTCCTTATGTAAAAAAATGTCCCCGCCGCGTCATCGCGACGCAGCGGGGAGATGCCTATAGGTCTTGTGCTAACTTTAAGTGCTTTATGTATTCAAGTTCAAATTCAGATGTCATCACTTAAACATAGTTTGCTTCATCTGTTTCTGCATATCGTCCGGTACACCGTTGCCTAACCTGCAGCGATCCACGATGTACCGCACCAGCTTATCCGGCATATTTACCTTCTTCCAGACATCGCTACGTTCTTTCCACTTCCCGTGGAAGGTGGTCTTGTCAATGAGCTTCATCTCATCGGCTTTCACGGCGGGGCGGCCCATTTCGCTATAGACGCCGTTCTTGAACGTGTAGGTTCCGTATTCGTGAGGCGCAATGACCACGTTTCCCTCCTTAGTCAGATAAATCTGAGCGCAGGCATATTCACCGTCAGGCCCGTAATACTTGAACTGCGTATAGCCAGAAGCCTTGCCGCAGACCACCTTTTTCTCGCCTTTCCATTGCATGGATTCCATAATCCAGCTGCCGATAAGTTCCTTGTCGGCCACTTTGGTGCTTTGAGCACTCACCTTCGTGGCGCACACCAGCGCAACCACGAGCAAAAACAAAATCTTTTTCATAACTTTTTAGGGTTTTAGTAAGTGTTATTAGTGAAACCATTCACCCTATAAGGTGATGTTTTCAGCCGCAAAGGTACGGACTTAGCCTCCAGCCTCCAAGCTTTTCTGTTTGCATCTGCTTTGCATTACGCTTGCAAAGTGTTTGCAAAGCAAATCAAACGCCGATGGATAGTATGAATTCGTCCCAGTCGCGTGCACCGCCTTTCTTGCCAAACACTTTTTTGTAGAGGCGGCTGCGCACGGTGCTTATGGTGCTTGTTTCCCGACTGAGCACAGCGGCAATGTCCGTTGGCGCTATGCGCAGTTTTATGAGCAGGCATACCTGAAATTCCAGCTCAGACATGTTATATAGATTGTGCAATTGACTGCAAAAGCCGGGATATACTCGCTTCACCTTTTCTTCTATCTCGCTCCACTCGTCCTTTCTTATCCTCTGCCCGGTGGCTATACGTTGCTGCAATAATTGATAATCATCAGAGGCGAAATAATCATTCTCCACGCTCTCTATGGCCGTACGTATAGGTTGCGGACGCTTGTCGTGCTCCTCCCGTATCTGCCGCAACTGAAGCTGAAGACGGCGTTTAGCCTTGCGGTTGTCTATGGCTATCCACAGAATTATCAGCATGACTATTACTATTGCCAGCATTGAATAAACAACCAAATGAATGATATTCTCCTGCCTGCGTTCCTTGGATGAAAGCACATAGTTATGCTGCTCTCGGCTTAGGTTATTCTGCAGGTCGAGACGTATTAACTCGCGAATCTCTTTCCCCCATTCGTGCTCGATTGAATCTTCTCGGTGCCAAGTGTATCTCAAACCGTTCTGCTGAATGACAATAGTGGTGTCATCAACAAACGTAAGCGGATACGGATCACTGTCTTCCAGATACACGTTCTCGCCTCTTCCCGTGTCTATCAGAGTGACGTTTGTCATGGAGACTGGTTGTATAATAAGTGCCGTCTCCGTCTGTAACATCTGACATTCAAACATCACGCTGTCCCCGTCGTATAGATGCAACACAGTCCCTCGGTTGTCGAACACCGCCTTTGACGTATCCGCCGGGAACACAATCTGGCGCAAAGTCCACGCACATTCCAGCTTGTTCTCCTGTTCCGTATTATCCATCGGGCTGCAGGCTGCAAGCAACAAGGCTACAAGAATTATGGCAAAAATCATAAATATCTGAGTTTTTCCGCAAAGGTACAGCTTATTTGCCAAAGGTGCAAAAAAATCAAGTTTGCATTTTGTTTGCAACTGACGAGTGGACTGTTCTCGTCTGAGAATTGTCCATGTCTTGTGGCAAAATCGCTTCGGCCTTGGGACAAAAACTCTTAGCTATAATTAGTAAATAAAATTTAGGGCGGAAATTATTAAAATGCAGTCTGCAATTATAAAAATGCAGTCGTAAATTATATAATTGCAGGCGGCAATTTTATTTTCCTCTTATAACGAAATGGTTATATCCCGACATCCAACCAAATCTGTCATTAGACCCAGAAGATTAGGGAGCCCCTTATAATCCCCTGGCTTTGGTTGAAGGGTTTTAAGGAGTTTAAGAGGTTTAAGAAGCTTAAGGTAGCCTTATCAGAAGAGGCTTACGGCGTAGATGAGGGCGGCGTAGCGAAGGGACTTACCGACAAGGATGGCAAGGGCTGAGAGCCACGGGTTGGCACGCATGTAGCCGAGGGTGACGGCAATGACGCTGCCGAGAATCGGGAGGAAACAGAGGATGCCAATCCAGGCTCCGTAGCGATGCATCCACGCCTGCGCCTCGTGTACCTTCTCTGCCTTCACGTGTAGATAACGCTCTATCCACTCCAGACGGCCGAACGTGCCGACCCAGTAGTTGAACATAGATCCGAGAGTGTTGCCGGCAGTGGCCGCTATAAACAGATGCAAAGGCTCGAGACCCGCCACCTGCAGCGCTGCCAGAATGGCTTCGCTGCTGAACGGGAACACGCTGCCGGCTATGAACGATGCTACGAACATTCCGACGTAGCCCCAACTCTCAAGGATTTCTAACATATAGGTTGGCCCCCCGTGTCCCCCCGAGTGGGGGAGTTTGGGCCGCAATTATGCATTGTGAATTATGAATTCATTTGTGATTGATTCCGTAGCCGAAGAGGGCGAAGTCGCCGCGCAGAGGGTCGTCGGGGAAGATGCGGGCGAGGGACTGGGTGAGGCGGATGGCGGTGGACATAGAGGCGGTGCGGCTCTGCAGGAGGCCGAGGCGGACGGACTGGCTGAGGACGTGCGTGTCGAGCGGCATAATCAGAGTGCGGCGGTCTATGAAACCGGCCCATAGGCCTAAATCCACAGGGGAGCCGCTGCGCACCATCCAGCGCATGAACATGCAGACGCGCTTGCAGGCCGACTGTGTGTCCTTCGGGATAACGGTGCTGATGCCCTGTGCGGCGAAGTAGCGGCAGATGGCAGCTACGGCTCCGAGGCAGTCTGAAGCGCTGTCACGCACGTAGGTGCCGAGAGTGCCGTGGGTCTGAAGCAGCTGCTGGTAGGCCGCGAGAAAGGCGCGCATGGTGTCGCAGGTGTAGAGGCGGTAGAAGCAGCTCTTGTCGCCGCTGCGGAACATCTCACGGAACGCTCCCTGGCGCACCCAAGCGTCGGCCTCGCCGCCGGTGCGGTCGAGGATCTGCCGGATGCGGGCCATGAACTGCTGGCGGCTGCCGTAGCTCAACGCCGAGGCGATGAACGCCATCGCCTCCTGGTTCTCCTGCCCCCGAACCTGATGCATGAACCATGAGGGGTCGCCAATGAGGAAGTCAGCGTTCTCATATTGAGCGGCATAGCGCGTGAGCATCTGCTCCAATGTCTCTGAATCTGTGCTTGCCATAATTAATAGAACCCACCTTAAAGGGGTTTGTGTGCGCAAAAGTACAACTTTTTTTGTGCTGAAATGCATTTTACAAGACTTTTTCTTTGCTGAATCGCCTATTATACATACTTTTTGCGCCGCAAAAACAATATTAAAAACCATTTTTAACTTAGAAACTTATGAAAAAGTATCTGTTTATGTGCCTTATGGCAGCTGCCGCTTGCTTTGCTTTCACATCTTGTGGAAAAGATGATGCCGAACCCGCAGGAGGCGACGAAGATGTAAACGTAACCAACGCTGAAATCAAGGAGACAGCCAATCAGCTCGTTCTCACAATGACAGCGAAAAATCAAGGCGTGACTGTAACCTACAAGTGGACTTGCGATTTCCAGAATGACCTCTGCACACGTTCCATCATGGAGATGACTTATCCCTCTGAGTCAATCGCACGTCAGGTCTATGAGAGTACTGTTGAAGATCTTGATGATGAAGATAAAGTTACCTATTCTGTAAAAGGCAAAGTTGTGACTGCCGACATGACAGAAGAATACAAAGGACAGAGTAAGAGCGTTATTAAGCTTGCTATGGAAGCTATGAAGCGTGGATACGGCCAATAAGCTCTGAAATCAATTAAAACAAAAGCCCTCGGCATCCAACACGGATTTGCCGAGGGAATTTTGTTTTAATTCATAATTAAGAATTCATAATTCATAATTGGGGCCGCTTAAAAATCCCCCGCCGGGGGATTACAGGGGGCCCGGCAGGACGCACAGTATTGCCCACATAATGAGGCAGAAGATGAACCAGGCGTTGGTGAGCCATGTGCGGGTGAAGGTGAAGAGATGTGCTATGCCCGGCGCGCTGACAAGCACAAGCAGGGGGAAGAGGCTGTGCCATGAAGTGGGGGAGAGGAGCAGCCACAGGGCGAGGACGGTCTGAACCAGCATCAGGGAATAGAACTGCATACGTACGCTGATCTTGTCGTCGTAGCTGTTGCGGAGATAATGTATGTATGCTGGGAAAGCCATCAGAAAGAGATATGCCGCGCTGGCAAGCTGGAGGGTGCGGGCGTGCAACCAATCAGAGTGGGCCGCAACGAGCGGGCGTAAGGCATAGCCTGCGGCCCCATACTCTTTATACAGGTTCTGCCAATCGTCGGCCAAGGGGCTTTCACCCGCAGAGGCCGCGCGTATCGGCTCTGCGAGCGGAGCGATTATGGCCTGCAGATGGGCCAAGAAGCGCTCGTCGCCGGCAGCGCCGAGTGTGGTTGGCAGCCAATTTGTAGGGATCATTTCCGCCAGCGGGCTGAACACCCAGGCGGACCAGAAGATATAGGGCAGGAGTAAGCCCAGCAACGACGCGCAGAGCGAGCGCAGAGTCATAGTCCGGAGAAAGACAATCTGACTCCACAGCAACAGCGGAAGCAGAAGCAGCAGAGGCGGCCATGCGAGCGACCCGAGCGAGAGGTATAAGGTCGAACGGAAGGTGTAACCCACAGGCTCGCGCTCGCTCTCTGTGCGAAACAGGAAATAGAAGGAGAGAGCGAGACCGAGAACAGATAACAGAATGGGGCTGTAAGCATGGAAAGCCGTAAACGCGATGGCGAGCATAAGCCACACGGACGGAATCATGCGGGAACGGATGCGCAGCAGGCCTCCGATGGCATCCATCTCCATTAACAGATATGCCACAACGACCACGACAGCCAAGGCTATGCCGCTGGACAGGGTCCATCCGCGCAGAGTCCAAGCCACAAGCGTGAACGCTGCCACAACATACAACGTGAGCACGCTCTCTGATATCTTATTCTGCAGGCGGCGGGTCATTTCAGGTCCTTGCCTATGTCGCGGCGGAAATACTTCCCTTCGAAGTCTATCTCGCGGGCGGCGGCAAAGCTGCGCTCAGCAGCCTCCTCGCGCGTAGCTCCGTAAGAGGATGCGGCAATGACTCGTCCGCCGGCGGTGACCAACTGTCCGTCGGCGTTTATGGCTGTGCCGGCGTGGAAGATAGTTGAGCATTGACCATTGAGCATTGACCATTGACCATTTATTGCTTTTCCCTTCTCGTATGGGCCTGGGTAGCCGCCACTGACGAGCATGACGCACACGGCGGCACGCGGGTCGAACTCCAAGGTGCGGG
Source organism: Bacteroidaceae bacterium (assembly GCA_017447625.1). Classification (GTDB taxonomy): domain Bacteria; phylum Bacteroidota; class Bacteroidia; order Bacteroidales; family Bacteroidaceae; genus Physcousia. The sequence goes on from JAFSNB010000034.1 coordinate 21,933, forward strand.
AGGCGAGGTCGCCGCAGGCAACACCCTCGAGGAGATCCACGAGGTCGCTCTTAATGCGTAACATCACGGTCTCGGTCTCCGGGTCGCCCATACGGCAGTTGTATTCAATGACTTTCGGCTCTCCATCTACATTGATGAGGCCGAGGAAGATAAAGCCTTTGTATGTGAGGCCTTCCTGGCGCAGACCGTCGATTGTGGGTCGGATAATACGGTCCTCGACCTTGCGCATCCAAACCTCGTCTGCAAACGGAACTGGCGAGACGCTACCCATTCCGCCCGTGTTGGGTCCGGTGTCGCCCTCGCCGATACGCTTGTAGTCCTTGGCCTCCGGCAGAATCTTATAGTCTTTGCCATCGGTGAGGACGAAGACAGAGCACTCGATGCCGCTCAGGAACTCCTCGATAACCACGCGGGCAGAAGCCTGACCGAACATTCCGCCCAACATCTCGCGCAGCTCACGCTTTGCCTCGTCAAGAGTAGGCAGAATCAGCACGCCCTTGCCAGCGCAGAGGCCGTCGGCCTTGAGGACGTAGGGCGGACGCAGGGTCTCGAGGAAGGCTAAGCCCTCGTCCAGAGAGTTGCCGTCGAAGGTGCGGTAGGCGGCTGTGGGGATGCCGTGGCGCTGCATGAAGCCCTTGGCAAAGTCCTTGGAGCCTTCGAGCTGTGCGCCAGCCTTCGAGGGGCCGATAACAGGGACGTCCCGGAGGCTCGCATCGGCCTGAAAGTAATCATAAATGCCCTTCACGAGCGGGTCTTCGGGACCAACAACAACCATGTTTATGGAGTTGTCGAGTACAAACTGACGTATGGCATCGAAGTCGTCGGCACGTAGAGGAACGTTGGTGGCGGCACAATGGTCGTTTGCCACGCTTGCGGTTCCGCCGTTGCCCGGCGCGATGAATAAATGTGTCACACGCGGTGACTGTGCAATTTTCCATGCGAGGGCGTGTTCACGACCGCCGCTTCCAAGGAGAAGAAGATTCATATAATTTAGGATTTAAAGACCCACCCCCAGCCCCTCCCGTTAAGGGAGGGGAGACCTGCGGAGTTGGGCCGTTTTTTTCTCTGATTATTTCTCTTTTCTTTTTTCTTTTGTTCTCTTTTTTTCGCTTGCGCTCAACAATTCGTCTCTCCCCCGATCCCCCGCTGGGGGATTATAGGGGGCCTTAACCTCCTTAAGCGGGATCATTACGAAGTCGCGCTTGTGCATGAGAGGGTGGGGGATAGTGAGTTCCGGAGTGGAGAGCTGTATGTCGTCGTAGAGAAGGATATCTATGTCTATGGGGCGGTCTGCATATGCCCGCGAACGGGTCTTGGCGGTGCGGCCCAAATCGCGCTCTATCTGCTGAGTGACAGCCAGAAGCTGGTGAGGCGTGAGGTCTGTGAGCAGGCAGACGGCGGCGTTCAGGAAGCGGTTGGGCGACTGAAATCCCCACGGCTCCGTCTCCAGAAAGGAGGATGTGCGTAGTACCTCGCCAGCCCGCTGCTGCAAGAGGTTTATGGCCTCGTGGAGATTGGCTTCGCGGTCGCCGAGATTGCTTCCGAGACTGAGATAAACCTCGTGAGACATAGGGAGGGGTGTGAGTTTAGTCTTTCATTATCAGCATAGCGTCACCGTAGGTGCCGAAGCGGTAACGGGAGTCGCGCAGAGCCTCCTTGTAAGCCTTCATGACGAGATCGTAGCCTCCGAAAGCGCAGGTGAGCATCAGCAGGGTGGAATACGGCATATAGAAGTTGGCCACCATGCAGTCGGCCAGACCGAAGTCGTAAGGCGGATAGATGAACTTGTTCGTCCAGCCGTCGAACTCCTGCAGATGGCCGTCGGCTCCGATGGCAGTCTCCAGAGTGCGCTGAACGGTGGTCCCGACGGCGCAGACGTGATGCCCGGAGTCCTTGGCTTTATTTATGATGTTGCAGGCACGCGCACCCACATGCATCTCCTCGCTTTCCATCTTGTGTTTGGAGAGATCCTCAACATCAATCTCGCGGAAGTTGCCGAGGCCACAGTGCATCGTAACGTACGCCATTTCAACCCCCTTGATTTCCAGACGCTTCATCAGCTGCTTGGAGAAATGCAGGCCTGTGATAGGCGCAGTCACGGCTCCCTCGTTGGTGGCGAAGACGGTCTGGAAATCCTCCAGGTCCTCGGGAGTGGCCTTGCGCGAGATTATGCTCTTTGGCAGCGGAGCCTCGCCCAGAGCGTAGAGGGCTTCCTTGAACTCCTCGTGAGGGCCGTCGTAGAGGAAACGGAGTGTGCGTCCGCGGCTCGTGGTGTTGTCGATCACCTCAGCCACCATGCTCTCGTCCTCGCCGAAATACAGTTTGTTGCCGATGCGGATCTTGCGTGCGGGCTCTACGAGCACGTCCCAGAGGCGCAGATCCTCATTGAGCTCACGCAACAGGAAGACCTCGATCTTGGCACCGGTCTTCTCTTTGTTTCCCTCCATGCGGGCAGGGAAGACCTTGGTGTCGTTGAAGACAAAAGCATCCTTTTCATCGAAGAAATCCAATATATCATAGAAGTGCTCGCGATGTTCAATGACGCCACTCTTGGTATGCAAAACCATCAGACGGCACTCATCGCGATACGGAGCAGGGTATTGTGCAATACGATCGTCCGGAAGTTTGAATTTGAACTGAGATAGTTTCATAAGGCTGAAAATATTTTACGATTTTACGATTTACGATTTTACGATTTACGTTTATCCGTTTATCCGAAATACCTTTATTCCGTTATTCCGAGATTCCGTTTATAAATTCCTCTGGGTTGAGGCAGTTCTCTACACGCACATCGCCGACACGGGTGCGGCGCAGGGCTGTAAGATGGCCTCCGCTGCCGAGAGCCAGACCGATGTCCCGTGCCAAAGCGCGGATGTAAGTGCCTTTGGAGCAGACGACACGGATGGTTATGGAGAGCAGCGGTGTGCCGTCGGGAGCGGGCTCTGCAGGCTGAGGCCCACTGAGTAGTTCAATCTCGTCCAAGACGAGAATCTTGGGTTTCAGCTCCACGTCCTCGCCCTTGCGAGCCATTTTGTAAGCGCGCTTGCCGTTGACCTTGCAGGCTGAAAAGGCGGGCGGCACTTGTTCAATGCGTCCAAGGAACTTCTGCAGGCTCTGTTCTACGAGCTCGCGTGTTATATGAGCGGTGGGGTAGGTGGCATCTATGGGATGTTCAAGGTCAAAGGACGGAGTGGTGGCTCCGAGGGCTATCGTGGCCACATATTCCTTGGTCTCCGCCTGCAACTGGTCTATACGCTTCGTGGCGCGGCCTGTGCAGACAATCATAACGCCAGTGGCCAGAGGGTCGAGAGTGCCTGCGTGGCCCACTTTCAGCTTCTTGACGCCGAGGCTGCGGCACAGCGCCCATCTGACCCTGCCGACCAAATCGAACGAGGTCCATCTGTAGGGCTTGTCAAAGCATAGAATTTCACCTGCTTCGTAATCCATTTAATCAACCATTACAAGTGAGTGGCCAGTCCAGAGGAGACCGAGGATAACGAGACCAACGATAATGCGATAAACGCCGAAAGCCTTGAAGCCGTATTTGGCCAGAAAGCTTACAAACCATTTCATGGCCAGAAGTGCTACTACGAAAGCAACGACGCAACCTAAAGCCAACATAAGCAGGTTGTCGCGTGTGGCCCAACTGGCATCGGCCTCGGAACCGAAGAAAAGCTGCAGAACGTCCAGCGCCGTTGCGGCCGCCATAGTCGGTACAGCCAAGAAGAACGAGAACTCTGCTGCCGCGCGGCGTGTCAGTTTCTGCGACATTCCGCCCACGATTGTGGCCATAGAGCGGGAGACACCCGGAATCATAGCGATACACTGGTAGAGACCGATGCGGAAAGCACGCTTCTCTGTTAATTTGGTTTCTTCGCTGCCTTTGTTGAAGAGGCGGTCGCAGAAAAGCATGAATATTCCGCCCACGACGAGCATAACAGCCACAACCTCAACATTCTCCAGAAAACGGTCTATGAGGCCGGACATCTTACCCAGAAATCCGATGATTATTGCAGGCACGAAAGCCACCAGCAACTTCCAATAGAAATCCCATTTGTGGAGAAAAGCCTGCAGCGGCGTGCTGCCAGCGGGTACCGGCTCACGGTTCAGTTGGAAGAATTGCTTCCAATAGAGGCAGACCACGGAGAGGATTGCGCCGAACTGGATGATGATGGTGAATGCTTTGACAAACGGAGTGCTCTCAACGCCTAAAAGATTCTGCGTAATAATCATGTGACCTGTAGAAGAGACAGGCAGAAACTCTGTCAAGCCCTCCACAATTGCGATTATTATGGTTTCAATGGCTGTCATGACTTCACCTCCTTATCCTTTGGCTTGTACATTATTCCACCGATGATAGAGACGAAACCGATGAAACAAACAACAGGCGCAACCTTGATGCGCATAGCGCTGAATATCTCGGGGTTGAACTCCGTCTCAGTAGAACCGCTCCCACTCATCAGAATGAAACCGATGATAATAACCGCCATCCCAGCCGCAAGCAGCAGGAAATTAATACGGCTAAATGCAAACTCTGTCTTTTTCATTTATTATTATTTAGATGTTTTTCGTTATGTCGTGATACCGTTATTCCGTTATTCCGTTATACCGCCCCCTTTAATCTCTAATCTCTAATCTAACGATACATCTCTGCCTCGCGCATTCGCAGGAAATGACCGACGCTGACGGTGGTGCAGATGAATGTGAGCAGAAGGCCGAATGTGACCACAGACGCGAGCATTATGATTATTGTGGTCTGCGTGACCACCTCGGCAATACCTGGGTCTTGCTGCATAGCATACCACACACCGCCTCCCAGCAGGAGATCGGCTATTGTGGCAGAAATTATTCCTATGGCAAGCGAATGGCGCAGGAAAGGCCATTCGATGAAGCTCCACGAGGCACCTACCAGACGCATCGTGTGTATCTGGAAGCGCCGCGCATAGACGTTCAGGCGCACGGTGTTGTTTATAAGTACAACGCTGATAATGAGCAGAAGGGCAGCAAGTACAGCCAGGACGATGGCTGCTTTCTGGAGGTTGGAGTTAAGCCTCTCAACGAGATCCCGCTGATAAATGACGTCACTCACCTCCCACCGCTTCTTCAGCTCGCGTGTGATTTCTACAAGACTGTCTGTGCAGGCGTACTCCGAAACCAGATTCATTTCGATGGAGGCCGTATAGGGGTTCTCGCCACCGAGGAATTCCGACGGGTCATTGCCCATAACTTCTGTCTCCTCGCGCAGAGCCTGCTCCTTTGTGATGAGTGTGAGACGGCTGACATAAGGTTTCTGTGAGAGCATGGTCTTGAAACCGTCGGTCTGGAGAGAGTCCAAGTCGTCATCAAGCAGAAGGGTCACGGTAAGATTCTCACGGACATTGCGCGAGAGCTGAATGGCTGTAAGGCCGAAGAGTACGACAAGGCCGAAGAGCACCAACACCAGCGTGATGCTAATGCCGCTGGCTATCGAGCCGCCCTGAATGCCTCTGTTTCTTTTCTTCCTTCCTCTGGACGAGGACTGTATCTGATCTGTATTTCCCATAATTAAAAAGACTCTCCCCCTGCCCTCCCTAAAGGGAGGGAGCGAAATGGGGACAAGGAGTGATGTTCTCTACTGTTAATAAATTTATTTATATATATGTTATGACCTCCCTTATACTTGTGAGAGTAATTACTCCCCTCCCTCGAGGGAGGGGCAGGGGGGAGAGTCCGTCTTTCCTTGCAGTGTTGCGCTTGAGCTGCCAGTGATCTCTACCATAACGCGCTGTCCGATGTGATAGCGGCCGCGGTCTATGATCACGACTTTGTTCTGCTCTGTACGCCCGAACAGCTGTTCGCGGCTACGCTTGCTTGTGCCCTCGATGAGGATTTCGTACTGGCGGCCTATGCAACGGCGGTTGCTCTCTGCCGAGAGCTCGTTCTGCAGGGCGATGAGCTCGTTCAGGCGGCGCACCTTAACCTCCTCGGGGATATCGTCGGGAAGATGGCGCGAAGCGTATGTCCCTGGGCGCTCCGAGTATTTGAACATGAATGAAGAGTCGTAGCCCACCTCGCGCATCAGCGAGAGAGACTGCTGATGGTCCTCCTCAGTCTCGGAGCAGTAGCCCGCGAAGATGTCAGTGCTGATGGCGCAGTCAGGAACAATACGTCTGATGGCCGCCACCCGTTCCAGATACCATTCGCGTGTATATTTGCGGTTCATAAGTTTCAGGATACGGTTGCTGCCGCTCTGCACAGGCAGGTGGATGTGGCGGCATACGTTCGGCTCCTCGGCAATAACACGCAGGGTGTCGTCGCTCATGTCTTTCGGATGACTCGTGGTGAAGCGCACCCGCATATCAGGGACCTCGCGGGCCACTAAGCGCAGGAGTGCGGGGAATTTGACAGCCTCACCATTAACGGTTTCGGCGTAGCTGTTTACGTTCTGCCCGAGCAGAGTCACTTCCTTGTAGCCCTTCTCATGGAGGTCGCGCACTTCGCGCAGAACACTCTCTACGTCGCGGCTGCGTTCGCGTCCACGGGTGTAAGGCACAATGCAGTAGTGGCAGAAGTTGTTGCATCCGCGTGTGATGCTTACAAACCCGCCGATGCGGCTTCCATGCAGGCGCTGAGGCACAATATCCTTGTATGTCTCGGTGGTTGAGAGTTCCACGTTGATGGCCTTGTTGCCCGCCTCTACCTGCAAGATCAGATCAGGCAGGCTGAGATAGGCATCCGGTCCGCACACGATGTCTGCGTGGTGCTTTTCCAGCAGTTCTTCGCGCACGCGCTCTGCCATACAACCCAGAACTCCGATGATGAGGCGGCGTCCGTGCTTACGCAGACTGTTCAGGGCTTCGAGCCTGAAGATAATCTTTTGTTCGGCGTTGTCGCGCACGGAACAGGTGTTCAGGAATACGGCATCTGCCTGGTCCAGGGAATCGCACAACTCATAGCCAGCCATGTTCATTATGGAGGCTACGACCTCGCTGTCTGCCACATTCATCTGGCAGCCATAAGTCTCTATAAATAGATGCTTTGTCATTTTGGCTGCAAAAGTACAACATCGGAAGGGGGGTTGTCAAGTGTAGAGCCGTTAAAAAAACAAAAAAAGAATGCCTCTTCATCACGAAGAAGCATTCCCTGGCTATGAACAAATCTTTGGAATCTTTCAGAATAACCTTTTAGAAACACACACTTCCGATGAAGTGTCTCTTCTTTGCTTTTCCTGAACCCGCATCCCTGCGGACCCGTTATGCGGTGTTATTCTGCAATCATTTACCTAATAAAACTAACTAACCTAAAAGATAAACCGCTTTCGCGGCAAAAAATGAATGAAAACCTTTAAAACTAACCTAATACCATGAAAAACCGTATATTGTTCTTATGCCTCTCGGCATCGATTGATCGCTTGTCTTTTTCTTTTGACGCTGCAAAGGTAAGGACATTTTGCGGTGTGGCAATGGATTTTTATAAGAACAAAAAGAAAAATCCCCGCTTTCTTGACGTATGTCAATAGGCGGGGAATTGTGTAGAATACAAATGATTACTTGTTGATCTGATCGTAGAAGAACTGACGTCCGCCTACGAGCATTTCGAGACCGCGCGGGATAATGTCGTCGTAGTCGGGGTTCTTGTCGATAAGCACTTCGAAGAAGAGCCATGCGTTGTTGTTAATCATAACGCCCTTGATGACCTTGCGGCCCTTGCTCACTTCGTTGCAGGCCAGCAGAGCATCAATCAGCTTATCATCGGAAGCCTCATAGATGAACGGCAGAGCAATCTGCAGGTAGTTTTCATCTGAAGAGTTGTCGAAGATGATGAAGTTCAGCATCTGGTACTTGATGCGGATATCGCCGTCTTCGTCCAGTTCGGGGCGGAATCCCTGACCACGCAGGTAATCCATGATTTCTTCTTTTCTTGACATAGTCTTAAAGTTTTAAAGGGTTAATAATATAGGGGATTTTTAGTTTAAAGTTTAATGTTTCAAGGTTAAGGGGGGGACTTATGTAAATCCGATATGCGGGCGGTCTGTGCTCTTGATGCCTTCCATCTTCTCGCGCAGACGCTCGTAGCTCTTGATGACTTCGTCGCTCACGGAGGGCTTCATACATGAGATGCAGCGTTCCAGTATCTCCTGCGTTATGGGTGAGTCGGAGAGTGCGGCTGTGATGGCTGCGTCGTTCACGATATACGCGATGTCGCTGGCAACATAATGTTCTGTCATTTCGGCCAGATGGTCGTAGTCGATGTCTAAGCAGGGGCGGCCGTCCAGATTCACGCGGAACATCTCACGGCGTGCGGCTTGGTCGGGAGCCGGCACATAAATGAGCTGGTCTATGCGGCCCGTACGCAGCACAGCCGGGTCTATCTTGTCCGGACGATTTGAGGTGCAGACGATAAAGATGCCGCGCTTGGCGCAGTTGTTCAGCTGCGACAGGAACTCGTTCACCTCGCTACTCAAGCTCTGGTTATCCACTCCGCTGCGGTTCGGCACAAAGGCATCGAACTCGTCAAAGCAAATCACTGTGGGCGGCTGTGCCTCGGCTTTCTTGAACAAATCGGCCACCTTGCCCTGAGTGCCGTGGATATACGGGCTGCCAACGTCCGAGGCCTTCACGTCGATGAAGCGGAAGCCGCTCTCCTCGGCGAATTTCTCTGCGAAGAAAGTCTTGCCGCATCCCGGAGGTCCGTAAAGCAGCATCCCGTTAGGCGGAGTCAGCTTGTAGCGTTCGGCAAGCTCGCGGTTCTTCAGCACAAAGATTATCTTCTTGCGGACTATATCCTTCAGCTCTTCCATTCCAGCCACGTCCTTGAAGCCGTTGCCCTGACGCACCTCGGCCTGCACGCTCACCGTCATGTCTTCCTCCTCCTTCTTCTGTTCGGTGGGTTCCTGACGGAGTCTGGTGATAACATCCTCTTTCGGGATTGGCTGCCCGTTGACCACGGCTTTCAGCGTGGCCAGGCCCTTGCGGCTGTCCTCCGACGGGGCGTTTAATATACTGATGAGAATATCCTTCACATCTTCAGGCATCTCCTTGTCGGCCTTCTCGAAGTTCAGACGCACCAGCTGGCGCTTTACCCTCAGCGTTTGGCCAATCTCCTCTTCGCTCTTGCCTTCGTAGGGGAAGAACCAGGGTGTTTCGCCTGTCATTATAGTATATATAGTAGCAGCCAGACCATAGAGATCGCTCTGCTTGGTGAATCGGCCCTGGAAGGTCTCAGGCGCACGGTAGAAGGGGTTCAGGTCGTCAGTCTTCACCTTCTTGCCAGCCTCAGCCACGTGTCCGAGGTCAATGATTCGCGCGTCGGCATTCTCCTCGCTGCTACTCATCATTATGTTCGTGGGGTTGATGTCGTTATGGATCAGGTCTATGGCGTTCAGATCCTCCAGACCGCCAATGATGTCGTTGATGACATTCTTCGTCTGCGCCCAAGTCAGCGGCTGCGAGGCTGCGACGTCGGAGAGGATGTTGCCGGAGAAGTAGTCCGTCAGCATATAATGCCACTTACTGTCCTCCAAGTCCAGCGTTCCGCTATTCACCATCTGCACGATGTGGTCGCTATGCAGTTTTCCGCAGATCTCAATCTCCATGGGTTTGCCCTGGCTGTTGATCTGGTCTGCGGGGAACTTTGCCGTGTTGAAGAGCTTCATGAAGAGCGACTTCCCCTCGGCGTCCTGCACGCGGTAAGTCTCACACAGGTCGCCCTGCTTGAGAGCCATTACCACCTTATAACTGTCAAATTCGTATCCTTCTGTTAGATGTGCCACTGTTATTTAGTTTTAATTCAATTCTTAATTCATAATTATTCGACTACGCTCATCAGTACGTCATAATGCATAATTGGGCTGCGCATAGGTTTATGGGCAAAGAATAATGCTCATTGTTCAACGCAAAGGTAATTCTTTTCCGCTACCGACCTCTTTATATTCCCTTTTCTTTAACTATTTTTATGAAATTAAGTACAAAAACATGGCTTTTTCTTGTTTCTCTGTGCAGTTATTCATAACTTTGCAACGCACAAGGCAAAAAAGTGATAAATTATAAGAGAATAGAGACGAATTAAAAGGGTAAAAGAAGATAATGAAAGCATACAGATACGCACTGATATTGTTTGTGGCGGTTGCCTTGGCCGCCTGCAAGACAACAACCAAAACGGCAACTTTTCCCGCCACGGCGGGAGCTGGAGAAGGGCTTTACTCCACGCAGCCATCTCCCCTCCCTAACAGAGGAGGGGCCGAGGGAGAGGCCGGAAGTTCGGAGCTTGGCCTCCCGGAGAAATCTCTCTTGGCCCAGCGCATAGACAGCCTGCTGCTGACGGCTGACACACTACTGCAAAGTACTCAGCTGGGGCTGCATATAATAGACCTCACCTCCGGAGAGATTGTTTATGCCAAAGGCGAGAGGCAGCGGATGCGCCCGGCATCCACGGAAAAGATGGTGACTGCCATAACCGCCCTCGATTGTCTCGGCCCCTCCTATTGTCTGACAACAGCGCTCCTTTCTGCAGCCACAGTCAGCGGAGGTACTCTGCAGGGCGACCTGTATGTCCTAGGGGCGATGGACCCGCTGCTCTCCGTGGCGGATGTGCGCAGGCTCGTCAGTCAGTTGAAGGCGGCCGGAGTGAAGAAGGTGGCGGGACGGCTCGTGGCCGACGTCTCCATGAAGGACGAAGACGAATACGGCTGGGGCTGGTGCTGGGACGACGAGAATCCCGTGCTCTCACCACTGCTTTGTGGCGGCAAGCCCGCGCTCATTGATCAGCTGCGCTCTGCCCTGCGCACGGCAGGAATAACCGTTTCCAAGGGAACTGCCAAGGGGACGTTCCCCAAACAATATGACCCGGCGGACACGACGTCGGCCTCTAAACGCTATGAGCTGGCAGCCATACGCCGCCCCCTCACCGAGGTGCTCAAACCGATGATGAAGGAGAGCGACAATCTCTGCGCCGAAGCCATATTCTATCAAATAAAAAGACCCACCCCCAGCCCCTCCCGTGAGGGAGGGGAGAGGCTAGCGCTCAAAAATCCAACGGGGAAACACTGGGGACGCAAGCGCTCTGCTGCTATTATTAATGAATTAATAGAAAGAACAGCCAACGATCAATGTTCAATGTTCAATGTTCAATGTTCAATGGCCACCGGTCTTGTAGCTGACGGCAGCGGTCTCTCGCTCTACAATTACCAGACACCTGAGACGTTCACGCGGCTGCTCACATACGCCGCCGCCAGACAGGATAGCATCTATCTCCCGCTGTTGGAGGCTCTGCCTATAGCGGGTGTTGACGGCACGCTGGAGAAGCGCATGAAGGACACGCCAGCCGCTGCCAACGTACGAGCCAAGACGGGCTCCGTATCTGCTGTGAGCACCCTGGTCGGCTATACCACACAGCGCAGCACAGGACATGTCTTTGCCTTCGCCATACTCAATAACGGCCTCCCGCGCATGGCTGAAGGGCGCACTTTGCAAGATAAAATATGCGTTTTGCTGAGCGAATAGGCCGTTTTTTATGAATAAAAGCCATTTTGAGGCATAAAAGTTTGGCCGTTTGGGGAAACAGCTTTACTTTTGCGGTGTCAAAAACTAATCTACGAGCAGATGATTCGAAAATTCGACTTCCTCATTATCGGCGCCGGCGTTGCCGGGCTGAGTTATGCGCTGAAGGTGGCGCAGAGCGGTAAGGGCAAGGTGGCCCTGATCTGCAAGACTACTATAGACGAGGCTAACACGGACAAGGCTCAGGGCGGCGTGGCATCTGTCACGAACCTGAAAGTGGATAACTTCGAGAAGCACATCCACGACACAATGGTGGCGGGCGACTTCATTAGTGACCCGAAAGCTGTGGAGCAGGTGGTGAGGAATGCCCCTAAGGGCATCGCTGACCTGGTGAGGTGGGGAGTGAACTTCGACAAGAACGAGGATGGAGAATTCGACCTGCATCGCGAGGGCGGACACTCGGAATTCCGCATCCTGCACCACGCCGACGACACAGGCCACGAGATTCAGCAGGGTCTCATTCGCGCCGTGCGTGCCGACAAGCGGATCACAGTTCTGGAGAACCATTTCGCTGTAGAAATCATAACCCAGCACCATCTGGGACGCGAGGTGAACCGTCACATGACGGATATAGAGTGCTATGGAGCATATGTTCTGGACCCAGACACACATAAGATAGATACCTTCCTATCACGTATAACGCTTATGGCCACGGGCGGCACGGGTGCTGTGTATGCCACCACAACGAACCCCAACATCGCCACGGGCGACGGCATAGCAATGGTGTATCGAGCCAAGGGAATAGTGAAGGATATGGAGTTTGTACAGTTCCACCCCACAGCCCTCTACAACCCCGCCGAGACTCATCCGGCATACCTCATCACAGAGGCCATGCGCGGTTACGGCGGCATACTGCGTCTGCCAAATGGCGAGGAGTTCATGCAGAAATATGACAAGCGTCTCTCTCTGGCCCCGCGCGACATCGTGGCCCGCGCCATAGACAAGGAAATGAAGATTCACGGCATAGACCACGTCTGTCTGGACGTGACACACAAAGACGCCGAGGAGACGAAGCACCACTTCCCGAACATCTACGCCAAGTGCCTCTCAATAGGCATAGACATCACGAAGCAATATATTCCCGTTGTTCCCTGCGCCCACTATATGTGTGGCGGAATAAAGGTGAATCTGAACGGAGAAAGCACCATCAACCGCCTCTACGCTGTTGGTGAGTGTTCGTGTACTGGCCTTCACGGCGGTAACCGATTGGCATCGAACTCCCTGATTGAGGCCGTGGTCTATGCAGACAAGGCCGCAGAGCACAGTATCGCACATATCGATGAATACCAGTTCAACGAGCAGGTGCCGGAGTGGAACGACGAGGGTACAATGACTAATGAGGAGAAGGTGCTTATTGCTCAGGATATGCGCGAAGTGGGACAGATTATGTCCAACTATGTCGGCATAGTGCGCTCCGACCTGCGTCTGCACCGCGCCTGGACCCGCTTGGACATTATCTATGAAGAGACCGAGGAACTGTTCAAACGCGTGAAGGCCACGAAGGACATCTGCGAACTGCGCAACATGATAAATGTTGGCTATCTCATTACCCGCCAGGCCATAGAGCGCAAGGAAAGCCGAGGCCTCCACTACACAGTGGATTACCCCAAGCACGCATACGACCAGAAGTAGTAATCAGCTGAAAATTATCGTCTTGTTCTTGTAAGTCAGGATCTTGCGCTGGATGTGTTTCGTCACGGCGCGGGAGAGGACTATTTTCTCCAGATCCTTGCCTTTGAGGACAAGGCTGTCGGGTGTGTCTTTGTGGGTGATGCGGGCCACATCCTGCTCTATAATTGGGCCGGCATCAAGCTCGGCGGTGACATAGTGACTGGTAGCTCCGATAATCTTCACGCCGCGTTCCCACGCCTGATGATAAGGCTTCGCACCGATGAAGGCGGGCAGGAACGAGTGGTGAATATTGATTATATGATGCGGATAGGCGGCTATCATATCATCTGAGATAATCTGCATGTAACGGGCAAGGACAATGAACGAGATGTCCTCCTTCTCCAAAAGCTCCATCTCGGCCTTTTCCACCTCTGCCTTGTTGGAGTGGTCTTTGTTTATACTCCACACGTAGAAGGGGATTCCGAACTGTTCTGCTACGTAGCGCAAGTCCTCGTGATTCGACACGATGCACGGAATGTCGCAGGCAAACTCTCCTGCTTTCCAACGTGCCAGAAGGTCGTAGAGACAGTGGCTCATCTTGCTCACGAATATAGCCATGCGGGGGCGCTTGTCGCTGAAGTATAGGCTGAACTTCATCTTATAGCGTTGTGCATAGAGAGTGGTGACGTACTCGTAGATCTTTTCCCGGGGGATAAGGAATCCGTCCAACTCCCATTCTATGCGCATGAAGAACATCCCGTCCTGACGATCCACATACTGGTCGAGATAGACGATGTTGCCCTTGTTGTCAGTTATAAACTTCGTGACTTCTGAGATGATTCCCTGTTGGTCGGGGCAGTGGAGAAGCAGTATTGCTGTCGGTTTCATTTTGTGCTTGATTATCTTCTTTCTAAAGTGCCATTCTTTGTTTTGGCGGCGCAAAGGTAATGGAATTTGAGGGAAAAGAGAAAAGAGTAAAAAGAAAAGTGAAATAAAAGGTTAATTTTTTCTCTTTTCTCTTCTTCTTTTTTCTCTAAATACGTATCTTTGCCCGCATGAAACGCTTATTCATTATATTAATATGTGCGATAGCTGCCATAAATGGTAGCGCGCAGGACGGCGACTGGAAACTGATTTGGGCCGATGAATTCAATCAGGACGGACCGGTGGACAGCACACGCTGGGGTTTCGAATACGGTTTTGTCCGTAATCGCGAGCTGCAATGGTACCAGCCGCAGAACGCGGAAGTGCGAGGCGGCTGTCTGCGAATCACAGGGCGGAAGGAGCGTGTGAAGAACCCGCGTTATGTGCCGGAGCGGACAGATGCTGACACCGGAGCCTCACGTCAGCAGCGCCGTCGTCAGCGCTCGTGGCAGCAGAGCCGCGAATATGCAGAGTACACCAGCTCCTGCGTGCGGACGATGGGACATTTCAGTTTTCTTTTCGGACGCTTGGAGGTGAGGGCACGCATCCCTGTCGGAGGCGGAGCTTGGCCTGCAATCTGGACTCTGGGCGAAGGCCGCGGCTGGCCCGCCTGCGGTGAGATAGACGTGATGGAATTCTACCGTGTGCCGCCTGCTGAGATGGGTATCGACCACCGCGCCGACGGCGAACGCACCCTGCCCATTATCCTTGCTAACGCCTGCTGGGCTGGGGACAACGGGCGCGACGCCTGGAACACGAACCGTCACCCGCTCTCGCATTTCACCGACCGCGATCCTGACTGGACCTCGCGCTTTCACACGTGGCGGATGGACTGGACCCCCGACAGTATAAACCTCTTCCTCGACGACGAGTGTCTCGCTGCTATGCCAAATAAGCTCCCGCATATCCCCCATTATATCCTTCTCAACCTCGCTATCGGATCCAGCGGCGGAACTCCCGATCCTCTAGTCTTCCCCATGGTTTATGAGGTGGATTATGTGAGGGTATATCAAAGGGGGAAGTAAAGGCCCCCTATAATCCCCCAAAGGGGGATAGGGGGAGATAAAAGAGAATAAGAGACGAATTGTTGAGCGAAGGCGAAAAAAAAAGAAAAGATAAATTTTCAGAGAAAAAAGAAAAAGCGGCCCGACGGCCAAAGTTTCCGAATAATCGTTTAATCGAATAACCGAAGGCCGCAATCAATAAAGAGTGTAAAATGTTAAATCTTAAATTCACCCCGCAGATCTCCCCTCCCTTCACGGGAGGGGTTGGGGGTGGGTCTTTAAATCGTAAAATATATAGGCCTTATGAAACGACTGACATCTATTCTGTTTGCGCTGTGCCTCGCAGTGTGTGTGCCGGCAAGTAATCATTATAGCATCTATCCCGTTCCTCACTTTCAGAGCGAGGCCGACGGGCAGGTAACCGTAAGCAAAACCGTTTATATCGTGGCTTCAAGTGCCATAGACGAGGTGACTGTAGCGCGTGCAAAGGCCATCCTTGAGGAACAAGGCTACAAGACAGAACAGGTGGCCAAACCCAAGAAGAACAACACCTGTCTGCTGTTGGGAATATACTGTTCGGGCGACATCGCAGACGCGGAAGTCGATCGACTGGAGATAAAGAAGAAGTATAAGGATCAGCAGTTCTGGAACAATAACAACCCGAAGAAATACGACCGCTACCTGCTGGATATATCTGCTGACAAGAAAGGTGTGGCACAGATGCTGATTGCAGGCGACAACACCGATGCCGTGTTCTGCGGACTCGCCACGTTGAAGCAAATACTAAGGCAGAAAGCCGGACTGGGACTCGTTCCCGTAACCATTCACGACTGCGCCGACATCCGCGACCGTGGTGTTATCGAGGGCTACTATGGCGTTCCCTATTCTGCCGAGGTGACCAAAGACCTCTTCCGCTTCATGTCCGATTACAAGATGAACATGTATATGTACGGCGCAAAGAGCGACCCCTTCCACTCCCGCTTCTGGGCTGACCCTTATCCCACTTCTATCACCGAGGAGCAGCGCAACATCGGTTATCTGACTCAAGATATGATGCGAGACCTCACGGCCGTGGCACGTGCCAACAAGATTGATTTCATCTGGGCTATACATCCGGGGACGGCCTTCACCGATCCGGCAAATGACAAGGTCCTGGATCAGATTATGCATAAGTTTGAGGCTATGCACGAGTTGGGCGTTCGTCAGTTCGGTGTGTTTGTGGACGATGTCGGTGTGCCGTCGGACGATGCCCTGCTGCGCCTCGGAGCCGACCGACTCACAGAATTGCAAAAGCGTATCGATGCCCGCTGGAATAAACCCGGGGCGAACCCGACAGACACGGTGAAACCTCTGCACTACGTGCCGCAACTTTATGCCTTCTCTTGGGTGAACAGAGAACAGGGCAAGCGTTTCTTCTCCTCCCTGCGCGACGTTCCGGCAAAGGTGCGTATATATATCACTGGCCGCGCCGTGTGGTCTGTGCCTAACACAGAGGATATCCGCATCGTGAGCGAATGGCTCGGACGCGAACCCAGCTGGTGGTGGAACTATCCCTGCAACGACAACGACGTGACCAAGCTCTTCATTGCAGACACATACACCAACTTCCGCGACGAGAAACATGTGGATTCGCAGGCTCGTTTCGAGGCCGCCTGCATTCCAAACCTGCCGACTCTCATCTCCAACCCGATGCAGCAGGGAGCGGCCTCGAAGATTGCCCTCTTCTCCATTGCCGACTACTCGTGGAACGGCTCTTCCAAGCATTTCGATAATCAGAAGAGCTGGGCGGCTGCCATAAGCGCTATCTGTAACCATAAAATTCTGGAGCAGGCATTCACTCAGTTGGTTCCTTTCCTTCGCTATTACGATAAAGACGCTCTCGATTACCACGTGCGCAACTACAAGCGCTCTGTGGCTGAAGGCCGCCCCGATTCCAAAACCCTTAGTCAGGAAATGAAAGCAATAATCTGGAGGTGCCAGATTGTAAAGACGATGATGAACCACCAGCCTGAAACCAAACTCGTTTATGAGGATATACGTCCGTGGGTTCTCAAACTCGAGGCTATGGCAAAAGAGGTTAAGGCACGTTTAGACGGTGAGCCTACGGATGCCATAGATTATGAGAGCAGCCCAGGATTCCAGTTCCCTGTCCTTTCTGGCATGGGTGCAGAAATCTCGCTCTCGATGAAGACCGCCGAACCGGCTGCTGAGGTTCTTATGCCTTTCCTCTTGTGGCTAAGAGAGCAATAACGGTCAAATCTCACCATTTAATCGGCTCTTTCCCGTGAGCAGCGAGGTAGTCGTTACAGAGCTGGAAATGGTGATTGCCGAAGAAACCGCGATAGGCGGAAAGAGGGGATGGGTGTGCTGAGGTGAGGACAAGATGCTTTTGAGGATCGATGAATGCGGCCTTCTTCCCGGCATACGAGCCCCAAAGCATGAATACTATATGTTCACGTTCGCGGGCCAGACTCTGGATGGCTGCGTCTGTAAGCGTCTCCCAGCCGCGTCCCTGATGAGATGCGGCCTGTCCGCGCCTTACGGTAAGTGTTGCGTTGAGAAGCAGCACACCCTGGGCGGCCCAGCGGTTCAAGTCACCGGAAGAGGGCGGAGTCACACCCAACTCGGACTGGATTTCCGCATAAATGTTTTTAAGCGAAGGGGGCAGGGCTATGCCGTCGGGCACAGAGAAGCAGAGCCCGTGAGCCTGCCCCGGTTCGTGATATGGGTCTTGTCCGAGAATAACTACCTTCACTTTGTCGAACGGCGTGGCCTCGAACGCGTGAAAGATAAGGCGTCCGGGCGGGTAACACGGGCCAGACGTATATTCCTGACGGATGAACGTGGTCAGGGCTTCAAAGTATGGTTTCTCAAATTCTGGAGCCAGTCGCCTGTGCCAGCTCTCTTCCATCTGTACATTCATTTCCTTTTTTCTCTTAGTCGAGTGCAAAAATAGGATAAAAATCTCAGTTTAGAGGTCAAAAGCGTGAAAAATCTGTCCTTTTTGTCATTTTTAACGGCTTTGGCTTGGCGAGAAGGTAAAATAACGCTACCTTAGCGCAAAAGTTAAACCGTATTTATGCTTTAGCACCTCTTTATGAACTGCAAAGCACGACATTTATGAATAAACTTGCTAACAACTACTGCGTCATCTTGGCTGGAGGCGTAGGTAGCAGATTATGGCCCGTAAGCCGAAGTCACCAGCCCAAACAATTCCTGGATATCCCAGGCAGCGGAAGAACACTTTTACAGCAAACCTACGACCGTTTTATCCGCTTTATTAAACCCGAGAATATTTTTGTCTCCACACAGGAGAGCTATCTCCAGATGCTGGAAGCTCAGTTGCCCCAGCTGCCTCGTCAGCAGATGTTGCTTGAGCCGGTACGTCGTGGCACCCTCGCACCTGTGGCCTGGGCCACAAGTGCCATTGCACACCTGTGTCCCGATGCCGCCATCGTGGTGACTCCTGCCGACCAGGAGATTTCCAACCTCGAAGCATTTGAGAAGGATATCCTTCACGGCTTGGAGTTTGCTCACTCGCATCAGGGAGTGGTGAATATGGGCGTTCGTCCTACCCGCCCGGAGACAGGCTACGGATATGTGCAGGTAGGTGAGCCCGTAGAGGGTGAAGAGCGTATTATGAAGACAAAGACATTCACAGAGAAGCCTGATGAGAGCTTTGCCCGCCTGTTTATGGAGAGCGGGGAGTTCTATTGGAACACCGGCCTCTTCGTTTTTGGCGCGACATACATGATGGAAAATATAATAAAGCACGTGCCTGAATACCGCGACGAGTTCCCGGAGTTGGCGGATTTGAGCGCTACCGCTTCTACAGAGGTCGTTCCGCAGTACTATGAAGCTTTGCCTATGCTCTCGCTGGAACACGCTGTGCTCGAGCATACGGGCCACAGCTATATTATGCCCTGCCGCTTCGGATGGGCCGACGTGGGCTCGTGGCTCTCTGTTGGCGAGGACGCCGTTGCCGGAGTGAGCGGCAACACCCCCCAACCGCCCACAGACGTCAAGGTTGATGGCCGCGAGAATGTTACCATTCATTGTGAGGCGCTGTTTGACAACGCTGCCGGTAACATCGTGCGCCTGTCTTCAGGCCGTCAGGCTATGATCTCCGGCTTGGATGGCTTCGTAATAGCCGAAGAGGGCGGCGTGCTTATGATCTGTCCCAAAGATGACGATGCCGCGATGCGACGCCTCCACACGCTGTCTAATCTGGATAAGATTGAGGTTTAACCAGAATCCGTCATTAGGCCAATATCGATAGATTTGGGTCTAATAAAAGTAAACGAGGCTGTGTCCAAAGAGCGACACAGCCTCGTTTACGTTATTTGAAGCTTACGCAGATTTGCGTTATGCGTCAATCTTGGCGTAGTTGGCGTTCTTCTCGATGAATTCGCGGCGCGGACCTACATCCTCACCCATAAGCATTGAGAACACGTAGTCGGCACCAGCGGCATCCTCGATAGTCACCTGCTTCAGGAGACGTGTCTCGGGGTTCATTGTGGTCTCCCAGAGCTGCTCGGGATTCATCTCACCAAGACCTTTGAATCGCTGGGTTTTTACGCCCTCTTCCGAACCGTCGTTGTACTTGGCCAGGAACTGCATACGCTGCACCTCGTTGTAGCAGTACTCCTCGATCTTACCCTTGCGGCAGCGATAGAGGGGCGGGGTAGCGATGTATAGGTGTCCGTTTTGGATGAGTTCGGGCATATAGCGGTAGAACAGAGTCATCAGAAGGGTGTCGATGTGATAGCCATCGACATCGGCATCGGTCATGATTACGACCTTGTGGTAGCGCAGTTTGTCGTAGTTGGCTTCCTTGCTGTCCTCGCCGAGTCCGTAGCGCACGCCGAGAGCCTGAATGATATTGTTCACCTCCTCGTGCTCGAAGGCTTTGTGCCACATTACACGCTCCACATTGAAGATCTTGCCTCGGATGGGCAGGATGGCCTGGAAGTGGCGGTTGCGTCCCTGCTTTGCTGAACCGCCTGCAGAGTCACCCTCGACGATGAACATCTCGCAGTTGGCGGGATCGCGGTCGGAGCAGTCGGCCAGTTTGCCGGGCAGACCGCCGCCGCTCATCGGAGACTTGCGCTGTACGCTCTCACGTGCCTTACGTGCAGCTACACGGGCCGTTGCAGCCAGAATAACCTTATCTACGATGAGCTTGGCCTCCTTCGGATGCTCCTCAAGATAATTGCTGAGAGCCTCGCCAACGGCCTGCTGCACGGCACCAGCCACCTCGCTGTTTCCGAGCTTGGTCTTGGTCTGTCCCTCGAACTGAGGCTCTGCCACCTTGATACTGATGACAGCGGTGAGGCCTTCGCGGAAGTCCTCGCCAGAGATTTCCACCTTGTTCTTCTCCAGCTTCTCCAGCTCCTTGCTGCATTGCTCCTCGGCATACTTCTTCAGCGTGCGGGTGAGCGCCATGCGGAAGCCCTGCAGGTGAGTACCGCCCTCGATGGTGTTGATGTTATTGACGTATGAGTGCAGGTTCTCGCTGTATGCGGTGTTGTACATGATAGCACACTCGATGGGAATGCCCTGCTTCTCGGTGTTCAGGTAGATGACATCGTTGAAGAGGTGGGTGCGGGTGCTGTCGATATAGCGTACGAACTCCTGCAGACCGTCCTTGCTGTAGAACACATCCTGGCGGGTGTTGCCCTCGCTGTCAGGACGCAGGTCCGTAAGCGTTATGGTTATGCCGGCGTTCAGGAATGCCAGCTCGCGCATACGGTTGGCCAGTATGTCGTACTTGTATTCGGTGGTGATAAAGATGGATCCGTCGGGCCAGAACTGCTGTCGTGTGCCGCGCAGCTCAGTCTCTCCAACCACTTTCACGTCGTATAGAGGCTTACCCTTTTCGTATTCCTGCTGGTAGATCTTGCCGTCGCGGAAGACCTGGCTGATCATGTGCTTTGAGAGGGCGTTCACGCAGCTTACACCTACGCCGTGCAGACCGCCGGACACCTTGTATGAGCCTTTGTCGAACTTACCGCCGGCATGCAACACAGTCATAACGACCTCCAAGGCGCTCTTGTGCTCCTTCTCGTGCATATCCACGGGGATACCGCGGCCATTGTCCTGTACGGTTATGCTGTTGTCCTCGTTGATGGTCACCTCGATGTGGGTGCAGAAGCCTGCCAGCGCCTCATCGATGGAGTTATCTACCGTTTCATAGACCAGATGATGAAGTCCCTTCTCGGAGATGTCTCCGATATACATTGCGGGACGCTTGCGCACGGCTTCGAGACCCTCCAACACTTGAATATTACTTGCGGAGTAGTCACCGCCCTGCTTGATTTCTTCTTCAATCATGTTGTTTTCCTTAAATTCGCGCGCAAAGATACGCAAAAAATACGGAACGGCAAAAACAAATGGCAAATTAAAAAGTAAAAAGTAAAAATTAAAAGTGAAAAATAAAAAGCTGTGGGTGCGTTAAGGCCAATTATGAGCGCAAAAGAATAAGCCGGCAGGCCTCACGGCGTACCGGCTTCAAAAGAAATATACGAAATTATTGCTATGGACTAATGCTTACTGTCCTCGCGGACACATCACATTACGATAACTTCTGGATATGACGGGCCAACTTGGACTTCAAGTTGGATGCTTTGTTCTTGTGTATGATGTTCACCTTTGCCAACTTGTCGAGCATTTTCTGCACGACGGGGAACTGCTGCTCGGCCTCTGCCTTGTCGGTCATGGCACGCAAGCGGCGAACGGCGGCACGCATATTCTTAGCATAGTAGCGGTTGTGCAGCCTGCGCTTCTGCTCCTGACGGATGCGCTTGATTGATGACTTATGATTTGCCATTTCGTTTTGTTTATTTTTATCGTTATAATTATAGTAGCCTATAGCAGAGTCGAACTGCTCTTTAGAGAATGAAAATCTCTCGTCCTAACCGATAGACGAATAGGCCTCGTTTTTTGGCGTATTTCTAACGTGTCGTTTATTTTGCGGGTGCAAAGGTACGGCGTTTCAGCGAATTGACCAAACATTTTCAGGAAAAAGATTGCTATTTGGCAAAAAAAGACCCGCAAAGCCTGTGATTTATCCCATAAATGTGTACTTTTGCCCTCAGAAAAGTTGCTTTTACGCATTAATAATTAGAAACTTCTGTCTGTGGAACAGTCTCGCGGAATAGTGCTCCATGCCCTGCGCTATGGTGATAATCAGATGGTGGTATCGGTGTTTACCGAGACCTGTGGGACTGTCTCTTTTATGTTGCGCCAGCCGCAGTCGGGCAAACGCAACGGCCCTCGAGCCGTAATGTGGCAGCCGCTGACGCTGGTTGACGTCACGTGGGAGGCGAGCCGCAACTCTATCCAGAAACCGCGCGAGTGGTCGCTCTCACTTCCCTGGAGGTCTATCCCATTCAATCCGCACAAGGCGGCTATAGCCCTCTTCCTCGGCGAGTTCCTCTTCAGGGCCTTGCGCAATGAGGCTGCTAACCCGTCGCTGTTCCGGTATATCCACAGCTCTCTGGAGTGGTTTGACGAATGTGACGAGCATTTCTCCAACTTCCACATCGTGTTTTTGCTGCATCTCTCGCGTTTCCTCGGCTTCTATCCTAATGCTGACGACTGGCACGAAGGTGATTACTTCGACCTGCAGAACGCAGTCTTCACATCCTCGGTTCCGCTTCACAAGCATTATCTGCAGCCGGAAGAGGCGGCACTTGTGCCGAAGTTCCTGCGAATGGATGTGCGCAAGATGCGGGTTGTGCATCTCAACGGCGCTCTCCGGAGCCGCACTTTGTCGTCGGTGGTAGAGTTCTATCGTCTCCACGTCCCTGAATTTCCTGAAATAAAGAGCCTGAATGTGCTTGCTGAGGTGTTTTCTTGAGTATTTAAGCTTAAATATATATTAATTAATGAAGCACAACGTAATAACCATCATATTGATTTTGCTCGCTCTCGATTCCTTCGCTCAGTCGCGATGGGCGGGAGCAGAAGTGTTTGCAGAGGCATCCGTAACTGTGGCACATGGCGACTATGCCCCGCTGTGGCTGTCGGCCAATCGCTACGGAGTGGCATCCGTACGCAAGTTGTCCAATTACGAGCGCTTCGGCCTCATCCGCCCGATCGAGGCGGACTCTGGGCGGACGTGGCGGCTGGGTTATGCGGCTGACATAGCCATAGGCTTCGGCCACGAGCGCACGTTTATGCTGCAGCAGGCCTACGCCGAGGTGGCGTGGAAGGTGCTGCGCCTGACGGTCGGAGCCAAGGAGCAGCCTATGGAGACTTGCGAACTGCCCGAGCTCTCCTCCGGCGCTATGATGTTGGGCATAAACGCGCGGCCAATCCCGCAGGCCCGCCTCGATATCGACTGGTTCAATATCCCCTTCACCAAAGGCTGGTGGCGATGGAAACTGCACGGCTCCTTCGGCCTAACGACCGACGGCAAGTGGCAGGAGTCCTGGCACGCCCCCGCGACGCGCTATGCCCGTCACACACTCTATCACCAGAAAGCCCTCTTCTGGCAGTTCGGCCGCAAGGACATCTTCCCCCTCACATACGAGATCGGTATTCAGATGGCTACGCAGTTTGGCGGAACAAGCTATAACGTGAGGACAACACGCTTGAACGACAACCAGCCCATCGACATAAAGCACAACACCAACCTGCGCGCCTTCTGGCAGGCTCTTACCTGTCAGGGTGACGATGCCACCGACGGCACTAACCCGAACTCGGCCGGCAACACTCTGGGCAGTTACCTGATGCAGCTGAAATATCACGGCAAGAAATGGCAGGCCCGCGCCTACTGGGAACGCTTCTTCGAGGACCACTCAATGCTCACCGTTCAGTATGGCATCCGCGATATGCTTATCGGCGGCGACGTATCCCTGCCCAAGAACCCCTTCTTAAGCGCGGCCAAGTTGGAGTTCCTCTGCACCCGCAACCAGAGCGGAGCCGTTTATCACGACGGCACCCACAACATCCCCGACGCTATGGCCGGACAGGACAACTACTATAACCATCTGCTCTATGCCGGCTGGCAGCACTACGGGCAGACAATCGGGCATCCGTTCCTGACCTCGCCCATATACAACGCAGACCACAACATCACTTTCAGGAACAACCGCATCCGCGCCTGGCACGTAGGTCTCTCCGGCGACCCGTCGGAGGAGTGGCATTGGCGCGCGCTGCTTTCCTTCACCAAGAACTGGGGCAAATACGAGAAGCCGTTCGATGACCCCATGTGCCAGCAGTATTTCCTTCTCGAAGGCACCTACCGTCCCCGTTGGGCCAAGGGCTGGCAGGGTACGCTCGGTCTCGGTCTGGACCACGGTCCCCTGCTCGGCAACAGTCAGGGTTTCCAACTCTCCATACGCAAGACTTTCGATTATTAACCCGGCAGACTTCCTATAATAACCAAACATGCTGATATTATAACTCAACGAATTATACGAATGAAACGAATACTTTTTTCTCTGTCCTTTATTTTTTCTCTTCTTCTCTTTTCTCTTTTCTCTCCTCTCTTCACCTCCTGTGACAAGGTGCCGATAAACGGAGTGCTGGACGGCTTGTGGCAGATAATGACCATAGAGACGCCCGCCGGAACGCGTGACGTGAAGGCCGACCGCGCCTACCTCAGCATTCAGCTTCACCTCTCCGAGTGGGATCACAACCAGAACCGCTACTATGCGCACTTCTCGCACGAGGGCGACAGCCTCCTTTTCTATGACTTCGCCCACAACTCCAAGCACAGCTCCAGCGCGGACGACGACACATGGATTACGTCCTCTGAGATGTCCGCCGGCCTCCTCGACATCTGGGGCATACACACCCTCAATGCCCGCTTCCACATAAACAGTCTCAACGGCTCAACCCTTATCCTTCAGGCCGCAGACACCACCCTAACCTTCCGAAAACTATGAAACTGAACATTAGTCAATACAGCGCAATAGCCGTTTTCCTGCTCCTGTTGGGCAGTTCTGTAACGGCTGGAATAGAAAGTATGATGCGTACCGAGCGACGGGCGCAGGCAGATGTCGATAGAGCTCTTGCTCTTACCGTCGAAACTTGCCAGCAGGATCGCATAGATACCGACACGATACGCACTTACCGCGATAATATACAGATGGAGGCTCTGCGTGACACCGCTTTCCTTGCCCTTGCCGTAAGTGACGACGAGCGGGGCGGGACGCGGTTGAAGGCAGGAACGGGATTGACTCTGGTGCGTCTTTGGAAACTCTCAGACCAACGTGCTGCAGGCACCTTAGCAGCTCTTGCCGCCCTTTGGCTGATGCTTAGTCTTAGCCTCTCGGGGCAACGCTCATCCGCTGTTGAAGGCTTGGCGCTTGGTAATCTTACCTACGTTGAGGCTACCCGCTCGTTTTATGTGGGTGGCACACGCATCCATCTGACTCCGATGCAACTCACTCTTATGGAAATGTTCCTTGCAGCTCCCGACCATCGCCTCACCCAGCGCGAGATATGCGACCGCCTCTGGCCCCGTAAGCCAGATGCCTCTGCCACTCTCTACACCCTCATCCGTCGCCTGAAACCCGTGTTAGAGGAGGCCGGCGGCCTCCGTATCGACTGTCTGCGCGGCGAAGCTTATCAATTGCAAGTTTTTTAGGCAAAACCCTTGCATATTCCGTATTTTTGTTGTACCTTTGCGGCGTAAAAGGGATGGTTTTGCCTCCTTGTTATGATGAGTAAGAGAGGGGATGCAAAGATATAAATCCAGCCCAAGGTTTTAATAATCCACGCCGAGGATTATTGAATCCGTGTCAAGAATTGATAAAACCACGCCGAGAATTTTATTTCCCTCCCTGAGCGAATGGATTTTGCTTCAGGGTCTAAACGAATTTGCCCCAGCATCGAACATGTTCTGCTACTGCATCGAACATATTCTGTTCCTGCACCGAACATAATCTGCTCCTGAATATTAGGATTGTTTCCCCAATATCAGACCTGTTCTGTTTCAGCTTTGAGTGCATTCTGCCTCTTGGGTTAATGAAAAATCTCTCAGCTTCTGATTATTCGTTCTATTCGTATAATTAGTTGAGTTATAAAGCTGTTTGCGCGGTTTTTGCATAGCTGACAGTAAAATGTCAGACAGCTGGAAGGCAAATGTCAGACAAATGTCAGACAAATAATTTGGCTGTGTACGGATAGTAGCCTTACCTTTGCGCCGCTTAATGTAAAGGCAAGACTTATGAAACGATCAAATGAAAGAAAACGAGGAGCTGCCGACAGTCGGAGGGCTCCGTTGCGAATCCGCCGAGCGAACGTATGTGTGCTTGCGGCGGGAGTGACGCTTATTGTCGTGGGGATGCTGCTGATGTTGCCCCCGCGCGACGTGAAAAGTGAGCCTGGAGGACGCTACAAACCGATTCCGTTGGAGGGCGTGTTCGCCGCTCGCCGCATACGGGTGGCGCCTCTCGTGGCGTGGCTCGGATTCGTGATTGTGCCGCTCAGTATCTTCCCCGGATGGCGCTCAACGGGTGAAAAATAGGTTATAATACGTCAAAATTGGCTATTTATATGTTTATTTTGCACTATGTGCCTCAAATATCAGAATAATATGCTAACTTTGCACCCCGAAAAGACCCGAGCATAATCTTAATCGCGCAGATCTCCCATCTCCCCTCCCTTGGGAGGGGTGGGGGTGGGCCCGACATAAAAACATTAATAAATAAATTAATAATTATGAAGCAATTTAGGCTTATTGATAACCTGCTGGGCTGGACGGCGTTCCTCATTGCCGCCTTCGTTTATTGCAGCACGGTTGAGCCGACGGCCTCGTTCTGGGACTGTCCCGAGTTCATAACCACAGCATACAAGCTCGAAGTGGGTCACCCGCCCGGAGCACCGTTCTTCATGCTCACTGGTAATCTGTTCACGCAGCTGGTCGATGACCCGTCGCAGGTGGCTCTGATGGTGAATATCATGAGCGCTCTGTTTAGTGCGCTCTGCATCATGTTCCTCTTCTGGACCATCTCGCACTTGGCCCGCAAACTGCTTTGCACCAACGGGTGGGTGAGCACCTGGGGACAGCTCATCACCGTTGAGGCTGCCGCTATGACGGGCGCTCTGGCCTACACCTTCAGCGACACCTTCTGGTTCTCTGCCGTAGAGGGTGAGGTATATGCCTATTCGAGCCTCTTCACCGCCATCGTCTTCTGGCTGATGCTGAAATGGGAGGATAACGCCGACAAGCCTCACGCCGACCGCTGGCTAATCCTCATCGCCTACCTGACAGGTCTGTCCATAGGCGTTCACCTGCTGAACCTGCTGTGTCTGCCCGCGCTCGTACTTATATGGTATTACAAGCGCTACCCGCAGGCCAACGTGAAGGGCTCGCTCATAGCCCTCTGCGGTTCGTTCGTGCTCGTGGCAGCCGTGCTCTATGGCATCGTTCCGGGCATCGTAAAGGTGGGCGGCTGGTTCGAGCTGCTCTTCGTGAACGAACTCGGATGCCCCTTCAACACCGGCCTTATTATCTATATCATCTGCCTTGTGGCTGTGGTGCTTTGGGCCGTTTGGGAGACTATGGCCGAGCGCAACCGTCTGCGCATGAACGCCGCTTATCTGGCCAGTGTGGCCATGTTGGGCATCCCGTTCTACAGCTACGGATGGGTGAGCGTGGTGCTTGGCGTTGCCGTCCTTGCCGTCCTCTGGATAGTTTTGGACATCAAGCGCAAGGGCCTCTATCTGGTCTCTTCGCGCCTGATGAACACCTCGCTCCTGTGTATGCTGATGATAATGATAGGCTACTCGTCCTATGCCCTCATCGTAATCCGCTCTACGTCCAACACTCCTATGGACCAGAACTCACCCGAGGACATCTTCACTCTGGGCCAGTACCTGAGCCGTGAGCAGTATGGCGACCGCCCCCTTCTCTACGGACAGGCTTATACGAGCCAGGTGAAGCTGAAAGCCGAGGGCGGCTACTGCGTGCCCGTGAGCAAGGAGGGAGCCGCCGTGTGGCAGCGTAAGGAGAAGGCTACGCCGGACGAGCCCGACCGCTACGAGATACAGCGTCACGACATCTCCTACGTCTATGCTCAGAACATGCTCTTCCCGCGTATGTACAGCGACCGCCACGCCCAGGCCTACGAGGACTGGATGGGCGGCGTGGAAGGCACGAATATACCGTTCGACCGCTGCGGAGAGCCTATCATGGTTAAGATGCCGTCGCAGTTGGAGAACATCCGCTTCTTCCTCTCCTATCAGGTGAACTTCATGTACTGGCGTTACTTCATGTGGAACTTCGCAGGCCGCCAGAACGACATACAAGGCAACGGCGAACTGGAGCACGGCAACTGGCTCAGCGGCATCCCGTTCATCGACAACATGCGTCTGGGTGACCAGAGCAAACTGCCCAGTGACCTGCGCAACAACAAGGGCCGCAACGTCTTCTACTGCCTGCCCCTCCTGCTCGGTCTGCTCGGCCTGTTCTGGCAGGTGTATAAGAAGCCGGCGCAGATTTCTGATGGTGGCAATGAAGCCGCCCTTGGCGTAAAGCAGTTCTGGGTGGTCTTCTTCCTCTTCTTCATGACGGGCCTCGCCATCGTGGTCTATCTGAACCAGACACCGATGCAGCCGCGTGAGCGCGACTACGCCTATGCCGGCTCGTTCTATGCCTTCGCCATCTGGATTGGCCTCGGAGCCGCTGCCATCAGCGACTTCATCAACCGGCACACAGGCAAGGAGATGCTCGGAGCCCTGATTAGCCTTATCGCCCTCTTGGTTCCCGTACAGATGGCCTCGCAGACGTGGGACGACCACGACCGCAGCGGCCGCTACACCTGCCGCGACTTCGGACGCAACTACCTGATGTCGCTCCAGGAGGAGGGCAACCCCATCATCTTCACCAACGGCGACAACGACACCTTCCCGCTCTGGTATGCCCAGGAGACCGAGTCCTTCCGCACCGACGCCCGCGTCTGCAACCTCTCTTACCTGCAGACCGACTGGTACATAGACCAGATGCGCCGACCCGCCTACGACTCGCCAAGCGTGCCTATCAAGTGGACACGTTATCAGTACGTGGCCGGTAAGCGAGAGGGCATCCGCGTCAATCCCGGCACTCTGGAGCAGGCCATCGAATACTACAAGGACGACCCCGAGACCTGCCGCGAGCTGCTTGGCGACAACCCCTACGAGCTCAGCACTATCATCGACCGCTGGATACTCAACGAGAACCCCGATATGCAGATATTCCCCACCGATTCCATGGTGGTGACCATAGACAAGGAGGCTGTGCGCCGCTCCGGGATGATGATTGCAGGCGACTCCATCCCCGACGTTATGCATATCAGTCTCAAGGGCAAGCGCGCCGTATATAAGAACGAGATGATGATGTACGAGATGCTGGCCCGCTGCAACTGGGTGCGCCCGCTCTACGTCGCCATCACCGTAGGTCAGGACAACTACGGCAATCTGGGTGACAACTTCGTGCAGGAAGGTCTCGTCAACCGCATCACGCCCTTCAACACCAAGCAGAGCGGCAAGCGCATAGACACGGACAAGATGTACGACAACCTGATGCACAAGTTCCGCTTCGGAGGCATCGATAACCCGGACATCTATCTCGATGAGACGGTGATGCGCATGTGTTACACCCACCGCCGTATGTTCTCCATGCTCGCCAGTCAGCTGCTGCGCGAAGGCAAGAAAGAGCGTGCCGCCGAGGTAGCCCTCAAAGCCCTCGAAGCCGTTCCCGCAACCACCGTTCCCCACAACTATCAGAGCGGTTCTATCGACTTGGCCAAAGTGCTGGTACAAGTCGGCAAAAAAGAAGCCGCCTCACAGATAGCCGCAGATGTGGCCAAGATTTCTTCCGAGTACTGCTCTTGGTACAGCTCGCTCTCTGCCCGTCACTTCAGCTCCGACGAGATGATGTACCAGCTCTACCAGCTCAACGACGCCGTTAAGATTCTGGAGGAATGTGGCGACACGAAGAACGTGGAGAAATACGACATGGCCCTGCAGCTCTTCGGCAAGATGCTCCAGGAGCGCTCCTACGATTATTGACCTGATATGCTGATAGAGCAACCAGCAGCCTACCTGCGATGGCTATACCCCCACGCCCTGTGGAGGATGAATCCCGAGGAAAGGGCCGTCTATCTCACTTTTGACGACGGCCCAATCCCCGAGGCTACGCCATTCATTCTGGACACGCTGGCTCGTTACGGCATCAAGGCCACCTTCTTCATGGTGGGGGACAACGTGCGCAAATACCCCGAGCTCTTCCGCCGCGTCGTGGCCGAGGGGCATCGCGTCGGTAACCACACCTTCAACCACATCGGCGGACTGCGATGGCTCTCGAAGAACTATCTCGCCAACACCATGAAGACGCTGGAGATAATGGAAGAGGCCTACGGCGACGCCGACCGCGCCCCGCTGGAAGCGAGTATCCTGCCGCCCCTCTTCCGTCCGCCCCACGGCTGGATGCGAGGGCTTCAGTACCTCGCCCTCCGTCGTCAGGGCTACACCATCGTGATGTGGGATCTCGTCACCCGAGACTACAGCCGAAACCTCACTGCCGACGAGGTCTTTGCCAACGTGCGGCAATATGCCCGCCCCGGCTCAATCATCACCTTCCACGACTCACTCCGCAGTATAGATAAACTGAAGAAAGTCCTCGCCCCAAGCCTCGAATGGCTGCAAGGCGAGGGCTATGCGTTCAAAACAATCTAAGCAAAAATGAAAAGACTAATTACCTTAGCAGCGGTGGCCGTCTTAGCCCTGAGCGCCAGCGCACAAGTCACGGACAGGAAGCGACCTGCTGAATGGACTCAACTGATCAAGGGTGCCCGTTTCATGGACCGTTTCCTGCCGATGGAAGGAAAAGACCTGCGTAGCGATGTGTGGGGTGCCGACTCCGTGCGCCCGCGCCTCTTGGATAACGGCATCGAGGACGCCTCCTGGAGCTACTGGGGCGGTAACATCGTGCTTGGCGACGACGGCCTGTGGCACCATTTCGTGGCTGCCTGGCCCGAAGCCTCTCCCAAAGGACACATGTACTGGCCCAACTCTTGGGTAATTCACGCTGTAGGCCCCACAATGCACGGCCCGTTCAGACCCAAGGAAGTCATCGGACGCGGACATAACCCCGAGATTTACCGCACCGACAACGGCACATACGTCCTCTACGTCATCGACGGACGTTATACAGCCCCCTCAATCAACGGCCCTTGGACCTACGGCCAGTTCGACTTCGACCCGCAGGGAAAGCCTATCATCGAAGGACTCTCCAACCTCTCCTTCGCCCGTCGTCCTGACGGCTCGTGGCTTATGGTATGCCGAGGTGGCGGCATCTGGGCCAGCAGCGACGGTCTCAGCACCTGGCGCCAGCTCTCCGACGGCACCGTATATCCTAAGGTAGATGGCCGCTTTGAGGATCCCGTGCTCTGGCGCGACTCTGTGCAATATCACCTCATCGTAAACGACTGGCTCGGCCGCATCGCCTATTATCTCCGCTCGCCGGACGGCCTCCATTGGACCGTGGACGACGGCGAGGCTTATATGCCGGGCATAGCTCGCCACAAGGACGGCTCTATGGAGCATTGGTTCAAATATGAGAGGATGCGCATAGTGCAGGACGCTCAGGGGCGCGCCGTGCAGGCCAACTTCGCTGTCATCGACACCATCAAGTGGGAGGATAAGCCCTACGACCGCCACAGCTCAAAGAACATCTGCATACCCCTCGACCCGGGACTCCTGATGAATATGCCTGCCACCTCGAAGCTGAAGGACAAGAAGATTGACCTCCGCATTATCGCAGAGGAGGGCTTCGAACCGCAGCGCGACCTTGACCTCAAGACCCTCCGCTTCGGTAACCCGCACGAGGTCGATTACGGTCGTGGAGCAGCACCCGTAGCCACAAAACAGGAGGGTCGCGACGTCATCCTCTCCTTCAATATGAAAGCCACCGGTCTCACAGACGCTGACTTCGCCGCAAAGGTCATCGTCACCCGCAAGGACGGACGCGCCACCTTCGGTTTCGTCCGCCTGCCCTGGTTCGTTGAGGAGAAGCCCGAGATGTACAGCGTCGCCTCCCCCAACGGCAAGATAACCCTTGACGTCACCGACAACAACTGCATCATCAGATACCAGAAGAAGAAGGTGCTGGAAGTGAAGCTCCCCATCGCCGTGAAAGCTCTCAAAGGCGCTAAACCCAAGCGTGTGAAAGCCGACTACAAGATGCTGGCCGGCAAAAAGTCCCGCTGCACCAACGAGGCCACCGAATACACCGTCGGCCCCCTCATCCTCCGCCTCTATAACGACGGCCTCGCCTACCGCTTTGACCCCGAGGCGGCTTCTGCCACCCCCTCCTCCGCGGCTTCCGCCTCTTCTGCGGTTTCTTCCTCCTCCTCCTCCTCCGCGGCTTCCTCCTCCGCGGCTTCCTCCTCCGCGGCTTCCTCCTCTTCGATGAGTGTGGCCGGCGGTTCTCCCGCCGGCACATCCGCCTACCTTATCCCCGAGGGCTGCAAGCGCTGGGCTATGAATTGGTCTGACGGCTATGAAGGCTTCTTTCCTTTGACTACCTCCGTGAACTCATCCAGAGGTGAGCGCAACAAGCGCTGGGCTTACCCCTACCTCATTGAGCCCACCGATGGCGTCTTCGCCCTCATCACAGAGGCCAATATCGAGCATGGTCAGAGCGCCTCAAGCCTGCATAACGACGGCGAGACCTTCCGCGTTGTCCCCGACGAGACAATCCCCGGCAAAGCCATAGCCCGCACCCCTTGGCGAGTCGTCATCGTCGGCGAGCTGGCAGATATCGTTGAGTCCACACTTGTCACTGATGTCAGCGACCCCTGCCGCATCAAAGAGGTGAGCTGGATAAAGCCCGGCGTCGTTTCTTGGGTTTATTGGGCATACAATCACGGTTCCAACGACTATAACATCATCAAGAAATACACCGACATGGCCGCTACCCTCCACCTCCCCTATGTCCTCATAGATGCCGAGTGGGACGAGATGAAGGACGGCAAGACCATCGAGGACGCCGTGGCATACGCCAAGTCACAAGGCGTGAAGCCCCTGATTTGGTACAACTCCTGCACCGGCTGGATCAACGGTGCCCCCGGCCCCAAGTTCCGTCTCAACAAACCAGAAGACCGCGAGCGAGAGTTCGCCTGGTGCGAGAAGATTGGCGTGGCCGGTGTGAAGATAGACTTCTTCGGAGGCGACAACCAGCTGAACATGGACTATTGCATCGACCTCCTCGAGGCCGCAGCCCGTCACCATCTCCTCGTGAACTTCCACGGAGCCACAATTCCCCGCGGCTGGCAGCGTACCTACCCCCACCTGCTCTCCACCGAGGGCGTCTATGGAGCCGAGTGGTATAATAATGTAGGCACCTTCACCGACCGAGCCGCCTGCCACAACGCCACCCTCCCCTTCACCCGCAATGTCGTAGGCCCGATGGACTATACCCCCTGCGCCTTCTCCGACTCGCAGCACCCGCACATCACCACCCACGCTCACGAGCTGGCTCTGACTGTCCTCTTCGAGAGCGGACTGCAGCATCTGGCTGACCGCCCCGAGAGCTTCCTCGCACAGCCCTCTGCCGTGCAGGATTTCCTCTCCAACCTGCCGGCCGCGTGGGACGAGACCCATCTCATCAGTGGTTATCCCGGCGAGAGCGCCGTCATAGCCCGTCGCAGTGGAAAGACTTGGTATGTGGGCGGCATCAACGGCACAGACCAGCCGAAGACCCTCAATATCGAGGCTCTGAAGAAATACATCTCCGGCAAGGTCAACATCACAGCCTTCAAGGACGCAGACCAAGACCGCGCCTGGACCATAGATTCCCCCACCGCTCTTCCCACCTCCGTCTCCTGCCGTGCCCGTGGCGGCTTCGTCCTCGTGATAAAGAAGTAACAAGTAATTGCGAACCCATACATAAAGCCGACAATGAAAACAAACATCTTCAAGGCCACCATTTCTGCCCGCTTCTTGAGAGCCACAAACCTGGCTTGTATATTTAAAGCCACAGTGCCCGCGCTGTTAGGCGCGGGTCTCTTCCTGCTCTCCCAGCCCGCTTCCGCGCAGCAGCCCAAGAAGCCCACACCTGCTGAGCTGACTGCAGCAGCCCATTACCGCAACCCCATCGTGCAGACCTGTTACAGCACCGACCCCGCCCCCCTCAACGTGGGCGACTCCGTCCTTTATGTCTTCACCGGACATGATGAGGACAAGGCTGACTTCTTCTGGATGCAAGAGTGGCGAGTCTATAGCACACGCGATATGGTGAACTGGACCGACCACGGCTCACCCCTCGCCCTCGAGAGCTTCTCTTGGGCCGACGACCGCGCCTGGGCCGCTCAGGTCATAGAGCGCAACGGCAAGTTCTTCTGGTATATATGCGCCCACTCCAAACTGTCTGGAGGAATGGCAATCGGCGTCGCCGTTGCCGACCGTCCCGAAGGCCCCTATCGTGATGCTCTCGGTCACCCGCTCTTTGACAACGGCTCGTGGGACCATATCGACCCCACCGTCTGGATTGACGATAAGGGGCAGGCCTGGCTTGCCTGGGGCAATCCGCGCCTCCATGTCCTCCAGCTTCAGGACGATATGATTCACCCGAAGGGCGAAGTGCAGTTCATCGAGATGACAGAAGAGGGCTTCGGTTCTCCACAGATGAACAAGCGCGAGCAGGGCAAGCAATACAAGGACAGCTATGTCGAAGGCCCCTGGCTTTTGCAAGTACCGAAGAGAGAGTCCGCCGCCGCTTCCGCCAAAACCGCTTCCGCCGCTGCGAAGAGTGTGTCCGGCGGTTTGCCCGCCGGCACGTGGCTCCTCCTTTATGCCGCAGGCGGCGTGCCTGAGCATATCAGCTACAGCTCTGCCCCCTCACCCCTCGGCCCTTGGCATTACGAGGGTGAGATTATGCCCCTTGGTGGCACAGACTCCTTCACCAACCACTGCGGTGTGGCCGACTTCAAGGGCCACAGCTATTTCTTCTATCACACCGGACATCTGCCCGGCGGTGGCGGCTTTGGCCGTAGCACAGCCGTAGAGGAGTTCAGATACAAGGAAGACGGCCGTTTCCCGATTATCAAACCCACCCGCAAGGGCGTGGACCCCATCTCCACCTTCAACCCCTTCCGTCGCGTTCCTGCCGCCACTATGGCCTACAGCTACGGCCTCAAAACCGAGCAATACCGCCCCTCCAGACCCGGTGCGTCCGACGGTTCTCCCGCCGGAAACCGCAACACCCCTCCCACCGTCTATGTCTCCGACATCCACGACAGCGACTGGCTGCGTCTTGATAATGTAGATTTCGGTGCCTTCGGTGCCCGTCAGTTCACCGTCAGCGCCGCTTCCGGCCTTCGCGGGGGCCGCATCGAGCTCCGTGTTGACAGCCTAAAGGGCCGCTCGCTCGGTTCTATAGATATCGAAGGCACGAACGGATGGGAGCGTTTCCAGACCTTCACCATCTCCCTGCCCCGCATCACCACGGGTGTTCATGATCTTTATCTAGTCTTCCACGGCCGCAAGGGACCGAAGCTCTTCAACCTCGAATGGTGGGAAATGGGCAACGATGCAGACGTGAATATGCCTATCCTGCAGACCCATTACACCGCCGACCCCGCTCCGCTGGTTGTGGGCGATACCGTATATCTTTATCTCAGTCACGACTCTCATCCTGATGAGATTCTTGACCCGCGCGACCGTTATAACAACAGCTTCCTTATGTACGACTGGCTCCTCTTCACCTCCACCGACATGGTCAACTGGACAGACCACGGGGCAGTAGCTTCTCTGCGCGACTTCAGCTGGCGCTCGCGCGACAACGGAGCCTGGGCCATCCAGACCGTGAAGCGCAATGGTAAGTATTATCTCTATGCGCCTCTTCACGGCCACGGCATCGGTGTCCTCGTGGCTGACTCACCCTACGGCCCCTTCCGCGACCCCATCGGCAAACCGCTCGTTTGGCAGAAGGAGCATTGGGACGACATCGACCCCACCGTCTTCATCGATAATGACGGCCAGGCGTGGATGTACTGGGGCAACCCGAACACCTATTATGTTCGTCTCGGCAAAGACATGATAAGCACCGAGGGCGACATCGTGAAGTTGGACTACCATATCGAGCACTATCAGGAAGGTCCGTGGCTCTATGAGCGCAACGGCCACTGGTATCTGGCTTACGCCTCCACCTGCTGCCCAGAAGGTCTCGGATATGCTATGGCAGACTCGCCCACAGGCCCCTGGGAGAGCAAGGGCTATGTAATGGCTCCCACGCCGCGCGACCGCGGTAACCACCCCGGCATTATAGATTTCAAGGGTAAGAGTTATGTCTTTGGTCAGAACTACGACCTCCTGCACCACGAGACCCGCGAGCATTTCGAGCGCCGCAGCGTCAGTCTGGCAGAAATGCACTACCGTGCAGACGGCACCATCGAAGAAGTCCCCTACTGGCTCGACCTGCGTCTGCCGGAGCCTGTCGGCACCTTGAATCCCTACCGCCGCGTTGAGGCCGAGACTATGGCTTGGGGCTATGGCCTCCGCACTGATAAGTTCGGCATTGCCGGCACTCATGAGTTAGTACGCCGCGCTGGAAATAAGCCCGTGTCCATCACAGAGCAGTTCCCCGAGAGCACAGGCAAGAAGAACCTCTATGTCTATGATCTCGACGAAGGCGAATACATCCGTCTCCGCTCCGTGGATTTCAGCAAGAAAACCGCCCGCACCTTCAGCATTACGGCCGCCGCTGCCAGTGTGTCCGGAGGTTCCGCCTCCGGAGTCCCAGCCGGCGCTACCATAAGCATCCATCTCGATGCTCCTGGCGGCCCGCTCCTCGGCACCGTTGAGATCACCTCCACTGGAAGCGTGGATACCTATAAGGAATTCACCACTAAGCTCACGCCGAAACTGGCCACAGGTGTCCGTGACCTTTACTTCTGCATAGACCGCGCCGCAGGCGATGTCCGCCTCGACTGGTGGCAGTTCAAAAAGTGATGAGCATATAGGGCCTATAGGGCTTATGAGGCTTATAAGCTCTCAACTTTCGACTTCGCGTTGGCGCAATCGCGCTAACGCGAAGTTTTTAAGCTGAATTCGCAGCCACAATACAATTGGTTGTAGAAGCCGAATTCCTTGAGAAGTTGGTTGCGGCGTTCCTGAAGACCACCCTTGCGCCAGTTGCGCGCCCAGAAATGAGAACCCGGCACGGCGGCTTCGGCTGCTGTGCCGGCTCGTTCTATCTGGTCGAGCCGTTTCCATCGTGATGAAGCCAGAGTGGTGGTGAAGACGTTGATGCCCAGTTCCACGGCTTTGCGTGCCGTAGCTTCCAGCCGCATACGGAAACACTGCTCGCATCGTGCGCCGCGTTCAGGCTCCTGCTCCATCCCTTTAATATATGCGAGCCAGGCCTCGTGGTCCCAGTCCCCGTCAATCCATTCAATCCCCAACCCTTCGGCGTGGCGTTTGCTCTCTGCCTTACGTATCTCATATTCCTCCTTCGGGTATATGTTCGGGTTGAAATAGAATATAGTGGGTCTATAGCCATTCGCCAGCAGCCACTCCACGATGGCGCTGGAGCAAGGGGCGCAACAGGCGTGGAGGAGGAGCCCCTCTCCGGCTCCCCCCGTGGGGGGGAGAGTCCTCCCTCCCCCCGCCCTC
The DNA here is from genome assembly GCA_017447625.1 of Bacteroidaceae bacterium. Taxonomy (GTDB): domain Bacteria; phylum Bacteroidota; class Bacteroidia; order Bacteroidales; family Bacteroidaceae; genus Physcousia. Next base: position 59,620 of record JAFSNB010000034.1, read on the forward strand.
CCTGTTAGGGAGGGAGCAGTTAGAGGGCAAGAGTTATTATTCATATATTAATAATGGAGATTTCGTCCAGTCAAATGCTATCTGCCCCCTCCCTATAGGGAGGGCGGGGGGAGAGTCACCTTCCCTTCTTCCCACTTGGTCCCTATTGAAAGGATTTTGCGGTTTTTGTCGGCAATGATGATGAGGGGTACGGTGCGTATGCCGAACTGCTGGACGATAGGAGTTTCCCACGACATACGGTAGCAGCGGGTGGTCCATGTGATACTGTCCTGACGGCACATCAGACGGTAAAGGGTGGTGTCTGTGTCCAAACTGATGCTTATGGCCTGCAAATCCTTTGAGCGTTCCTTGAGGGCTTTCTTTATGTGATAGTTGAGGCCGTGGCTTTCGCTCTTCCATCCGGCCCAGAATACCAGCAGAGTTGATTTCTCCTTGCTCGTCTCGGAGAGCTTGAAGGTGTCTTGCTTGCCGTTGAAACCGTCGGGCGGCAGAATGATGTCTGGCAGTTTTCCGCCTTTGCGCAGGGTGGTCAGACGGGTGTGGTTCATAGTGATAAGCCTCTGCATAAAGATGCCCTCGGAGGTCTCTCTGTGAGCTTTGACGTATTCCCTCATGTGTGCCATAAGGGTGTCCTTGGGTGCAGTCAGATGTTCCAAACGGAACTTCGTGTATTCTTCGTTGGCCTCATTTCCGCTTATCTCTATGGCCTTCAGTTGGTTTCCGTCACCCTTCAGTTTTATGTGTTCGCCGGGATTCGCGAACACCACCTGCTCGCTCATATTCGGGAACACAATGTGAAAGACAGCCTCTGACGTCAGAGGGTTGCGCCAGTCGAACTTCCCCTCTCTTAAATTAATAGTATCTATGTCTTCCATCGCCCCCGTCGAGGAGTAGATGTACAAGTCGGCCTGCATCAGGTTCTCGAACGTCCCGCTTATGCGCACCTCGTCAGAGGGGGTGCAGGAGAACAATAAGAGAAGAAGCCCCACCCCCAACCCCACCCTGTGAGGGAGGGGAGTAGCCCCACCCCCTACGGACTCTCCCCCCAACCCCTCCCTGTGAGGGAGGGGAGTAGTTACTATTTGCCAGAACAATTTTCTTATTTCAGTGTGGAAAGCCATGTCTGGTGAGTAATTACTCACCTCCCTCTAGGGAGGGGCAGGGGGGAGAGTCCGTTGGTTGGGGATTTGTTTTACTTAACCAGCCCTGCAATCTGTGCTGCATAGGCGGCGAATTCCAAGTCTTTGGCGGCGCGGGCAGCGAGGCTGGAATCCTTCTCGATGGCGGTGCGCAGGTTGCTAACAACGCCGTTGGCATCGTTAGTGCGGGCGGCCAGAACTGCCTTCAGGTAGCTGGTGTAGCCGTCGGGGTTAGCGATGGCGGCCAGTGTTGAGGCGGCGCTGTTATAGTCTTTGTTCAGGATTTGGGCGAGGGCTGCGCTGTTGCTCTTCGTTCCTGCGAGGGCAGCGGCGGCAGCGGCGTAGTTGCCTTTGGCGATGTTGAGGTTACCCATCACCTCGCTGTAGCTCTCCGAACCGGTGCCACGGGCCAGCAGGGTCTCTGCGCCGGCAGCGTTGCCGTTGGCCAGAGCCAGCAGGGCTTCGTTCGTTGCCACCTCGGCAGCGCTTCCGCTCAGGCTCTTAGCCTTCTCGATATAGTTCTTTGCGGAGGCGAGATCACCAGTCTGATAGGCGATGCTGGCAAGGTTATTGAAGGCGCGGGCGTCGGTGGGGTAGAGCTGTGCGGCTTTCTCGTACCAGGCTTTCTTGGTCTGGAGGTCCTCCTGCAGGTTCGCTCCGTAGAGAAGCTCCTCGAGGCTCAGCTTACGGGCGTCGGAAGCGAATTGTTCAACGATCTGCTCGTCGGTGCGGCCGATTACCTCGTAGTTGGCGATGAGGCGTGCGCGACGCAGCTCAGGCAGGATGCCTTTGGCCAACTCGTCATAAACCACGCTCATGTTACGGATCTGCTGCTCGCGCTCCACCGGATCCTTGTACATTGAGAGGACGCGCAGGATCACATCCTTGTCCTGTATATTGCTCTCGGCGACAAGCTGCTGGAAGCCTTCCCAGTCTTCAGCGGTGTAGTGGGTCTCCACGTCAGCGGTCATCTTGTTCTTCTTCAGCTGCTGGTTCACATAGTCGGCACCGCTCTTCTGGCGCTTCTGGGCCAGCTTCTCGTTGAAGTCGTAGGAGCCTTCGGGCGAGGCGTAGGCGCTTACCTCGATATTCGTCAGCTTGCGTGTGGCTTCGTTGTCGTTGATCTCCTTGAGGATGCGCACGAAGTCCTTGATGCTCGTGGTCTTCAGCTCGCTGGCGCGTACGTTGGCCTGGTTCACGAGATACTTGATCTGAGCTTCCTGCTTCTGCTTGATAACCTTCTGGAAGGCGTCAGCGGCGGTGGCGGGAGAAGCGGTAAACACCGTGCCCTGAAGCAGGCTGGCTGTGGATACGATGCCGTAGCCCACCTTCACTTCGGGAATCTCCACGGTCTTGCCGCCTACGGTGGCGGCGAAGCGCAGGTAGAGGTCGCTCTGCTGCATCTCGTCGGTGTAGTTGAACTGAGCCTTCATCGTGTAGTTGCCGCCCACCTTGTAGTTTACGGTGGTGCCGTTGCCTTCGACCTTCTCACCCTGGAAAGTGGAGCTGGGGCTTGTCACCTCCTGGCCGTCGAACTTCAGCACGGGCGTAACCACAACGCTGGCGTTCTTATTCATGTATTTCTCGGGGAACGTAGCGCTGATAGTGGCATCCACGACGCCTCCGACCTCTTCAAGCGGGGTGGGGGTGACGGTGAAGTTGTCAGCACTCAGGGCACCAAGTTTGCTGCTGCAAGATGTTTCTGCCAGGCCGAGCACGGCGACGGCAGACATGTAAAGATACTTTCTCATAATCTGTTAATGGTAATGAACTATAGATTTTCGAGGCGCAAAGGTAGTGAAATAATTCTTAATTCATAATTCATAATGCATAATTTTAGCCAATTCGCCGATTTTTTAAAGTATATTGTGATTTAAAGCGCAGCCCAATTATGCATTGTGCATTATGAATTATGAATTGCCTTCAAGTTTCTCGGGTGGTGGCACATGATCTCCTCGCGCAGGCGGTGGCGGTCTATGTGCACATATATCTCCGTGGTGCCGATATCCTCGTGGCCAAGCATCTCCTGAATGGCACGCAGGTTGGCTCCACCTTCTAAGAGATGGGTGGCAAAACTGTGGCGGAAAGTGTGGGGTGATATGCTGTCGCGGAAGCCGTTCTGCTGGCACAGCTCCTTCACGATATGGAACACTGTTATGCGGCTCAGAGGGGTACGGCGGCGCACGGAGAGGAACACATAGTCGGTGCAGCCCGGCTTGGGTTCGAGACGGTTGCGGTCGTCGAACCAGCGGTTCAGCTCGTCTATGGCGCGCTGGGAGATAGGCACGAGCCGCTCTTTCTTCCCTTTGCCGTGGACACGGATGAAGCCCTCCACGAGGAAGAGATCCGAGATCTTCAGCTTACACAGCTCGCTCACGCGCAGGCCGCAGCTGTAGAGCGTCTCCAGTATGGCACGGTCGCGCTGTCCCTCGGGTTTGCTCAGGTCGATACTGTCTATAAGGGTGTCTATCTCACCCACCGTCATCACATCCGGCAGGTGATGTCCTCGGCTCGGCGATTCCAGCAGTTCCGTGGGGTCGTCTTCTATCTCTTTCTCTAAATAAAGGAAGCGGTAGAAGGCCTTTACGCCGGAGAGGATGCGGCTGATAGAGCGCGGTTGTATGCCTATGTCCATCAGCGTGGCCACGAAGGTCTCCAACTGCTCCAGCGTCACCTTGCGGAAGTCAATCCCCTCGTCCTTGTAGTACCCCAGCAGTTTGTTCAGGTCCCGCACATAAGCATCCACAGTGTTGTTCGAGAACGCCCGTTCAAGGCGTAGGTACTGGATGAAACGACGAAATAATATCCCCCCAACGGACTCTCCCCCCTGCCCCTCCCTGTGAGGGAGGGGAGTAGTTACTTTCTGACTGGATGAATTCTTCATAATTAATTAATGATTAATATATGAATAACACTTCTCTGTCTGTAATTACTCCCCTTCCTTAAGGGGGGGGCAGGGGGGAGGCCTGCTTCTAATCTTCTTCTCTAACTACTCTCCCCCCCACGGGGGGAGCCGGAGAGGGGCCTTACTCCTCCTCCTTGATCTTGCGACCCATCACGAGATAAGCGGTGGGAGCGGCAACGAACATGGAGGTGATGGTGCCGATGATGACACCGAGCATCATTGCGAAGGCGAAGCTCTTAATGCTGGCACCGCCGAACACAAAGATGAAGAGGAGCACGATGAACGTAGATACTGACGTGTTGATGGTACGAGTCAGCGTCTGGTTCAGTGACATATTGAACAGATCCTGACGGTCGCGCTTCGGGAACAGGTTGATGTTCTCGCGGATACGGTCAAACACCACCACCTTGTCGTTGATAGAGTAACCGATACAGGTCAGCAGAGCGCCGATGAAGGTCTGGTCAATCTCCAGGGAGAAGGGCATCCAACCCCAGCACAAGCTGTACATACCCAGAATGAACATCGTATCCACAGCCAGAGCGGTGATAGCACCTACGGAGAAGGCCACGTTGCGGAAGCGCACCAGGATATACACGAAGATCACGATCAGGGCGAGGATGACGCTTATGATGGCGCCGCGGGTGATGTTCTCTGCGATAGAGGGACCCACCTTCTGTGAAGAAATGATAGAGCCGCCGTCGCGCACGTCGCGGTTAATGAAGGTCTCGATGGTGAGGTCGTCACCGAGCAGCTTACCGTCCTTCAGCACGTTGAACAGTTTGCTCTCGATCTCTGAATCGACTTCGCTGCCGTCCTCGTTGATGCGGTAGTTGGTAGAGATACGGATGGTCTTGCCCTCGGTTCCCAGTGCGATAGCTGAGGTGGTGCTCTCGGGGAAGGCGTTAGCCAGCAGACCGCGAACAGTCTCGGGCTGCACTTCCTTCTCGAACATCACGACGAAGTTACGACCGCCGGTGAAGTCGATGGAGCGGCTGAATCCGCGTCCGATCCACGAGCCGATAGCCACCAGCACGATGATGCCGAAGATAGCGTATGAGCGCTTGTAGGCTCCCATGAAGTTGAAGTTCGTATTGGAGAGGAACTTGCGTGAGAGGGGAGTGCTGAAGGTGAGGTTGAGCAACTTGTCCTTCTGCATAAAGCTGTCATAAACCACGTGGGTGAGATATACGGCGGTGAAGAAGGAGATTACTATACCTATAATATATGTGGTGGCGAAGCCGCGGATAGGACCTGTACCGAAGTAGTAGAGGATGATACCCGTCAGGATGCTCGTCACGTTAGAGTCGATGATGGCGGAGAAGGCGTTGCTGTAACCGTCTGTCATAGCCTGACGCACGGCCTTGCCCTTGGCCATCTCTTCCTTCGTGCGCTCGTAGATAAGCACGTTGGCATCCACTGCCATACCCAGAGTCAGCACCATACCGGCGATACCGCTCATGGTCAGGGCTGCCTGGAACGAGGTCAGGATACCGAGGGTGAAGAACAGGTTCAGGAGCAGGGCGCAGTTGGCTATCATACCGGGGGTGAAGCCGTACATGGCAATCATGTAAAGCATCAGGGCGATGAAGGCCAGCACCATGGACCACATACCCTGGTTGATGGACTCCTGTCCGAGGGTAGGACCAACAATTTCCTCGCTCACAATCTTGGCGGGGGCGGGCATCTTACCGCTCTTCAGCACGTTGGCCAGGTCGCGGGTGTCCTCACCGGTGAAGTTACCGGTGATCTGGCTGTTACCGCCGGTGATCTCGTTGATTACGTTCGGGGCTGAATATACATAGTCGTCCAGGACGATGGCGATTGGGCGGCCCTTGTTTGCCTTGGTCAGAGAGGCCCAGCGGCGGGCGCCCTCCACGTTCATCTGCATGGATACGCAGGGCTTGCCGTACTGGTCGTACTCGTCGCGGGCATCGGTGACCACGTCACCCTCTAAGGGTGCGCGACCGCTGCGCTCCGTAACCTTGATGGCATAGAGCTCAAACACCTCTTCGTTCTTGTCGATACCCTTCACACCCCACTTGAAGCGGATGTCGTCGGGCAGAACAGCCTTGGCCTCGGGGGTCTCGAACAGGGCGCTGATGGCTTCCATATCACGCTTGCTGGCGTAACCCACCACACAGCCGTAGTCCTGCTGCATTACCTGCAGACGGCCCAGCAGCGGGTGCTCCTTCAGGATCTGCTCGTCGCTCTGAGCGGCCTTGGCAGTCTCCTTTGCGTCAGCACCCTTGGCCAGCTCAGCCAGGTCCTTAGCTGCTTTGTTGGCCTCAGGAGCCTCAGCCTTTGCTGTGTCAGCAGCAGCCTCAACAGCCTCAGCGGTCTCAGCAACAGCCTCTGTGCCCTCTGAGCTCTCTGTGGCAGCGGCAGCTGCAAGCTTCTGGTCAAGGCTGACGAGATAAGGCACAGCCTCCTGGGTGGTGTAAGTCTCCCAGAACTCCAGGTTGGCAGAGCCTTGGAGGAGCTTACGCACGCGCTCCGGCTCCTTGATACCGGGCATCTCCACCATAATGCGGCCTTCCTGACCCTCGAGGGCCTGGATGTTGGGCTGCACCACGCCGAAGCGGTCGATACGTGTGCGTAGCACATTATATGAGTTATCGATAGCGGCTTTCACCTCTTCGCGCAGCACCTTCTCTACCTCGCGGTCGGTGCTCTTGGTGTTCACCTTGCCGCGCAGCTGCTGGGTTGCGAAGATCTCTGCCAGGTTGCTGTTGGGAGCCAAAGCCTTGTAGTCCTTCACGAACTGGCTGATGAAATCGCTCGCACCCTCAGTCATCTCCTTGGTGGCCTGGGCGATAGCCTGCTTGAAATTAGCGTCTTCCTTGTGGTCGGCCAATGCCTCTACTACGTCAGGCACAGACACTTCCAGAATCACGTTCATGCCGCCCTTCAGGTCCAGACCGAGGCCGATGCCCTGCTCGCGACATTCTTTCAGTGACCAAACGCCCAGATACACGGGCTCGTTGGTCAGGGAGTCGAGGTAGCGCTGAGCTGCCAGTTCGCCTTCGGTGGCGGCAATCTTCTCGGCCTTGCTCTCATAGTGATTGGTCACAAACGAGAAACTCAGGTAGAAGATGCAGACCAGTGCGAGCAACACTGCGAATACCTTTACAAATCCTTTGTTTTGCATTGTTTTGATTATAATTTATTGGTTTTATATGCTCTATTAGCCAAAATAGCGCGCAAATATACGGAATTTTTGAATAGGACAGCCTATTCGTTAATAAATATTTAGCTTTTTGGCCTTAAATACATACAAAAAGCCTCTTTTTTACCGTTTCAAGAGGTGAGTTACCACCGGATAATGGTCAGAATAGTCTATTTTTGTCTCTACGCGGGTGGCAAAACTGCGCCACACAGAATCCGTGTAGAGGATGTTGTCGATTCGGACGGGAAATCCGTGCTCCTGGAAGGTGAATCCAACCCCGTTGCCGCTCTGTCTGAAGGCGCTCTTCAGCTTACGTGTCAGCACGCGGTGGGTGTAAGAGATCGGAGTGTCGTTGAAGTCGCCGCAGACTATGACGGGGTAGTTCCTATACCGCTCCACCAGAGCGCAGATGCTGTCAGCCTGCCCAGCGCGGTGTGGGGCGGCCTTGGTAAGCAGGTTTATTACGGGTTTTATGTCATTCCGGGCGCTGTCACTATTGGGATTTTCTATCGCCTGCCGGTAGGCGGCTTTGACTTCCGGCGTCATCCTGTCGCTCTCGAAGTGGTAGTTGACCACTATGATAGTGTCCTGCCCGTATTTCAGCCAGGCCATCATACCGCCGTTCCAGTGAGTTATGTAGCGAAGGGTGTCCGATTCTATCACCGGCAGACGGGAGAAGACCACTTCGTCCCTTCCCTCGCAGAAGCTATAGCCACGGTCTTTCATCTGGTTTATGTACTTGGTCTTGTGGGCTCCGCTCATCTTCGCCTCCTGCAGGCAGATGATGTCCGCCCCGCTCCCCGCCAAGTAGTTTATCACGGCGTTCGAGCCGTCCTCCTCTTTGGCCAGATTGCCGCCGTAGTTGTGGGTGTTGTAGGTTATCACGTTCAGCGTCCCCTTGGGCGAGGGCGACGGGATATTCACCGGTATATAGTCGCGCACGAAACTCCAGCACGCGGCCACGCCCAACAGCGGCAGCCACACCCGCTTGTATTTGAACACAAGCCAGAACACCACAAAGGCTATATCCACAGCCAGAAACGCAGGAAAGCACAGCCCCAGCAGCCCGGCCCTCGGGAACATCGAGGGGTGCAGGTACGTCACCGCGCAACTTGCCCACAGCAGTAGCACCACCGCCGCGTTTGCGCCTGTGAACATATTCACCGTGAACTTTTTAAGTTGTTTTATCATTGAACAAGAGACCCACCCCCAACCCCTCCCGTAATGGAGGGGAGACCTGCGGGATGCAAGGTCTTAGATTTTTTCGTTATACCGTTATGTCGTTATTACGTTATTCCGCCGGACCGCTTAGGGCCTTTTCCTCCCTGAGCCGCCGGCCCCCTGGGGGCCTTCCCCCTCCCCCCCACGGGAGTCCTCCCCCCCCCCCACGGGAGTCCTCCCCCCACGGGGGGAGTTAGAGAGGGGCCTGGAGAGGGGCCTTTCCTCTCTGAGCCGCTGCCTCCAGGTCTTCCCCCTCCCCTCCCCCCACGGGAGTCCTCCCCCCCACGGGGGGAGTTAGAGAGGGGCCTGAGGGGCTTTACTTAAACAATTTCTTCTTCTCCTCTTCGGTGAGGTTTTCGTAGCCCACCTTCTTCAGTTTGTCTAAGATGCGGTCCACTTCGGCCTGGCGCTGCTGTTTCTCGTAGTTCCAGTTCAGGTCGTCACCGTGCTTGCCGCCTATGTGGATGTCCATCTTCGGCTTCTGCCGCTCCTGCCACCACGTCTTGATGCGCTGCCAGAGACTGGGGCGCGAGGAACTGATCATCGGGCGGCGGCGCCAGTACATAATCATAGCGAAGCCGAACAGCATACCGCCCAGATGCGCCATGTGCGCCACGTGGTCGCCTTTGTTGCTGAAGGCGCTCAGCAGCTCTATCACCGCATAACCCAGTACGAACCACTTCGCTTTTATCGGCACGGGAACAGGGATAATGAACATCTTCTCCTCGGGGAACGTCATACCAAAGGCGAGCAGGATGCCATAGATGGCTCCCGAGGCACCCACCGTATTCCACAGGTTCAGGTACTCGCTCATGGACAGTATCGTGCCGCCGCCCACGTTCACGCCCTCGTAAGCGCCGAGCCCCTCGACCAGATAATTGACGTACTGGGCGCACTCCTGAGTCAAGCCGGCACCCAGACCGCATATAATATAATATGTGAGGAAACGCTTCGAACCCATCACCTGCTCAATAATCCGTCCGAACATCCACAGCGCGAACATGTTCAGTAAGATATGTTCCACTCCGGCGTGCATAAACATATAAGTGAAGAACTGGTGAAGCCGGAAATGAGAAGCCAGAAAGAAATGCAGACCGAGGACATCGTCCAGGTCTATGCCATATCGTTTAGCGACAAAAGCCCCAAAGAACATCAAGAAATTGATGATAAGCAGGTTCTTTGTTACTGGAGGCATCTTATTCATTTTACGATTTTACGATTTACTATTTGACGATTTATTTTAAGTTTCGCTGGGTTCAACTTCTTTGGAAGTTATGAAGTTAAGTAGTTATCGCTTCGCTCGCCCTTCGGGCTGTAGTTAAGCCATTACTCTTGCGGCTGATTTCTCTACACCTTGACATTTGGCTTAACTTCTTTAACTTCTGACTTCTTAACTACTTTAGAAAGTTGAAATATACCATTTACTATTTATTCTTTCTCGATTTTGGGCGCAAAAGTAGGCATTTTCGCCCTATTTAGGGGCTTAAAAGCCTTTTTTTTAGCAAAAATCAACGTTTTTTGCGCAAAAAGTTTGTGGACAAAGCAAGATTTCATAACTTTGCCTCCACAAACGTGCTTTTATAAAGCATTTAATAAACAACTTATTATAAACTTAACACTTTAAACTAATTTCTAGTATGAACAAGACTGAACTGACAGCCGCTATCGCAGCAAAGGCTGGTTTGACAAAAGTTGACGCAAAGAAGGCTCTTGAGGCCACTATCGAAGCCATCACCGAGGCTCTGAAGGGCGGTGACAAGGTTGCTCTCGTTGGATTCGGCACATTCGCTACCGGCGAACGTGGCGCACGCACTGGTATCAACCCCCAGACGAAGCAGGCCATCAAGATCGCTGCCAAGAAGGTAGCTAAGTTCAAGGCTGGCGCTGAGCTCGACGCTGCCATCCAGTAAAAGACCCACCCAACGGCCTACCCCTCCCTGGGGAGGGGAGGAGAGGACCAGAAGGGAAGTAAATAGAAATAGCAGGGTGCGACATTGTCGCATCCTGCTTTGTTATTATAGCATATCACCCGCTTCGGACCCAGCCCCCCTCCCTCACGGGAGGGGCTGGGGGGGTGGGTCTTCCCTATATTCATGAATCAGGTGACGGGTGTGACTCAATCAAGTCACGGCCGTGAACCAATTGAGTCACACCCGTCACCTAAATCATAGTTCAAGGTTTATTGACCTGTGAGCCTTGGCTTATTGACTCTTCCCCCTTGGCTCGCCAACCTTTTGACCTCGTCTTGTTGGTTATAACACAACTGTGTTTTAATTAACACACAGCTGTGTTACAATTAACATACATCTGTGTTATAATTAACACACGGCTGTGTTATAATCAACCACCCTAGTTCGCCGACACGATGAGCCAGGGTCGGAGGGTGCGCTGCTGCCGGTCGGAATAACGGTATAACGTAATAAACGAAATAACGCCAAAGGAAGTATGGGGAATTCTCCCCTACCTTCGCTGGAGGGTACGCATCCGATAAACTACCCGTTGTAGCAGTTGTAGTTTCGCAGTACCTTTGCCGCCGCAATAGTGCACGCAACAACAACTGTTACATTTATGACTCAAGAAGAATTTCTGCAGTTACAGTCGGGCCACCAGAAGAGC
>JAFSNB010000035.1 GCA_017447625.1 Bacteroidaceae bacterium
AGATTAGAGATTAGAGATTAAAGATTAGAGGTGAGGGATTTGAAGGCGGGGGGAAGGTGGTTGATGATGTCGGAGGCGGTGAGGGACTCTTCGCAGAGGGCGGAGGCGGCGAAGTCTCCGGCGAGGCCGTGGAGCCACACGCCGAGGATGGCGGCTTCGGAAGAGAGGTATCCCTGTGCGAGGAGGGCTGTGAGGATGCCGGTGAGTACATCACCGCTGCCGGCGGTGGCCATTCCGGAGTTGCCTGTGGTGTTGAAGAACACATCGCCGGTGGGTGCGCAGACCATGGTGTATCGTCCTTTGAGGATCACGAAACAATGGTGGGCTATGGCCAGTCCACGGGCGCGGTTCATGCGGTCGAAGGAGTTGGCGCAATGTCCTACGATACGCTCCATTTCCTTGGGATGAGGGGTGAGGATGCAATCCGTGGGCAGGTCTGCGAGCCACTCGCGATGGTCAGCCAGGTGGTTCAGGGCATCGGCATCGAGCACCATTGGCGCCGCCTGTTGTGTGATGTAATCATGTATCGGTGTGGCTGTGTAACGTGATTGTCCGAGTCCGGGACCGATGCCTATGGCCTGATAGTTGGAGGCCTCTAATGCTGAGGACACGAACTCCTGGTCTATATCCATCTGAACGATAGCCTCTGGTACTGTGATTTGCAGGATGTCTGTGTTGGCATGGGGAGTATGTACCGACACCTTCCCCACCCCACTGCGTAAGGCGGCACGTGCGGCGAGGATGGCTGCACCGGCCATACCGCGTGAGCCAGCCACGAGGAGTGCATGACCCATGGACCCTTTGTGTGCGAAGCGTGAGCGGGTGCGCAGCAACGGGCGTACATCCTCAGGTTCGGTGAGCCAGAGATGAGTTTTCAAGGAAGCCTCCCCCTCTTTGCTCAGTCCGATGTCCAGCAGCTGCACCTCACCCACATATTTCTCGTTCTCCGGGAAGAGGAACGCCAGTTTCATGGTCTGGAGGGAAAGGGTGAGTTTGGCACGTATGATGGCAGTGGAGTCGTTGTAGGCGTTGTCCTCGCACATCAGTCCTGAAGGCACATCGATGGCCACCACAGTAGAACCCATCTGGTTGATGCGTTTCGTGACCAGAGCGAAACCGCCTCCAAGCGGTTTGTTCAGGCCTGTCCCGAAAAGAGCATCGATGATGATGTCCGTGGGCCGTAGCTCCGGGAAGGTAAATTCAGAAGTGATCTCATGGGTGAGCACGTTCTCCACCTGATGCAGGCGTTCGAGGTTTGTGGCGCAGTCAGGGTTCAGGCGTCCCGTCACGTTGAACAGAAAAGCCTCCACGTCACACCCAGTGGCGGCCAGCATGCGTGCGACAGCAAGGCCGTCACCGCCATTGCCTCCAGGTCCGGAGAACACCACGAAGCGGCGTTCGTGTCCGAAGCGCTCAAGCAACGCCGCCGTGATGGCCTGTGAGGCCCGTTCCATCAGGTCGATGGAAGCAATCGGTTCGTGCTCTATGGTATAACTGTCCAGTTCGCGGAACTGGCCTCCTGTGAGTATCTTCATCCTATTATATTAATGTATATATGTCACGCGTGTTACGTCCGAAACCGTCATAATCCAATCCGTAGCCAACGATGAAGTCATTGGGGATTTTCATGCAGCAGTAGTCAATAGGCACCTGAACGCGCAGGGAGTCCGGTTTGAGCAGCAGAGTGCACACAGATATTGATGCAGGATTGTGCTTCTCAAGAGTCTCGATCATGTGAGCCATGGTGAGGCCGGAGTCAATGATATCCTCCACGATGATCACGTGGCGGTCTGTGATATCCGTGGCGAGGCCGATGACCTCTCGTATCTGTCCGGTGGTCTGCGTACCCATGTAAGAAGCCAGTTTTATGAAGCTCACCTCGCATGGTAAAGATATCTCACGCAGCAGGTCAGCTGCAAAGACAAAGCTCCCGTTGAGGACAGGCAGGAAGAGAGGCTCTTTGCCCTGGAAATCACGTTCGATTTCCGTGGCCACACGTCTGATTTCATTTTTGATGTCAGCTTCGGTGATGCTAACTGCAAATTGCTTGTCTTTTACTGTAATTGTCTTCATAAGATAGCCCTCTTGAAATTAGTATTTGCAACATTTTGGTGCAAAAGTACAAAATAAATGCAGATTAATAGTTATTTATTTTTATTTTTTGTACTTTTGCGCCAACTTTAACGGAATATTACATTATCAGAGCATATGAAAAATATCATTATCTTCGGTGCACCGGGTTCGGGCAAAGGCACTTACAGCGCTGAAATAAAGAAGCGCTACGGTATGGGACACATCAGCACAGGCGATGTCCTGAGGGCTGAGATTAAGAACAACACAGATCTGGGCAAGCTGGCCAAGGGATATATAGACCAGGGGCAGTTGATACCCGACCAGTTGATGATAGATATTCTGGCTGTGCAGTATGACAGTCATCCGCAGGGTTGCGGTGTGATTTTCGATGGATTCCCCCGCACAATAGCCCAGGCAGAGGCATTGAAGAAGATGCTTGCAGAGCGCGGTCACACGCTTGGCATGATGATTGAGCTGATTGTGGGCGAGGACATCCTGATGGAACGTCTGCTGCGCCGTGCTGTGCTGGAGGGGCGTGAGGATGACAATGAGGAGACTATCCGCAAGCGCTTCGCCGTGTATCACAGTCAGACAGAGCCCCTCTCGAAGTGGTTTGAGCAGGAAGGCATCCGCCACACATTCAGTTGGGATATCTGCAAGACCAAGGAGGGAATGCTGGAGGCCATCTTTGCTGAGATAGAGAAGGAAAACAAGTAAGGGTGGATAATGGCTGAGACCAATTTCATAGATTACGTAAAGATCATCTGCCGATCAGGCAAGGGTGGGCGCGGTTCGATGCATATGCACCGAGCCAAATACCAGCCCAACGGAGGTCCTGACGGGGGCGATGGAGGCCGTGGTGGCCACATCTATCTGCGTGGCAACCGCAACTACTGGACGTTGCTCCATCTGCGTTACCAGCGTCATGTCTTTGCCGGTCACGGAGGCAACGGAGGCAAGAACGGCTCTCACGGAGCAGACGGTAGCGACTGCTATATAGATGTGCCCTGCGGCACGGTGGTCTATGATGCAGAGAGCGGCCGTTTCCTGTGTGATGTGACAGATGATGGTCAGGTGGTGATGCTCCTCAAGGGAGGGCGCGGAGGCATGGGCAACAAGCACTTTGCCACAGCCACCAACCAGGCGCCACGCTATGCCCAGCCCGGCGAGCCGATGCAGGAACTGACCGTAATAATGGAACTGAAGCTGCTGGCAGATGTAGGTCTGGTAGGTTTTCCGAATGCAGGCAAGAGCACGCTGGTCAATGCCGTATCCTCTGCCCGTCCGAAGATTGCGGGCTATCCCTTCACCACTCTGGAACCGTCACTTGGAATCGTGAGTTACCGCGATAACCAGAGTTTTGTGATGGCCGATATCCCTGGGATTATAGAGGGGGCAAGCGAGGGCAAGGGACTCGGTTTGCGATTCCTGAGACATATAGAGCGCAACTCAGTGCTGCTGTTTATGGTTCCGGGTGATACCGATGACATACGTCATGAGTATGAGGTGTTGCTGGGCGAGCTGGAGACCTTCAACCCGGAGATGCTGGAGAAGCAGCGCATACTGGCCATCACGAAATGCGACCTGCTGGATGAAGAGCTGATGGATATGCTCTCTGCCGAACTGCCCACCGACCTCCCGCATGTGTTCATCTCTGCCGTCACGGGCATGGGCATAGCGGCCTTGAAGGACTGTCTCTGGGAGGCGATGAACAGCGAGAGCAATAAACTTGCCTATTCGGCCACGGGCGAAAGGCACGCCACTCTGGTACACAGGGATAAAGACCTCACGTTCCTGCAGGAGGAGATGGAAGCCGAGGGCGAGCTGGAAGACATCGAGATAGTTGATGACATCGAGATGCTTGATGATGAGGATATTGAATACGTTGACATTGATGAAGAATGACACCACTGTATAACTATAATATAGCAGAACATATCGTTGCCTTCTCCACAGAACGCGGTCAGGGGGCGACCAATGGTCCGTACTCACAGTTTAATGTCAATGAATGGTGCGGTGACAGTATGACTCATGTCACCCAATGCAGGGCAGAGCTCTGCCACCGTCTCGGAATCAGTGCCGACCGACTGATTATGCCCCATCAGGTTCACGGCACCAAAGTAGTTACGATCAGTAAATCATCATGGAACAGTCTGTCAGAAAAGCTGGAAGGGGCCGATGCGCTCATAACCGACCTGTCAGGAATATGTATCGGCGTGAACACTGCCGACTGTGTGCCTCTGCTCATGTATGACCCTGCGCATGAAGCTATAGCTGCAGTGCATGCAGGATGGCGCGGAACGGTGAAGCGCATAGCAGTAATCACTCTGGCACGTATGTATGAGAGTTATGGAACGAAGCCCGAGGATATCCGTTGCTGGATGGGTCCATCCATAGGTCCGGATGCATTCGAGGTGGGTGATGAGGTGGCTGAGGCCTTCTCTGATGCCGGGTTCCCGATGCCCGAGATAGCGATACGACTGCCGAACGAGGATGAGCCCTCGGTGTTGAGGTGGCATATCAACCTCTGGAAGGCCAATGTCTGGCAGATGCAGAAGTGCGGTGTGCTGCCAGAGAACATCTTCCCCACGAATATCTGCAGTTACACGAATCACGAGCGTTTCTTCTCTGCACGCCGTTTAGGTAAACAAAGCGGGAGAACGCTTACGGGAATTTTGAAAATTCATAATTCATAATGGTTAATGCTTAATTATTCGACTTCGCTCATCAGTACGTCATAATTCATAATGCTTAATGCAATTCATAATGCTTAATTATTCGACTTCGCTCATCAGTACGTCATAATGCATAATATATATGAAGGAACTTGCGTTAAAATACGGATGTAATCCGAATCAGAAGCCGTCACGCATCTTTATGGCTGACGGTAGGGAACTGCCCATAGAAGTGCTTAACGGCCGTCCCGGGTATATCAATTTTCTGGATGCGCTCAACGCCTGGCAATTGGTAAAGGAGTTGAAGGAAGCCACCGGTCTGCCTGCAGCTGCCTCATTCAAACACGTGTCACCGGCCGGAGCAGCAGTGGGTTTGCCTTTGAGCGACACCCTCCGTAAGATCTACTGGGTGGATGATGTGAAATGCGAGCTGAGCCCGATTGCTTCTGCATACGCCCGTGCCAGGGGTGCCGACCGTATGTCAAGCTACGGCGATTTCATAGCCCTATCTGATATCTGTGATGTAGCAACAGCGACCCTCATCAAACGCGAGGTGAGCGATGGCGTGATAGCACCGGGATATATGGAAGAGGCTCTGCAGATTCTCCGTGAGAAGCGCAACGGCACGTATAATGTGATACGTATAGATACCGATTACCGTCCAGAGCCCATAGAGCGCAAGCAGGTGTTCGGTATCACGTTCGAACAGGGGCGCAACGAGGTATGCCTCACCGATCCAGCGCTCTTTGCCAATATCCCCACGCAGAACAAGGAGTTCCCGGAAGAGAAGCGCCGAGACCTCATCATTGCCCTCATCACGCTGAAATACACCCAAAGCAACTCAGTATGCTATGTGAAGGACGGTCAGGCCATAGGCATAGGTGCCGGTCAGCAGAGCCGTATCCACTGCACTCGTTTGGCAGGTAATAAGGCAGATATTTGGTGGTTGCGCCAGAACCCGAAGGTGATGAGTCTGCCGTTTGTGCCCGGCATACGGCGTGCCGACCGTGATAACACCATCGACATCTATATCTCAGATGACTGCGATGATGTGCTGCGTGATGGCGAGTGGCAGAAGTGGTTCACGGAGCAGCCAGCTCCCCTAACCCGCGAGGAGAAACGCGAATGGATAGCGAAGAACACAGGTGTATGTCTTGGTTCTGATGCTTTCTTCCCGTTTGGCGACAATGTGGAGCGCGCCCATAAGAGCGGGGTGGATTACATTGCTCAGGCAGGCGGTAGTGTGCGTGATGACCATGTCATTGAGACTTGTGATAAATACGGGATTGCGATGGCCTTCACGGGGGTTAGGCTGTTTCATCATTAGGCCCCGTGCCACCGGAGGGGAGTTGAGAGTTGAGAGTTGAGAGTTTAGAGTTGAGAGTCAGTTTAAGAGTTTAGAGTTTAAGGGGCTAAAGTCTAAGGACTAAGGGCTAAGGACTAAGGACTAAGGGCTAAGGACTAAGGACTAAAGACTAAGGAATGAAAGGACAGGAGAAGGCGCGTACACGCGAAGATTTCAGTAAATGGGGAGGTGATGATATAGACAGTGTTATCACCGAGGGAATTGTGTTTCGCGGCAGTGGCGACAGTACGAAAGGCTCTGCAGCGGGCAAGGTGAAGACCAAAGCCCGGAAGAAAGGCTATACAACAGGGGCGCACGGCAGCGGATCGGCGAAGAAAAAAGCCGACATCCGCCGTCAGCGTGCCAATCGGCATAAATAGATGATGGTTCCCAGTTTTGAGTATATTGATGTCATAATGCTCGCCTATCGGTTGGGTTATGTCCGATATGATGAGCAGAAGGTAGCTATGATTATGGCTGCGAGAGAGGCCACTGATGCTCTTACCTTTATGACCGCTCTTGAGAAATACGGGATATCATCCAGGACACAATTGCACAAATTTGCGGGAAAGGTTCTAGCAGCACCGGCCTACTACCGAAATCAATATCCATTGATACTTGGTCTAAGAAAAGAAGGCCAAGCAGCAGAGCCGTTTCTGAAGAATCTGCGTGCGTTGCAGTTGGTTGAAGGAATCCTTACAATTAAGCAGTACGACCTATACTCAGATGCATATTGGTGGTTTGTGCATAATCACCAACCGGTGTTCTTTGATGCCAAACGCGGCCAGTGTATCGGAGTCTATGCCACCGATTCTCAGGACAACGACTCAACCCTGGACCGTTTTGATGACTATCTCCAGCATTTGGTTAATCATAAGTCGAAGACCATACGCGAACGATTTGAAGGATTCCCTGCCGATATCGTAACTGTTGTCCTCAAAAGGGCATTTTGCACATAAGGAAATGCGACAAAAGCCATGAAAAATGTAAAAGGTGTTAATGGATTTCTCTCTTTACGAGATAATCACTACCTTTGGCACACAAAAATTGAAAAACATGGTATCAAAGCGATATTTTTCTTGTCTTACTGTATCAATATCAATGGTTTTAGCCATGCTTCCTGCGCTTCTTCCGGCACAGGAGATAGTTGTCGGTAACTACACATTCAAGGATGGTGGCGAGTATCAAGGTGAGATGTTTCGTGGCAAGCCCTGGGGCAAAGGCACTACGACTTATCCCAACGGTGACAAGTATGAGGGGAATTATGCGAAGGGGAAGCGTCAGGGTTACGGCATCTACACGTTCAGCGATGGAGAGCGCTACGAAGGTGACTGGTATCAGGACCAGCAGCACGGGCGCGGCATATTCTATTTCAAGAACAACAACAGATATGAGGGCTTCTGGTATCGCGACTACCAGCATGATGAAGGCACGATGACCTATTTCAACGGCGATAAATACGTAGGCCATTGGAATCGAGACCGGCGCGAGGGTGAAGGGACATATACGTATAATGACGGTTCATACTACAAGGGCCAGTGGCGCGATGACATGAAACACGGGCAAGGAGTGTTCTCCTGGAGTAACGGTTCCAACTACCAGGGGCAATGGAAAGCCAATAAGATGTACGGCCAGGGCACCTACCGGTATGCCAACGGCGATGTCTATAAGGGCGGTTTCCTCAACGACTCTCTCGAGGGCAAGGGCATCTACCAGTTCAACAACGGAGACCGCTACGAAGGCACCTACCGCAACAGCGAGCGTGAAGGCGACGGTATCTTCATCTATGCAGGCGGAAACAAGTATGTAGGGCAGTTCCATGCCGGTCTGAAACACGGCAAAGGCACATTCACGAGCACGGATGGAGCCAGTTATACCGGCGAATGGAAGCACGACAAGAAGGATGGCCGCGGGCGTTATGTCTGGCCAAACGGCGACACCTATGAGGGCGAGTGGAAAAACGGGCTCATGCACGGTGAGGGAATACTGAGGCAGAAGGACGGTACGAAGTTCAAGGGCCATTTTTTGGAAGGAGAGAAAGACGGCCGTTGTGTTATGGAGAGTGCGGATGGGAGCCGATTTGAAGGCTCGTACAAGTCAGGCGAGCGTGATGGGGACTTTGTGGAGAAGGACCGTAGCGGAAAAGTGATTCGCAAAGGCCATTATACCCACGGTGTCATAGACCGTTAATTGCGTTTATAGGCTCACCAAACAGGCAAAAAGCCACTTTTCGCCTAAAATATTTCGTTATTTCGTTGTAATTGCGTATCTTTGCCGCGAATTATAACTAACAGCGATATGGTTTTAGATGATATCAGTCAGTTCGGGCGCTATGTCCAGCTGAATCCACTCTTTCAGAAGGTGGCAGATTTCCTCGCCAACAACGACCTTTCGACTCTTGAAAAAGGCAAGCATGAGATAGATGGAGAAGACCTCTTCGTCAATATCGTTGATGCCAAGCCCAAGACACGTGAGGAAGCCCGTTTGGAGACACACATCAAGATGATAGATATCCAAATCCCTGTCTCCGCACCCGAGGAACACGGGTGGACACCTCTTGCGGCATTGTCATCGGCTGAATATGACGAGGCCAACGACATCCGTTTCCACGAAGGTCTGGCGCAGGACTATTTCACGCTCCGCCCCGGACAATTCGTAATCTATTTTCCCGCTGACGGCCATGCGCCCGCCATCACTCCCAACACCATCCGCAAAGCCATCTTCAAGGTAAAGGCTTGAGCGGATGGATTTTTTCTATGAAGGTTAATAACAATTAGAATATGGCTACAAAAAGTTCAGAGAAGAAGCCAGCAGCAAAGGCTTCAACCAAAACAACAAAGGCCGCTGCCTCAAAGAAAACACAGAAGTCATCATCCAAGAGCGAAGCCGCAGCAGTAGCTGCCCCCCAGCCCAAAGTGCTTCGCCTGTTGAAGAACGACAAGTGGCTGGAACCGTTCGCTGCCGCCATCGAGGGTCGTCATCAGCACGCTGTAGATAAGATTGCAGAACTGACTGGCGGTCAGCAGAAGCTGTCAGATTTTGCTTCCGGTCATCTCTACTACGGAATGCACGTAACCGATGAGGAGTGGATACTGCGCGAGTGGGCTCCCAACGCCACCAAGATCTTCCTGATTGGCGATTTCAACAAATGGGAAGAGAAGAAGAGCTATCAGATGAAGCGTGTGAAAGGCACAGGCGACTGGGAAATCCGTCTGCCCCGCAAGGCCATCAAACACGGCGACCTGTTCAAGCTCAAAGTCTATTGGGAAGGCGGCGAGGGCGAGCGCATCCCCGCTTGGATCAACCGCGTTGTGCAGGATGATCAGACTAAGATCTTCTCGGCCCAGGCTTGGGCTCCCGAGACTCCGTATAAGTGGAATGTGAAGCGTTTCAAGCCGAACACAAGTCCGCTGCTTATCTATGAGTGCCATATCGGTATGGCCCAGGATGCAGAGAAGGTGGGTACATATACCGAGTTCCGCGAGCAGGTGTTGCCGCGTATTGTCAAGGATGGTTATAACTGCATTCAGATAATGGCTATCCAGGAGCATCCCTATTACGGCTCCTTCGGTTATCACGTAAGCAGTTTCTTCGCACCCTCATCACGTTTCGGTACTCCCGAGGAACTGAAAACGCTCATCGATGCTGCTCATGCCCAGGGCGTAGCCGTCATCATGGATATCGTACACAGCCACGCTGTGAAGAATGAGAACGAAGGACTCGGCAACTTCGCAGGCGATCCAAACCAGTATTTCTACGAGGGCGGTCGCCGTGAGCATCCCGCTTGGGACAGTCTCTGCTTCGACTACGGAAAGAACGAGGTGCTGCATTTCCTGCTCTCCAACTGCAAGTATTGGCTTGAGGAGTTCCATTTCGATGGTTTCCGTTTCGATGGTGTCACCTCGATGCTCTACTACAGTCACGGTCTCGGCGAGGCCTTCGGCAGCTATGCTGACTACTATAACGGACATGAGGATGACAACGCCATCTGCTACCTCACGCTCGCCAACGAAGTCATACATCAGGTGAATTCCAACGCCATCACTATCGCAGAAGAGGTGAGCGGAATGCCCGGTCTGGCAGCTCCCTTCAAGGATGGCGGCTACGGTTTCGACTACCGCATGGCTATGAATATCCCTGACTATTGGATTAAGATAATCAAGGAGTTGCGTGATGAGGACTGGAAGCCCAGTTCTATGTTCTGGGAAGTAACCAACCGTCGTGCCGACGAGAAGACCATCTCTTACTGTGAGAGCCACGATCAGGCATTGGTGGGTGACAAGACCATCATCTTCCGCCTGATTGATGCCGATATGTACTGGCATTTCAAGAAGGGCGATGAGAACTATAATGTAGAGCGCGGTATCGCCTTGCACAAGATGATCCGTCTGCTCACAGCCAGCACTATCAACGGCGGTTATCTGAACTTCATGGGTAATGAGTTCGGTCATCCCGAATGGATAGACTTCCCCCGCGAAGGCAACGGCTGGAGCTACAAATATGCCCGCCGCCAATGGAATCTGGTGGATAACCACGAACTTTGCTTCCATTACCTCGGCGACTTCGACCAGGCTATGCTGCGAGTGCTGAAGATGCAGAAGGACATCCAGAAGACACCCGTTCAGGAGATATGGCACAACGATGGCGATCAGGTGCTGGCCTATCAGCGCGGTGACCTGCTCTTCGTGTTCAACTTCTCCTACAACCGCTCTTACACAGGCTACGGCTTTATGGTTCGTCAGGGAGCATACAATGTGCTGCTCAACACAGACAACGTAGCTTTCGGCGGACACGGTTTGAATGACGATTCAGTACGTCATTTCACCAATTACGACCCGATGCTTGAGCGGGACAACAAAGGTTGGCTGAAGCTTTACCTGCCAGCCCGCTCAGCAGTTGTGCTGACCCGCACAAAAGAAGACTGATGAGTATCTACAATAATCCAGTTACACGGCAAACTGCACGCATGGTATCCCTTGTGTGCGGTTTGCTTTTTACCCTGTTCATAGCGGTGTATGTGCTTAGGATGCAAGGACTTCTGCTTGCTACGGCCAATCATGCATTTCAGGGAGTATCCGGTTTCCACCCGTATTTCGCTACTCTGATAGTTCTGGCTGTTCTCATAATCCCGCCACTTATTATACAGCGTCCTCTGCGCCTGCCTATACGTTGGAAGGCGCTGGTGTGGATACCATCGTGCATAGCTCTCGGATGGTTCACGGACATCCATTTCCCGTTTGAACCTGAGGGCGGCACGAAGACCCCATTATGGGTGTTTCTGCTGGCTTTCCTGTGCTGGTGCGTGGTGGTGTCTATGGTAAGGAATCTGCGCGACTCATCGGAGACCAAGGGCTCGTTGGCGCAGTTCATCACCCCCAATACCATCATCCTCATCGTAGGCATCTGTTTGGCGCTGGCCACGGGAAACACAAATGCGATCCTGCATCAAGAGATACGCCAGACATATATGCTTATGGCAGGTGACTATGAAGCTGTACTTCATGTAGGTGAGAAGGAGACCCGCACGAGCCACACACAGCAATCTCTGCGGGCTGTGGCTCTCAGCCGTACGGGGCAGATGGGCAACCGCCTTTTCTATTATCCCATGTCTTACGGCAGCGAAGGTCTGCTGCCTCTGCCTGCCGACACTTTACGTTCGCTCAATCTGCCAAAGTACGTGTTCAGGCATTTGCACGGAAGGCCTATGAAGCCCATTCACACTCATGGCAGTTTTCAGACAGCAACGGGTTTTCTGGGTGCGCTGGCTTTAAGTGAGAAGGCATCTGAAGCGGCAAAGGAATACTATCTGTGTGCGCTGCTTCTCGACCGTAGGATAGATGATTTCGCAGAAACGATACAACTATTTGCAGACACCGTCAGTACAGCCCTACCCCGCCATTATCGTGAGGCTCTGGTGCTGCACAACCGTCTTCACTCCAACCCGAAGGTTCGTTTCCGCGATGCTGAGACAGAGGAGAACTTCTCTGATTTCCTGGCTGATATGGACAGTCACAAAGGTCTGTCAGATGAGCAGATCTACATGAGTGACTATTACAAACACACATATTGGTTCTACTATTATTATTAGAACCAACAGTCTGGTGCCGAGAAAAGTTTACAGTTTTTACAACTTGATGCCAAGCTGATGGATGATGGTTGAGATTTGCTCCATCGTGGTGAGGCGTGTAGGAACGAGCGGCAAGCGCAACTGATTCTCTATCATACCCATAGCGTGAAGCATGGCTTTTACGCCAGCCGGATTTCCGTCAACAAAGAGGAGTTTGAACAGCTCTGCGAATTTGTGATGGATGGAAAGAGCAGAAGCGTAGTCTCCGTTAAGTGCCAAACGCACCATACGACTGAATTCAGCAGGCAGAGCATTGCCGATTACGCTGATTACGCCAACGGCGCCAAGGGTGATGAGTGGGAACGTGATACCGTCGTCTCCGGAAATTACATCGAAATGATCAGGTTTGTTCTTGATGATGTCATCCATCTGGGTGATATTACCACTGGCTTCCTTGATAGCCACCACGTTTTCGAAATCGCGGGCCAGGCGCAGGGTCGTTTCAGCCGTCATATTCACACCTGTGCGCCCGGGTACATTATATAAAACCACAGGAACGGGTGAAGCTTCGGCTATAGCGCGGAAATGCTGGTAAAGTCCTTCCTGAGAGGGCTTGTTGTACATCGGGCAAACGCTGAGTACGCCGTCGATACCTGACCAGTCGGCAGTTTGAAGTTCATTGACCACAGCCGATGTGCAGTTACCTCCGCATCCCATGAGCAGGGGTACTCGTCCGGCCACACGATCCACGAGCAGTTCTTTCAACGTCCGTTTCTCATCGGCTGTGAGAGTAGGCGTCTCCGCCGTCGTACCCATGATGCAGAGGAAATCCACGCCCCCGGCAATCTGGAACTCAACGAGGCGGATCAGGGCTTCGTAATCAATGCTCCCATCGGCGTGGAAGGGCGTAATCAGAGCAACACCGAGTCCACGAAACTTGGACCCACTCCCGGCCCTTCCTTGCAGGGAGGGAGCAGAATGAGTCTGAAAGGATAAATGTTTATTCTGTTCCATGTATGGTCGGCTGTGGCTTTACTTCTTGAAATAGTAAACGAAGGTGGCGAGACCTTCCAGGGCCTTCTTGCCAGTCTCTTTTACCTCAATTACGAAACGCATACTGATTTTGATGGCTCCGCGCAGGTTCGCCACGCTTTCCATATAGGTAACCATCCTGATGCTTTGACCGGAGAGAACGGGCATACCGAACTTCATGTGTTCCATGCCATAGTTCATCATGCGCTCCAGATTATGGACCTCAATGATCTGATCCCAGAAATAAGGCAGGAGTGAGAGGGTCAGGTATCCGTGAACGATGGTCTGTCCGAATGGGCTTTCAGTCTTGCAACGCTCGGGGTCTGTATGAATCCATTGGTGGTCAATGGTCACATCTGCAAACTGATTTATACGTTCCTGATCAACGGCAAGCCAGTCGGACTTACCTATCTCCTGACCCACTAACGGGAGGAAGTCTTCGTAACAATTTATTACTGTCTTCATAATATCTCCAATAATTTGCGCGCAAAATTACTATTTTTCTCGCTTATTAGGGATAAAATGAAGGAAAAACTTGTCATGGAAGCGTAAATTATCTATTTTTGCACCGCAAAACGAAATATTTACCACCAATAATGAAACCAGTTTTTATAGCCGGACCATGTGTTATTGAGAGCGCAGAGGTGCTGGATGCTGTGGCAAGAGAATTGCAGAGGATAGGTCAGCAATATGATTTGGAGATAATCTTCAAGGCATCGTTCGATAAAGCCAACCGCACGTCCATACGTTCGTTCCGCGGCCCAGGACTTGAACGCGGGTTGCAGATGCTCAGCGATGTCAAGGCCAAATACGGTCTGCGGTTGCTCACGGATATTCACGAGAGCTATCAGGCAGCCCCAGCCGCCGAGGTGGTAGATGTGTTGCAGATTCCGGCTTTTCTGTGCCGTCAGAC
This sequence comes from Bacteroidaceae bacterium, assembly GCA_017447625.1. Classification (GTDB taxonomy): domain Bacteria; phylum Bacteroidota; class Bacteroidia; order Bacteroidales; family Bacteroidaceae; genus Physcousia. Next base: position 14,106 of record JAFSNB010000035.1, read on the forward strand.
CGACCTTCTTGTGGCTGCAGCCCGCACGGGCTGCACGGTAAACATCAAGAAAGCGCAGTTCCTCTCGGGCTTAGACATGCAATATCCGGTGGAGAAGGCACGCGAAGCAGGCGCTTCGGACGTGTGGCTCACCGAGCGCGGCAACACATTCGGATACAACAACCTTGTGGTGGATTTCCGTAACATACCGGATATGCTTAAGTTTACGCCGAGGGTCATCATGGATTGCACCCACAGCGTGCAGCGCCCGGGAGCGGCAGGCGGCAAGACTGGCGGCAACCGCGAGTACGTGCCTGCTATGGCTCTGGCGGCCAAGGCGTTCGGTGCAACAGGTTATTTCTTCGAGACTCATCCAGACCCGGACAACGCTCTGAGCGATGGCCCGAATATGCTGCGTCTGGATGATCTGGAAAACGTAATTAAAAGCTTGTTATGATAAACGAAATGGATATACGCGAAGTAGCTGTACATTGTCTGGAAGAAGAGGCCAGCGCCATACAGAACCTTATTCCGCAGCTTGGCGGCTCGTTTGAAGAGGCTGTGAGGCAGATGCTTGCCTGCAAGGGAAAGGTTATTGTGACCGGAGTGGGCAAGAGCGGTTTGGTTGGAGCAAAGATTGCAGCCACGCTGAGCAGTACCGGCACCCCTTCATTCTTTCTGAATCCTCTCGATGCCTATCACGGCGACCTGGGCGTTGTGACAGCCGATGATGTCGTTCTGGCACTCTCCAACAGCGGGCAGACAGATGAGTTGTTGCGTATCGTTCCTTATCTGAAGGAGCACAAAATCCCACTTATCGGAGTGAGTGGCAACGAAGATTCGCTGTTGGCCAGAAATTCGGATATTCATATCAAAGTGACTGTCTCTCAGGAGGCTTGTCCTCTGGGACTTGCTCCCACGTCAAGCACCACGGCAGTGATGGCTCTTGGAGATGCGATGGCTTGTGTGCTGATGGAAATGCGCCATTTCCGTGCCAACGACTTTGCGCAGCTGCATCCGGGCGGAAGTCTCGGCAGGCGTCTGCTCACTACAGCACGTGACGTTATGGTGTCCGGCGAACTTCCTGTGATAGCCCCCGAGATGCCGCTCAGCGAGGCCATTATCCTCGTGAGTCGTGCGAAATTAGGCCTTGCGGTAGCTGTAGAAGACGGGAAAGTGGCCGGTTTGATTACCGATGGCGATGTGCGCCGTGCGATGGAGAACCTGCATGAGGAGTTCTTCCATGTGCCTGTAAGTCAGGTGATGACACGTCATCCTAAATGCGTTTCTCCTGATGAGAAGATAGAGCAGGTGCAACGTCTTATGCACAACAATAACATTCACGCAGTTCTGGTTACAGATTCCGAAGGACATCTGCTCGGAATCGTCAACCACTTCTCATTCATGATTTAAACAAAAAAAGAGATTGACCGCGATTTGAGTCAATTCTGAACTGCAAATTGTGGTGAAGAGAAGGAGACTCGAACTCCCACGACATAATGTCACTACCCCCTCAAAGTAGCGCGTCTACCAATTCCGCCATCTCTCCGTTTAGATGATGAAAAACGTGGTGCCCAGAACAGGACTCGAACCTGCACGCATCGCTGCACGCGCACCTGAAACGCGCGCGTCTACCATTCCGCCACCTGGGCATGGTCATCATCTGTGATGTATGAGCGGTAAACGAGACTCGAACTCGCGACCCCGACCTTGGCAAGGTCGTGCTCTACCAACTGAGCTATTACCGCGTCATTTTGCTGTTCAGAATGTCAATATCTACGGTCAATCCCCTGATTGCGGGTGCAAAGATACAGCTTTTTCGTGAACTGACAAGGGATTTTCCTTGTTTTTTCAAAAAAAACAGCAAAAAGCGAGTATTAATTCCATTTTTGACCCTATGAGACCAATCAATCCATGCGGTCGCGGTAGTCTTCGTAAGTGAATTTACGAAGAAGCTCCACGTCTCCATCCATGTGGCGGATTGCGATGGACGGGTGGCGGATACCGTTGAAGGTGGTAGTCTTCACCGTGGTGTAATGGATCATATCCTCGAAGATAATCTTGTCGCCGACCTTCAGCTCATGCGGAAAGCTCCAGGTGCCCATGAAATCGCCCGAGAGACAGGAGCTACCACCGAGGCGGTAAAGAATGGACCCAACATCTGCAAGGGTGACATCTATATACTTCCCTCCCTCACCCATAACCTTTATGCTTGGATGATAAGGCATTTCGAGGCAGTCAGGCATGTGGCAGGTGAAGGATACATCGAGGATGGCGGTGCGGATGCCATGATTCTCAACTATATCAACCACTGAGGATACGAGAGGGCCTGTCTGCCAGGCGAAGGCGCTGCCCGGTTCGAGAATCATGTGCAGATGGGGGTAGCGTTCGTGGAATCCGCGCAGCGTCTGAACGAGCAGTTCCACGTTGTAATCCTTGCGTGTCATAAGATGTCCGCCACCGAAATTAATCCATTCGATTTGAGGGAACCACTTCGCGAACATTAATTCAATACGCGCGAGCGTGCGCGCGAAAGTCTCAGCGCTACTCTCACAATGACAATGGATATGGAAACCCTCTATGCCGGGAGGAAGCTGCTCGGGCAGGTCTGCCGCCAACACACCGAAACGTGAACCGGGAGCACAGGGGTTATAGAGCTCCGTCTCAATCTCGCTGTATTCGGGATTCACGCGGAGACCGAAGGAAACACCCCGGTTGGGGGTGGGTCTAAACCTCTCGTACTGCGAGAGGCTGTTGAAGGTGATGTGTGAGGAATAGCGAATGATGTCGCCAAAGGTATCCTCGGTGTATGCGGGGCTGTAGGTGTGTGCCTTGGCTCCGAATTCCTCGTAGGCGAGGCGTGCCTCGTCCGGGCTTGAGGCAGTTGTGGCGCTGATATACTCGCGGAATATCGGGAAAGTCTTCCAGAGGGCAAACGCTTTGAAAGCCAAAATTATCTCGGCTCCGCTTCGGTCTGCCACGTCGCGTATAAGTGCGAGGTTACGGCGCAGAAGCGGTTCCTCTACGAGGTAATAGGGTGTCTGGAGTTCGTCAAGGGTCATCTATCCCGGATTTTAATACACTAATTTCACGTTATCCACCCAAAGGGTCGTGCCCTCGGAACCCACGTATGCTCCGCCAAATGAGGAGTTGAAAGTGAGTATCAGGTGTGTGGGCTCGTCATCGTCACCACCCCACTCTACTTCGTTTATCGGCACCAGTTTGCCTTTGGAGTTGTAGGCGTATTTCACGGCATCGTCTCCTTTGGCATACAAGCCCATGATTTTCTCATCGAAGTTGGGATGGGAGGTGATGTCGCCGTACATAAGCGGGAACTGAGCATCGTTCACCCAATCAGTATTTTTATTGAAACGATGAGTCATCGTAGCGATACGTTTGGCATAGATATTGCCATCCTCATCCTCCCATCGCTTCTGCAAGAAGAGGTAGGCGTCGGGCATATCCTTGCCCTGAACGGTGCGTACCTTGCTGAATCCGTTCTGGCGGACGCGGTTGGACTGGTCTGACAGCTGCACTTTATAGTCAAACTGCACAGCCTTCGGTTTCTTCTTGAACGGCACGCCGTATGCCATCTTTGCCTGCGGGTTCTTGCTACTGGTGATGGGTTCGCGCATCTCTCCGAGGTAGAGGCTTCCGGCGGCCAGTACATAGATATTGACCACTCCCAGCACTTTCACGCCCTCGACATGCGAATAGAGCTTTGCACAATAGCCGTGACCGCGTTTCTCGGGATAGACTGAGGTGTTCGTCTTCACGATTCCAGCCACCTTAGCCAGCACATTACTTGTGGCCCACGGAGATCCGCCCTGGTTTACGTAGGGTTTGTTACGCTCCCACGTCTTGGCGTTAGTAACCTCATAGAGAGTTTTTTCTGCACCGCCGAGAATAGCGCTCTCTTTCACTTCGCGCGAAAGCCAGTTGTCGAAATCGCCGAATTTCAGAGGTACGGACTGTGCAGAAAGTTGTATTCCGTAGAGTATAAGGAAAGAAGAAAGGATGAGTTTTTTCATAACATGTGTTTTTGTTATAGCCCAATATTATCTAATGTCTCTGCGCTTATAGTCATTTTGCGAAGGTCTTGCAGCGAGCCGTTGAATATATTACAATCCACACTCCCCTGGATGCCGTCTATTTTCCCGAAGTCCGTATATTGCCAGAATTTCCATGAGCCCTCGTATGTAGGTTTTTCCACATAATAATGGGCTATCCAATATGGGTACTGGTTGAATATGGAGTCGTTCAGGTATTTCTTCTTGAAACTGGCACCCGTGTAGAGAATAGGTTTTACGCCGTAATGCTCTTCAACAATCTCCAACCAGGTGCGGACAGCCTTGCGCAGTTGTTCGGAGCTGAGGCGGCCCACTTTCTCCACATCGAGTACAGGAGGAAGGTCGCCCTCTTCCAGATGCACCTGTTTCAGGTAGAAGCGGGCTTGTTTCCGCGCATCGGCATCAGGAACAAAGAAATGGTATGCTCCGCGGATAAGGTCGTTCTGGCGCGCCTGATAGAAGTTGTCGCTGAAATTCTCGTCAATCATTGACACGCCTTCGGTGGCCTTCACGAACACGAATCTCAGCGGCACCCGCTGCACATTTGCGTTGCGCAGGCGTTCCCAGTCAATCCGGTCCTGATAGTGGGATATGTCTATGCCGCGTATCTCGAAGCCTTCGGGGTCATTAGCCTCCCCGTAGATGGCCTGCCAGCGGAAGGAGAAAGGATTTACAAAGAAATAATAGAAGAAGAAAACGTAACCGGCAACAATCAGCACTACACCCGTGACAATAGCCCACAAGGGAATACGGCGGAAGAATGTGATGTTATGTGTCTTCCGCCGTTTTTTCCCGTGTGAGCGTCTCGGCGCGCCGCCGTTGTTAGCAGCACGCCTCGACGTCTGTGTAGTGGGAGCAGCCGGACTTTTCTTCAATTTATTCAAGCCTGTTCCAACTGCAATGTCTTAGTACATTGGTCGCAGACCTCTGTAGGACCGAAGTACTGAATCGGTCCGGGATATACATAGGCCGTCTGACGGGCCCACTCCTCACGATGAGCAGCGAAATACTTGAAGGGAGCGCCGTCCAGCTCTACGAGAGCCTTGCGAATAACGGGCTTGTCGGCACCGTTACGACGCTCGATGTTCATCATCATAGTGATGGGCACACCGCCTGCAATCCACTCGGCAGCAGGAGCCGTAGTGTTCTTGACGATGCTCATGTAACCGGTCTTTCCGGCAGCGATGAGGCGGCTGGCGTTGAAGCCGAGACTGTAGCAGTAGTCAGCATCGTAGTTGCTCGGAGCAGCGCAACGGCCCTCGTAGCCGAAGAAGTGATGCTGGGCGCTGAACTTCGGAGCGCGGCCCGTCTCCTTGAGTTTTTTGGCCACCATGCGGCTGAGCAGCTTCTCGGTCTCGATGAGAGATACCTGAACGTTTCCGTGCGGGTCGCGATCCAGACAGAGCTGGCGTGCCACATCCTCGGGCAGGCTCTCCAGAACGGCGAGATTGTCCTTCGCGATGCTCTTCTTCACGAAATCAATCTGGGCATCAGCGCTCTCGAACTCGCGCGGCTCGCCTGTAGAGGGATCTGTGAGCACCTCATTCAGTTCCTTGATGAGTTTCTTGATGGCGGGGATGAACTCGATGAGGCCCTCGGGGATAAGCACGGTGCCGTAGTGGTTGCCGTCCTCAGCGCGCTTGGCCACGATGTCAGCGATGTAGCCTACAACGTCGTCGAGGCTCATTGCCTTAGCCTCAATCTCCTCGCTTACGAGGCAGATGTTCGGCTGGGTCTGCAGAGCGCACTCCAAGGCGATGTGGCTTGCGCTGCGGCCCATGAGTTTGATGAAGTGCCAGTATTTGCGGGCAGAGTTGCAGTCGCGCTGGATGTTACCGATGAGCTCGCTGTAGGTCTTGCAGGCTGTGTCAAAACCGAAGCTGGTCTCGATCTGCTCGTTCTTCAGGTCGCCGTCGATGGTCTTCGGACAGCCGATCACCTGCACGCCATACTTCTTGGCTGCATAGTACTCGGCAAGAACGCAGGCGTTGGTGTTGGAGTCATCGCCACCGATGATCACGAGAGCCTTGATATTCAGCTCGCGCAGGATCTCGATGCCTTTCTCAAACTGCTCCACCTTCTCCAGCTTCGTACGGCCGGAACCGATGATGTCGAAACCGCCGGTGTTACGGTATTCATCAATGATGTCGGCTGTCAGCTCCATATAGTTGTGGTCAACGAGACCGCCGGGGCCGAGGATGAAGCCGTAGAGCTTGGAATCGGGGTTGATGCTCTTGATGCCGTCGAAGAGACCGCTGATGACGTTGTGTCCGCCAGGAGCCTGGCCGCCGCTGAGGATTACGCCTACGTTGATGGCGGGCTGAGCCTTGGGCTCTCCCTCTGCGAACTCAATTACAGGCAGGCCGTAGGTGTTGGGGAACAGTTCCTTGATTTTAGCCTGGTCGCCGACACTCTGTGTGGGCTGACCTTCTACAGCCTTCACGGCTCCTTTCAGGGCCTTAGGCAACTTGGGCTGATAAGCAGCCCTTGCAATCTGCAAAGCACTTTTCTTCATAATCAAAATATGTGTTTAGGGTTTAATGATTGATGTCTTTTGCTGTTTCGGCTGCAAAGATACACAAAATTTGCGTAACAAAGATGATTTAATATATTTTTTAATCTATATGCCATATTCGGTTTAACTAAAGTTAAAATCTAAATAAATTATTGCATAAATCCCGTTTATCCGTACCTTTGTGCCAATATTGCATAACTACACAATGAAAAGAACTCTATCTGTACTCCTTTTACTTATGTTTGTGCTCACCGCATCCGCCCAAGTGCGTGTGTCCGTGAGCAAGAAAGCAGTAGCAGGTCACGATGACCTCATAGACATTGTATTCAGCGGGAACATGGATGCCGGATGGCACGTCTATGGCCCGGATAACGACGGCGGTCCGACGCCTCTGACCTTCAACAGCGAGAAGCTCACAGGAGCCAAACTGGAAGGCGGCATAAAACTGGGCGGCTCGCTCATTAAGAAGATGGACGATATGTTCGGGTGCGAGGTCACATTCTTCGAGCAGAGTTTCACCGCCACGCAGCGCCTGCGCCTCACCGGAGGAGAGTGGGTTGCAGAAGGCTATCTGCAATACGGGGCCTGCAACGACCAGTCGTGCCTCCCTCCCACCCCCGTAGAATTCGCCTTCAACGGCACATACGCAGCAAAAGCTGAAAAGCCAGCAGCCACTACAGCGGCCTCTAAAGGCGTAACCGAAGGCGCAGCCGGTACTTCTTCAGCAGCCGCCTCAACCGCGTCCGCTTCTTCTGTTGCGGCATCCGCGTCTCCAGCCGCGTCTGCTGACCCCTCTGATCCCGCATTGGGGGCCGTGTGTCAGTCGGTCTCCCCGACTGATTCCGTCTCCCAACCCGCACCAAGCCCTTCCGCCCTCTCTTCCAGCGCTTTATGGGAGCCCGTAACCGATGAGCTGCAAACCCTGAGCGACTCCGTGGGCAAATCCTCCCGCTCCCTGTTTACCATCTTCCTGCTCGGTTTGGTGGGCGGTCTTCTGGCACTCATAATGCCCTGCATCTGGCCTATTATCCCGATGACCGTCTCATTCTTCCTGAAACGGGCAAAGGACGACAAGCGGCGCGGCATCCGCGACGCCATCCTCTATGGACTCAGCATAGTCGTGATATTCGTGGGACTCGGTTTACTTATCACCCTGATCTGGGGTCCAAGCAAGCTCAACGAGCTGAGCACCAACGCCATCTTCAACATTTTCCTGTTCCTCCTCCTTGTTGCTTTTGCAGCTTCGTTCCTCGGCGGTTTCGAAATGACGCTGCCTGCCTCCTGGAGCAATAAGATGGACGCCAAAGCCTCGTCCACAACCGGCGCTCTGAGCATCTTCTTCATGGCATTCACACTCGTTCTGGTAAGCTTCAGCTGCACCGCCCCAATCGTGGGCCTTCTGCTTGTAGAGATGGCCACCAGCGGCAACATCATCGCCCCGACTGTCGGTATGCTCGGTTTCTCCATAGCACTCGCCGCCCCCTTCACGCTCTTCGCCCTCTTCCCCGCCTGGCTGAAATCTGCGCCCAAGAGCGGTAACTGGATGAACGTGGTTAAGGTGGTGCTGGGCCTCGTGGAACTGGCTTTTGCCCTGAAGTTCTTCAGCGTAGCGGATTTGGCCTACGGCTGGCGACTGCTTGACCGCGAGACCTTCCTCTGCCTATGGATCATGATTTTCGCCTTCATGGGCTTCTATCTGCTGGGGTGGATTCGTCTGCCTCACGATGAGGATGAATATGATGACGAGGGCAATGTGATTCAGCGTCCGCGCATCGGTGTAACCCGCTTCCTCACAGCCCTTATATCACTGGCATTCGCCCTGTATATGGTTCCAGGCCTCTGGGGAGCACCGTGCAAGGCTGTCAGCGCCTTCGCCCCTCCGATGTGGACACAGGATTTCCGTTTGGATGAGAGCAGCGTGGAAGCCACTTACACCAACTACGAAGAAGGTATGGAGGCCGCCCGTAAGGCCGGAAAGCCCGTGATGCTCGACTTCACAGGCTTCGGATGTGTGAACTGCCGTAAGATGGAGGCCGCCGTATGGCCCGATGCACAGGTGCGCCAGCTTATGACGGAGGACTACGTGCTTATCTCCCTGTATGTGGATGACAAGACCCCGCTTGAATCACCAGTAGAAGTAACAGAGACCGACGGCACGACCCGCCGTCTGCGCACCATTGGGGACAAATGGAGCTACCTGCAACGCACGAAATTCGGCGCCCAGACCCAGCCCTTCTACGTACTGCTCGACCAAGAGGCCAAGCCCCTCGCTCCGGCCTACAGTTTCGATGAGGATGTGTCCCGTTTCGTCCAATGGCTGCGAGGAGGCTTAGACCGTTTCAAGACTAAATAACAGACTGCCCGCAATATTAAACGTTTACTATAAGAACTTAACAATAACTAACTGACTATGAAAAGAAAAATCCTACTTACAGCAATAGCATTACTCGTTGCTATCACAGTTTCTTGGGCGCAGGATGTGCCCTGGAACAAAGACGCCTATCCCGACTACGACCCCGTGCCGCATATCGACCAGACATGGGTGAAACAGGCAAAAAGCCGGATGCGTAAGCAAAAGGCCAAGGGGCAGTCGCGTCCAGACCATTGGAACAACGCCGAGTCCAAGGCTTTTCCTCCGGTAGTGAACCAGAGTGCAGGCTCCTGCGGCTCCGCCTCGCGTATATATTATATGTTCACGCATGAGATGAACGCGATGCGTGATGCCGACGGCTCGCGCGATGAGAACATCTATCCGACCCACTTCACCTGGCTTCTGACTTGGGTGTCTAATCAGGGTAAGGAAATCATTGCCCAGCACAACGGTGTGCCTAACAGCTCCGTCTATGGCGGCAGGACCTACAGCGAGATCTTCGGCTATCAGGACTGCGACGACGGTCAGAGCAACTACGGCTGGATGCAGGGCTATGACAAGTGGTTCCACGCTATGCACAACCGCATAGCCGGTTCCGGCAACTTCCCCTACCCGCTAAACACAGCCGAGGGACGTGAGATGCTGAAAAATTACCTATGGAACCATTGCGGCGACGAGCGCTTTGTTACAGGCGGTATCGCCGGCGTGGGAGTGGCCTCCAGCTGCACCACAGGCAAGATTCCCGCCACCGCAAAGAACAAGGAGATTGGTGTGTCTGGAATGAACTACGTGAAACATTGGGGCGAAAGCGTCGATCACGCTCTCACGATTGTGGGTTATGACGACCGCATACAGTTCGACCTGGACGGCAACGGAGTCTCCGGCGAAGAGGCCAAGGACGAGGTAGGCGCCTGGATTATCGTGAACTCATGGGGTTCGTGGATGAACAACGGCTTCATCTATTGCCCCTACGCCGAGGCACGCCCGACACGCACCACCACCGGCTACTGGACTCCGGAGTATTACACCGCACGCTGGAACTACCGTCCGCTGCGCACCCTGAAGGTGACTATGGACTACAGCCACCGTTCCGAGATTGCGCTCTACGTGGGTGTGGCTCAGGACCTCAACGCTACCAAGCCGGAGAAGTCAACCTTCCTGCGCCACTTCTATTATTCCGGTCTCGGCAAGGGAGCCAAGACCGACCCCGACCCCGAAATGCCTATGCTTGGCAAGTGGGCCGACGGCGACCTGCACACTGAGCCTATGGAATTCGGCTACGACCTGACTGACCTCACCTCCACGTTCGACCTCTCACGTCCGCTCAAGTACTTTTTCTGGGTTGAACCGCGCTCCTACGCTGTAGGCGAAGGCCATATATACAAGGCCAGCATCGTTGACTACAACCTTGACCGTGAGGGCGTTGAGACCGCCTTCGACATCCCCGAGGGCGGCACACTCGTGCAGAACGCAGGCAAAAAGACCGAGATTAGCACCATAGTACGCAGCGAGGTAGTCAATGTGCCGCGCAACCTCGCCATCAGCGGGACGACACTCACCTGGCAGCGTCCTACGGGCTCCTGCAACCCCGTCACATACAACATCTATCTGAACGGAGAACTCGCCCAGCAGGTTGCAGCCGACAACCTCTCGGCCACAACCAGCGGCTCCGGCACATTCGCCGTAAGCGCCGTTTATGATATCAACGGATACGAAGTGGAGAGCGAGAAGAGCACTCCCGTTATCGTGCGCGAGGGCGGTTTCAACAAGGACAACGACGTGCTCCGCCTGGACAAGGGCAACAACTCCACCCTCACTCTGGCCGGCGTTTCCTCAGCTACGCTGAACGCCTGGACGCTGGAGTTCTGGGTTCGTCCGAACAGCGCCTTCCCCACCTCGGGCAACGGCAAATGCGCATTCGGCATCAAGGCCTCGAGCGGCAAGTTCTTCTTCAAGACCAACGCCAACAAGGAGATGGAAGTGGGCTTCGACGGCGGTGACTACAAGAAAGGCACCACGCTTGCCACCTCCAAGTGGTCACACATCGCCATCGTTGAGGACGGCGGCCACATCCTCGTCTATGTCAACGGAAAGAAAAGCATAGACTTCAACTCCGGCTGGAGCAACAGTGGTCTGGGCGGTGCCAACGACCTGGTATTTGGCCAGAGCGAAGGAACCACCGAGAACTACAAGGAACTTATCAGCGCCCCCTGGGAGGGATATATAGATGAGATACGCTTCTGGAATGTGGCCCGCACGCAGGCGGAGATCAAGGCCTGCTACGAACAGGCGTTCGTCTATCCTATGGTTCAGAACAACCTGACCCACTACTATCAGATGAACGTGAACGAGGACTCCACAGCCCTCGTCAGCGCCATAGGCGGTGCGGACATCGCCCTGAGCGTTCCGTCAAAGATTACTCCTATGCTCTGCAATGACGAGGTGAATCCGAGACTTAACCAGCTGGCTTACACCCCATCGGCCAGTTTCGCCCTCTCCGACAAGGAGGTGATTGTCGGACAGCCCGTGACCATCACTGATATGTCCGCTCCCAGCACCTGCGAGTGGGCCTGGACATTCACCGGAGCGGAGAAGGAGACCCTCAGCGGCAACCGTCCGATACTGACATTCAACACCCCGGGCCAACAGACCATCCACCTCACCACGACTTCAGTCAACGGAGAGACAGCTGAATACTCGGAGACCATCAACGTAACCGCAGCCGAAGCTCCTGTGGCAGACTTCACCATGAGCGCCACCACCGCAGCCGTGGGCGAGCATATCAGCTTCATCAACCAGAGCACACCGCTCAGCGCCTGCACCTACGAGTGGACATTCGAGGATGCCGAAGTACAGGGAACGACGACCACTAACGCCGCCGCCACCTTCACCTCGACCGGAACCCACCGCATCACCCTCACCGCCACTAACAGCGCGGGGGCGAACTCCTGCACCAAGACCATCGACGTGGAGAAAGTGGCTCCACAGCCTGCATTCAACATCAGGAACAACATAGCTATACTCGGCGAGAAGGTCTATCTGATAGACGAGACCAAATATGAGCCGAGCAGCTGGATGTGGAATGTCAGCTCAGACGCCTACGCAATGGTAATGAACGGCAAGGAGGGCAGCCTCACCATAGACAAGCCCGGTATCTACAGCGTGAGCCTCACCGCCACTAACGAGAAGGGCAGTTCAACCACTACCCGCTCCAAGGCCATCACCGTTTGCAACGCCGATGGCGGCCACGGACTGGCTATGGGCGGCGGCAACGACAGCGGCTCCGAGACCCAGAACAACGTCGTAGAGGCCACGTCGCCCTTCGATATCGCTCGCACTCGCATCACCATCGCCTTCTGGCTGTATCCGACCAATCTGGTCAACGGCGGCAACGGCATCGGCAGCGACCCATCAACCCTGCTCCTCACCACCAACGCCGACGGTTCTATGGACTTCCAGGCCTCCAGCAAAGTCGGTAAGAGCGACGCAGGATACGTGATTGCCCACGAGTGGCATCACTACGCCATCACCTACTCCAGCGGCACCGTCACTTTCTATCGCGACGGACAGAAAATAAGCACAGCAAGCGGCCTCGGCAGCAGCATTAGGAAACAGACTGTGATGCGTCTTGGCGGCGACTATCCCTTCACCGGCATAATCGATGAGCTGCAGATGTGGAGCCGCGCCCTCACCGAATCCGAGATACGCGACTACGGCTCCAAGCCTATCGAAGATCCGAGTTCAGCCAACGGGCTCCTGCTCTACTATCAGTTCAACCAGACCAGCGGCGACGTCATCGACTCCAGCGGCCACAACCTGACAGGCGTCCGCACCAACTTCGGTCCTGACGGCGACGCCTGGGCAAGCACCCGCGGCATCTTCTTCCTCAATTTCGAGAACACGAAGGTGGATGTCACATCCCGCTACCTGAAGAACTACAAGCTCAGCTTCCAGACAGCCAGCGGATATGTCAACGGCACATCGCGCTTCAAGCGTCTCGCCACCGAGACCGAGACCTCGCCTTGGGTCATCGAGAACGCTGTGACGACGAACGGCATAACTACCTGCTGGCACGTGGATGCTAACAAGGGCAACTCCCTGGTACTGAGCACCACTTGGGATGGTTTCGCTGACGAGGTGAAAGACCTGAAGCTCTATCAGACCGTCACCCTGGAGCCCGGTGCCTACGAACTGAGTATAACTCCCTACTCCGAGTTCATCACCGCCGGCAATTATCTCGTAGCTGCCTCCGGCAGAGGCCTGCCCAACGTAGCCGACATCAAGTCGTCGCTGGCATACGCCCAGGCCAACAAAGCCATCACCTTCATAGTTCCGGAAAGCGGCGAAGTATCCCTCGGCCTCGTCTCCAACCAGAGCGGAAAGGCCTGCATGACCATCGGTTACTTCACCCTCACCAAGAAGGACTTCAACATGGTTGACGCCGACGGCGAGACCGTCGTGAAAGACATTGAACATTCACCATTGAACATTGAACATTCATCTGGCGCCATCTACGACCTCGGCGGCAGAAAAATGGTCAATGGTCAATGGTCAATGGTCAATGGAAACCTCCCGAAGGGAGTTTACATCCATAATGGCAAGAAAGTTGTAGTGAAGTAAACCTGAGATAAACCACACTTAAAGAGGCTGACCGCGCGGTCAGCCTCTTTTGTTTGTTGATTCCATTATTCTGCAAAACTCTTCCGCCATATTGTTCAAGCTGACGCATTCGGCACGACTGATGTGACGCTTGCCTGCGTCATAAGGCCAAGGACTTAAGATCAACACCCTTCCAGCAGCACAAGCATCAAAGAGAGCATCAGAAGGTTTGTAATAATCTCTAAAGCCATTGTCGGCAAGCAGGATGAAGGGATGCAGCTCGTTTATCAACACTTGCATCACCTGCTTTTCCTGATGAGAGATAAAAGGCGAAACCATCACCACCCCCTTGCGAGCCTTGAGCACGCAGCTGTTCATATAGTCCCGAAGAGTATGATTGTCACCTTGTTCTGCCGCCTTCACCCAGACGCTGCGCACATGCACCACATCATAGTGCTCGGCATGCAAGAGGGCCACATTGCCCACGCCGTCAAAGCTTCGCCCACCGACCTCGATGCCCTTTTGCACCCTGAAGAAGCCTGGCATAAGGCGCTTCGTTGCCAACCGCTGAGGGTTCATCCGAACATAGTTCATCATCGTCCCCAGTTGACCTCGACGCGACAAAGGGCGGATAAACGGCCGCTCCGTGAAAACAGGAAAGGCCCAGCCGTTGCTTCCTTCCTCAGTTGGCTGCACGCCCGCTGTTGGCATCTGGCCTTGGGCCGTTGGCTGCGTTCCTGATGCTGGCATTCCTTGGGCTGGTATCCCTTGGGCCGTTATCTCCGAATTTAATTCGGGAGAAAAAGCCAAAGTGTAAGCCCGCCCCAGCTTCTTCACCCCCTGCCAATATCCGCGAATCACGCTGCGAATGCTGGTGTCCATAACCCTTGTCACCCGAATGACGGCATGCAGGTGGTCGGGCATCAGGCAAAACTGATAAATGCGAATGGCGGGATAATGTTTGCACATCACATAGAGCTCATCAACAACTGCATTGCCCAATGCCGTGCGCTCTACACGCGCCTGAGAAGGGTCGTTATTAGGTATCACCAACGTGCCCAACAACGGTTGGCGCGACGGCACCGTCAGCGTAATATGATAAGTGCAAACGCCCCTCCATGCCGTACCCGGCTCCTGCCATTGCCATTTATCTTCTGCCATAATAGTTGTATGAGCTCGTTCATGTCTGCTTTCGAAATCATGTGCAAAAATAGGAACAATCCCCTTAATAAAGTGGCCTTAAAGATTATTTTTGAGGAAATATGTAATCACTGAGAACAAGCCCCTTAGTCGCCTTGATACTGTGACTTTTGCCGTATTATGGTATTACAATCTTTATACTCTTATCTTTAATATTGACAATTCCAACATGTCCTCTTTCAAGGGAAGTTGTCACGTATGTAGTATCTGAATTGACGATGGCAGATCCCACTTTATTTCCTGTAACATCAAACACATTTATGGATGTCCCCAGATCAGCACCTTGTATCTTTAACACATTACCATCACACTGAATAAGCACAGCCATAGCAGTCACTTTGGTAAAACCAACATTTACGTTTTCTTCTGCTTGTTCTGCATCAATCCAGCAGAGAGTTGCTTGTGCTATATCTGAGACAGAATGATTAGATGCTTTTGCATAGACACTTATGTGATAGGTTGCTGTAAGTGAGATTGTCGCGCTATTATGTTGTGTCACATCAGTATCCGTGATTTCTGAAATGAATTCTGCTCCTTCTGTATCACATGTAAATGACAGTTGACCATTCTCATACATTATACTTGGTGTAGCACATTTGGGTAATGCAATAAATGTACCTGTTATTGTAACGTCGGAATCTGGCATAATCTCTGGAATATCGCTCCATCCTGAAAACGAGTACCCTTCTTGCACAGGCTCTTGTTCCGGGATAATTACGTCATCTTCCTCAATTATGTAGGTTTTATACACTTCTCCATCTACCATATAAGTCAGAGTGTGTTCTGGAAGGATGATGGGAATAATAGCTTTGAATTTACTCCATGGCTCACTTGCCTTATATGTCTCAATAGAACTTTCAGGAACATGCAATGTAACGTATTCAATATATGAATCATAGAAAACATCCAATGTCTTTGCATATAAATTGTTATATGCTGTATAACAAGTTGGTGGAGTTTTTGCTTTACAATAGATCTCCTCAAGAGCAGGACAGTTGGCAAAGGCTCCATTCTGAATGTTTTGCACACTTTTACCTAATGTCACCGTCTTCAGATTACTACACCCATCAAAAGCGCAAATATATATTGTATGCGTTAGATCAGGTATTTCAATTGAGGTCAGACTTGTGCAGTCTTGAAATACACACCAGTCGATTTTCTTCAGATTACTTGGAAGTTTTACCTCAGTAAGGTTAGTACAATAACCAAAGGCCGTTTCTCCAAGAAATTCCACACCGTCAGGAATTATAACGCTCTTTAGATTAGTACAACTACTAAAGGTAGCCCATTCAATGCTTTTAAGATTCTCAGACAACTGAACAGATTCCAGACTCTCACATCCAACGAAAGCATGGCTTCCAATCGTCTTCACGCTATTGGGTATAACAATACTACGTATGGCCTTACAGCCATCAAAAGCGTCCCTTCCGATTTCTACTATATTATTACCTAATACGACCGAATCAATATTATTGCACATGTAAAATATACGTCCACCCAAAACCGTTGCTGCTTCTTGTGATGTACTATCACCTATCTCTACGGTTTTTATTCCCAAGCAATATGCGAAACATTCGTGTCCGATGCTGGTAACACTACTTGGGATTTTAACTGAAGTCAAACCACGAAAATAATAAAAAGCATGATCAGTAATGGTCTTTACGCCATCAGGAATTACCAAATCATGGATTTCCTCATCATTTAGAAAGAGATGCGATGCATTAGTGAGTGGATTAGTCTTAAAATACGATTCAAAATTGATGTTGCACCATGCTGCCAAATCTTTTATCTTAACAGATGAAGCACCTCCGTTATAAAATGCCTCTTGACAAATTTTTGTTATGCTACTTGGTATTTCAATAGAATTCAACGAGCAACCAGTAAAGGCATTTTTCCTTATAGTAGTAACGCAATAAGTCACATCGTTATAAGTCACCGCTTCTGGGATAACAACATCTCCAGAATAATGATGGCATCCTGTCACCTCTGCAATGTTGCCTTTAGATATTAGGTTATAGCAAATCCCGTCAATCTCTACAACCTCTGCACTCACAGATAAAGTGAACAATGCAATCAACAAAAACACTACTTTTCTTTTCATTTTCTTAAGCTGACTCATTTATTAAAAGGATTTAATTGTTAGTAGCCGCAAAGTAATATATTATCTTTGTAACGAACAAAAAAATATAAGGAAAAGTGCCAAAGAAGTTGCAAGGCGACATATTCATGGAATTACGGATCTAGGGAGTTATAGACTCCGGGGTGTCCTGCCGCTGACATTTTTGGTGAACTAATAAGACTTTTTTTTTAAGTTCAATTTTAGTTGTCTGACACTACAAAACAACCATTTTTACAAAAAGCCTTCACCCTGCACGAAACGCTTGTATTTAGTTGTATATCAAATCTTTTATACTGTGCAACCCTACACAAACCCTACACAACCCTACACGCTCCTAACACAAAATTGTTCTATTTTTATATCCTGCCACCTAGAGTACAAATCGAACAATTGAGGGTGGATTTTGGGCGATTAATTGAGAGGAAAATGGTGAAATAGAGTGAGAAAATGGGCATTTTACGAAGGAAAAGGGGCGATTTTCACGAGCAGGATGCCAAAATTGTACAGGGTGTATGGAGCATTTGCATATGGTCAAATGACCAATTGACCAGCATCAAAACACCATTACACCCTGTGCGAATTGAGGTCGAGCCTTGATATACAGGATTTTAAGCCTTTTACCAACAAAATTCAGCTCTTGAGCGATTAAAAATTCTATATTGAGAAAGAATCCGTACAAGAAAATCGAGGACAACATACTGAGGCTTATAGAGTTATGCCGAAAACCGCCCTCTGAGAATCGCGTAAATTGAATGACTGGCAAATATGCGAGCATACAGACGAATCTCATAAGGGGTGTTTGTTCGATTTGTGGGGAGAAAAGAATATCGTTGAGGCTGTCTCCATAGTGTGACATAGCCCTTACTTTTTCCTAAAAATAGTTATCAATGGGGCTGTTGATTTTGTCATTTCGCCGAAATGTAGTACCTTTGCAGCCGATTTGGGTAGGCTGTGCCTCCCCAATCCACCGAAACAAGCAATCAATAAGAACAAAAATCACATTAAATCAACATGAAGAAAATGGAAAGAACATTGAACGCCATCGCCCTCGTCAGTCTGATGACCGGGCTGTTCATGCTTACCGCCTGTGGCAACAAGCAACAGGCACGACAGAACGCGCCTCTGGCCTACAAAACCACAAAGGTGCAGAAAGCAGACCGCACCATCGACCAGAAGTATAGCGCAACCATACGCGGTCGTCAGGACATCTCCGTTTTGCCTCAGGTGAGCGGCACTCTTCAGCAGTTGCTCGTTACCGAGGGTCAGCGCGTCAGCAAGGGCCAAGTGATGTTCATTATCGACCAGGTCCCCTATCAGGCGGCTTTGAACACCGCGAAGGCCAATCTGGAAGCAGCCAATGCAGCAGAAGCCACAGCCCAACTCTCTTATACCAGCACTAAACAGTTGTTCGACCAAAACGTCGTATCGGACTTTGACCTCCAGAAGGCCAATAACGCGTTGATGCAGGCCAAGGCAGCTGTGGCTCAGGCCAAAGCTGCTGTGGTGAACGCAGAAAACAGCCTCAGCTACACCACGGTGAAGAGCCCTGCCGACGGTGTCGTAGGCACCCTGCCCTTCCGCGTCGGTGCTCTCGTAAGCCCGTCGATGCCTACCGCACTGACTACCGTGTCCGACAACCATCAGATGTACGTCTATTTCAGCATCACAGAAAGCCAGATGCTCGACATGATCCGCAAAGCTGGCAGTTCGGCAGCCGCCATCAAGGCAATGCCGCCCGTGCGTCTGCAGCTTGTCGATGGCTCTGAATACGAGCAGACAGGCCGCGTAGAGACAGCCTCCGGTGTCGTGGATCAGGCCACAGGCAGCGTATCGCTTCGCGCCGTGTTCAACAACCCGCAGAGTCTGCTCCACTCCGGTTCTACCGGCAACGTGATTATCCCTGTTGATTACAAGCAGCAGATTGTAATTCCGGCTGCTGCCGTCAAGCAGCTTCAGACTGTCCATCAGGTATTTGTAGTTGAGAAGAAGGACGGCCAGCGCACAGCCGTTGCCCGCAACATCACCATCGCCCCCTTCAACACGGGCAAGGAATTCATTGTCACCGGCGGACTGAAAGAAGGTGAAGAGATTATCGCCGACGGAGCCGGAATGGTGAAGGATGGCGCGCTGGTTCAATAAAAGACCCACCCCCCTGCCCCTCCCTTGTATGGAGGGGAGTAATTACTTGTGAAGGCTGGGGGGAAGACTAACTTCATTAAGCTTTAAACATTAAATATTAAACTAAAAACATCCCTTGTCCTCATTTCGCTCCCTCCCTACAAGGGAGGGCGGGGAGAGGGTCCTAAATTAGACAATGAAAGGCAATATATTTATCAAGCGTCCTGTGATGGCAATGTCGATTGCCATTATCATTCTTTTGGTCGGCGCCATCAGCTATTTCAGTCTGCCGGTGGAGCAGTTCCCGGATATCGCTCCCCCAACGATTATGGTAAGCGCATCCTACCCGGGTGCTTCGGCAGAGACGGTGACCAAAGCAGTCATACAGCCGCTGGAGGAGAGCATCAACGGTGTGGAGAACATGACTTACATGACCTCCAACGCCACAAACTCTGGATCGGCCACAATCACCATATATTTCAAACAAGGCTCCAATCCTGATATGGCTGCCGTGATGGTGCAGAACCGCGTCTCTATGGCCCAGGGTCTGCTGCCTCAGGAAGTCACTATGATTGGTGTGACTACGTACAAGCGCCAGACATCCATGCTCCAGATCAACGCGTTGGTGAGCGACGTGCCGGAGTATGATCAGAATTTCATGGCCAACTACATGAACATCAATATCACGCCGCAGTTGAAACGCGTGCAGGGTGTCGGTGAGGTACAGGCGCTGGCTGCCAACTACTCGTTGCGTATATGGCTCAAGCCCGAAATTCTTGCTCAGTACGGTCTCATGCCCAGCGACATCACGTCCTGCCTGTCCGAACAGAATAGAGAAGCTGCCGTTGGCAAACTCGGCGAGAAGCCCATGGAGGGCGGACACGGCGACGGTGTAGATAACGTCTATCAATATACGCTTCGTTATACGGGCCGTCTGAAAGAGGTGACGGAATTCGAGAACATCGTTATCATGGCCAAGAGCGATGGTTCGCTGCTGCGTCTGAAGGACGTGGCCGACCTGGAGCTTGGTCAAGTCGATTACGGCTACAAAGGCATGTTGAACGGTAAGCCCTCGGTCATCTTCATGGCTTTCCAGCTCGCCGGCGCCAACGCCAAGGAGACCAACGACCGCTTCACAGCCGCTCTGGAAGAGATGGAGAAGACGCTGCCCAAGGGTCTTCACTTCGTCAACATGATGTCCACGAACGACTTCCTGTTGGAGTCCATCGCCAACGTAGAGGAAACGCTTATTATAGCCCTCATACTCGTCATACTTGTGGTCTATTTCTTCTTGCAGGACTTCCGCGCCACACTCATACCGTCAATTTCCATCATCGTCTCTCTGGTCGGCACCTTTGCTGCGCTGGCGGCCGCAGGCTTCACGCTGAACCTGCTCACGCTCTTCGCTCTGGTGCTGGCCATCGGTACCGTTGTGGACGATGCCATCGTTGTGGTAGAGGCTGTGCAGGCGAAGTTCGATGCGGGCTACACCTCCAGCTATCAGGCCACTAAGGACGCTATGGGCGACGTAACGATGGCCGTTATCTCCTGTACGTTCGTCTTTATGGCGGTGTTTATCCCCGTAACGATGATGGGCGGAACGAGCGGTATGTTCTACACCCAGTTCGGTGTCACGCTGGCCACAGCCGTAGGTATCTCCTGCGTCTCGGCTCTTGTGGTCTGCCCCGCCCTCTGCGCTATGATGATGCGTCCAGCCAAGAAGGACCGTCAGGCAAGCAACGGCATCAACGGCTTCTTCATCGGTCTGAACAAACGCACTCGCATGGCTTATGAAGCCAGCTTCGGAGCCATCATGCGCAAATATACCCGCAGCCTGCGCGGCACCATCAACCACCGCTGGGTTGCCCCTCTGGCTTTCATCATCGCCTGCGTGCTTCTCGTCTTCTTCATGAAGGTGCTGCCGAAAGGCCTTGTGCCTCAGGAAGACCAGGGTGTGCTCATGGTCAATGTCACCTGCCCTCCGGGTTCAAACCTCGCTTACACAGAGAGTGTGTTGGACCGAGTGCAAGCCATAGTCGAGGCTGATGAGGACATCGCCACCATCTCCCGCGTATCCGGTTATGGCATGATGAGTGGACAGGGAGCCGCCAACGGCATGGTGATTCTGAAGCTCGCCCATTGGAACAAGCGCTCGGGCAACTGGATTCCTGGCTCCGGCTTCATCCACACATCCAGCATCAAGAAACTCATACTCATGGGCCAGATGATGAAGGAAATCCCCGAGGCTCAGATATTCGTGTTCGAACCAGGTATGATTCCAGGCTACGGCATGGGCTCAAATGTCGATCTGCACCTGCAGGACCGCTCCGACGACGACAAGGGCCTGTTCCTGGAACAGACTCAGCAGTTCCTGGCCAAGCTAAACGCACGTCCGGAGATTCAGATGGCTATGACCTCCTATGCCCGCACCTTCCCGCAGTATCAGGTAGAGGTCGATGCCGCCCAATGCAAGCTCGCAGGCATCTCGCCTGCCACCGTACTCGCAACAATGAGCGGTTACGTAGGCGGCAATTACGTCTCGAACTTCAACCAGTTCGGTAAAGTCTATCGTGTCATGATGCAGACCGACCCGAAGTACCGCACTTCCGAGTCAGACCTCTCAAATATGTACGTGCGCAGCGGAACGGGTATGGCGCCCCTCTCGCAGTTCGTGAAGCTCACTCCCGTCCTCGGACCGGAGATAGATACCCACTTCAACCTCTTCTCCGAAATCTCCTGCATGGTCCAGCCGGCTCAGGGTTACACGACCACCGACGCCATGAAGGCCATAGACGAGGTGAAACAGCAGACTATGCCAGACCACGTCACATACGAGTACGGCAGCATCTCGCGCGAAGAGTTCCAGCAGATGGGCAGCAACCAGACCATCTTGATCTACGCTATCTGCGTAGTGCTCGTATTCCTCATCCTCTCGTGTCTCTATGAGAGCTTCCTCGTGCCGTTCGCCGTTATCCTCTCAGTACCTGCCGGTCTGATGGGCTCGTTCGGTTTTGCATGGCTCTGGAACCAGCTCTACAGCGTCTTCCCGCCAGTCGGTCAGATTGAGAACAACATCTACCTCCAGACGGGTGTCATCATGCTTATCGGTCTGTTGGCAAAGACTGCCATCCTGATCACGGAATTCGCCCTGGAGCGCCGCCGCAAAGGCATGGGCATCGTTGAAGCTGCATACGCAGCTGCCGAAGCCCGTCTGCGTCCTATCCTCATGACTGTGCTTACCTGCGTGCTCGGCATGATGCCGCTGCTCTTCGCTACAGGCGCTGGTGCCAACGGTAACCGCACCATCGGTGTCGGTGTTGTAGGAGGCATGGTCGTAGGTACTTTGGCTATTCTATTTACGGTTCCCGTCTTCTTCATCTTCTTTGAGTACTTACAGGAGAAGATTCGTCCCGCAATGAAGGTCGAGGCAGACCAGCAGTTCCTGCAGGAGAAGCTGCACAGCGCGGCCGAACGTGAAGAGGCTGAGAAAGAATAAGAGACCCACAAGAATCGTTATCACAAACAATATACATTAATATATATTATGACATTCAAATTGCATAAGTATATACTCCCCTCCAAACAAGGGAGGGGCTGGGGGGTGGGTCTTCTGTTTGCCTGCTTCCTGCTGACCAGTTGCGGCTTGTATAAGGACTACGAGCGCCCAACAGACCTGCAGACGGCCGGACTCTACGGCTCCGCACAGACGGGCGAGAGCGAGCAGGGTCTCGGAGCCAAGGCTTGGCGCGAGTTCTTCACCGACCCCACCCTGCAGGCCCTAATCCAGAAGGGACTGGCCCAGAACGCCACGATGCGTCAGGTGGATCTCCAGATTCAGGAGGCTCAGGAATATCTGAAAGTGGCTAAACTGGCTTATATTCCCAGTCTGACCCTCTCTCCTCAGGGACAGCTCTCCAGCACCGACTGGAAATCGCCGCTGAAATTCTACAGCGTGCCTCTCACCGCCTCCTGGCAGATAGGTAGCATCGGCTCGTTGCGTAACGGCAAGAAAACGGCTCTCGTGGGCGTGGAGCAGGTCAAAGCCGCCCGTCAGGCCGTGCAACAGAGCCTCGTGGCCAACATTGCCAACCTCTATTACACCCTCTGTCTGCTCGACGCCGAACTGACCATCTCCGAACAGACGGCTGCCAACTGGCGCGAGAGCGTTAAGAAGACCGAACAGCTGATGGCTGCCGGACGCAGCAACAAAGCAGCTTTGGCACAGACTCAGGCCAACTGCTACAGCGTGGAGTCATCCGTAATAGACCTGCGTCAGGCCATCACACAGACGGAGAACGCCCTATGCACCATACTCGGCGAGGCACCCCATCACATCCAGCGCTCCACACTCGACAGTTTCCAGATGCCCGCAGCCGTTGAGACCGGCGTGCCTATGGCTCTGTTGCAGAACCGTCCCGACGTGAAGCAGGCTGAACTGAAGCTCGCATCGGCCTTCTACGCCGTAAACAGCGCAAAGGCTGCCTTCTACCCCGCCATCACCATCAGCGGCACCATCGGTTTCACCAACAACGGCGGCCAGGTAGAGCTGAATCCCGGCAAATGGATTTGGAACGCATTAGGCTCGATAGTGCAGCCCATATTCCAGAACGGCCGTCTGCGTGCGCAGAAGAAAGTGGCTGAATATCAGCAGGAAGAGGCCAAGATTGCCTTCTGCCAGAGTCTTGTGGCAGCAGGCAACGAGGTGAACACAGCCCTCTCGAAGCTCCAGACGGCAAAGTCCAAGGAGGCTCTCATTGCCGGTCAGGTGACCAGCCTGCAGGATGCCGTTGATGCCACTCAGGCTCTGTACGTGAACAACGTAAGCGGTTCCGTAAACTACCTCAACGTCATCACGGCACAGACGGGTCTGCTCTCCGCACAACTCGGACAACTGGCCAACAAACTGGATGCCATCAGCGCCACCATTGAGCTTTATCAGGCTCTCGGCGGCGGAAGCGCAGAATAGGCCCCCTGCCCCCCGGAGGGGATGTTTAAGAGTTTAAGGGGTTCAAGAAGTTTAATAATCAGCCCCGCAGGTCTCTCTCCCCCACGGGGGGAGTTGGAGAGGGGCCGGAATAATAGTAGTTATGAATAGTAAATTCATCTGTTTGATAACCACGGTATTAGTGGCTGCTATTTCGCCATCCGCATGGGCACAATATGGCCCGACTATGGGCTGGAGTTCGTGGAACACGTTTGATCTGAACATCAGCGAATCTATAATCAAGGGGCAGGCCGACGCAATGGTCTCAAAGAAGCTCTTTGATGCAGGCTATGACCACATCAACATCGACGACGGATACTTCGGCAAACGCGATGCTGAGACGGGTCAGCTGAAGATTCACCCCACCCGATTCCCCAACGGACTGCAGCCCGTAGTGGATTACATCCACGAGAAAGGTCTGAAAGCCGGCATCTACAGCGACGGCGGCTACAACACCTGCGGCAGTTTCCACGGCGGAGACAAGAACGGCGAGGGCGTGGGTCTCTATGAACACGACCAGCAGGACTGCGACTTCTTCTTCAAGGATTTGGGCTTCGACTTCATCAAGGTCGATTTCTGCGGCGGCGATCCCATTCATAACAAGGACGAGCTGGATCTAGATGAGAAAGAGCGATACACCGCCATCGCAGAGGCCATCAAGAACACCGGCCGCACCGACGTTCGCATGAACATCTGCCGCTGGGCCTACCCCGGCACATGGGTCAACGATGCTGGTTTCTCGTGGCGCACAACGGGTGACATCTTCCCCAGCTGGGATAGCGTCAAAGGCATTCTGGCCGAGAACCTCTACATGAGCGCCTACAGCAGTAAAGGCCACTACAACGATATGGACATGCTCGAGGTCGGAGTGAACAAATGGGAAAACGAGCTGACAAACGAGGAGGCTAAGACTCACTTCGGCATGTGGTGCATTATGAACTCGCCGCTGCTCATAGGCTGCGACATGAAAAACCTGAGCACAGCGAACCTCAACCTGCTCCGAAACAAAGAACTAATAGCCCTGAACCAGGACACTCTCTACCAGCAAGCATATCTCGCTAGCAAGGTGAACGGCTGCTTTATTCTGGTGAAAGACATCGAGAAGGCATACGACAAGAAGCGCGCCTTCGCAATCTACAACCCCAATGATGAAGCCAGAGAGGTGACCTTGAAATTCAGCGACATCGACCTGGCCGACAGCGTTGCTCTACGCGATCTCTATAAGAAAAAAGACCTGGGCAAGTTCTACGAGACATACGAGGTGGAAGTGCCGGCCCACGGCGCACGCATCTACGTAGCCGAGGCTCAGACACGTCTGGAACGCACTCTCTACGAAGCCGAAACGGGCTATAGCAGTGCCTACTCGGAGATAGAATGGAATGTATGCCAGTACTCTCAGGCAGACTTCTGTTCGGGCGGTTACAAGGCTGGTTACTTGGGCAAGTCCGAGCAGAACAGCCTCCAATGGAGCAACGTCTATTCAGACCTGGGAGGACAGTATAAACTGACCATCGGCTATATGTGCGGTGAGAGCCGCAGCATAACCGTCAACGTGAACGGCAGGAAGGTGAGGACCATAAGCTGTAACTCCGGCGCATTTGACAGAGTCGGCGAAAAGGTGACAACCATCAAGCTTAATCAGGGGGAGAACGTCATCCGCCTCTCCAACCCGTCAGGCTGGATGCCGGACCTCGATTATATCAAACTGGAGTGTACGCGCCCCAACAGCGTTGATGCTGTTAATGCGACCTCTGCCGCCCCCTCTGCCCAAGCCTACGACCTTTCCGGACGTCCGGCAACAGCAAGCACCCGTATGCGCATCCAGTCAGGCAGAAAGTTTTTTACAAAATAAAACACCGTCCCCTAAAAAAATGAGACTCCGCACATCCTCATGACAGACATTAGAAAAATACTCCTTATAGCCACCTGTTGCGTATGCTATGGCATAGCCTCAGCTCAGACGCCCCCACCCTCGCAACACGGCAGTATTCAGCAGTTGCGGATGCCCTGCAAACTCCTTCAGGGCGTTATGGAGCGCGATTACAGCATCTATCTTCCGCCCTCGTATTCAGCCACATCCCCAACCCCCCTGCCTGTTCTCTATCTTCTGCATGGCGGAGGCGAGTCGCATACCGTGTGGCAGCGCAACGGCCGTCTGAGCCAGGTGGCCGACAGCCTTATCTCCTGCGGGGCTATGAAAGAGATGATTATCGTCTGTCCCGAGGCCAACCAGAACAATATGATTTATTTCAACGCTCCCCATTGGAAATACGAAGACTATTTCTTCAAAGAGCTGATTCCATTTATTGAGAAAACCTACAACACACGCTCGGACAAAAAAGGACGTGCCATAGCAGGCTTCTCTATGGGTGGCGGAGCAGCGACCGTCTATGGTGTTCACCATCCCGAGAAATTCGTTATGGTATATGAGATAAGCGGTTACCAAAGGCGTCAGGAGATGGAGTGGTTACGCAACGACCCGTCGGCCACGTGGCGCCAGCAACTGATAGAAGACTGCAACCCCATACGCCGTATCGAGCAAGGCACGGAGGCAGATGTCCAGGCTTGGAGACAAGTAGATTGGTACGTTCGTGTCGGAGACCAGGACTTCACGCTCGAAGCTAACATGGATCTCGTCAAGGCATTCAGAACTAAGAAAATCCCTTACGGAATGTATGTGAGTTCAGGCTCACACGACTGGCGTTTTGTAGCTCCGGCTATGACAGATGCCCTAAAACGTGCAAGCAGACACTTTTAAAAAAGGAGTTTAAAGTTTAATGTAGATAGTTTAGGGATTAGGGAATATGAAAAAGATTTTACTCCTCGGTAGTGGTGAACTCGGCAAAGAGTTCGTCATCGCATGCAAACGACTCGGCCAATATGTTGTGGCCTGCGACAAATATGACAACGCGCCGGCCATGCAGGTCGCAGACGAGCGCGAAGTGCTTAATATGCTCGACGGCGATGCGCTCATGGATGTCGTGAAACGTCACCGCCCGGACATCATTGTCCCGGAAATAGAAGCAATCCGTACAGAAAGGCTTTTCGAGTGCGAGAAAATGGGAATCCAGGTCGTTCCGTCGGCACGTGCCGTCAACTACACGATGAACCGAAAGGCCATAAGGGAACTGGCGCACACCGAACTGGGGCTGCGCACAGCAAACTACCGCTACGCCAGCACCTACGAAGAGCTGACCGCAGCCGCCTCCGTGATTGGATTCCCTTGCATCATTAAGCCGCTTATGTCATCCAGCGGACACGGACAGAGCAAGGTGGATGCGCCCGATGGTCTGAAGGCCGCTTGGGACGAGGCATGCGCCGGAGCTCGCGGCGACCTGATGGAAGTAATCGTTGAAGAGTTTATCCCCTTCGACTACGAAATCACCCTGCTTACAGTCACCCAGCAGAACGGCCCGACGCTGTTCTGCGCCCCTGTAGGACATGTCCAGAAGGGTGGCGACTACCGTGAGAGTTTCCAGCCCCGTGCTATGCGTCCCGAACATCTGGCAGATGCCCAGCGTATGGCAGACGCAGTCACCAAAGCCCTCACAGGCACCGGCATCTGGGGCGTTGAGTTCTTCGTCTCAGAGCGTGATGGAGTGATTTTCAGCGAACTGTCTCCGCGTCCGCACGATACTGGCATGGTAACGATGGCAGGAACGCAGAATTTCAGCGAGTTCGAGCTTCACGCCCGTGCCGTCCTCCGTCTCCCAATACCAGAAATAACAATAGAGCGTATGGGTGCGAGTGCCGTCGTCCTTGCAGAATCGGACACCGAATCCCCAGCATACACAGGCATCGAAGCCGCCTGCGCCAATGCCCGCACCGACTTGCGCATCTTCGGCAAGCCGGATGCTCACAAGGGGCGCAGGATGGGTGTCGTTCTCTGTTGGGACACCCTTGATGCCGACCAGACAGCCCTGCGCGACAAATGCAAACAAATAGCTGCAGACATACATTGCTCCTGACGGTTCTCATCGCCCTCTTTGTCTCCGGCGAAGCCTTTGCTCAGCAGAGCCGCTGGCGCATAGAGGCCGAGGAACCCGCGACAAGGGTTCTCCTGCGCGGCGACACCTTGGACATCACATCGCCCAAGGGCCTCTCGCTGTGGTGGGACGAGCCCATGGAAGCCCCATGCGTTATAGAATACCGCGCCTGCGTGGTTATGGAGGGCGGCCCCTGCGACCGCCTCTCCGACCTCAACTGCTTCTGGATGGCCGACGGGACAAAAGAAGGGGGCGCGGCCAGCCACCCGTTACGCGGGATAGACCGTCGCCGCGGACGATTCGCAGAGAGCTACCGTTTGCGCTGCTTCTACCTCGGTTACGGCGGCAACCACAACACCACGACCCGTTTCCGCCATTATGACGGCGACACCCTGGCCGTGGCCGATCCCGCACGCCGTCCGCCAATACTGAAAGAATACACCGACTCCGCCCATCTTCTCCGCCCCAACCATTGGTATAATGTCCGCATCCAGGTGGATGCAGACGGGCACACCCGTTACATCCTCGACGGCGAAGAGCTCATCTCCTATCAGCCTCCTGTCCCGCTCCGCCGCGGCTGGTTCGCCTTCCGCACAACTTGGAGCCACACACGAATCACAGGTTTCCGGAAAAAATAATCCTTATTTGACTCTTGCAAGTTCCGAATTTTTAGCCTCTCAACTTTCCCGTTGAGAGTTTTTTTCGTACCCGAAAGAAAAAATAATTCGGGATTCTTTTGCAGAGTTCCAATTTATCTCTACCTTTGCGCAGAAATATCAAAGCCAGTGTCCTTTGCACTTGTAAACATTAAGAATACGAATATGAGCTATTCAGAAATCGTACAGTTGGAACTGATGAATGCCGCCGCCAACGTCACCTCGAAGTCCGACCTTGACGCACTGCGGCTCACGCTCTCGCTTTTCTTTGCTGAGCTGGCACAGAAGGCCATCGACAAGATGTGGGACGAGGGAACCTTCGACCAAGCCAAGTTAGACGAACTGCGTGGACAGCACCTGCGCACTTCTTATAAGACATTTTGAACGATGCGCTATGTAGTCCTCGCCACCAACGTCCTCATTCAGGCGCTGCCAACACGAAGCCGCTACCACAAAATTTGGACCGACATCTCAAACAAATTACATTTCCACATCTGACCGTATTGACGTTTAACGAATTTAATGACATTTTAAAATAAGCAGATAGGCCAATGGCAATGAAATAGTAACAATAGTAACAAAAATAATTGCATATGGTAACGTAAAACATACATAGGACATAAAGGATAAAACGTCCGCTTAGATTCTAGTTCTTCGATAATCGCCAATTAAACAAGAGCTACTAGAGTAAAAGTTTGGGATGTTCACGCTGGCTGGCGTGGACTTTTACTCGTTAATGTAGCAATGGTGTTTGGCGATACCTCGAAGAACGTAGACGAAGTAAAGTCCACGTTCTTTTTTTGTCTGGATTCAAACAGAATTAAACAACCCATAATTAACCCAATAATTATTTAACCTATGAAAAAGATTTACTTATTCCTGACAGCGCTGCTTCTTGCGACAGCATTACAGGCAGCAACAAACGTAAATTCTCCCGCTTTGAATTCGCCTGATGGCGATGAAAGCCCGGAGAACAGTTACCAACTCACAGTCAACGTGAATGCCACAGACACCACGTTAGCAAATGTGAAGATTCTATATAGTAGTTCTGGTTTTGGTTATTATATAGATATAGATAGTTATAGTATTAGTCAATATCAGGAAATTACAAATCGCACTCCTACTGCTTTGCCAAGAGGCAATTATTATGTGGCCTTAGTTAGCACAAAGTTTGGGCGTTACTCTTATGCATTTCCTGTTATTTCACAAAAGCAGGTACAGCTTACTTCAGACCAAACCATAGATTTTAACTTCCACAAACTCACCGTTGACTTTGACCTTCCAGATGGAGCGGAAGACCACTTCTATACAAGAACCCGTCAATATGGTTTAAATAACTCTTATTTTTGTGAAATTAGTTTAGGTAATCAAAACTCCATAGAGGTGTTTGAGGGGAATGTGTCCTTGACTATTTACGATAAGAATAATTATTATCAGATTGCCTCTTATGGTGGTGACATCACCTCCGACC
The DNA here is from genome assembly GCA_017447625.1 of Bacteroidaceae bacterium. Classification (GTDB taxonomy): domain Bacteria; phylum Bacteroidota; class Bacteroidia; order Bacteroidales; family Bacteroidaceae; genus Physcousia. The sequence goes on from JAFSNB010000035.1 coordinate 44,174, forward strand.
AAACCCAAATTATACCCTTCCACACTTTGACGGTAAGCACAAATGCATCAGAAGAGGTGATGAACTTGTCAGAGATAAGAGTATACAATGGCAATAATTATCAGTATTATACTCTTGCAAATAACGGGAGTGTAGTTTTGCCAGAAGGAAGTTATTCCGTTCGTCTAGTAGATAAAGACCTTGGAACCACAACTGCATCTAAAAGCATCACACTATCGTCTGACCAAACAGTATCGCTTAACAACTACAACCTTACCGTAAATTTAAACACCACACATCCAGATAACCTAATTCTTATTTATAGCAACTCTGAAGATTATGTTCGGAGTTATTACGGTGATGGAGCTACAATTATTGAGAACCATAGTTCTATTTCATTATTAGAGGGTACGAGAATATATGTTGGCGTTTATGACAAGAAGTCAAATCAGACTTTAGAATATAAGAAAATAGAAATGGAAGCCGATCAAACGGTTGATTTCGATATTAACTTTTTTAACCTTACCGTAAACTTTAGTGCCACCCGTCCTGATAACCTAATACTTATATATAGTGAAAATAGTTCTTATGTTCGGTATTACCAAGATTATGGAGAGAGGGCAACAATTATGGAAAACCAGAGCCCTGTTTCATTTAGTGAGGGAACGAGAATTTATGTTGGCGTATATGACAAGGAGTCTCAAGAAACAGTATATTATAAGGAGGTAGTGATGGATTCTGACAAAACGGAAGATTTTAAACTAAACCTCGTGTCTCTTAACATCTCTGCTCCAGCTGAGATTCAGGACGATATAGATATCTATTTGTCTTCAACGTCTTCAACTAATTATTATTATAAGGAAATAAATGAAAGCGTGTTAGTACCTGATGGGAAATATGAGATTAAAGTAAAAACATCTCGTCAAACTATATATAAGACATTGGATGTTTCAGAAGATACATCATTAGATATAAAAGTAAACAAGCTTGCCATAACATGTCAAGACATAGATGGGAATGTGGCATCTGATATACGACTCCAGTTGCGATCAAATAAGAACGACGGATACAGTTCATACAGAACAGACGAGAACGGACAAGTAATTTCATACTGGTTTGAAGGGGACACCGTGCGTATTACTCCTGAGGATAACAACTTCGACGTATCGAATTATATCGTAATAATGAGTGAGGACAAGAACGTTACCCTGAAGGTTCCCAATAAGATTACGTTCAAATTGTATGTTGATGGCAGGCCTTATACAAAATATGCACACATTTTCAATTTTGACAACCAGCCAATGAATTACGATGACGATGACAAGGGCAATTATACCCTCCGTTACGATTCCAAGCATCCGCTTCGCTTATACATGGATGATCTTCATGGAAGTTCAACGTATTGTGACGAGGGTTTTGTGGCTGGATATTTCATTCCGACAGATGGCTGCAAGGTAGAAGTGGCTTCTGTGAGTGTTCAGAGCGACGGCAAGGGACTGGTGTTCCCGCGCAACGACTTCCAGCCGCAACAGATTTATAGGATGTTTGTTGGAAATGTGGTTCGCCTGGCTGCTGTTCCCGTAGGCGACGGAAAGTTCGTCAACTGGGAGATTAACGGCAAGCAATATACGCAACCGTTGATTGATTATACTGTCACAGACGACGCTGTCACAGCCATTGCGCATTTCAGCGGTGACGTGACTACAAACGTGAAGGGTGTCACACCTCCCAGCTCAGAACAGATTACTGTCAGCATAGAGGGAGGTATCCTGCGTCTGCCTGAGAGCGTGGAAGGAGACGCTTCATTCTACTCTGTAGATGGCCGCATGGTGAAGCAGGTTGGCGTTGTCGGCGACCGCATCGTAATCAGCGACCTGCCAGCCGGCGCATACGTCCTGACTCTCTATGTTGAAGGCCGCATCCTTTCCGCACGCTTCGTAAAGCCGTAAACACATAAGAAATCACCAGGTTTTAGTACCTGCACAATATAACGACAGCAACAATATGCTTCATCCGGAAGTGATTGTTGCTGTCGTTGTTTTATCTCCCTGCGGGTGTAGGTTCAGCTGCCTGCGGGCCTACGGGCGTCTCCCTGCGGGTCTATCACCTCCTGAGCCCGCAGGGACGAGCCTCTCCCCCTGGGCTTAGACGATCTGAGACGGCCGTGTCATGAACCTGAGACGGCCGTCACCTGAATCTGAGACGGCCGTGTCATGAACCTGAGACAGCCGTCACCTGAATCTGAGACGGCCGTCTCACGATGACGCGAAAAGATGTGTTGGAAATCAGTCCCTTGGCTTAACAAGTGTAAAGCCATGTGCGAAAGGATAATATGTCTCATTTCGGACTTCATTGTTTGGGCTGATGGTTTTATCGCTGCAAAGGTACAAAATATTTCCGAATTAAAGACAACTGAAAGCAAAAATTTTTCAGAATATATTGCCCTCAATATCAATTACCCTCTTGTAGATATAACCGCTGAATTTAGGGAGCCTACCCCCCCGATTTTCATATAAAATCCGGGAGTATGCTGCCGATTTTACTGACTAAATCAGGTGCTATGGAAGATATCATTAGATTAACTTGCAAATAATACGCTCATTTTTTAACTAACGAAGTGCTAACTGATAGAATCAAGGTTAAAGATGCAAAAACAGAGACATTAATTATATTATTAGAGGGCGTGTTTACTTAAGAAACGTTAAAGAACGGGCGTTTTATGGCGTTAAGGCAGTTGTCAGCCAAATGTTTTGCTTAATTTTGGGGCGTTTAAGTAACAAAAAGCATGGACAAACATACGCAAAACAGCCTGATAGCTAACACAGGCCTTCATTTCAAAATCACAAGAATAGAGATCAATCCCGAGGAACCGCTCATCATGGAAGGCGGCAAAACCCTGAAGATGACGTTCTTGGAAACGATCGATTTCCTCAACGATGCCCGCGTCCGCTTAGACCTCTGCAGTCAGCGCGACGGTCTGTATGTGCCGGTAGATTGCCTGCGTCAGAACGACATCATGGAGATGGCGCCCAACGGCTCCGTGATGCTTGACAACACCGGCGTCCCGCGCATCAAGAAGGACGCTCCGCTTGCCATATATGAGAACTACGAGACGGGGTCTCCCGAACTGATGAGCATCAACTCCCTCTCATCGTTCCGCATCAAGCAGGAACGTGAGGTTCGCTCTGCTTTCGAGATGCTCATAGGGAAATGGCTTCCGATGCCTATGTACGAGGTGGAAGTGAGCGGCCAAAGCACGGGCTATCCCAACGGATGGTGCCGCGTACGCATCGACCCGGAAGGCGAGAAGCAGAAGAACGGCACTCAGCTTTTCCGTCTCACCTGGGCCTTTGACACCCGCCTTGGCGAGGACAACGTTGAAGGAATCCTGCGCCCGACCTTCCTGGGCGGCAGCGGCGAACAGAAACAGTATTCGCTCTGTAACCGTGCAGACCTGCTGCTCGGCAATTTCATAAATATCCCCGACGGACAAAACGACGCCCCGATTGGCGACTATCTCGCCTCGCTACTCAGTATAGACCTGAGTTCGGACGATCCGCACAAATACAAATTCCTGGCTTTCTATGTCTATCTCATAAACTATATCCGTATCGTCGGTGGCGCACCTGAGATAACCCTCTACAACAAGCCCGACCGCATGATTCCGGTGGATATGTCCGTTGATATAGGCAACAGTCGCACCTGCGCAGTTCTCTTTGAGCGCGGCGACTTCACCAAGGCACGTATGCTGCGTCTCTACGATCTGTCGGAACCGTGGCGCACCTACGACCGCAACGGCGGCTCCTACGAGAACGCATTTGATATGCGCATCGTTTTCCGCCGTGCAGACTTCGGAGGCGATCTCACACAGGACAAGACATTGTTCCAATGGCCGTCGCTCGTACGAGTCGGTGAGGAGGCCAAGCATCTCGTCTATCGTTCATTAGAAGGACACGGAGAGAGCGAACGCACCACAAACTACTCGTCTCCCAAGCGTTACCTCTGGGACGACCGCAAATACGAAGACCGCTGGGAGCTGATGGTAGTTTCTGACGACCCCACCAACCTGCGCGTGAATCCGCAGATATTTATCGAGGGCTTCACAGACCACTTCGACGACGACGGCACTTATCTCGAGGAGGAGAAGGAGTTCGACCTCTTCTCTCTGGGGCAGACCGACAACCAATGCCACTACAGCCGCCGCTCGCTGATGACTTTCGTGATGATTGAGATGCTGCAGCAGGCTGTCGGTTACATCAACTCCAGCAAGTTCCGCGATATGCACGGGCAGACCGACTGCCGCCGTTACCTGCGCAACATCATCATCACCTGCCCCACAGCGATGCCGCTGCGCGAACAGCTCGCACTGCGCAAGGCTGCGGCAGATGCCACACGCCTGCTCCACAAACTTACGCCCTCTCTGCCCGAGATGACCATTATTCCCGACCCGTCACGCCTACAGCCTACAGACGACTTGGAACAGCTCGAGGCACGCGGCTGGCTCTACGACGAGGCTTTTGCCAGTCAGCTGGTTTATCTCTATGCTGAACTGGCCCAGCGCTACAGCGGACGGGTGGACCGTTTCTTCCAGATTAAGGGTCACCACCGCAAAGAAATGGAAGAGCAGGGCTTCGAAGGCCATTCGCTCACTATCGGCACTATCGACATCGGAGCCGGCACCACGGATATAATGGTAACAGCCTACGGTCAGAAAGGCAGCGGTAAGCTCACCCCCGTGCCGCTATACTACGACAGCTTCTATACCGCAGGTGACGACATCCTGCACAATGTCATCCGAGACATCATACTCGAAGGTCCCGACAACCAGTCGGAAACTCTGGGCAGCATAGGCAGCGCCGTTTCTGCACGCATACAGCGCATGACACCCGACGAACTGCTTCAGATCCCGCGTATCCGCGAGACCAAGACTTATTCCGACACCGTCGAGGACATCCGCCACGCCATCAGCGAAGAGGATGCTCGCCATCACAAGCACCATCTGACTCAGGAGCTGATGCACCACTTCTTTGCCGACAACTCGGCCAACCAGAGCGAGAAGGACCGCCGATGCCGTCTGGACTTCTGTACTCAGGTGAGTCACCCCATATCCCAGTTTATGCTCGAACGTCTCAAACAGAAGCGTCCGTCAAAACTCTATACCTACGATGAAATCTTCCCGCGCGAGAAGCCGGCATCGTACCTGCTCGACCACTTTGAGCATCATTTCGGATTCCGCTTCGAGGAACTCTCATGGCGTTTTGACCCAGAAGAGGTTGCAGCCGTGGTACGCGACACAATGGAGTCGCTCATCAAAGCGCTCTCCGTGGTTATGTATGCATACAACTGCGACATTCTTGTTCTCTCAGGCCGACCCACCAATCTGGAACCTCTCACCGAGCTCTTCCTGAAGTATATTCCCATCGCCCCCAACCGTCTGGTGCTGTTGAACCAGTACCGCGTCGGACGCTGGTTCCCGCTGGCCACAGAGGAAGGTTATTTCCAGGAGAGCCAGAAAGCAGTTGTGGCTGTAGGTGCCGAAGTGGGCTATTTGGCCAGCACTACGGGCTTCAACGGGCTGGTTCTGGACTTCTCCCGTATGGCAAAGGACATGAAATCCACAGCCCGATACATGGGAGTCTTTGACGAAGAGCTGCAGGAAGTACGCACCCCGCTTCTCACTCCGGAGAACGGCACATGCACCCTGAAGGGAGTGTCTGTCTTCCCCTGCTACATCGGATGCAAGCAGTACAACTCGCCCAAATACCAGGCACGCCCGATTTACGCCATTTATAACCACAGCGGCGTCAATCAGCTGAACATCATGCTGCAACGCAACTACTTCGAGGATCGCGAGCTGCTCACCCTGGAGGACGTAACCGACATGGAGGGCGAGACTATCCCGACATCGCAGGTTGACCTGCGGATGCAGTCGCTGGCTCAGGACGGCAAGTTCTGGATGGACAAGGGCGCCTTCACCCTCCGGATTCAGGAACATTGATTTTACATTCTACTTTTTACATTTAATATTTTACATTCTACATCAATCATATGGCTTCAGATATAAAGACTCAGATAGAGAACATCAACAACAGTCTCGCTTGGATTAGACGCCACCACCCTGAGCACTATGAGCAGCGTTTCCTGCAATTGGTAGAAGAGCGACGCAAACTGCGCAAGATTGCAGAGGCAGAGAAGGACAACCCCGCCATCGCCGCCTATGGCGTGAGTCAGGTGGGCAAGTCGTATCTGATGAGCAATATGTTGCAGCAGGAAGTCACACTCCCCGACGGGTCACGCACCATAAAGCCGTTTGAGGTGGAAGCCGACGGCATCCGCTACAACTTCATCAATGATATGAACCCCATCACCACGAACACCGAGGCTACGGGCGTGGTGACACGTTTCTCGTCGTTCTCGCGTGACGAATCCCGTTACAGCAAGGAATATCCAGTGCTGATGAAGTGCCTTTCGATTGCAGATATGACGCTTGTTATCTGCGACGGCTACTTCCACGATGTCGATGACCCGACCACAGACAGCCGCAACGAGATCGACGAGCACGCAAACGAGCTGTACCTGCAGTACCGCGACCGTGAGCCACAGCGTAGCACACCGCTTACAGCCGACGATGTGATGGAAATGAAGTATTATTTCCGGAAATACATCAAGAACGCTCAGGAAATAAACAAGTCCAGTATCTTTGACCGTATCGCACTCGTCGTAAATCGGATTCCGGTGGAAGACTATGTCAGCGTCTTCTCCTATCTCTGGAACGGCGAGGCCAATCTGAGCAAGCTCTACAAGCGGGTACTCTCAACTCTGCACACACTCAACTTCCAGCGTGAGATCTATCTGCCCGTAGATGCCGTTCTACATAAGCAGAAAAACGAGAACACCATAATGAGTGTGCAATGTCTCGACGGACTGCTTGACGACCAGACTGAATACAAGTGCGACGCTTATCTGAAGCAGACCGACGGCACCTTCCTGAAACGTCCCGACATGAGCAAAAGCGCCCTCTCTTCTGTCTGTGCAGAAGTGGTGTTCCGCATCAGTCGCGAATTCCTCGAGGGCAGCGGCAGTTATGACATGACTTACGTAGCTCCCAACATCCAGTCCCAACTCACTCAGGGAGGCGTGAACTATGACCTACTCAAAAAGACCGACCTGCTCGACTTCCCCGGCGCCCGCTCACGCACCACTCAGAAGATTTCCACCCTGCAGCAGCCCAAGATCCTCACCACCGTGTTGTTGCGCGGTAAGGTGGCCTACCTCTTCAACAAATACTGCGAGGCACGTGCCATCAATATCCTACTCTTCTGCCACCACGGAGAGAAGAACGAGGTCACGAACCTGTATATTATCCTCAACGAATGGGTAAACCAATATGTTGGAACAACGCCGGAAGAGCGCGCTCGCACGCTCCAGTTGGCCGGCGGCATATCCCCGCTCTTCTATATCGCCACAAAGTTCAACATGGATATGGCGGAGAACCAGAACCCGTCGGCAAATGAACGTGTTGCCATCGACGGCCGTTGGTCTGCCCGTTTCATGAAGGTACTTTACAAAGAGTGTTTTCAGGCTGACAGCGTTGATTGGGTGAAGAACTGGACACAACCCGGACAGTTCTTCCAGAACAGTTATCTACTGCGCGACTTCAAATACTCCGGTCCCAAAGGCTCGAAGCTCTTCGACGGCTTTGCCACCGAGGGCAAGGAAACCAACTTGCTCGTCTCCAGAGACTATCTGGATCTGCTCCGCGACTCCTTCTGCGAGAGCGACGATGCTGCTATGTTCTTCGCTAACCGCGAGCTCGCCTGGGACGTAGCAAGCACTATGAACAACGACGGTTCGCTATACATTATAGAAAATCTCACGCGCGTGGCGTCCGCAATGGGACGAGTGCGCGAAGCACAGTTCAAGGACACCTGCGCTCAGGTTCTGAACAAAGTCCTGACTATAATGAAGGAGTATTACATCTCCGACGATACCGCAGAACTGCTTGCAGAGAACATACGTAAGGCAAACGGAATCTTCCGCGAGCTGGAGTTTACATGTCAGGACAATCCGGGATTCTTCGGACATCTCCTGAAAGCACTCCAACTCACCGAAGCCCAGAGTTTCAAGGAGGTTCACCGCCTTATACCTGAGCTCGGGCGCGCCGTTCATGACACAAGCAAGATTGTTGATTATGAGCTTATTCGCAAGCGCTGCAATAATTTTGAGGGCTGCCCAAGCGAAGCCTCAAAATGGCAGATGTTCATTCAGACATACCGTTTCACCAGTCAGGAGGAGGCTGCCGAATACCTCAAGTCACGTGGTGTGGATGAGCGCAAGCTCTTCCAGGGAGACACCGTGAAACGCAAGAACTCATCGATTATCGCCGACGACCTCGTCACCCTGTGGCAGGATTATATCAGCAGCGTACAGTTTATGAACGCATTTGCCGGGGACGGACTTATGGACGAAATCGTTCTGGCAAATCTCGTGGCTTGCATAACGAACACGGCTCACAGCGTACATCTGACAGAACGCATCGAACAGGAGATTGCCGACTACGTGGATATCCTAAACACCTCAAATATCAACGAGGACCTCATTGCCGACATGATTGCGACAACAATCAGCGACTTCGTCATCGACTTCGGCTTCCGTTACCTGGAAGCAGATCAGATACAGACCTCGCGTAGGGTATCTACGGAGATGCATCTCCCGTGCTTCGTCTGGACACAGCGTGAGAGAAAGGAGCACTATGAGGAGGAGGAGATGACAGCTCTGTTCAATGAGATTCTCTCATCCGCAGGACGTTACACCCCGGCTTACGAGGCCAACTATAACACCTGGCTCGAATATATGTATGTGGCTTTCATTGCACACATCAATGTTCCCGACTACGACCGTGAGGCCAACGAGCAGATAAAACTCATCCTTGATGCCATCAAACAATAATTATGCATTTTGCATTAAGAATTACGAATTAAATGAAACGCATTTACTACGATAAAGACGGACGCGTCCGCAAGCCTTACTTTCCTTTCTGGCAGCCCTGGGGACCTTGGGGGTGCCTTTGGCGTACTCTGCTTTTCCTCACGGGACTGGTCATCATCTGCTTCCTGATTTCTCTGCTCAGAGGCTGTCACAGCAACGACCCGTTCAAGTCTGGAGGCAAGGACGACCCGTTCAGGGAGCCGTCTGACACGCTCAACCTGCCAGAGGAGTTGCGTGACTCTTCCATTGTGGAAGATTGGAACGACTCTATCCCTGGTGTGCCGGAACTTCCCGATCCGGAGGATAACTACATTCCCCCCATCGATTCCTCACGCATCGTTGTGAATCCTGAGGATACGCTGTCGCAGATTGTGGCAGACCAGCTCTTCGTCATCTTCAACTCTCAGGATTTGAAGAAGGATATGGCAGACTTCGCCCGTCAGTTCAAACAGCTCTATCCCGACCCAGCGTATAAGGTTCAGTATTACAACCCGACCATCGGAACAATGGTGCTCACCGTACCGCAAGACAAAGTGAATCAGGTGGCCAACGAACTGCCTCAACGCATTACAGGGATAGACTTCCGTGTAGCCACCAACGAGATTCTTGAGGACGGTGCCAAACCCGGCGATCCCGGTTTCTCCATAGCCTCATACGACGAGTACTTCCGTCTCATCCAAGCATACGAGGCGTGGGATATCACACGTGGCTCCAAGGAGATAAAAGTCGGTATCGTAGATAGCTATTTCGACCTGACACATCCTGAGATAGGCACACGCTACACCGACCCGATACATATTCCGACCCGCACGCGTAACGTGCAGCCGCCAGCCCGCCGTCCGACATCCGAGGGTGAGCTGACAGCCTACTGCCACGGCTCACACGTCGCCGGCATCGCCATCGGCGAGCAGAACAACAATATCGGCTGCTCAGGTATAGCTCCTGAATGTACGTGGATTCCAATTTCATTAGGTACTCAGCTCACTACAGCCAATATGATCGAAGGCATACTCTATGCCATCTATCACGGAGCCGACGTGGTGAACTTCTCCATGGGTCGCGCCTACCCCTCCAACATTAAGGGGCAGATTCCTCTGGGCGACCAGGTAGCTGCAACACAAAGCAGCAAACTCGGTGAAGAGTTGTGGAAATATGTCGTCAAGGTGGCCAACGACCATCGTTGTGTTCTCGTAACTTCCGCCGGCAACAGCACCCTGCTTAGTGGCATGGATCCCAAGAACCGCAGCAACGACTTCATCAAGGTGGAAGCCGTGGATGGTAAGGGGCAGATGGCTCCGTTCAGCAACTTCGGCATCGTCAAGGAAGCTGGCTTAAACTACAGTACCGTGGCAGCTCCCGGTGTCAAGCTTTGGAGTGCCACCGACAAGCGCTGCACAGCTATTTGGAAGAAACTGGGCTTCAAAGTGTCAGAGAAGGAGGGCCTTCAGGAGATGGACGGCACATCGATGGCTGCGCCTGTGGTTACAGGAGCTGTCGCTTTGCTGAAGAGCAAGAAGAAAGACCTCACTACAGACCAAGTCATCAAAATCCTCACCATGACTGCCAAGCAGACCGACACCACCCACCCCATCGGACCTACTATCCAGATCAAAGACGCTCTGGATGCCACGGGTGGCGAGCTGCTTAACTTCGACGATCTGATGAAGAACCACGACCTGATAATAGGCAAGTGGAGGAGCACCAACGAGCTCTCGCTCAACAACGCAGATACGGGTGCCAAGATAGATGATATGTGGACCTACCTCATCTTCACCTCTACCTCAGAGGGAAGGGTGGAACACCATACAATCAACTCCAGGCGGATATACACCGCCCGTCTCTCTGTGAAATGGGAGCAGGACCGTATCGTGCTTATCCAAGACGGCGACGCGGTAAGTAAAGATGGTGATACCGTGAACCACGACGACTACGTCTGTATCCCCAATAAGGACCGTATGCTGGAAGCCTATTGGGTACGCTACGGCAAGAAACGCGGTGAATCCTTCCTGATGGAAAAAGTGAATTGATTTCACGATTTGACTATTTCACAATTTTACATTTTACATCCTACATTATACATTATACATTATATTTATATATTATGAAATCAGACAGCGGAAAAGTTTCAATCGCCAATATCATCGCTCTGGCAGGTCTCGCCGGCATTGGCGTAATCTCTTTCTTCGGAATACTAATGCATTCAGCCGATGGTAAGCCCGGCGGGGCTATAATAGGAGCTGTGGCTCTCGTGGCCGGCTTGGCCTTCCTGCTCATCATGGCAATTAAAGCCAAGGGAGCAGAAGAGAATACAGACAACTGGCGTTATGTCGAATGGGGATGCGTCGGATTATACGTCATCGTGGCCGTGTTGTGCGCTGCACCCTTCCTCCGCTTCTTCCATATCACGGGCGGATCTGCCGCCATGCAACAGCAGGCACGTGCTGAAATCGAGGCCATCAATGCCCTTTATTCCAATTACGACCAGCAGCGCACTACCTTCCTCACCTATGCAGTTGAAGAGATAAAGAATTACAAGGCATCCGGGCAGAAAGCCGCAGAAGGCGACGCTTTGGCTGAATATGTGGAGAAAGTAGTTGTCGGAGACGTTGACCGCTGGGGCGCAAAAGCCTCTGCTCTCACACAAGTGCCCGAAGAAGTGCTGGCTCATTTGAAATCAATGGAAGAGCAGGTGAACACTTGGAATTTCATGGATTTGCCCTCTCTTGCTGCCGCCATTGAGAATGAAGATGCCACCGCTTGGCAGCGTCTGAGTGAACAGATTGCGACTTACGGGACCGAGAACAAGCTTATTCCCGTAATCGAAGGAGGAGCCGGCGCACCTTACACTCTGAGCGGATATGCCCAGTTCGACCTCGGCACAGCCCCCGAACCAAAGTTCGCACAGATGCTCCGCGCTGCCGACGGCATCACACCTCTGGGTATAATCCTTCTCATTGTTCTCCATCTGATGGTCTTACTCAACTACATAGTAGCTCCGCGTTCCTCCACCGTTGCCATTTCCAAAGGCAAGCACATCTCCGGAGGAGCTGAACTTTGATAATTCATAATGCACAATTCATAATTCATAATTTATGCCAACACTAAACGGAAATAAGCCAACGCTTCTCAGCCAACTGAGAAAGCAGCCGAATATAGAATTGCAGAAGCTGGTACAGCTCTTGCAGACATACGAAGACCTCTCCGTAAATGACCTCGAAGGAGTTGTTCCACAGCTCGTCTTTGAGCAATTGCGTGAAGCTGGCCGCAAACCAGAAGAAGTAGCTCTCTGGAACGAGATTGAGTCTTCACCACGTAACAATCCTGCTGAAATTCAGGACATGCAGCGTAAGGTGACTACCTATTTGCAGCGCTATCCAGATGGTCCCAAAGCCGCAGACGCACAGAATCTTACCAACCAACTGCAACAGGAATTGGCTGATGCCATGCAGAAGCAGAGGGAAGCCGAAGCAGCCGCTCGCGAGCAGTCAGACTGGGCTACGCTGGAACGCGGCAACTACACCGCCCTGCGTAACTATAAGATGAAATACCCCAGCAGCGTTCACATGGACGAACTGGATGACCTCATGTGGGAGAATACCAAGAATGCCATCAGCATACACAGCCTCAACCGTTATCTCACCGACTGGCCATTGGGTCGGCACGCAGCCGAAGCAAATAAAGCCATTGCCAGTTTCGGCGAGTGGGACAGCGTGAAGCGCTCGGGTGATCTGTTCCTGGTTGATGACTACCGCGACAACAACCCCGACAGCCCGTTTATCAACGATGTCAACGCCCTTTATTACCAGCTGCGCGATGAGGAGCTGGCCAAGATGAAATCCAACCCGTCGGAGTATAGTAAGGACGATGTGGAGCGTCTGCTCGCAGCCGACATTTTCACCCGCTGGGAACTGGAGGACGAAGAGCTCATCACCGAAGAGAGCTGGGAGAAACTACAACTAGACCGCGACCTCTTCCCCGTGATTCAGGACTATCAGATAGAAGACCCGAACATCACCGCTCCTGCTGGATGCACAGACATCTATCTCTTCGGTACTCCGGGCACAGGAAAAACCTGTCTGCTGATGGGTCTGGCCGGAGCCAACGGACAGGGCTACACTCTGAACATGAAGACCCACGGAGGCCCATACGCCTCTGCCCTCCAGGAATATGTAAACGCAGGAATAACGCCGGGACGTACGTTCGGAAAATTCGTAACCACCATCAACGGACAGGTAAGCGAGCAGATGAAAGGCGACAAGTTCGTTCAGCACCACATCAACCTCGTGGAGATGTCTGGTGAGGAATTTGCCCTGCGTATCGCCGACTCCCGCGAAGTGTCCCTCTCGGACATGGGAACAGGAGCTACCAACCTGCTTATGAACGAGAACCGCAAGGTGTTCTTCATCATAGTCGATTCCACCAAAGACAAGGTCAAGGTGGAATACGTGGAGCAGGTTAAGGACAACGAGGGCAATGTCATTGACGAGCGCATACGTAAGAAATATATCTCACAGCTCTCCATACTCAACAAGTTCGTATCACTCTTTGAGCTCCCTGAGAATCAGGCTGTAATGCAGCGCGTAGATGCCATTCATTTCATAGTCACCAAGGCCGATATGCTTGGTGAGGAGAATGTGCGTCTGGAGAAAGCCCGCGAACTGCTTATCAACAAATACTCCGGTCCGGTGGAGCAACTGAAGACCTATTGCCGCCAGACCAAGCGCATAAACGCCTCTACCAACTACCGTCCACAGGTGTTCACGTTCTCGCTCGGACGATTCTTCCTCGGAGACGTGTTTGACTTCAATGACACGGAAACCCGCAAGATTATCGACACCATCCGGTTCGTGACTGCCGGTAAGAAAGAAAAGACCTGGTGGGACCGTTTCAAAGAGAGCATCAGCTAAGCTGCGCATTTATAATCTTCATATAATATTCATCATGGCTCTTCACCTCTTGTCCTCATTTCGCTCCCTCCCTACAAGGGAGGGCGGGGGGAGAGTCTCCTAATTCTATAATCCTATGATAACCCAAATAGGCCTCCGCATCGGAGGCACCAAGGAACGCCGCGCAGGTTTCGCCCCGTTGGTAACGGTAGGTGTCCTGGCTGGCAACGAAGGGGCTAACATGGACCGCTCTTCCATAATAGCCGATAACCCCTCATATCTCGTCAAGCACGGCGACGGGTATATCTTGTATATGCTGCTTGACATCCGGGTCAAGTCCTTCGATGCAGATGCGCCCGGCGTGCTAAGCATCGCCGTAACGATACCGTCAGGCCAGTGTCTGGCAGAAGGGAAAAGCCCCTACACACTGCTTCAGGACATCTATAACCTCTTTGTCGCAGAGTATATGTCGCCGCAGACCGACGGGCGTCACAGTTTCATAAACAAGGAGATAGACGACGAGCCCTTCCGTCAGATTATGGCGCAATACTCGCTCGCCCCCTCTGCATCGGCCTATATCCCGATGAACCCGCAGGGACTCACCGGCACTCTGAATGTCCCGGCAGAGAAGATGGCAGACTTCATGCGCGACACCCAGTTCCCGGAATTCTCTTCGTTCAAGGAGATTGAGGTTGGTGCCAAATGCCAGTCGTCAATAGGGCTGGAGAATCTGGAGATTCCGCGCGTACATATTTATAATATAATAGTCAACGGCACTCCCACCGGCCAGACTTTGCGACATCCCGAAGACAAATACACCACGACGCTCGAGAGCAGTTCGATGGTAGAATATACCAATGTGTCATTCTCTCTTGGCGGACTGCTCCAGGCTTCCGGAATGCAGATGTCGTTCGAGGGCGCTACAATCCGGCTTGACCCGATGACAGATACCATCCATTGTACGATTCCCAAGCGGATGGTGAAGTATTCCGTCAAAGTGACTCTGAAACGCCCCGGTGCCAAGGATGTGCCTGCGGAAGACCAGAACACCATCATCAATTTCTTTAAGACAGACAAGGCACAGCTGCTGCTCGCAGGCAAGGACATCAGCGACATCATAACCACTCCGATGAGTGAGCCGTATCTCGTTGATGCCTCGTTTGCAACCGGCGAGGTGAAGATGACGCCGGCACATATCGGAAGCTATATCTTCAGCGTTACATCGCAGCCAGACAAGGCCAAACACGCCGTTTCCATAAACATCTCCTATCGCAAAGAGACACCTGCACCTGCAGCCCGTCCTGCAAAGCCGAAACCGACAGTCCCCTCGGATTCTGTCCCATCCGCAGGTTCTCTCCCTCCGTCGGGGGGAGCCGGAGAGGGGCTCACAGAAGGCTACTCACGCACAGCTCTCATCATAAGTGCTGTGGCTGGCTTCGCCGCCGGATGCCTGCTCGTCGGATGCCTATGGTGGTTTCTTGGAGGAGATAAAGAGGCCACTACAACCACTCCCAATGAAGAAGGGGTAGTCTATGGTGACACACTCTCCGCAAACACTCAGGACAGCCTCCAGAACATTGTCACTGAGGACAAAGCGGGGACTTCAGACGGCGCAGCAAGCCTCGAAGCAACACCTGCTGTCTCAGAGCCAAGTGAGGCCGAACGAGCTGCTCAGGTAGAAGAGGAGATGAGAAAAGCCGAGGAGACTGCTAAGCAAAAGAAGCTGGAAGAGGAGGCCGCCAAGAAGAAACAGCAAGACGAGGCTAAGAAAGCACAGAATCGTGCTGAGATTATGGCTCTCGTGAACAAAGGAGACCTCTCAGGCTGCCGCAACCACAGCGGTTGGAAGGCCAAGAGCGCCGTCTCAAAGGCTGAGCAATTAGCTATAGAGAACATTCTCAAGAAACGCGATGAACTGAAAGAGACCAAGCTGAACAATGACGTTATTAAGAAGTTCAAGCCTTTCACCTGGGATAATATCTCTGCCGCCAGCAAAGCTATAACCGAATGGGAAAGTAAACCCGAAAACCAATAATAAGATGAAAATTATTAAATTAGCTGCAATATTTGCGGTGCTCGTGGGAGGTATATTTCTCGCAATCAAATGGAACAGTCTGTTCTCAGTGAGCACCACCACAGAATATGCCACCGAGGACAAACTGAACATCACCGACGAGTGCAACCGTATTCGCGAGGCGTGGGAAAAAGAGAGCGGATGGAACGAAGCCCTTTACCGCGACCAACGCGCCGATATAGACCAGAGCAAAGCTATGAAGATGTTCTCCTTAGAGGGTTACAACAAGGTGAACAACTGTCTGCGCGAGACCGTGGCCAATAAAGCGTGTGAAGGATATAAGAACGCTCTTCACAGCGACAGTTTCAAGGACGCAGCCCTGCAACAGCAGTTCGCTGGCGTGACCCTACTAGCCAAGGCGGAGAATATGGAAAACGATCCGCGTATCGTAAATATCAAAGCCATCCACAAGCTCTACACCAACGTCAATGGTTTTGTAAACAGAAAGCACACCATCACGCCGAAGTTCGACACAAAGACCACCGACTGGCGCTCGTTTATCAGCCTGCAGAATGCATTGGTAAGCACAGCTAAGGGCTATCGTAACGACCCGTTGTTCAAGGAGATAGAACATCTGCCGGGATTCCAGCAAGGACTGGACGAGAAGACCATTAGGACAGCTACCAACGGACAGCGTCCCTCGTTCTACACCCGTCTCAGCCAGCAGATAGTGGATTACTTCAGCGGCGTAGAAGCCACGCAGGAGAATCTCAACCTGCTCAATCAGATATACAAGAACTTCGCAAACGAAGAGACCAGCTACGGACTGGACAACCTCGCCACCATCAAAGTTGAAATGGACGGTCTGGTGAATCCATAATTATGAATTATGAATTATGAATTTTAAATTAAGAATTATATTACTAGCTTTATCCCTCTGCCCCTTCACCCTACACGCACAGGATGAACAGCCGCAGCCTGCCACGACGCAGACTCCGGAGGCTTCAGTCGACCAGGCCACAATACGAACTCTGAACCTGAGAATCACACAGTTGGAGGCCAGCGAAGCCGCAAAGCAGAAGAACATCGACTCCCTGAACGCCGTCATCAAAAGCCTGAAGGAGGACACTTTAACTCTTGGCAAGAAAGTGCGTGAACTCACCACCAAGTACAACAGCGATTCTCTCAAGGGCAACGACAAGTGGACAAAGGCAAAGGCTCTCGAAGCAGACAAGAAACAGTTGCAGAAGGAGAAAGACGCAGCCCTCAAGCAGGTCGGCGTGATAGTTGCGAAGCAGCAGGAGCAGCACAAGGCGGACTCTACGCAGATTGCCTCGCTCAACAAGCAGCTCGCTGACCTGAAGAAATTCCGCACTATGCGTCTGGAGCAGATGGCAGGCACAGAGCTACAAGCCTGGCTCGGCAAGAAATACAGCGAGATCAACATGCAGGACCTGCTTTCTGCCTATGCGCAATACCAAGAACTCTCAGGCGAGAGTCAGGAGATTGCCAAAGCCGCACAGCAACTGGCACCGCTGGTTGAAGAGATGAAGGCCTACCAACAGGCGGGCGAAGTGCTGCAACGGCCTTACGCCTCAAACGAAGTTTCTTCAGCAAAGAACGCCGTAAACGCGGTCAGACAGAACATTCCCGCCGGACCCAAGCAGGAGGAGATGATGCAGCGCTTCAAGAACCTCGACAACTATTGGGTCACCGTGGAGATCTTCCAGAAACTGATTAAAGATGTTGAGAAGCAGACCAGCGGTTTGGACAAGCACAACGCAGCCTCGCCGTTAGTAACCAAGGTGTTGGCATCTGAGACCAACGTCAAGAGAGTAGCCTATTTCAACGATATACCGTGGCTCGCGACCCAATGGGCAGCCTACAAGAAACAGCTCGACACCGACTGCATCAAGGCCGCAACCAGCGAACCGCGCAACGCAATAATGAACCTACAGCAATAGAACAATGTTATTCATACGCAACATAGCACTACGCATATACGGCGGTCCCCTAGCCACCGGCCTCAATGAGGAGCCCCTCGTTGCTGCCGGCACCGTGCCTGAGGAGTTCCACGCTATCCCGCCAACAATCGTCGATGAGACGCAGACGTGGATAATCACACACGCACAGAACTACACCCTTTATGCCCTGCATACACGTGCGTGCAAGACATCCGACGGACAGCCTGGACAGATGCAGACCTGTCTCCTTCTGCCCACTCAGCAGCGTCTGGCCGATGGCAAAAGCCCGCTGGAAGTGCTAAACTCCGTCTCTGCCGCCTTCTCCATTCAGGCCATGATGGGAGGCGACGTCCTGCCCGACACGCCCGTAGACAGTTCGCCGTACCAGAATCTTCTGCGTCGCTATCGCTTAGAGGCACGCCCCACATCTCTACCCGTAATGAACGGGCCAGAGGCTGCCGCCTACTGTGTGGAGAATATGACGCAGCTCGAAGCTCTGATGCGTCATAGCCGCTATCCGGAACTCGGACATGTAGGACGTCTCGAACTCGGAACACACTGCCAGTCAACCATTGCCCTTAACACTAAGGCGGCTGCAAGACCGGCAAAGCCAGTGAATCCGATACCCACACCGACACCGACGGCCCCCCCTACCGCCCCCGTGGGGGCCTCATTAGATAAGCCGGACGCAACAGTTGTTCCCCCCACTACAGGAGCAGTGCCACCCGCTGGAACCGTGCCTCACACAGGAACTGTCCCCACCGCAGGTTCTCTCCCCCCCACGGGTGGAGCCGGAGAGGGGCCTGGAGACACTTATGACATCCCCGACTTCATCAAAGCAATACAGAAGCCGAGCGGCGGCTCTGGACAACCCTCCACACCGCGTTTCACCCCGCCACCCGCACCCTCAACTTCCACCCAACCATCAACCAGTAGCCAGCCAAAAAATAATGGTCAATGGTCAATGGTCAATGGTCAATGGAGAAAGTGGCTGTTTGCTGCGCTCGGTCTGCTCTTGGCTATTCTTCTCTTTATGGGAATTAAAGCCCTCATTTCCAAAGGCTCTGGCTCAGGAATCTCAGATGAGAAACAGGAGATAGCCGACACCGTTATGGTTGATGTCCCTGACGTTATCGATGAGGTAACTCCTGAGCAGAGTGAAGCCGAAGAAATCGGAGACAGACTCAAGAAAATCGCTGAGGAGGAAGCAAAAAGAAGAGCTGAGGAGGAGGCTAAACGCAAAGCGGAGGAAAGTGAGAAGATAAAAGAGAAAAAAGTAATAGAGAAAGATGACGAGGGCAGTCAGCAAGTGATACAGGATGATCCTGCACCTGCTCCCAGACGTGCCGGTAAGTCCGCCGCACAAGAGGAACTGCTACGCCTTATCAACGACGACGAGGTGAAGCTGTGGACCTGCCGCACCAGCGACGGCTACAACAACACCCTCAACCGCAGAGAGCAACTGGCTGTGGATGCCGTCAAACGCTATTATGACGAAAACACCAAGCCTATAGTTGATAATATCCTGCAGCGATACAAGCCATTCAGAAGCATTGACGAAGTGGTGCGCGCCGCCAACGAAATCAAGGAAGCTCTCAAAGACTTCTAAAGCCTAAATCCTAAAATATAAAATCTTTAAATCATAAAATACTTAGGATGAACATAAAGATAAAGTCAGCAGGCGTCTCGTGCCTAATCGGCGACGATTACGACCGTGTATATACAGCCCTGAAGAAACAGTTTGGCACCGGCGACGAACAGCTCTTCACCGAGCGCACGCCTGGCCACGAATATCTGCAATGGGAGCTTCCCGGCGACGGGTGGACGTCGCTCGCTGAGGGCGACCCGCTGATGCGTCAGGAGGTCACCGACGAGTGGCACCGCCGCATGAACGCTGTGGCTGCCCGCTTCGCCTCGAACCAACAGATGGCCCAGCGGGTGCTCACCGTGCCTGACGAGAGTTTCGTCTATTACAAGGCCGACGCCGCCGGACACCTGCTCATTCGTCTCACAGCCTGGGGCTACAGGTATCCCGAACGCATCAACAGCGGAGCTGCCTCTGGCACCACGGCACCGAAGACACAAACGGAACATGTGGTAATCGAACTGCTCTACGACGGCGAACCGGCTCCTGACCACGACTTCCGTCTTAACGGCTACCGTCGCCAGACCAACGCCGAAGGAACTACCGACCTCGGCGACCTGCCTGTAGGTTATGAGTTTGACGTAGAGGCAGATGCCGTGAAACAGCACATCACCGTCCTTCCTGGTCAGGGTCACGTGCAGATAGACATCACGGCGTTCACCCGCGTGCAGATCAACGCCACTCTCAACGGTCTCCCCTACGCCGGCGCGACCGTCAGAGTGCAGTACAAGGGGCGCGACATCACCCTCACCACCAACGAGATGGGCGTTTGCGCCACAACGCTCCCCATCGACCCCGAAGCTGGCCTCTGCACCGTAAGCCTCGACAACGAGACCCAGCAGCAGCCGCTCATCGCAGGCGAAAACACTTTCACCTTCCACATCACTAAGGAAGAGGAGAAAGCCCCCGAAAAGCCCATAGAGACTCCTGAAGAAGTCTTTCCCCCCGAGAAGCCTGAAGAGAGGCCTGAGGAGCCTGCCAAGCGCACCTTCCAGCCCATAATCGAGGTGGTGAACAAGGAGGGCAAAATCTGCAAGCAGTTCCCCATCAAGGTCACAGTTGGCGGAGTAACAGGCTCTTACGTCACTGATGCTCAAGGGCGTGTGCAACTCCAGCCCGTGCCAGAGGGACAGCCGATGACTGTCACCGACGGCTTCACAGGCAACACCACTCAGCTGTTTGACCTCGATGCAGATCAGCAGGTGTATGTTTTCCAACTGCCATTCGTCACCGTAGAGAGCGAGCTGGACATCACCGTCACCGTCTATGGGCCTGACGACAAGCCTCTCAGCGGCGCCACAGCCCATTTCTCACAGCCCGGCGCTCCCAACACTCTGGCTTATCTCGACGAGAACGGACAGGCACGTCTCAGCCACGCCGACTACAAGGCCGGACTTCCTGCCACGCTGACCCTCACCGTAGGACAGGAGCAGATGAAACCCATCGAGTTCGAGCTGGACGACGAGGAGGACGAGTACTCGTTCTATCCCTACCACCGCCCCACCCTACTTACTCGCATCCTCGAAGTGGTCGGAGCCCTCGGTATCGCCGCCCTCGTGGTCTGCACCTACCTGCTTGGCGGCGCCCTGTTGTTTGGATAAGACCCTCCCCCCTGCCCATCCCTTGTAGGGCGGGGAGTTATTAGAAGACAAGAATTGACATAATTCTCTTTAGTTATCAATAATTATTAACCATGACTCTTCACCCCTTGTCCTCATTTCGCTCCCTCCCTACAAGGGAGGGCGGGGGGAGAGTCTCCTTAACCTTTTAACTTTAAACATGACTCTCCTCTATAGCTATCTGTTCGTAATGAACATCATTGCGTTCCTCTTCTACGCAGAGGACAAGCGTTTTGCTTACTATAGCCGTTGGCGTATTCCCGAGGCCGTGTTGCTTGGCACAGCTGTCCTCGGCGGAGCCTACGGAGCAGGTGCTGCAATGTGGCTCTTTCGCCACAAGACGCGCCACACTGCCTTCTTATGGACAGTCCCAATCGCGTTTTTCGCGTGGCTCGTCCTCTTTATTATCCTTTACATTTCCCTTTAACTACCCTTCATTAAATGAACATCAAGCTGAACATAAGCGGCATCGCCCCGCTGTTCCCCCAACATGTGCCTATAGCCCAGGTATATAGCCAACTCAGGAACAAAGCCAAAAGCGCGAACCTGCTTCTGGCCGAGCCGCAGACGGGCGTCGGTTATCTGCAATGGACCTTGCCGGGAGACGGATGGACAGCCTATACCAAAGGTGATGAAGCCGAACGCGAGGCTGTGGCAGAGGCTTACAACCAGCGCAAGGCAACGCTACAGGCAGCTATGGACGATCGCACGGCCGCCGCCCTCTTCACCCTGCCGTCCAACGACTATATCTTCTTCCGCGCTGCCGCCGACGGCTACGACATCGGCATAGCAGCCTGGGGCTACCGCTTCCCCAATCAGTCGCCGGGCGGCGAACTGGGAAGTACCCTGCGGAAGCAGAAGCTGCAGAACGTTAGCATCGGCTTCCTCTTGGACGGAGAGCGCCTGCCTGCCACATCCTTCCATATAGACAGCCCGCAGACCGGCTATTTGCGAGCTACAGGGCAAGACGGCCTCTTCCACTCTGACCACCCGCTGGAGGTTGGAAGTACACATACAATTTATACGCTTGATGGGCAATCCTTCCCCTTCACTGTTGTTGAGGGGCAAGAAGAATATCTCATAGATCTCACTCCGCCCAAACCGGAGCCGGAGCCAGAACCCGAGCCCGAACCCGAACCCGAGCCGGAGCCAGAACCTGTTCCTGTACCAGACCCGGATCCTGTGCCAGAACCTGAGCCAGAACCTGAGCCCGTCGTCGCGCAGCCAGTCCTCCCCCCCACGGGGGGAGATAGAGAGGGGCATCGTCGCTGGTGGTGGCTTCTCCTCCTGTTACTCCCACTCTTGTTGCTTATCCGCTGTCAGAAAGACATCACCGTCACCTGCACAGAGCCGGACACCGAGGCTCCGATAGACAGCCTGCCAGTAACCATCGACTACCAGGCCCACTACCTCTGGAAAGACGCGCGGCTCTTCGCCACCGATTCCATAAGCCTCACTCAGAAGACGGACTCCGCAGGACAGACCGTGTTCCGCAACCTCCCTTGCAGCGTGTTCAGCTACATCTTCTATTGCCTCAGCCAAGCCGCATTCACGGCAAAAAGCGGTTGTTATGCAGCTGCTGGCGAAGAGCATAACTTCCACTATACCAGAAACGTACATCTGAAGATGTTGCCGCGCCGCGAAGACCTCCACGTGCAAGTCATCGACGAGGAGACACGCGACCCGCTGCCAGATGCCACCTTGGTCTATCGCTACAAAGAGCTGGGCGAAGAGCACACCGATTCCGTCCGCGCAGACGCCTCCGGCATAGCCACAATACCGCAAATGCGCTACTGCGCCACAGTGGATCTCGCAGCCCACTGTCATGGGTATGCAGACACCCTGCGCACCGACGCGCCCTGTCAGGAGCTTGTGGCAGCCAATGACTCCACCGCCCTGCCCCTGCGCCCGATAAAACAGCGCTTCACCTTTTTCGTCAAGAACAAGGAGACACACCAGCCTATCCCCGACGCCACCGCCATCGTCACGCTGACATACAACAGCCGCAAGATTCAGCGCACCGTACACACCAGCACCGACGGCAAGGGCATCGCAGCATACGATAGCGCGTTCGTGCTGGCCACCGTTGCCATCCACGCCAGCAAGATTCACTTCCACGACGGCGACCTCGAGGGAGGCCCCTTCACCGTGGAACAGTTCGTTCGCCAGGACGATGACACCCGCACCGTATGGCTCGAACATGAGCCTTACACCTGCGAGTTCGTAATAGTCGATTCCATTACAGGCCGTCCCGTAGAGGGTGTACGCAACCGTATCAAAATCACTGACCCGAGCGGCAAGACCGAAACCGTAGAGGAGATAAGCAACCGTAACGGCGTTATCCCCGTGAAAGCCAAGGAAGGCTCGCGCATAGAAATCATTTCCGAGAAAGACCCCGCATACAAGAAACACAGTCAGGTTGTGCCTAAGTTCAGGGACAAGGAGAAGATTCGCATGACTCCGAACCTCGTCTCTCTGGAATTCCGTACTATCAACGGCGTCAACGGCAAGGTGCTCCCCGACTGCGCCCTATCTATCAGCGCCTCCATAACCGGACGGCACGCACCCACCAACAGCGGCAACGGCGTGTTCACAGTAGATGGCTTACAGCGCGACGAGCTACTGAGCATCACAGCCTCCAAGCCGCAGTTCGGCTCTAACAGCACCAAGGTGCGCAACGCTCCCGTAAACACACTTATGACAGCCCCGCAGGACCGCCGCGACATACCGCTCAAGCCCGACCTGCCCCCGTGTCAGGGCGGAACTATCACTCCACGAAAGATGGGACAGCCGTTGGATCACAAGCAGACATACAACATGGGACAGCATTGCGGAGACTTCGTCCTGCACGGCGACGCATACAGCCAGGCCGACCACTTCATAGTCTATGACGGCCCCACAGCCGATCCATCGCGCCAGATATTCCCGAAGCCCGGCCAGAACAACTTCCTTCAGGACAAGTTCTCTCTGCGCCTCCACTTCACCGACTGGACCGTCACCGTAGTTGTCAAGACCTACAACAACAACTCCGAGTGGAAATACATGGTGGACTGCCCCACCGCCCCCTGCCCCCACTAAGGAGGACTCTCCCCCCTGCCCCTCCCTGTGAGTGAGGGGAGTAGTTAGAGGACAAGGGAAGAAACCAAATGTAAAATGTAGAATGTAGAATTGAGAACTATGAATAAAGAGAATTTATCCTGCCAATCTCATTCTGCTCCCTCCCTACAAGGGAGGGCGGGGGGAGAGTCCGCTACATCCATTTTGTTCGTCTGTCACGGAAACATCTGCCGCAGCCCGATGGCTGAGTTCGTAATGAAGGACTTGGTAGAGAAGGCCGGTCTCGCAGACCAGTTCTATATCGAGTCCGCAGCCACCTCAACCGAGGAGATTGGAAACCCCGTCTATCCCCCAGCCCGCGCGAAATTGGCAGAACACGGAATCGGGTGCCGAGGCAAGACTGCCCGTCAGATGACCCGCGCCGACTACGACCGCTTCGACCTACTCATCGGGATGGACCGCTGGAACATCCGCAACATGCAACGGATTTGCGGAGACGATCCAGACGGCAAGATCCATCTCCTCATGGACTACACCGAACGCCCGGGCGAAGTAGCTGACCCCTGGTACACCGGCAATTTCGATGCCACGTGGCGTGACGTCCTCGAAGGCTGCCAAGGACTCCTCAATAAGCTCAGTTTCTCCGTATCAACCTCCTTCTGATATTTTTCAATAAAGAAGCCGCCCCAAGAGGAGCGGCTTCTTACATTAATTAATAATAAGGGAGATTTTAGAGTTTGTCGTTGGAGCCGAGCACATTCACAATCTTGTGGATGTACATCTTCTTCATGTTCTCACGAGCGGGCTTCAGATACTGACGCGGATCGAAGTGGCTGGGGTTCTCAGCGAGGTACTTGCGGATAGCAGCAGTCATAGCCAGGCGGCTGTCGGAGTCGATGTTGATCTTGCACACAGCGCTCTTGCTGGCTTCGCGCAGCTGCTCCTCGGGGATACCGACTGCATCAGGCAACTTGCCACCGTAGGCGTTGATGGTGTCCACCTCTTCCTGAGGCACGGAGCTGGAACCGTGGAGCACGATGGGGAAGCCGGGGATGCGCTTCTCAATCTCATGCAGGATGTTGAAAGCGAGGGGAGGAGGCACGAGTTTGCCGGTCTTCGGGTCACGGGTGCACTGCTCAGGGGTGAACTTGTAAGCGCCGTGGCTGGTGCCGATGGAGATGGCGAGGCTATCGCAACCGCTACGCTTACTAAAGTCTTCCACTTCCTCGGGACGGGTGTAGTGGCTAACAGCGCTACTGACCTCGTCCTCAACACCTGCGAGGACACCGAGCTCAGCCTCAACGGTTACATCGTGAGCATGAGCATACTCTACGACCTTCTTGGTGATAGCGATGTTCTCTTCATAGGGGAGAGCACTGCCGTCGAACATGACGCTGGAGAAACCGTTGTCAATGCACTCCTTGCAAATCTCAAAGCTGTCACCGTGGTCGAGGTGAAGGGCAATCTGAGGATTGGGACAGCCGAGCTCCTTGGCATACTCCACAGCACCCTGAGCCATGTAGCGGAGGATGGTGCCGTTGGCGTAGTTGCGAGCGCCCTTGCTGACCTGCATGATGACGGGAGAGTTGGTCTCCACAGCGGCCTGCACGATGGCCTGCATCTGCTCCATAGTGTTGAAATTGAATGCGGGGATTGCATAGCCGCCCGCAACTGCCTTCTTGAACATCTCACGGGTGTTCACCAGGCCTAACTCTTTGTAGCTTACCATAGATGAGTAATTTAAAAATTAAAAAGTAAAAATTAAAAATTTAGTGATATGTTTTAAACGATTGAAAGCTCTGAGCAGATTATTCTACATTTTACATTATTTCTTATTGTTGTTTTAAGAAATAGGTGACTACGGGAAGGTGGTCGCTGTAGCCGTCGAGCCACACGCCCGAGGCGTGGGTGCGCTTAGGCGAACCTTTGTACTTGCCTTCCTGCTGCATGAGATAGGGGAAACGCTGTATCTCTGCCTGATAGAAGGTGAGGGTGCGGTAGTCCTTGGTGCCGGCTGCGTCAAGGCAGTTGGGCGTCATAACAATCTGGTCGAAGAGGTTCCATGAGCCCTGATACATGAGGGTTCCGGGGCCATCGAGGAGCATTTGCCAGAAGGGGTTGTACATGTTGCCGGGCTTGGCTCCGTCGGCGATCTTACGGCGTGCGCCGAGGCACTTGGCCATAGACTTGTCCATCGGGTCGTCGTTCATATCGCCCATAACCAGAATCTTCATGTTCGGATTGGCCTTGAGGATGCTGTCCTTCTCGGCACGAACCATTGTGCCGGCAGCCTCACGGGCAGTGGAACCGGAGAAGCGGCTCGGCCAGTGGCAAACGATGACAGTGAGGCTGTCGCCTGCCATCTCGCCCTGAACGGTGAGGAATCCACGTGTGGGGCGGGTGATATGCTCGTTGAGGACGTAAGGCTGAAGCCACGTCTTGGCGGGACGGAAGAAGTCGGGACGGTAGAGCAGGCCGCAATCGACGCCGCGCTGGTCGGGTCCCTCGATATGGATAAACTTGTAACCGCGCTTGGAGAGAGCAGGACGGGCCACGAGGTCAGACAGACAGTGCTTGTTCTCCACCTCGCTGACTCCGATGATGGCACATCCGATGCCGGGCAGACGCTTCGTGCCCATGTCCGACAGAGCCTGACTCATGTTGTTCAGCTTGTGGTCGTACTTCATTTCCGTCCAGTGGTTATCACCGTCGGGGAGGTACTCATAGTCGTTCTTGCCCTCATCGTGAGTGATGTCAAAGAGGTTCTCCAAATTGTAGAAGCCAATGGCGTACAAGCCTATCTGCCGCTGCTGGGCAACTGCCGTCGCAGCCAGCAGGAAAAGAGCTGTAAAAAGGATGTTCTTACGCATATCTGACTCGATTCTTCGGTTGTATGTTACGATTTTGGTGCAAAGTTAATAGTTTTCATCATAGGAAGGGCAAAAAGATGAGAAAATTTTGCATTAGACCAAAAAAAGGTGCAATCTCTTTCCGTAATCCAATATTTTTTTGTTCCTTTGTGGCGCAAAAACACTGACGTAAACCAACCAATGAAACAGAAATTACTACTTGCAGCCTTCCTGATGGGTCTTGCGGACGTAGCAATGGCCCAACAGCCACAGACGCAGACGATGAGTGAGACTGAGCGTGCGGCTCGCGAGGAGAGCGCGTCGTTCATCTTCACCGAGTCTCAGCTGGAAGAAGATGCCGATGCCGGCCAGGAAGTGATACAAATCAACTCCAGTGCCAACCTATACACGAGCAACGTAGGCTATCTGTTCAGCCCGATGCGCTTCAAATACCGCGCCTTTGACCAGAAGTACAGCGACGTGTATATGAACGGAGTGATGGTGAACAGCGCGGAGAACAACCGCTTCAGTTTCTCCACCATCGGCGGAATGAATGATGCCACACGCAGCATCGACTACGCCTCGCCGTTCGAGAGCAACACCTTCGGTATGGCAGCTCTGGGCGGCTCGAACAACTATAACTTCCGAGCATCCAACTACGCCGCCGGACACAAGGTGACGCTCTCCGCCCTGAACCGCAACTACACGGCCCGCGCCATGTACACCTTCGGCACAGGCCTGTCGCAGAAGGGCTGGGCGTTCTTCGGCACCGTAGGCTACCGCTGGGCCAATATGGAGACAGCCAACGTGCAGGGCACCTTCTACAACTCAGTCGCTTATTTCCTATCGCTGCAGAAGGTGTTCAACGACAAGCACAGCCTCAACATAGCCACATGGGGTAATCCCTCTGAACGCGCTCAACAGGGCGCTTCGACAGACGAAGCCTATTGGTTGGCAAACAACTATTTCTACAACCCCTACTGGGGCTACCAGAACGGCAAGAAGCGCAACTCACGCGTTGTTCACGCCTTCGAGCCGTCGTTGCTTCTCACCTGGGACTATAAGATTAATGACAACACGAAACTGATTACATCGGCATACGGCAAATATGCTATGGACAGCCGCACGCGCCTGCAATACAACAACTCCGAGAACCCGAAGCCTGACTATTGGAAGAACTTCCCCTCGTATAACTACGACGTGTGGGGAACTACAGACGGCTCCAACAACGACCTAAACGCATGGCAGGAGAGCTATGACTACTGGAGAGCAGACATGGCCAACCGCCAGATTCAGTGGGACAAGCTCTATTACGCCAACCAGCAGATGAACAAAGTGGGCGGCGACGCAGCCTATTACCTGCTGGCACGCCACAACGACCATCTGGCTCTCGGCTTAGGATCAACCCTCTGTTGGGCCAACAAACGCGACCGCAAGTTCCAGATCGGTATCCAGCTGGCATCGAACAAGGGTATGCACTATCAGACCATCTCTGACATGCTGGGAGCTGAATACCTGCACAACACGAACAACTACGCCGTAGGAACCTACGCAGGCTCCGACCCGCGTGTACAATATGACCTGAACCGCCCGAACGGAACAGTAGGTGTAGGCGACCGATTTGGTTACGACTTCAACATCATGGTTCAGAAGGCTACCCTATGGGCTCAATACACCCGCGAGAAGGGCATCAGCTATAACTTCATTAGCGCAAAGATAGGCGGCACTCAGATGTGGCGCGACGGTAAGATGAAGCACGGCCTCTTCGCAGACAACAGCTACGGCAAGAGCGGCACAGCCCGCTTCCTCGACGGCGGCTTCAAGATGGGAACGAATCTGAACCTGGGCAAAGGTCACGTGCTGGGCTTCGGCGTAGGCTACATGACATACGCTCCGCAGGCTTTCTCCTCATACGGCGGCAGCGCTTTCCAGGCACCTGAGATGAACAATAACTTCATTGACGGTCTGAAGGTGGAGCACATGCTCAGTGCCGAGATAGCTTATGCGCTCAACCTCAGCTGGATGCGCATGAACCTGACTGGCTACTTCGCCCACGGCACACGCATGAACGAGTGGCAGAACTACTACTACGACGACGTGAACAGTTTCACATACGTGAGCATGACGGGTGTGGAGAAGGACTACTACGGCGTAGAACTCGGCATCCGCTTCAAGGTGACCTCTGCCTTCAGCATCGACCTCATCGGTTCTATGGCAGATGCCAAATACACGAAGAACACCGACGTCTCCTACCTGCTCTCAACTCAGGGAACAGTTACGACAGAGACATTATATAATAAAGGTATGCGCGAGGCCAGCACCCCGCTCACCGTCGGGAGCATCGGTCTGAACTATAATGTACGCGGATGGTGGTTCAACCTCAAGGGTAACTACTACGACCGCATATACCTCTCCTACTCTCCCTCGCTTCGCTACGAGAGCACTCTGATCCGCTCCGGTAAAGTGGATAACGACGGCAGTCTGATTATCCCCGAGCAAGCCAAGGGTCACGGCGGATTCATGCTGGACGGCAGCATAGGACACCAGTTCCGCGTCGGCGGCCATCCGCTCAGCGTTAACCTGATGGCTACCAACATCCTGAACAACCGCAAGCTCGTGAGCGGCGGTTTCGAGCAGAGCCGTTCAAACTACACCACCGACCAGAGCACCGGCGAGGTGGCAACTACCCGCACATACAACTTCCAGAAGAATCCTATGAAGTTCTATGTTCAGGGATTCAACTTCATGCTTAACCTCAATTACCGCTTCTAACCCATCAGCCCCATAAGACCTATGAAACGCAGAGTAACAACATACATTCTACATTCTTTCATCCTCGCCACAGCGATGATGGCAGTCGCCTGTATGGACGGCAAATGGGAGACACCCGACATGACAAACCCGCCCTACGGCAACAACAATATCATAGAGACAGACACCCAGCTCGTCACCATAGACTCGCTGAAACAGCGCTATAAGACTGTAATCTCCGGCAGTTCAATGGAGAAGATTACCGATGACCTGCAACTCAAGGCTATCGTTATCGGCAACGACCTCGGAGGCAACATCTACAAGCAGATATGCATTCAGGACTCCACAGGTGCCATGATCGTAGGCATCAACGGCACAGGACTATTCCCACTGTTGCCTGTAGGTCAGGAAATACTCATCAACCTAAAGGACCTTTATATCGGAGGCTACGGACAGCAGGCACAGCTCGGCGATGAGTACAATGGCTCCATAGGCCGCATGAGCACCGACAAATGGGAACAGCACGTGCGCATCCTGCCCGGATTCGACGTAGCCGCCATAGACACCTTAGACTTCGACATTAGTCTGGACAAAGACCGCTATGCAGGCTATCTCGTACGCCTCACCAACGTACAGGTAGGAGACGCCGACGGCAAGACCACCTTTGCGCCTGAGTACAAGGCCGGTACGACACTCACGTACAACGGCAGCACCAACGGTTACGTTCACCACACTCTCGGAAATATATCTATGGACAAACTCGTACTGCGCACAAGCACATACGCCAAGTTCGCAGAACTGGTTATCCCAACCCACCCCATCACCATCTATGGCATCGCTACACGCTACCGCGACACATGGCAGATACTCATCCGCACCGAAGAGGACATTAAGGATAATTGAGAATTCATAATTCTTAATTCATAATGAATAATTGATAATAAAAATATAAATCGCAATATGAGAAAGTATTGGAAACCGCTGCTCACCGCAGCATTTGGAGTGGCTCTTCTGACAGCCTGTGAGGACGTGCCCGCGCCCTACAATATCCCAACAGAGAACGGCAACTCTTCGACTTCTGAGGACTATGCGTTCCTGCAAGCCTTTGAAACCGGATTAGGCGAATGTGTCACCAGCTCTGAAGCCGGCTCTTTGGAGTGGGAATATAGTTCATCGTACAAATGCGCCCTCATCACTGGCTACAAGGACTTTGGCACTGGCACAAAAACGAACCAGAGCGGAACGACGTGGCTCGTTACACCCGAGATTGACCTTGCGGGCATCGATAGCGCCTACGTCAATGTAAACCACGCCATTAACTACGCCAAGACGACGCTGGCTGAAGACCATAAGCTCTATATCTCCACCAACTACGTGGATAGCCTCGGCGTAGCAGCTGCCACCTGGACTGACTTGCAGATGAGCACAGACGGGATGGGCAATTCCTTCACGTTCCAGAACTCACGTGTGCAGCTGGATCAGACCTACATGGGCCAGAAGATTCGCCTCGCCCTGAAGCACATAGCTCACGACTCCTATTCTTCCACTTGGGAAGTGAAGTCTCTGGGCGTTGTCAAGGGAAGCGTGCCTCCCCCACCGACTCTTGAAGACATGGTTGGCAGCGGCACAGCCGACGACCCATACGATGTGGCTTCAACCATCCGCCTCATCGCTGCCGGCCCGCCATCAACGAATATCTACACCAAGGGTATCGTTGTGTCTGTTGACGCTTCCAGCTTCGACCCGCAGTACGGCTCGCTCATCTATTATATCTCTGACGACGGAACTTCTGCCAACCAGCTTGAGGTTTATCGCGGCTATGGACTCAATGGCGACCAGTTTGCTTCCGCTAACGCTCTGAAACAAGGCGACCGCGTAGTGGTCTATGGCCAAGTGGTTTATTTCAACAACAAGACGATGGAGTTCACCCAGGGTAGCCAACTCTACTCTCTCAATCCCATCGAAGGCGACACCATAGCAGCCGTCAAGAATGGCGACCAGACAGTAACGTTTGCCGGATTCAGTACAGACAAGTTCCTGTTGGTCAACGCATACACAGACAGCACGACCACCAGCACACAGCTACGTATCGTTTCCATGACTGTAACTTACGAGGATACAACCTCTGAGACCATAACCATGGCCGACCTGGGTCTCTCCAACGGTGCAGACCTGAGCAACCACACTCTTGGCACTCTCAACCTCACATTCGACAAGGGGACCGGCTCTGCAGCTTCGAAGTATATGACAGCCGGTGGAGGCGTGGCAACGGTGAACAGTAATAACTCAATGCTAATCGAGGCTGCTAAAGCGATGACCTCCATCGTGATAACAGCCCAAGCACCAAGTTCCAAGGCCTACAATGGCAACACCGAACTCTATGGCATTGCATCGAAATAAGCACATAATCAGACTTTGCACGATACTGTTGACAGCAGGGGGCGTTTTTCTCGCCTCCTGCTCGTCTGACTCTGTAGATCCCGACGACGTCTCGGTAAACGTCAACGCGAACAAGACGAACAAATACCCCGAGGCTTCACGTTTGGAGATTCCGCAACTGAAGGGAGGCGTGGTTAATATGTTTCTTGTGAAGCGCGTGGCCACCTACGGAATCAACTACTGCATAGAGTGGGACATCGCAAAGAAAGCACAGCGTTGGTCTGCCTTCCGTTGGGATGCGTCCAACAGCGGCGGTTATGTGAAGCGCGAGGATAACTTCATCGAGGACACCGATATCCCCGAAGCTTACCGCACCACATACGCGCACTATCGCGGTTCGGGCTACACACGCGGACACATCTGCGCTTCGGCAGACCGTTGGAACTCAGTGGAAGCCAATCGTCAGACCTTCCTCTACAGCAATATGCAGCCACAGCTCTACGATTTCAACGGAGGCATTTGGGCTAATCTAGAATCTAAAATCCGCACTTGGAACACAAATGACTTCCGCGACACGCTTTATGTCGTGAAAGGCGGAACAATAGACCGTTCTGCGGATATCCTTGAGACCACAAACACGGGCCTACTCGTTCCCAAGTATTTCTTTATGGCCATCCTTTGCAAGAACAAGAGCACGACCAACGGAGGCTACAAGGCTATCGGTTTCTTCATGGAACATCGTGACAATTACACCGACGTAAAAGACATGAGTCCATATATCCGCACTATAGATCAGCTTGAAGACCTCACCGGCATCGACTTCTTCTGCAACCTCCCGGATGCCATTGAGAATACGGTGGAAGCCAGTGTTGCACGAAACGCATGGGGATTCCAATAAATAAAGGAAAAAGTAAAAAGGAAAAATTAAAAGTGGGATAACATGAGGGTAACAATAATGCAGCGAGACATAGAATGGGCAGACCCCGCCAAGAATTTGGCGAGGGCTGAAGCCGCTATGCTGCATATCCCCGCTGACACAGACCTCATTGTCCTCCCTGAGATGTTCGCCACCGGATTCATCACCGATCCGACCCCGCACCGGGGACAGTGTGTCAGTCGGTTTCCCCGACTGAATCCGTCTTCCGAGTCCCTCTCCTGGATGCGACATATAGCAGCCGAGCGCGGTTGCGCTGTAGCCGGCAGCGTCGCTATTCAATGTGACGAAAGTTACAGAAACCGCTTCTATTTCGTGAAGCCCGACGGCAGTGTCGCCTTCTACGACAAACGGCACCTCTTCACTTACGGCGGAGAGGATAAGCATTATACAGCTGGCACGGAACGCACCGTAGTCGAATGGCGCGGTGTCCGCTTCCTACTTATGGTATGCTATGACCTGCGTTTTCCGATATGGAGCCGCAACCACGAGGACTACGACGCAGCCATATACGTAGCCAGCTGGCCCACTCCGCGCATTCAGGCCTGGCAGACTTTGCTCCACGCACGTGCCATTGAGAACCAATGCTTTGTAATCGGTGTGAATCGCGTGGGCAGCGACCCAAACTGCGACTATTCCGGAGGCTCTGTAATCATCGACGCAAAAGGACGCGACCTTGCCACCTGCCCAATGAACGAGGAATCAACGGCCACTGCCACACTCGACATGGATGCCCTGCGAGCTTTCCGCGAGAAGTTCCCCGTACTCAATGACAGAGACGAATACATTATTAAAATGTAGAATGTAAAATGTAAAATGTAGAATGTAAAATTTATTATAAATATAAAATGGAAGAAAAGACAAAGAATAACGCCACACGCACCTTGCTGCTGCTTGGTGACGAGGCAATCGCCCAGGGAGCTATAGATGCCGGTTTGTCAGGCGTTTATGCATACCCTGGCACTCCATCCACAGAAATCACCGAATACATCCAACAGAACGCCATAGCTCGCGAACGCGGCATCCACTCACGTTGGGCAACCAACGAGAAGACTGCTATGGAGGCGGCTCTCGGTATGTCGTTTATGGGCAAACGCTCACTGGTTTGTATGAAGCACGTGGGCCTCAACGTCTGCGCCGACCCCTTCGTGAATAGCGCGATGACGGGTGTCAACGGCGGCGTTGTGGTGCTTGTGGCAGATGACCCCTCAATGCACTCCTCTCAGGACGAGCAGGACTCCCGCTTCTACGGCAAGTTCGCCATGATTCCCACCTTCGAACCCTCAAACCAGCAGGAGGCTTACGACATGATGGCATACGCCTTCGAGTACTCAGAGCAGCAGTGTCTGCCTGTGCTTATGCGCGTCACAACTCGTATGGCACACTCCCGCGCTGTGGTCAAGGTGGCAGAAACGCCCCGCCCTGAGAACGCCCTCAACTACGATTCTGTAGCCGCTAACTGGGTTCTTCTTCCAGCCAACGCCCGTCGCCGCAACGACAAGGTGACAGCACAACAGGCTCAGTTAGAAGAAGATGCAGCTGGTTCTAAGTACAACCGACTAACCCTCCCCCCCACGGGTCGGGCCCCTCTCGGCATCATCGCCAGCGGCATTGCCTATAACTATGTGCAGGAAGCTCTTGCGCAGCAAGACGACACGAATGTAGGTCTTCTGAAGGTTTCCCAATACCCCCTTCCCAAGAAACTGGTTCGCCAGCTGCTTGATAGCTGCGAGAAGGTAATGGTTGTTGAAGAGGGCCAGCCGTTTATCGAAGAGCAGGTGCGCGGCGTCTTTGAGAGCCAGAATATCTTTGGACGTCTTACAGGCGAACTGCCACGAACAGGCGAGCTGACTCCTGACTGCGTGAAACAGGCGTTAGCCCAACTGTCAATTGTCAACTCTCAACTGTCAACTGACAACGTTTTCGCAGCAAGTCCGATTGTCGCTCCACGTCCCCCTCAGCTCTGTCAGGGCTGCGGCCACCGCGACGTATATACGGCTCTGAACGAGGTGCTGAAAGAATTTGAGAATCCGCGTGTGTTCGGCGACATAGGTTGCTACACTCTTGGTTTCCTGCCCCCTTACCGCGCCATCCATTCATGTGTTGATATGGGTGCAAGCATCACGATGGCCAAGGGAGCCTCCGATGCAGGGCAGTGGCCTGCCGTAGCCATAATCGGCGACTCTACCTTCACCCACTCTGGCATGACGGGACTCTTGGACGCCGTGAACGAGAATGCTGACATAACAGTTATCATCAGTGACAATCTCACCACCGCTATGACGGGAGGTCAGGACAGTGCCGGCACAAATAAATTCGAAGCCATCTGCCGTGGACTTGGCGTTGCCGACGAACATCTGCACGTGGTTGTGCCCCTGCCCAAGAACATGCCTGAGATTACTCAGATTATCCGTGACGAGATTAACTATCACGGAGTTAGCGTTATTATCCCTCGCCGCGAGTGCATCCAAACCTTTAAGAGGCACGCCAAAGCAAAAAAATAGACCCAAGATTGATGTAAAATGTATAATGTATATTTTATTTAATTGTTATGCATAAAGAGTCCTATAATTGCAACATAATCCTTTGTGGCGTGGGAGGACAAGGAATCCTCAGCATTGCCACCATAATTGGCGAAGCAGCCATGAATGAGAATCTATATATCAAACAAGCTGAAGTTCACGGAATGAGTCAGCGCGGCGGCGACGTGCAGTCGAACCTGCGCATCAGCAGCAATCCCATCGCCAGCGACCTTATCCCCAAAGGCGGGGCTGACGTAATTATCTCGATGGAACCGATGGAGGCTCTGCGCTACCTGCCTTATCTGAGCAAGGACGGGTGGGTAATCACATCCAGCGCTCCCTTCGTGAATATCCCCAATTACCCTGATATTGAAGCCATTAAGGCAGAACTGGCAAAGCTTCCGCATGTCATTGCCATAGACATCGAACAGCTGGCCAAGGACAATCAGGTTCCCCGCTCGGCCAATGTAATCCTTCTTGGAGCCGCACAGCAAGCTCTCGGCATCGACTACGACAAACTGGAAGCTGCCATCCGCAGCGTCTTCGCCCGCAAAGGTGAAGCCATCGTGGATGCCAATATCAAGGCGTTAGGAATTGGCAAAGAAGGGAAGGGAATGTAAAATGTATAATGTTTAACTGCATTTATGAATAAAGGAAATACAACCTGCCAAACTCATTCTGCTCCCTCCCTCACAGGGAGGGCGGGGGGAGAGTCCTCCCCAATCCCCAAACCCATCGTTGACAATCTGATAGCCAAACTGGGCATTCAGGACTTTGCCAAAGCTACGATCCGCGAAGTAAAGCAGGTGGCAGCTATGGCTGAGAAAGAGAGCGGTGTGGAATTCATAAAGATGGAGATGGGCATTCCCGGACTGCCCGCCGCTCAAGTGGGTGTCGATGCTCAGGTCAAGGCCTTGCAGGACGGCATCGCCCACTCCTACCCCGACATTCAGGGCTATCCCGAACTGAAGAAGCAGGCATCGCGCTTTGTAAAAGCATTCATCGGTGTGGACATCGCAGCCGAAGGCTGTGTTCCCGTAACCGGCTCTATGCAAGGTACTTTTGCCTCGTTCCTCACCTGTTCACAGGCATCTAAGCAGAAGGACACCGTTCTGTTCATAGACCCAGGCTTCCCTGTACAGAAGATGCAGCTGCAGGTTATGGGCGTGAAGTACGAGACCTTCGATGTCTATGACTTCCGTGGCGACAAGCTACGCGGCAAGCTGGAGAGCTATCTTGCAAAAGGCAACATCTGCGCCATAGTCTATTCCAACCCCAATAACCCCTCGTGGGTATGCCTCACAGAGAGCGAGCTGCAGATTATCGGCGAACTGGCAACACAGTACGACTGCATCATTATGGAGGATCTGGCATACTTCGCCATGGACTTCCGCCAGGATCTGAGCGTGCCTTTCCAGCCCCCATATCAGCCCACCGTAGCCCGCTATACAGACAACTATATGCTGCTTATCAGCGGCTCTAAGGCATTCAGCTATGCAGGCGAGCGCATCGGTGTGGTTTGCATCAGCAACAAACTGTTCCATCGCCACTTCGACGACCTCTGTGCGCGCTATGAAGGCCTGCCCTTCGGTCTCGTATTCTCTACACGTATGCTCTATGCTTTGAGCAGCGGAACGAGCCACTCGGCTCAATACGCACTGGCAGCCATGTTCCGCGCCGCCTGCGATGGTGAATATCGATTCCGCGATGAAATCAAAGTTTATGGCGAGCGAGCCAGGAAGCTCAAGGAGATATTCCTGAAGCACGGCTTCCATGTGGTCTATGA
This sequence comes from Bacteroidaceae bacterium, assembly GCA_017447625.1. Lineage (GTDB taxonomy): Bacteria > Bacteroidota > Bacteroidia > Bacteroidales > Bacteroidaceae > Physcousia. Next base: position 81,547 of record JAFSNB010000035.1, read on the forward strand.
CCGCGACCTCGACCAGCCTGTAGCTGACGGTTTCTACTTCACCATCGGATACAAGGATATGACCAGTGGGCAGCTCGCACGCGAACTAATGTATTATGGTGTATCTGCCATCTGCCTCATCACCACAGGCTCCCATCAGGAGGGTCTCCGCGTCTGCACCTCATTCATCGAGGATCACCAGTACGCCCAGCTCGACGAGCGCATGGCTATCTTCGAGGCCAATAACCCATAAAACCCATAAGGCCTATAAGCCTCATAAGCCCAATAGGCCCCTATTAACCCCAAAATCTTCAACCAAAATGAAACAAACAACATTTTTCGCTAAGGCGACGCTGGCAGTGGCACTGGCCATCTTCAGCAGCACAGCGGCCATGGGACAATCTGACTCGGCTGCTGTACAGCAACCAAACCGCACGCTGTTGAGAACAATAGTGGGCGAAAGCGCTCCCGACTGGATGAAGGACGTCTCCGACCGCATCCAACTTCATGGCTACGCTCAGGGTGGTTACACCTACACACACCTCGGAGGCAAAAACACCAACTCGTTCAATATCAAACGAGTTCTCTTCTGGGCAAACGCCCAAATCACCGACCGCTGGTCATTTCTCTTCATGCACGACTTCTCGAGTGTCGTACAGGAATTCTACACAGATTTTCGCATCACAAGGAACAAAGCCTTGACAGTGCGTCTGGGACAATTCAAGAATTGTCTTTCACTCGAAAATCCCCTTTCCCCAACGGCGATGGAAGCCATCGATGTCTATTCCGAAGGTGTCACCTTCCTGACAGGCTGTGGCAGCGACCCACTGATGGGTGTGCAGTACGGCCGTGACCTCGGCCTCTCCCTATTTGGCGAGACCAACAACGGCAAGCTGCGCTACGAGCTTCAGATAATGAATGGACAGGGCATCAACCGCAAAGACGGCAACAACTTCAAGGACTTCATCGGGCGCATAGAATACCGCCCCGTTAAAGGCCTCAATCTGGTTGCCACGGGACAGATAGGCCGGGGACATAACATCCTCACCGACGGTAAGACATCGGTATATAACCCCGGCATCACAATCGGACAGAACTATAAGCGCAACCGCTGGACGGTAGGCGCCGACTATAAATCACCCTTCATCAACATCCACGGAGAGTACCTTGAGGGTTATGATGGCAATGTAACCAGCCGCGGCGGATACATAACCACCTCTATACCTCTCGGCACACCCAAGGTGGAGTTCGTGGGTTCATACGATTTCTTTAACTTCAACACAGCCTTAGGCATGGACCAGCACAAAGCCATCGCCGGCCTGCAATACTGGTTCTTCAAGAAATGCCGCTTCCAGGTGCAGTATGTCTATAAGAGCGCCTACGTGTCTGACAATCAGTTCATCCACGGTGCCAACCACGCCGTTATGTGCCAGATACAGGTCCGCTTCAATTAAATCGTAAATAGTAAATCGTCAAATCGTAAATTATAAGTCGTGTTTATCAAAGTCTTTCTTACCATAGTTTTCTTGGCCGTGATGGTAGGTGTGGGCGTATATTCCCACAAACAGGCCAAATCCGTTGATGGCTTCGTTCTCGGCGGCCGTTCCGTAGGCCCGTGGCTCACGGCCTTTGCCTACGGCACCAGTTATTTCTCCGCAGTAGTATTTGTCGGCTATGCAGGTCAGTTCGGCTGGAAGTACGGCCTCTCAAGCACTTGGATTGGTGTGGGCAACGCCGTTATAGGCTCCCTGCTGGCCTGGCTCCTGCTGGGCCGTCGCACCAAACTGATGACACAGCACATCGAGAGCCGCACCATGCCTGATTTCTTTGGCACCCGCTTCGAGAGCCAGAGCCTGCGCGTGGTGGCTTCCATCATTGCCTTTGTGTTCTTAATTCCTTATACCGCAGGTGTTTATAGTGGCATTTCACGCCTCTTTGAGATGGGCTTCGGTATCCCTTATGAGTACTGCGTGGTGATTATGTCCATCCTCACCGCCGTCTATGTCATCCTCGGCGGCTACAAGGCCACTGCGATGAATGACTTCATCCAGGGCATTATAATGCTCTTCGGCATCGTGGCTGTAATTGCCGCTGTAATATCGGCACAGGGCGGTTTCTCTGAGGCGGTGAGCAAGCTGGCAGCGATTCCCGATGACGGCGGCTCAGCCGCCCCTGTGGCCGATGGTTTGCCCATCGGCACAGAATCCGTGGGCCCCTTCGCCTCGTGGTTCGGCCCCGACCCGTGGGGCTTGCTCGGTGTGGTTATCCTCACCTCCCTCGGTACGATGGGTCTGCCGCAGATGGTGGGTAAGTTCTACAGCATTACAGACGAGGCTGCCATACGTCGCGGCACAATTATCAGCACCATATTTGCCTTCATCGTGGCAGGCGGATGCTACTTCCTCGGCGGCTTCGGACGCTTATATGACCCCGTAATCGCGGCTAACGGCAAGATTGCCTTCGACTCCATCGTTCCGGCTATGCTCGTCACTTTGCCCGATGTACTCATCGCCCTCGTGGTGCTGCTGGTGCTCTCGGCATCTATGTCCACGCTGGCCTCTCTGGTTCTCACGTCCTCCTCAACCATGACACTTGACTTAATCTATCGCGACAAGAAGTCATTGCCCGGCGAGGTTGAAGAAGGCTCAATCGATGACGTCGTGGCAGAGAAGGTAGAGCGCCGCAAGGTCGTTGTGATGCGTGTCCTCATCGTGTTCTTCATAGTCATATCCCTGATGATAGCCCTCAACCCGCCCACCTTCATCGCTCAGCTCATGGGCATCTCTTGGGGTGCACTGGCCGGCGCGTTCCTCGCTCCGTTCATGCTGGGTCTCTACTGGCGCGGCGTCACCAAGACGGCTGTCTGGGCTTGCTTCATCTGGGGCGTAGGACTCACAGTAGTCAACATGCTGCTCGGCAACCCCATTAACCCGATTAACTGTGGTGCCATCGCAATGTTGGGCGGCTTCCCCGTAGTCTGGATTGTCAGTCTCCTGACTCCGAAACTGCCCCGCGAACACATCGAGCGGATATTCTTGTGCTATAAATAAGTGCTATTTTACTACATTTTATTATTCTTTGCTAACTTTGTTGCATCTATATGCAGAATTAATCGTACTTTTGCACGGGATTCAACCTATCTCAACACAAAACACACATGATCTGGAACCCTAACAAGGAATGCATGAGCCGCGACGAGATGAGCGCGCTCCAAGGCAAACGCCTCCACAAAATCGTGGAGTACGTTTATCACAACGTACCCTTCTATCGTAACAAACTGCAGGAGTTGGACATCCGTCCCGATGACATACAGACCATCGAGGACATACACAAACTGCCCTTCACCACAAAGAAGGATCTGCGCGACAACTATCCCTTCGGCTTGCAGGCTGCGCCGCAGAGCGAGATTATCCGCGTACACGCCTCCAGCGGCACCACAGGCAACCCCACTATCGTCGGTTATACGCGCAAGGACATCGGCGTCTGGAGCGAGTGCATGGCACGCTGCCTCACAGCCTACGGTGTTACGCGCAATGACATATTCTCCGTGGCCTATGGCTACGGCCTCTTCACCGGCGGCCTCGGCGCTCACTACGGAGTGGAACATCTCGGAGCATCCGTGATTCCTGCCGGAACGGGCAACACCGAGAAGCACCTGAAACTCATCCGCGACCTCGGCATCACAGGCATCGCCTGCACACCCTCGTATGCCCTCTATCTGGCTGAGACCATGGAGAAACTGGGCATCCGCAAGGAGGACATTAAGTTGCGCGTCGGAGCCTTCGGCGCTGAGCCGTGGACAGAGAGTATGCGCAAGGAAATTGAAGAACGTCTCGGGCTGAAGGGCTATAACATCTACGGACTCTCCGAGGTGATGGGACCCAGCGTGAGCTACGAATGTCAGATGCAGCACGGCTCGCACATCAACGAAGACCATTTCTATCCCGAGATCATCAACCCCACCACCTTAGAACCTCTGCCAGCCGGACAGACCGGCGAGCTAGTGTTCACCACCCTGACCAAAGAGGGTATGCCGGTGCTGCGCTACCGCACCCGAGACCTCTGCTCGCTCATGCCCGGCACATGCGACTGCGGTCGCACCAACGTGCGAATGGGCCGCATCGAAGGCCGCTCGGACGATATGCTCATCATCCGAGGCATCAACGTGTTCCCCTCTCAGGTGGAGAGCGTCGTGCTCAGTATGCCGGAGTTCGCACCGCGATACATGCTCATCGTGGATCGCGTCAACAACCTCGACACGCTGCAGGTGCAGGTGGAAATCCGTCAGGAGTACTTCACCGGAGTCTTCGACACGCCCGCAGCCATCGACGCCCTGGAGAAGAAGCTCGCCGCCAAGCTCAAGAGCGTGCTCAGTATCGCCGCCAAGGTACAGCTCAAAGCCCCCAACACCATCGAGCGCAGTCAGGGCAAGAGCGCCCATGTGATTGATAAGAGGAAACTATAGACCCACCCCCTTACCCCTCCCGTCAGGGAGGGGAGTACCTGCGGGTTGAAACAATTTTTAGATTTAAACATAATTTTATATTATATGGACAATACAGAAACATTGCGCCAGCCTCACTCCTCCCTTACGGGAGGGGCTGGGGGTGGGTCTTCTTATTTCAACCCCTCCTTTGAAACAATGTCGAGGGAGCAGATTGAAGCGCTCCAACTCGAACGTCTGCAGAAGACAGTACGCCACTGCATGAACAACGAGTTCTACCGCAAGAAGTTCGCCGAGGCAGGCATTACACCCGATGACATCAAGACGCTTGCCGACGTGCGCAAACTGCCCTTCACCACAAAGCAGGACCTGCGCGACACCTATCCCTTCGGGATGGCGTGCGTCCCCCTGCGCGACTGCGTCCGCCTGCACTCCAGCAGCGGCACAACGGGCAACCCCACCGTAATCCTCCACACACAGAAGGACTTGGACGAGTGGGCTAACCAGGTGGCACGTAACCTCTGGATGGTGGGACTGCGCCCCGACGATGTGTTCCAGAACTCCTCTGGGTATGGTATGTTCACCGGCGGCCTCGGCTTCCAGTACGGTGCCGAGAAGCTGGGAATGCTCACCGTGCCTGCCGCCGCCGGCAACTCCCTGCGTCAGATAAAATTTATCAAGGACTTCGGCACCACAGCCATCCACGCCGTACCCTCGTACGTCACCCGTCTCTACGAAGTGATGAAGGAGGAAGGCGTAGATCCCCGCCGCGACACCAAACTGAAAGTGCTCTGCATCGGTGCCGAGCCTCACAGCGAGGAACAGCGCCGCCGTATCGAGGAGATGATGGGAGTAAAAGCATACAACTCCTTCGGAATGAGCGAGATGTGCGGCCCGGGCGTCGGCTTCGAATGTCCCGAGCAGAACGGTATGCACTTCTGGGAAGACTACTATATCGTTGAGATTGTGGATCCCGAGACTCTGGAGCCAGTACCCGACGGCGAAATTGGCGAGCTCGTACTCACCACCCTCTGTCGTGAGGCAATGCCGCTGCTACGCTATCGCACACGCGACCTCACCCGCGTCCTCGGCCGCAGTTGTCCCTGCGGGCGCAACCACATCCGTCTCGACCGTATGCGTGGCCGCTCCGATGATATGATGGTGCTGCGCGGCGTCAACATCTTCCCCATACAAATCGAGAAGATTCTGATGCAGTTCCCCGAACTCGCCAGCAACTACCTCATCACCCTCACCACCGACGAGGAGAACGACAACATGACTGTAGAGGTCGAACTGGCACAGCCCACCGACGACTTCAAGCAACTGTTGGATCTCGAGCACGAGATACGCCGCCGCCTGAAAGACGAGATACTGCTCACCCCCATCGTGAAGCTCGTGGCCAAAGGCTCGCTCCCCGTCAGCGAGGGCAAAGCCGTCCGCGTCGTTGATAAGCGCAAAGTGTATCAATAAGACCCACCCCCTACCCCTCCCGTAATGGAGGGGCGGCCTGCGGGCAGACTTCATAACAATTATTTATCAGTAATCTCAATAAAGTATTAATCTATAAAAGATGACCCTATAAGCCCTCCAAGCGCCAGCTACTCCCCTCCCTCACGGGAGGGGTTTGGGGGTGGGTCTTACCATTATGACTATCCATCAACTATCCATCTTCATCGAGAACCGCTCAGGTACACTCATCAAAGTCCTCGATGCTCTCAAAGAGGCTAACATTCAGATTATTGCCTCCACAATCGCCGACACCGCCGACTACGGCATCTACCGCCTCATCTGCAGCGAGCCCATGCGTGCCTGCGACGAACTGAAGCGTGCCGGCGTGGCCGTAGCCCTCAGCGAAGTCTTCGTAATCGCTATTGACAACGAGCCCGGACGTGCAGCCGACGCCGTGAAAGCCTTCAGCCAGGCTGACATCGACATCACCTACATGTACAGCTTCCTCAACGAGAACCGCGGCCTGCTCATCTTCCGCACCAACGACAACGAGCGCGCACAGCAGATTATCACCGCCAACAACATGCAGATAATCAGCGAAGAAGCCCTGCAAAGCCTCGTCTAAGATTCCCGCCGCAGATTACGGGAGTTAAAGGGGAGTTAAAGGGAAGTTATGCACTACGTGCAGGACTATACTACTGCTAATTGCAAAGGTAATGTCCTTTTAACTTCCATGAGCGAAGCGAATTAACTTCCTTTAGCTCCCATAAGCGAAGCGAATTAACTTCCGAATGCTTAGTACAAGAAGATTTTGAGCTGATTATTTGGCAGTTCGGATAAAAAGCAGTACCTTTGCGCCCGCAAAATGCAAAAACGCTGGTACACAAGCCCAGCAAGTATTAACCGCAGGTACACAAGCCCTGCAAAACCTACTCACATAACGTTATGAAAAAAGGTATTCATCCCGAGAACTATCGCCCCGTAGTCTTCAAAGACATGAGCAACGGCGACATGTTCCTCTCCCGCTCCACCGCCCGCACCACAGATACTGTGGAATTCGAAGGCGAGGAGTACCCCGTAGTAAAGCTGGAAATCTCCAGCAGCTCACACCCCTTCTACACCGGTAAGAGCAAGCTCGTTGACACCGCTGGACGTGTAGATAAGTTCATGAGCCGCTACGCACGCAGCCGCAAGTAATCCGCTGCAACCTACGGGGAAGCCCACTACAGGCAAATACCCCATCACAGGCGTGAGACTGACGAGTTTCACGCCTTTTTTGTGACCCTTCCCCAAAGATTTATTGACCCTTCGGCCTTGGGAGATTAATATTTTCCCCTTGGGAGATTGATGTTTTCCCCTTGGGAGATTGATGTTTTCCCCTTGGAAGATCGATGTTTTCCCCTTGGGAGATTGATGTTTTCCCCTTGGGAGATTGATGTTTTCCCCTTGGGAGATTGATGTTTTCCCCTTGGGAGATTGATGTTTTCCCCTTGGGAGATCGTGTTGTCGTTCTATAGAGATTCATTATAACACAGCCGTGTGTTAATTATAACACAGATGTGTGTTAATTGTAACACAGCTGTGTGTTAATTAAAACACAACTGTGTTATAATCAATCTAACGAGGTCGGAAGGTCAATGAGCCTTGGTTCATGAGTCGATGAGCCTTGGTTCAAGGGACAATTATTGCAGTGGAAAGAATCAGTTGACGAATGTGACTTGATTGGGTGACGGGTGTAACCTAAATCTATTACCCAGTGCGAACGTTGCGTCTACCGTAGGGCATTAGCACGTTCGCCTGCGCTGAAACTGCAACGACTGTAGGTATATATACAGCAGACAGCGACAATGGCTATGCATTGTCGCTGTCTGCATTAGTGATATGTTGTTACCGAACGGTACCGAGGTACCAATGCGGTACAAACGGCTTACTGCTTCTCTTCTTCGTTCCAGTCTTCGTCCCAAACATTGTAACGGAGACGATCTTCTTTAACGTCACCCTCATCATCAGCTTCCATGTTTTCTGTAACATTACCGCCAACCTGAAGGCTTTGGGCGACCATTGCAGAAGGGTTGACTCGTATCATACGAGTCTTAGGCTCTATAAATGTTTTCTTTTTCATAATCAATCAATATTTAGAGAGTCGTTATTACTTAACAGAAATCTTCTTTCCGTTCACAATATATACACCCTTGTTAGCATTGCTTACGCGCTGGCCGGAGAGGTTGAAGATCACGTTCTGACGACCATCAACATCAAAGCCATTAATGCCAGTGAGGTAGTCATTGCTTACATCGATACGGGTGCCCTTGACATTAGCATCAGCCTCAGGTACATTATCCAAATCAATGTAAGCCTTGTTGGCACCAGACTTCACATAGTCTGACTGATTAACAAAGAAAAGTGTGTTATCCTTGAGGACATACTTACCTTGCGGGATATAAGCAGCTTCGTAAGTTCCAGTCAGACCAGTCTCGCTGAGTTCTGCATCGAACGGCTCGGCCACCTCGTCACCACTATAAGCGGCAATGAGCTTCACTGCATCTGCATTTGCCTGATAGATGTAAGCTGCGCCACCAACGAGACTTGTAACCTCATCGGAAAGAACCACAGACGTCACATTGTTGCCATTCATTTTCTTGGCCACAATCTGGTAGAACTTAACACCGCTGAAGTCTCCAACTTCAACATCGTAAGGCAGACAGATGGTGCCAAAGTTGCCAGCGGTCACTTCACGGGTGTAACCAGAAGCGAAGGTGTAAGCGGTAGTGTATATATTAGCATAACCAGTTTGATTGGGCTGCAAATTAGAAATTGCATAAGCCTTGAAGCCATAGCTGCTGTTCATAATGATTGAACGTGTTGTACTAACTGTCCATGAATTATTCTCTTCATCCACAGTCCATTCATACGGGTCAGCACTTTTTGTAAGGTTTGTACTTGATGAATAACCAACAAATTTTTCAGTTGTTCTATTCTGTATAGATACACCATTACCAGATGCTTCTATAGACCAACTGATGTCATTAGCTTCACCATTGATAACCTTTCCGTTAACAACATCTACTTTTGTGCTTTGGTAGGTACCATTGCTAAATTCTTTGTTCATCGCATAGTATTCTCCATCATACTCAGACACAAGAGCAACCCATGTCTTCGGAGCTTCAACCTTCACGGTGAATTCCTTAGAGACATTATTGTAAGTATCTTCATCATACACCTCGACATTGACTGTGATGGTCACAGTGCCTGCTGCAACAGCCTTGTAGGTTGTGCCTGTCAAATCAAGAACTGCAGGGTCGCTGCTGGTCCAGGTGATCTCGTAGTCTTCACCTTCAACAACGCCATCCACGAAGTTGGCTGTTAGCACGAAGTTGTCAATATCGCCAATGGTGAGGGTTGTGGGTGTGATGCTTACAAGTTCGCAGATATCAACTGGCTCGTTCGGGTCAATAACAGTTAGAGTGTAAGAAGCTTCGCCAGCCCTGAATGAGGAATTACCAGCGAAAGAGGCGGTAATGGTAGTCTCACCAGCAGCAACAAGAGTAACAGCACCTTCCGCATCCACAGTTGCAACACTTTCATCTGAGCTGCTATAAGTAACTGTCAGGCTGTTGGGATTAGTAAGTTCAGGTGTAGCAAAGGCCTCGCCGAGGTTTGCATTGTATGCTTCAGTCTCGTATGCGAGACCAGCTTCATCCTTACGTGAGTAGCTGTAACGTTGGTTGTTCTGGTCAAATTCATAGGTGCTATTGTACTTCTTCAGATTACCATAAATCACAACAACATCACCAACCTGAACGTCGTCTGCAGAGGTAAACCATTCTCCATCCTTATCAAATCCGCGATATGCCTGCAACTGATCACTGGTTGTTAGGCCGTCTGCAGAAATATTATAGGATATGTTTCCATAAGTAGAATTGTAGGCTGTAACTATTTGAGAAACGATACCTGTTGCATAAACACCTGTAACACCTGTGCCAGCGTCAATAGCTGCACGAGCTTCAGCTACGGAGTAAGGATTAGTTGCTGTTCCCTTCTTGTTCGGATCAATAACTGTTACAGTGAAGGTTGCAGTGCCACCCTGATACTCATTAGTGGCGGCAACAGTTGCTGTGATAGTGGCTTCACCATCGGCAACACCAGTTACTTCGCCAGTTTCAGCATCAACCGTAGCAATCTCAGTATTGCTGGAGCTATAAGTCACAGCGCCATTGCCTGTGTTACCAGAGAGTGCAGGAGCATCAACGCTCTCTTCAACATTGACTTCCACGCTCTCCTCATCAAATGCGAGGTCAATTGCTTCACGAGAGTCTTGGATAGTCAGCACATAGCTTGCGACACCAGCCTTGTAGTCCTCATTGCCTGCGAAAGTAGCAGTAATAGTGGTCTCGCCCACTGCGAGGACTGTCAGAACACCATCCTCATCTACAGTTGCGACCTCTTCATTGCTGCTGGTATATGTAACCTCAAGATCGTTGGGGTTAGTCAGAGCCTGACCAGTGTAGCCAGCAACAATCTCTTTGGTGACTTCTTCATCAGCAAATGCAATTTCAGCTTCCTCACGTGTGTCGGCTGCGACTGTGGTGCAGTAAGCGGAAACAGATGCAGAACCTGCGCTCCAAGTGATGGAGATACTGTTGAGATAAAGGGCACCGTTTGCAGAGCGTATGCCTATGTAAGCATAGTCGTCATTGATGGTCAGCTCAGTGCTGGTGCCACAGACTATAGTGCCGATAAGTGTGCCTGCATTTGCTCCATACAGGTCGCTGGCTGAACTATAAGCATCATTGGAACCGTAGATATTGATGGTTCTGCCATCTGCCGTATTGCTATTCCATTCTACAACAACCTTTGTAGCTTTACCTCCAGAGGTGGTGGTAATGACACCGCTATTATTATTGTTGGAGCGCAATTGTATTGATTCGTTGCCTCCAGCGCTTTGGCCTGCATAGGCGGCATCAGAAGTGGCGGTCTTTCCGCTCCAATCAGCATAGCTTGTTCCTGTAACGCCAGTGGTTGCTCTTGTCAGTTCGTCAGTGACACTTGCAACAGCTCCACCCTCAACAGTAGCGAATACTGCATAGTAGGTGACATCACTCTCGCCCATTGTAGCGGAGGTGACGAAGTCGGGAGCCTCATCAGTAACGCCGGAGATAGCTTCAGCCACCCAACCCACGAATTTCTTGGACTCAACATCGTCAAGATCTGTGGGGAACACGATGTTTTCGCCTTCTTCATATTCTTCCGTATCGTCTGTGTTTCCATTAATGGAGAATGTAGCGATGTGAATGGGGTTATTAACGGTAATATCAATCGTCTTGCTCTTTGTGGAGCCAGCCTTGTAGTTCTCGTCCTCTGGATCTACATTCAATGTTGCGGTAATGGTTGCAACGCCCTTGGCCACAGCTGTGATAACGCCATTTCCATCTACAGTTGCGACAGATGTATTGTTAGAGCTATATGTGTACGAAGCTGTCCACCCTTCCTGGTCGTTAGTGACGGTGGTTGCAGTGGTAGCCCCCTTGAGAAGAGTTGTTGCATCAGCTGTAAAGGTCTGCATATTCACCTCGTCGCGTTCGTCGGGAGTATCGCTACCACCTGTACCAGCGGTTGTGACTTTGAGTATAATATCGTCTATACGTGCATTGCTCGAACCTGTATTCTTAATTGTCAGGTTAAAATAATCTACATCACTTGTTGCTGTAATAGTCCACTCTTTAGCACTTCCATCGATGGTGATGCCTTCAGAAGAAGAAGTTACTGCAAATGTATTCTTGTTAGATACGAAAGTCAGTAACATTTCAGTTGCTTGTCCAGTTGGAATATTGCTGATAGTCCACGTCTGGTTGCTTTTTGAAAGAAGAAGTTCTGGAGATGTACCACCAGCTAACACTTCTGCATATAGCTTTGTGTTATCGCTACTCTGAGCATAAGTTAAGGATGCTCCACCATAGACTGTAGTTCCACTGAAATTATAAGCCGAAGGCGTCGTGCCATTGGCACCATTTGTCCAAGTCTCTTTCCACAGTTCTGTGTTTAATGGAGCTTGTGCCCACGCCCCAGTTACGGAGCACAGAATCATAGCCACAAGCCAGACGGCTCGCAGCCTCAAATTGTTTAGTAGTTTTTGTTTCATAATAAAGTAATTATTAAGTGAATATAAAATCTTTTCTTTTTTGGTATATTACGAAACAGGGTATAATAACCCTTTTTCGGAGACAAAGGTAGAAAGATTTGGCGATACGCCCAAATTAATATGGCTATTAATTATATTTTTTTGCGCAAATTGCTGTTGCCATAAGATTCAGGGCCTGACACTGGGCGGCTGTGATGGTGCGGTGCTCGTTATGATGGGGCCAAGGGGCCAACATTAGCAGACGCCCGGCAGTACAGGCATAGAACTGCTCCCCGTCCGGCTTTGAGAGAGGGGTGAAGCCATTCTCTACCAAAACGATAACAGGCAGCGAGGCATCAAAGGCGGCACGCATAACAGCCTTCTCACCTGGAGAGATTGCAGGTGAGACTAAGACCGCTCCATCACGGGCGGCAGCGAGATAACGGGATACTTCTTCTTGGATTTGAGTTGGGGTGCAACGGCGCGAGACCCGCACCTGAAGGCGGCGCGGAGCCTTCAAGAGATCAAGGTTGCCGATGGCAGAGAAGGTATAACCAGCCACCTGAACATCAAAGTGGGGAGAAAGCAGGTGGGAAAAAGTGCGTTTCAGATACAGGCGGCGCGGATTATCAGCAAGGTAGTTTTTCCACACTTCCAGCTGGTTAGCGTGAAAGAGTATGCGGTCGTTGTAGCCGCTGGCAAAAAGAAGGCCGCGCTCCCGGTCGTAAGCAGAGCGAGGAGGGCGAGGGCGGGAAAGCTGAGAGGGGGTGGCGTGCGGCTGGGGTTGTGTTTGTCGTGGCATTGCCACAACACACGAGACAGAAGAAGAGGGAACAGCAGAGGATGAGGGAACCGAGGGGGCGGTAGGAGAAGAAGGAAGCGCAGAAGAGGAAGAAACCGCGGGAGCGGAGGGAGCCTGCCCAAGGATTAGCTCGCGGTAGTCTTTGTTACAGCCGCTCTTGAAGCCAGAGATTATCTGTCCGAGAGTGTGTTGCATGTGTTCACGAACAAAGAGTATGCCATGCAGATGGTCAGGCATCATCTGTAAAGCGATGACTTCTACCTCTTTATACCGAGAGCCTATGGACAGAAAGTTGGTACGGACGCGCTCACCCAATGGTGAGAGTCGGATTTCAGCTTTAATCTGATGTATAGTTTCCTCAAAATTAGGGTCGTCTGTTTTGTTCTGAGGGAGCGGGAGGGCTTCCCCAACAATCTCTCCAAATAACGGACGGCGGTCCTGAACAACTAAGGTGACCATATAGAACTGGCGACCCTGATAGTCTTGGCCAACACGACGGCGATTCATGGAGGGCTTTGTCTCGCCAGCAAAAGCCTGCCGCTTCTTATACGTCTCCTTATCCATAGAATGTGGAAGTTGTCTTTTTTTGCGCAAATGCTATTTCCACTTTCCGTCTGTCCACGTTTTGGTTATGGGGCGGACGAGTTCGCGGGCGGCTTTGCGCTCGGCGATACTGAGGTCTGCGATCTGAAGGGTGAGGGTAAGGGCGGGGGAATCGGGGGAGAGAGTGGCGTGAATCGGGTGGAAATCGAGGAGGCTGCGTTGGGCGGATTTAGCCAGCGGGACAAGGGCCTGCGAGGAGACTGTGCCGGTGCAGAAGTCTGGCACTGAGGGGATTGCAAGGAAATCGAAGGCTGGAAGCGGTTGCCAGCCTGTGGTGTAGAAGCGGACGCTGCTATCCTTCAACTGCAGGGAGTCGGCTCCTGTGACGACCGTTGAGACGAAGCAGATGATGAGGGAGTCGGCAGCGGGCAGGAGCTTCATCTCGATATAAGCGGAGGTGCTGGTGGCAAAACGCAGGTAGGTGGGGGTGAGCGCTTCGAGAGTGACATACTCTCCGAATGAGCCGCGCACCTTGGCTTCCATGTTGTTCTCTATGAAATCGATGCAGTCGAGGCGGTTGTTGCGGGTGACTGTGGGCAGGATGCTGTCAGGCAAGGTGGCAAAGACATCTCGCATCTGAAGAGAGGGGGAAGATGCGAGGGTGTCTGCGGGAAGGGGGAGCGCAGAGAGAGGGGATGCGGAGAGAGGGGTCGCGGCTATGCCACGACACACAAGACAGAGGAGGATGGAGAGAAGCTTATACATTTTACATTCAACATTCTATATTATACATTCTACATTTTACATTACGTCGCTACGTAAGTTAGCTGCTGCCGAGCCAAAGGAAGAAGAGGCCGAGGAGGACAAGAGCGAGGTCGAAGGCTTTGGCTCGCAGGTTCTTCTCGTGGAAGAAGAGGGCTCCGACGCTGAAACTGACGAGTACGCTGCCCCGTCGAATCATGGAAACGACAGAGATAAGGGCTGCCGGAAGACTGAGAGAATAGAAATAGAGGAAGTCTGCGGCTGAGAGAAAGAGAGAGATTAGGAAGACCCACCCCCACGCCCCTCCCGTAATGGAGGGGAGTCCCCCCTCTAACTCCCCCCGTGGGGGGGAGGACAGCTGCGCACTATTATTGTAAAGAGAAAGGGAGGGCTGAAGATTAGCACTTTTATCTTTTATTTCATTTTTCTCTTTTCTTTTTTTCTCCTTTCTCTCTACGATAAGCACTATCCCCATCATAAAGCATTGATAGAGATTGTAGTAGCTCTGGACGGCCATGCGGTTAAGGCCTACCCCACCCGACTCCACAGGTGCCATAAGATATTTGTCGTAGAGGCCGCTGACTGCACCGAGGATGGCAGCCAAGACGATAAGGACAATCCAGCGGTTGTGACGGAAGTCTATGCCCTCACGCTTGCCCGTGCGAGCCAGCATAAAGAAACTGACTATCGCGAGAATAACACCTATCCACTGCCAGATGTTCAGCCGCTCGCCAAAAACCAACAAGGCACCGACAAGCACCATCACAGGGCGGGTGGCATTGATTGGGCCGACTATGGTGAGCGGCAGCCACTTCATGCCATAATAGCCACATATCCAAGAAGATAGCACTATGCTGGCCTTAAGGAATATATACTTTTGCTCTCCCCAAGTGGTCAGAGGCACAAAGAAGGTGCTGCTCTCCCCTATCCAGCCGCAAGCGCTACAGATGATGGCCGGCAGGAAGATGAGCGAACAGAACAGGGTGTTGAGGAACAACACCGGGATAACGGCGTTGCTCTTCAATGCCTGCTTCTTAGACACATCATAGAAGCCGAGGAAAAGTGCGGAGAGAAAAGCGAGGAGGAGCCACATGGGGTAGAGAAAAGAGAAAAAGAGAAAAGATTAAAGATTAGAGATTAAAGATTAAAGATGGGGGGGTACGGAGTTACGGAATTACGGAGTTTCGGAATTACGGAATAACGGAATTACGGATTAACGGATTAACGGATTAACGGATTAACGGATTAACGGATTAATATTTGATATTTTGGAGATAGAGGCCGCAGGCGGGAACGCTCTCGCCGGCGGCACAGCGGTCGCGGGAGTCGATGATCTGACGGAAGCCGTCGATGTCTATGTCTCCGCGCCCTACGAGCATCAGGGTTCCGACGATGGCGCGAACCATGTTGCGGAGGAAACGGTCTGCGGTGATCTCAAAGCGCCACTCGTAGTCAGAAAGCTGCACCCAACGGGCCAGCATTATGCGGCAGTTGTTGGTCTTTGTGTCCGTCTGAACCTTGGAGAAGCTGGTGAAGTCGATATAATCGAAGAGGACGGCTGCGGCACGGTTCATAGCCTCGAAGTCGGGCGTGTTGGGCAAGAACCAACTGCGGCCCACGAGGAAGGGATCCTTGCGCGTGTGTACATAATAATAATATGTACGCGCACGAGCATCGAAGCGGGCGTGAGCGTCCGGTGCCACGGGATAGATGCGGTGAATGGCAATGTCTCGCGGCAGCAGTTTGTTCAGTTTGTAGGCGAGTTGGGCGCACTGGGCTTCTGTCTCAGCAGACTCCAAGGAAGGGAAGAACAGGCCTTCAAAATCGAAATGCGCCACCATCAAGCGAGCGTGAACGCCGGTGTCTGTGCGGCCTGCACCCGTGACAGCCACAGGCTGACGAAGCAGGGTGGCAAGTGCATCCTGCAAGCATCCCTGAACAGAGTTTGCATTAGGCTGCACCTGCCACCCGTGATAGGCTGTTCCGTCGTATGAGATATCTATGAAATAACGCAAGGATTTACGGAATTACGGATTTACGGAATTACGGATTTACGGAATTAGGTCATTTTACAAACTTTTTGCGGCCAGAGATGTATATGCCGCGAGAAGCGGTCTTGCTGACACGCCGTCCGTCGAGCATAAATGTCTGAGAATTAACATCGTCTGCATCGATGACGCTGATGGCATCGGGAGAGCTACTTTGCTTGTAATTGCTCATCTGGATGTCATCGATATTCAGACGCTGGTTCTCATTGCCATCCTGAGTGGCGAAGCGCAGACGAATCAGACCGTCCTGCTGAATAGCGTAAGAATAGCGTTTCCACTCGCCGTTAGTGAATGCAAGAGTCTCAACGACAGGAGTCCAAGTCTGACCGCCATCCAGTGAGTAACTGACTGTGAGCGTGGGCTTTGTGTCCTTGTTATAAAGGCCTGCATAGAAGGAGAGGGAGTCGCAGCCCTCTGTCTTATCTTCGTTCATTTCCAGACGACCGCCAATCTTCATTCGCACGCAACGGCCGCCGCCTGCGTTGGCATCGTTTGCAAGGAGTGCGTTGGCAAGAGTCCAGGTTGCGGCATTACAGGTGACGGAACCTTCGGCATAGCCGCCTTTGGTGCCACTCTCGAAGTTCTCGAAGAAGGCCTTGTCCTCATCAACCACAGCCGAGAGACTTACAACCAGCTCATTCACGCCGGGAGCCGTAAGAATCATTTCGCCCTCGTAAGCACCTGCGGCAGCTACAGCACCGAGACGCACATAGAATGAGGGATTGTAGGTGGTCAGAAGCAATTCACCGCTCCAGTTCTCGCCGTCGGCGCTCACCTCGAAGGGAGCCGGGCAGGAGATGCTGGTCTCGTATTTGGAGAGGGCAAGAGTGGTGACGGAAAGTCTCAACTCACGTGACGGAACACCGGGCTGTGATGTCAGAGCTACAGAGTTCGGCGACACGGAGAATACGGGCTTCACCGCTGGCATATCCACCTGCACCTGGTTGCTGGTGAGGGAGCCTGCAGATACCTGATAATAGTATGTGGTTGAAGCCTTTAGGCCGGAAACCACGTATGAGGTGTCAGCCGTTGTTACGGGATAGCCGCTGAGCGATGTGCGCTCACCATTCGTTATGGTATAGACATCAAGGGAATAAGTCTCACCTTCGGCAAGAGCCATATTCTTCCAGCAGGCAGTGAAGTTCTTGGTGTTCATGTTGCAGACGATGCTTGCCGGGTCGTAGGCCGGAATACCGTCAATAACATTCATCCTGAGAGTCACGCTGTGTGAAAGATTATTGCCATCGCTCAAAACGAGAGTGGCGGTGCAGGGGCCGGCTGTGGTAGCTGTGCGACTGATGGTAATTACCGCTCCAGCCTCCACCTGTGCGGCGGTGAGCGTTGCGGGTGACACGCTGAAACTGTGGTTGTTATCTTCAAGACTGACATTCAGGTTGCCAGCGAGATTACGTCCGCGAACTACAATCTTATGATTCATTTCCGTCTGCAAGGACTGCAAACCGAAGTCGATTACGCTTCCGCTACGCGGTACGAACAGTTCTGGAACTATTGACTTAGAATTGATGTAGAAGGCAAATTCTGTGCTGTCGCCCCAGACGTAGTCGGCCAGTTGCGGCATATCCACGTATGGATTGCGGTTGCCCTGAATGGCAAAGACAGAATCGTTGCGGGCACGTTCGATGTCATCAACCGGGTCATTCTCAGCCCATTCGAGCATCAGCTGATAGACCCACGGGCGCATCAGAGGCCACGAAGCCGAGGGATCAACTGTAAGCAGTCCTTCGGTGGTCTGCCAAAGTGCTGTCATGTGCTCGTAGGCCGTAGCCATATAGAAATATGTACGCGCGAAGTCGCCCTTCCACTTATCTGCAGGCTCCCAAGCGGTAATCAGGGAGTCGGCGCGGTAGCTGCTGCTCTTTCCGACGCGGGTAACGCCGTTGTCGAAGGCTATTGCCCCATCGACCACTCCGATTGGGTTGTTGCTCTTGCGGCCGTTGGCAGAAGCATCAGCCGGGAAGAGGTTGAAGAGGTCGCAATAGGCGTTGTTCACCACATGTCCCCACCAAGAGTTGGCCCAGATGTGCTCGATATTCATTCCATCCACTGCCTGCAAGCCCTTGAATGTGCGGTCGATATTGCTGTAGCGGTCGCGGATGTGTCCGTTGCCGAGGTTATCGGTGCGGGCAAAGCCTGACCACGTGTAGCCCTCGCCCTTGCCGCCGTATTCCAAAACGTATGCGGGCTGGATAATGTCGTGAAGGGCGGTCTTCAACTGAGCTTTCTTCAGACCCTGAACTGTGGCGTAGTAGTGTTCTATACGAGAGGCAGCAGTCTCGGGCAAAGCCTTGACATTCACGCCTTTAATCTCCCAGGCCCAGCAACGTGAGCTGTTGGCACGATAGTTGAATGCGATATGGATTGCCTGTCCGGCAAACTGGTCAAGACTAATCTCTCCGGATGAGGCATATTTGGTATAGCCGCTATTTACTATGTCGGGCCAAGCAACTATCAGGCTCTGCCAAGTAGCTGTCTGAGGTGCTGAAGACGGCTCATAATCTGTGGATACAAGCACCTGGAACATCTGCGACGGGTCATTTGAAGAGTTATAGCCCGTGGCGTGACTGAATTCAAGAGTTGCGCCCTGCATTCCCGTGAGGTCAATGGCAGGAGATATCAGCCACTCGTCACCGCTCTTGTCTGCTGCATTATAGGCATTAGCCACCATTCCATAGGCCTTGTTATTAGTCCATATCGCAGAGGGCTCGCCATTTATATCCAAGAGAGCGAAACCATAATCAGCAGCGGTCTGTGCTGTGAAATCAGCGAAGATAACATCTATGCTGTCAAGCTCTACAGGCTGCGGAGTAGGCGGCGTAGGAGTGGGTTCTATGTTGTTGCCTCCGTTCACGTTAAAGGCATAGTCAACGCTGTCGCCCCAGATGTATTCAGCCAGATTCTGATAGTCAACAAAGGGATTGCGGTTGCCCTGAATCTGATAGACAGCCTCGTTGCGAGCACGCTCGAGGTCACTCACAGGATCCTCTTTAGCCCATTGCAGATAAAGTTGGGAAGCCCAGGGCTGAAGTTTGGGGTAGGTGTTGTTCTGCATCGACCTGGCTCCTTCTGACTGAGCCAGATTCAGTTCCTCGTAGCAGGTGACGATATAGAAGTAGGCACGTGCGAAATCACCCTTCCACTCGTCGGCGGGTTCCCAGAGCGAAATCGAACTGCTACCTGCCGTTCCCGTACCGACCTTTATCGAACCGTTCTGCCAATTGACATTGGTTACTATACCCATGCCATAGTTGCTCTTACGCGAGTTTGCCTCGCTGTCAGACGGCATAACGTGATGAAGGTCGCTGCCTTGCCTATTGGTACCTCCACCCCACCACGACTGCGGTATGCCGTGCTCTTTGTTCATTCCTCCGACCTGATTACCGTTGTTGCTGGAGAAGTAGCGTTTGGTGTTGCTGTAGCGGTCAATCACCTGATTGTCAGCTGCGCGGTCAGTGGTGTAATAGTGAGTCCAAAGCGAGCTGTAGGATTGCCAGTCGGGGCTGCCGATGATGTTGTAGAGGGCAGTCTTCAGCTCCGCCTTCTTCTTGCCGTTGGCAGAAGAATAATAATTGGCGAGATTCACTGACTGTGCCATCAACCCAAAGACATTGAGGAGAGTTGCGGCTAAAAAGATTATCTTTTTCATAGACTAATGCATTGTTAGTTGTTTTCGTTCATGCTTTAACGCCGCAAAAATACAGATTTTTGCCCATCTGACAAAAATTATGAAGCAGAAAGTTGCCTGAATACGAAAAAAGAGACTGTGCCACTCATTTGGCACAGCCTCCTATCATTATTTTCGCAACGAATTACTCGAAATAATACGAATTCTTCGGCGGATGTTTTTCGTTTAATTCGTGAAATTCGCTGAGTTATTTCACAACGACCTTGCGGCCACCGATGATGTAGAGGCCCTTAGCAGCCTTGTTCACACGCTGACCGGCGATGTTGAAGATCTCGCCCTTAGCAGCGGTCTCGGCAGCGATGCTGCGAACAGCAGTAACGATGGTCCGACCGTCGAGGCTGTAGTTGGCTACGTTCTTCACGCCCTTGGCACCCATGTACTGAGTGACGATACCGCGAATCCAAACCAGTGTGCCCAGTTTGCCTGCATTGTCATGCAGGTTCAGATCAGCACGGGCTACGGAGTTATTGGCAAGGTTTACAGGCACGCAGTTGTTAACATCAGTCTCGTCTGCACTTGCTGCAATCAGGATGTTTGAAACATAGACTGAGTCAGCGGCTGAAACGGCATCGGCACCAACTACGGCCTTACTGATAGCAGAGCCCTTGATGTAACCAACGATGTAGCCCTTCACCCAACCGTCGGCATTGAGAGTGTCGGTCTTAGCGGAGATAGGAGCAGCCAAAACGTCAGCGCAGAGATAGGGCTTCTCCAGAGTGCCGTCAGCACCGGAAGTGACAGAGATGGCGAGGTTTGCGGTTGCACCACGATAGGTGGCAGTAGCAGCCTGAGTAGCGGTGATAGTGGCAGAACCTGTACCAACAACGGTGATTACGCCATTAGCGGAAACAGTTGCAACGGCCTCATTGCTTGAAGTGTAGGTCACAGCTCCGTTGCTCTTGGAAGAGAAGGAGGCTTCAACAGCGCCGCCAAGGGATGTTACAACAGATTCTACGCTCCAAGCAGCCTCGGGATCCTGCAAGTTAGCCTCGTTAGCCTTCACAATCTCAGCGAGATTGCGAGGATAGAGCTGTCCATTGGGTTGTGAGTCGTTCTTGCCCTGATAAACACCTACGATAGCAACCACATTGTAAAGTTCTGAATTGTCGAACTCAACGTCTGACAGACCAAGTTTGAACTTGTCATAGAGAACTGCGTCGTTCTCCATATCTTCGTCATTGATCTTTATGCTTCCCTCATTTGCTATGACATAGACATTCTTGAACTTAACCAACATACTCTCGTATGCGAGGAAGTCAGCTTTAAATTGTGCGACTGTAATCTCCTTGGGAGTAACAGTGTTGCCCTGTGACTTGACTACGATATCGGAGAATTCAGCATCGCTGATCTCGGTGGTGCCGCTATAAATCTTGAGCGTACCCTTGACAACACCCGAGAATATATCGCCAACAGCGAGAGAAACGTTAGCATCCTTGGCATAGAGGAGGAAGCCCTGCTCCCCATCAGAAACGAAGATGTTTTTACCATTGATGTAAGTAACAAGGAGATCGGTAGCGGTGAATGTGCATTTCTGCTCTGCACCCATAAGAGCGGCGGCTGACGGGTACAACTCGGTTATTGTTGAATACTCACCCTCTTCTACGACCTGACCGCCTTCGGCCTTGATCTCAGTGGCGAGGATGTTACCATACTTGCTGTTGCTGCTCTGATAAATGAAGAAACCAGTAACGGTTACCTTTGCGTCAACAGCCAGATTAGCAGTCAGTTCATCGGTAGCGAGGATAGAACCTATGGCAGTAGCACCTTCAACAGAGAAGTTGAGGTAGTTGCCAACACTAGTCATCGTACCGCTAACAGTTACATAGGTTACAGCGGGGCTGGCAACCAGAGCGTCCAGACCGGCGCCGTTAAGAGTGGTTGCAGTGGGATAAGTAACTGTGGCTGTGCCAGTCTTGGTGATTGTGGCATTGCTGAACTGCAGGCAGCCGCCGTATGAACTTACCTTACCGGCAACGGTTACGACATCGCCTACAGCGACTTCGGGAGCAGCACCGGTGTAAGTGAAGATATAGCCTGTGCCGTCGCCAAGCAGGAAACCGGACTTGCAGGCAGCAACGACTGTAGCAGAAGTGCTTGCGCCATCAACAGCACCAGCTGCGATAACCTGGGCGATAGTAGAAGTCTGGAGAGTCTCAATGGTGATGACACTCTCAACGACCTCACTGGAGTTCTCACCCTTCACGGCGATAGCCTTAACGGTAGTGGTAGCTTCAACGGTGAACGGCTCAGCGTAAGCGGGACTGGAAGCGGTGGGAGTGCTGCCATCGATGGTGTAGTGGATAGTTGCATCAGCACCAGCGGTGATGGTCACCTCTTGAGCAGAATAGTAAGTGCCTGTTGCAGGGGTAATAGTCGGAACAGCCACGTAGTTGGGATCGCTGTTCTTGATAGTTACTTCGATTGTGGTAGCACGAACCTGATTTGTACTTGCAATGAATTCAACACTTGCAGCAGTTCCTTGCCATGTGCCAACGTTGTCAGCAAATGAATAACCATCCTGAGCTTCAAAGCAGCCAGGGCCATACTTTGATTCACCAGAAGCGGTGCAGGTGAACACAATCTTCTCAATGTCACCTACTGTAGAAGAAATTGTGGTCGTACTACTCTTGGCAAAGCGGTACTGCTGCCCTGTGCCAAGACCACCAGAAGTGGTTGAAATGGTAATACCATCTTTACTAACCACGTCTGCGCCACTTGCTGTCGTGTTACTTCCCAGAGTAACAGTGGCATCAAATGTGATTGTCTGTGCCTGTGCAAGGCCGCATACGGCCATCACGGCGAACAAAAAAGAGTAGAATTTTCTCATAAATTAATTAGTTTAAGTGTGATTTCGTGTGCAAAGATAAGCCTCTTTGATGACATAGCAAAATTAATCCTCACTCTTTTTTGCAAAGGTTGAAAAATAGTTCAAAAAGAACGAACCTGTATCCGTCTGCCTCAGTTGGCTTTTGGAACACAGGTCCGTGATTATCAATTATTTTATTAAGATTCTTAAGCTAAATCTTAGGAATCTCCGCCGAAACCGCCACCGGCACCTGGGCCTCCAAAGCCACCAGGACCACCGAAACCGCCACGACCGCCGCCTCCGAAGCCGCCACGTCCACCGCCTTGACGGTTACCGCCACGTCCCTGCTGTGCGGGCTGATAGAGGATCACCAGCTGCTGAGGGGTGAGAACAGATGAGAACTCTGCGCAATATTTCTTCTGGATCTCAAGACGAGCCTGCTGCTGCTGAATCTGCTCTGCCTGACGCTCGAACTGCTCCTGCAGACGGGCCGTTGCCTCAGCATCAGTCAGTTCCTGAGGCTTCTTCTGGTTTCTCTCACGTGCCTGATCACCTTGGCGATTGCTGCGAACGGCCATCAGCTCGTTCTGGTAACGGCCATAGATTTCTTCGAACTTAGCTTTCTTGGAATCGTCAAGCTTCATGTCTTTCTCGACGCGCTCCATCATTCTTTTCTGCATTTCCTGACGACGGGCGTCACGATCATCTTGGGCACTCACTGTCTGAACGCTGGCAAAAGCTACAACGGCCAGCATCAGTGTAAATAAACTTTTTTTCATTGTTATGGATTTTGTTAAGTTAGGATACATATTTCCGTAGGCGCTTACAGTAATATGACACTCCTACCCCACCAAAGTTTAAACATAGGGCAACTTTTTTAATCCTTTAACAAAACTTTCAACTCTCAATTGTCAACTTTCAATTACCTAACGGTGATGTGGAAGCAGCCTTGCTTCACCTCATACTTGACATAACAACGCTCCTCGGCCCGGATGTCGCGCAACACCTCCGACAGGATGAACTTGAGGGAGTCGTTGCGAACGGCTCTGCGCTCGGGCCCGTCGGGCGGCGATACCGTGTGGAAGCGGTTATAGGATATGTCGAAGGTTGTGCCGAAGCGGTGACAACTCTGCTCGGAGGCGTTTCCGTTGATGCGGCGCAACTTGGCCACATCCTCCTCAGTGCGAAGAACGCTGGTTACGATAATTGTGTGAAGAGGAACGCCCTTGATGGCCAAAGAGTCGAGGAAACGGCGCCCGATATCGTGTAGCAGCAAACTGGCTCGCGGCACGAGATATGGAATACTGCGGCTCATCGCCTCATCCATCTTATAATAAGGGTTGGCTCCGACATAAACGAGTTCCTGCTTGTGACGCTCTGCCTCCTCACGGTTCCTCACGGGGCGGACTCCGTGACGGCGAGCAGCTGGATAATGTACATCCTGCACGTCAGGGAAACAATCCTTGTAAGAATGAACGGAATAGATTGGGTGCTTGACAGCAGAACCGTCAGACTTACGGAAGCGGGTCGGTACAGAGTGTATAGTTGGCAAAGGAGCAGCCATGATTACGGAATCTGTGACTTTAGACAAAGGTTTCGGGACGGAATCTACAGGGGCATTTTCAGGAGTTGCCACAGGGGTTGTCTGCAGAGCATGACGGTTTACTTCCGGATGACACAAACGCACCAGGAAAAGAACGGCCACAACACCGCCCATAAGTTTCAAAAATATGTGTTTCTTAAGCTTTCTCAATGCTCCTTTGCTAAAAACGTGCGCAAAGGTAGAAAGTTTTTCTCATTTTTACAGCACTATAACGACAATATTTACTATTTTTGCGCCAAAATTAATGCAAAAGCACCACCCGAACCCAAAAGGATGATAGAAAAGCACCTTATCCTGAGCGAGGCAGACCCCGTAGTTTTCTTCGGGGTACACAACGCTAACATGCAGATACTGAAAGCTCTGTACCCCAAACTGCGCATCATCGCGCGCGGAAACATTATTAAAGTAATGGGAGAAGAAGAGGCGATAAGCAACTTCGAGGAGCAAATCGGCAAACTGCAGACTCACTGCGCACAGTTCAACAGCCTCACCGAAGAAGATATCCTGCATATCCTGCACGGTGATGAAGATGAACGCGAGGGGCGCAAGGACGTGATTGTCTATTCCGTAGCAGGAAAACCCATCACAGCCCGAAGCGTAAACCAACGTCGCATCGTCGAAGCCTTCGATACCCACGATATGCTCTTTGCTATCGGGCCGGCCGGCTCCGGAAAGACTTATACCAGCATCGCGCTGGCTGTTCGTGCTCTGAAAAACAAGGAGATTCGCCGCATTATCCTCTCCCGTCCCGCTGTGGAGGCCGGTGAGAAGCTCGGATTCCTGCCCGGCGACATGAAGGAGAAGATTGACCCTTACCTGCAGCCGCTCTACGACGCTCTCGAAGATATGATTCCACAGGCCAAATTGCAGGAGATGATGGAGCAGAACGTCATTCAGATTGCGCCGCTGGCTTTCATGCGCGGACGCACCCTCAACGATGCCGTAGTGATTCTCGACGAGGCACAGAACACAACTCCGGCACAGATAAAGATGTTCCTGACACGTATGGGAATGAACACAAAGATGATAATCACCGGCGACCTGACTCAGATAGACCTGCCCCGCACCCAGAAGAGCGGACTCGTAGAGGCTCTCCACATCCTGAAGGACGTAAAGGGCATCGCCTTCATTGAACTGAACCAGAAGGATATCGTCAGACACAAGCTGGTGACTAAGATTGTGGAGGCATATGAGAAGTATGAGAAGGAGACCCTCCCCCCTGCCCCTCCCTTGTATGGCGGGGAGTAATTACTTTTGCAAGCAGGTACGTCCATCAAAAGTTGATAAACAAAGTTATTGTGATTGAATAAAATAAATAATTTAAAATCATAGGATTATGAGCGAAAAGCAATCTGCAAATGGTGGGGCTTCCCTCACCCGCACGGAATTCAAATTCCCCGGACAGAAGAGTGTATATCACGGTAAAGTACGTGATGTGTATGACATCAATGACGACATTCTGGTAATGGTCGCCACAGACCGTATCTCGGCGTTCGATGTGGTGCTGCCCAAAGGTATCCCTTTCAAGGGGCAGGTGCTGAACCAGATTGCAGCCTCGTTCCTCGATGCCACAGCCGACATCGTGCCCAACTGGAAACTCGCTACCC
The DNA here is from genome assembly GCA_017447625.1 of Bacteroidaceae bacterium. Classification (GTDB taxonomy): domain Bacteria; phylum Bacteroidota; class Bacteroidia; order Bacteroidales; family Bacteroidaceae; genus Physcousia. The sequence continues at coordinate 107,411 of JAFSNB010000035.1, forward strand.
CCGACCCGATGGTTACGGTTGGTCTGAAAGCCGAAGGTTTCCGCGTGGAGATGATTATTCGCGGCTACCTCACCGGCTCCGCCTGGCGCGAGTATAAGAACGGCTGCCGCGAGCTGTGCGGCGTGAAACTGCCCGACGGTATGCGTGAAAACGAACGTTTCCCAGAGCCTATCATCACCCCGACGACTAAAGCTGACGAGGGACACGATGAGAATATCTCCAAGGAAGAGATCATAGCCCAAGGTATCGTGAGCGCTGAGGACTACGAGGTTATGGAACGCTATACACGCGCCCTCTTCCAGCGCGGCTCGGAGATTGCTGCCGCGAAAGGCCTCATCCTCGTTGACACTAAATACGAGTTTGGTAAGCGCGACGGTAAGGTGATTCTCATCGATGAGATTCACACGCCGGACAGCAGCCGTTATTTCTATGCCGACGGCTACGAGGAGCGCTTCGAGAAAGGCGAGCCTCAGCGCCAGCTCTCAAAGGAGTTCGTGCGCCAGTGGCTCATCGACCACAACTTCATGAACCGTCCCGGCGACGTGATGCCTGAAATCACGGATGAGTTCGCCCAGAGCATCAGCGACCGCTACATTGAGCTCTACGAGCACATCGTCGGCGAGAAGTTCGAAAAAGCAGCACCTGCCGACATAGCAGCCCGCATCGAGAAGAACATCAACGACTGGCTCGGGGAAAGGGGTTGAAGGCCCCCTGTAATCCCCCGGCGGGGGATACATGGTTAAAAGGTTAAAACGTTAAAAGGTTAAATGGTTAAAAGGTTTAAAGATGGAGGGAAAATCTTCCAAGCGCCAGCAGGTAGAGACGATGTTTAACCACATCGCTCCTACTTACGACCGTCTCAACCACACGCTATCCCTCGGTATAGACCGGCGCTGGCGGCGTAAGGCAATAGATGCGCTGAAGCCCTTTGCTCCGAAGACTATTCTCGACATAGCAACAGGAACAGGCGACTTCGCTATCCTCTCAGCTCGACGCCTTGCCCCACAGAGCATAATCGGTGTGGATATCAGCGACGGGATGATGGATGTGGGACGTGAGAAGGTGAAAGCTGCAGGTCTTGACGGCATAATCTCCTTTAAGAGAGACGATTGCACAGCCCTCTCGTTCAACAGCGACAGCTTCGATGCCGTAACTGTAGCTTACGGAGCACGCAATTTCGACAATCTCGAAGCCGGCTTGCGGGAGATGTGCCGCGTACTCGTTCCGGGCGGACATCTGATGTTGGTGGAACTCACTACCCCGCCCCGCGCCCCGATGAAGCAGCTGTTCTCCTTCTATGCCCACACAGTTATGCCCACTGTTGGCCGACTCGTAAGCCACGACGACAGCGCTTACACCTATCTGCCTCAGTCTATGGCTGCCTTTCCGCAAGCCGAACAGCTCGTTCCGCTGCTCCGTGAATGCGGATTCAGCGATGTGCAGTTCAAGCGATTCACCTTCGGTCTCTCAACAATGTATCTGGCAACAAAATGAAACAGGAATACGGATTGCTAGGCCACCCCTTAGGCCACTCGTTCTCGCGTGCGTTCTTTAATGATAAGTTTGCGCGCGAGGGGATAGATGCCGAATACCTTAACTTCGACCTCTCGGACATCAGCGAACTGCCCCAGCTGCTTGCCGAGCACCCGAACTTGTGCGGTCTCAACGTCACAATCCCCTACAAGCAGGCCGTTATTCCGTATCTTGACGAACTGTCCGACGAAGCCCGCGCCATCGGAGCCGTAAATGTGATTAAAGTACTCCCCCCCACGGCAGCTGTCCTCCCCCCCACGGGGGGAGTTAGAGAGGGGCCTTACCTCAAAGGTTTCAACTCAGACGTCATCGGTTTCACCGAAAGCATACGCCCTCTGTTGGAGCCACACCACAAGAAAGCCCTCGTTCTCGGTACCGGCGGAGCATCAAAAGCTGTTTGCGCCGGTCTTGACAAACTCGGCATCGAGTGGCGCTACGTTTCGAGAAGCGGGGCTGGGGAGAGGCTTTTCACCTACTCCGATCTCACTCCCGAAATTATTGCCGAATACACAGTTATAGTCAACTGTACCCCTCTGGGTATGTATCCGCGCATAGACTCCTGTCCCGAAATCCCATATCGAGCCCTCAGTCCTCGGCACCTTCTCTTCGACCTCGTGTATAACCCAGAGATAACCCTCTTCATGCGCAACGGTCGCCGTCAGGGAGCCAAAGTAAAGAACGGGCTCGAAATGCTTCACCTTCAGGCTCTGGCCAGTTGGGAGTTTTGGACCGGGGAGGCCCCCTTAGCCCCCCAGAGGGGGGGAATTGACAATTGACAGTTGACAATTGACAGCTAAAACTATTATAAATTATGAATCAGAGATTCGATTACAACCGACCATCAACACATCATAGAGCGCCCTCAAAGAGGATGTTAAGCTGGCGTATCCTACTGGTTTTCGCCCTAATACAGCTATTACCGGCTCGCGCCGCCACATACACCCCCGACAACCTGCCTATCCCCTATCTGCAGGACAGGACGCAATATGTTTCCAATCCCGACGGCATACTCAGCAAGAACACCGTTGACTCCCTGAACCTCTGGCTCGGACAGATGGAGGCCTCTCACGGCGTGCAGACCGTGCTGGCTGTCGTTGACCGAATCGAGGGCGGAGAGCCGTACGATTTCTGTATGGCTCTTGGCCGCAAGTACAAGATTGGGAGCAAGAAGCAGAACAGCGGCCTCATAATCCTGCTCTCCACAGGCGACCGCGCCTACTATATCCTCACGGGTCGCGGTCTCGAAGGCGCTCTGCCCGACGCTATATGCAAGCGCATAGAGAACCACCAGATGCTGCCCTATCTGCGCGAGGGAGACTGGGACAAAGCTATGCTTGCCACCGTGCGCGCTATAACGAAATACGTTGATGGGGACGACTCGCTGGTCGGCGACTCTGATTTTGAGAGCGATGATGACATTGCTGCTCTGATAGCTGTAGGGGGCCTCTTCTTCGCCTTCTTTGCAATCATCATCTTCGCAATCTGGTATGATGAGCGGAAGAAGTCCTACTGCCCCAATTGCCACAAATATCTGATGAAGAAGATTGGCGGCAAGGTAACAAAGGACGCTCTGCTCGGCATGTACACCCATCACGACACCTACCGCTGTTCGGGCTGTAATTTCGAGCGTGTGCGCACTTGGGAGGAATTTGTGAGCAGCGGTTCGAGCGGCGGCGGCAGAAGCTCTTTCGGAGGCAGCTTCGGTGGCGGCAGAAGCTCTTTCGGGGGCAGCTTCGGAGGCGGCAGCTTCGGCGGAGGCGGCGCAGGCGGAAGATTTTAAAGCCCCAAGCCCCTCTCCGGCTCCCCCCGTGGGGGGGGAGGTAAGCCGCGGGGGGGGAGAGACCTGCGGGCTAACTCATAAACGATTAAACTCATAAACTCATAAACTCACACAATTATGAAAAAGTCAACTATTTATGTTATCATCGCAGTTGTCGTCGTTCTTATCGGCGTTTATGGCTGCAACACCTACAACGGTTTTGTCACTCAGGACGAGAACGTATCACGCGCCTGGTCAGACGTGGAAACTCAGTATCAGCGTCGTGCTGACCTTATCCCCAACCTCGTGAACACAGTCAAGGGCTATGCCGCTCACGAGAGCGAGACCCTGAAGGCTGTCATCGAAGCCCGTTCAAAGGCCACACAGGTAACGGTAGATCCCTCAAACATCACACCCGAGAAACTGGCTGAATTCCAAGAGGCACAGGGTGCCGTAAGTCAGGCTCTCGGTCGCCTGCTCGCTGTCGCAGAGTCCTATCCCGACCTGAAGGCCAATGAACAGTTCTTGGAGCTGCAGGCTCAGCTCGAAGGCACAGAGAACCGCATCGCTGAGTCCCGCCGCATCTTCAACGAAGCCGCTCAGACATACAACGTCAGCGTCCGCCGTTTCCCCGCCAACATCTTTGCTAATATGTTCGGCTTCACCACCAAAGGCAACTTCAAAGCTGAGGAAGGAGCAGAAAAAGCGCCAACGGTTGAGTTTTAGGAGAAGACCCACCCCCCTGCCCCTCCCTGGCCACTTCGTTAGGGAGGGGAGTAATTAGAGGACAAGAAGAAAAATGTAGAATGTAGAATTGAAAACTATGAAAAAAGAGAACTCATCCAGTCAAACTCATTCTGCTCCCTCCCTACAAGGGAGGGCGGGGGGAGAGTCCGCCCGCTACATGGCTCGTGGTGTCTCTGCCGCAAAGGAGGACGTACACGCAGCGATTAAGAACATCGACAAGGGGATATTCCCGCAGGCCTTCTGCAAGATTATCCCTGACATCCTCGGCGGAGACCCCGAATACTGCAATATAATGCACGCAGACGGAGCCGGCACCAAAAGCAGCCTCGCCTACGCCTACTGGCGTGAGACGGGCGACCTAAGCGTGTGGAAGGGGATAGCCCAGGATGCCCTGATCATGAACACCGACGACCTGCTCTGCGTCGGGGCTGTGGATAATATCCTCGTCAGCAGCACCATTGGCCGCAACAAGATGCTCGTGCCGGGAGAAGTGATCTCCGCCATCATCAACGGCACAGACGAGCTTCTCTCCGAGTTGCGTGAGATGGGCATCGGAATCTATGCAACAGGCGGCGAGACAGCCGACGTGGGCGATTTGGTGCGGACTATCATCGTGGATAGTACCGTAACCTGCCGTATGCGCCGCGCCGATGTCATCAACAACGCCAACATACGCCCAGGCGACGTCATCGTGGGCCTCGCCAGCTTCGGTCAGGCTACCTACGAGAAACAGTACAACGGCGGAATGGGCAGCAACGGACTCACCTCCGCGCGCCACGATGTGTTCAGCAAATATCTCGCTGAGCGCTATCCCGAGACCTACGATAAGGCTGTACCCGAGGAGTTGGTGTATAGCGGGCAGTACAAACTGCAAGACCCCCTGCCTTCAAAAGTAACCGCTCCCTCCCTAACAGGGAGGGCGGGGGGAGAGTCCCTTCCTACCGTCGGTCAGTTAGTCCTCTCCCCCACCCGCACCTACGCGCCTGTGGTGAAGAAGATGCTTGACGAGATGCGTCCCCGCATTCACGGAATGGTGCATTGCACGGGCGGAGCGCAGACCAAAGTGCTGCATTTCGTGGGCGACAACTGCCGCGTCATCAAGGACAATATGTTCCCTGTGCCGCCTCTCTTCCGCATCATCGCCGAGGAGAGCGGTGCCGAATGGAGCGAGATGTACCGCGTCTTCAACTGCGGCCATCGTCTCGAGGTCTATGTCAGTCCCGAAGATGCACAGAGCGTTATCGACCTGAGCCGCAGTTTCAACATCGACGCTCAGGTTGTAGGCCGCATAGAGGAAGGTCCGCGCTCGCTTACAATTCGCAGCGAGTTCGGCGAATTCCACTACTGATAGGTCTCCCCCCACGGCTTCCCTCCCCCCACGGGGGGAGTTGGAGAGGGGCTGTTATTTCCCTAAGATTCTGGAGTCTAAGTACTTCTGAAAAGATTCCTTGTACAAATCACCGATGGGGAGTGCTGTCTCGGCATCCATGAATACACGGTTCTTGTTCACCTCCTGAATTTTTGTGAGGTTAATGATATACGAACGATGTATGCGCATGAATTCTGAGGGCAGATACTCCTCCATCTTTTTCATGGACAAGAGGGTGATAACGGGCTTTGGCTGACTGTCCAACCACACCTTCAGATACTCGCTCATAGCCTCCACATAACGGATGTCGGCTATGCATACCTTGAGAATACGGGAGTCAGATTTCAGGAAGATGGTCTCCGCGGTGGCGGCGGGAGTGTCTTCCGAAGGACGCTGTGGCCCTTCCAACCGCTCCTTAAGCCTCTGAGCCGCGCGGAGAAAATCCTGCATACCAAAGGGTTTCAGCAGATAATCCACAGCGTTCACCCTGAACCCCTCAACAGCATATTCGGAATAGGCAGTAGTGAAGACGACCAGCGGCGGTGCGGCGAGCGACTTCACGAAGTCCATCCCGTTGAGGTCCGGCATATTGATGTCGCAGAATATGGCATCTACGGTATCGTGCTCCAGAAAGGCCCTCGCCTCCAGAGCGCTCTGGCACTGGGCGGCCACTTCGAGATAAGGGACTTTGCCTATGTAAGCGACGATCTGCTGGAGCGCCAGAGGCTCATCGTCAATAGCCATACAACGTATCATGTCAGAGGTATTTCGAGTTCTACACTATAGATTTCTGCTTCGTCCTGTATCCTCAGCGTATAGTTATCGTCGAACAGCAAGTCCAGACGCTGTCGGACGTTACGCAGACCCACGCCGCCCTTCTCCTGATTGGGCTGTTCGGCTTTTGTGTTGCGACATTCAAACTGCAACCTGCCCGCTTCGACAACGGCTTTGATGGTGATGAACGAGTCGTGCTTGTAGCTGACGCCGTGTTTGAAGGCGTTCTCGATGAAGGTGATGAGAATCAGGGGCGGAATCTGGCGGTCGGGAGCCATCTGGGGCAAGTCGAGCGAGATCTTCACCTTGTCCGTGAAGCGCAGCTGCATCAACGCGACGTAGTGACGGATAAAGTCAAACTCACGCGAGAGCGGCACTCCCTGCTTGTTGCCTTCGTAGAGGACAAAACGCATCATCTTCGACAGCTCCACGATGGTGTCCTTCGCCTTTACGGGATCTATATCCACGAGGGCGTGGATGTTATTGAGCGTGTTCATGAAGAAGTGCGGGTTAATCTGATAGCGCAGATATTCCAGCTGCTGCTCCAGATTCTCATGCTCCAGCTCAGAGAGCCGCTGACGGTCGTGACGGCTGCGGAAATAGCCTTTGACGCCGACGTTTACGCCAAACATCAGTATCAGAACCACGATGGCCAGGATATCGTGCTCGCCTATGATGAGCGGCGGGCGGTGGCCTTCCTCAAAGCGTGGGGGCAAAGGCCGCTCATCAAAGTCCGGGTCGCCCGGAAATTCCAGATTTTCCGGAATGCCCGGAAGTTCCGGTCTATCCGGATTATCCGGCCTCTCCAACCTCTCATGTGGTGGACGGCGGTCGGGTCGCTCGGGTCGGCTGGTGCACTGATATACGGTGAACAGCGCGATGACCACAGCCACAATGGAGAAATACACCACACGCCTGTACTTATACACCAACAGCGGCGCGAGCAGATAGTTGTGAACGAGAAACAGCGCCAGGAACAGCGCGAACTTACGCCACACTATGAACACCTCAGCCCAGTTGAAAATGAGGGTCGGGTCGTTGACCGTGCGCACATACAGGCTCAGCAGCGGGGCTGCAAAGAGCACAACCCACGCTGCCAAGTATATCAGAGTCTCCTGTCGTGACTGCTTCATCAAACGCATATTCTATATATGAATAACGTTGGAAACTAACAGTTTATTGTGTTACCAGCGGTTGCCGCCTGAATAGGACGAGAGGCTGACGGACGAACCGCCGCTGACGGTGGGGCTTATGTTGCCCATTCCGCCGAAGATGCTGGTGCCGCCGCTTACGGTCACGCCCGACTTCAGAGTGGGCTGTGAGGCGCCGCTGACTACGATTCCGGAGCCGCCGCTCGCGGGTGTCTTGAAGGCGAATACGGTGGAGCCGACTGTTATCGTGTACCAAGTGCTACGGCTCCACGATGAAGCCTGATAGCAGGACTGTGAGAGGCTGCTGCCGCTCTCGATGCCGCCAACGGCGATTATGGTGCCGCCGGTGACGTAGAGCTTGTAACCGCCCTCGGTGTTGGCATCCAGTCCGACCTCCGGCGACCCAGAGCAGATAGCATATACGGTGCCGCCCTTGATGTACATGTTGCCGTTGGAGTCAATACCGTCGTTGCCTGTGGAATAGCCCATGACGTAGCCGCCGCTTACGGTCAGGTGACTGGCCGCGTTGATGGCGTCGTCGCTGGCCTGCACAGATACCTGTCCGCCGGTGATTTCTATGGTGCCCTTGGATTCCAGACCCTCGTGGCTTGCGGAATAGATGTTCAGCGTGCCGCCGGAGATTACTATATTGCCGTCGGCCTTCACGCCTTTGGCATATTTGTGATTAGAGGAAGAGCTGTCGCCGCCCCAAGGGTTGCCGCCGCCACCGGGACGACCGCCGCCAGGACCGCCGCCACCAGGACCGCCGCCGCTGGAGGAGCCGTAGTTAGAGCCTTCAGCGCGGGCCGTGATGGTGCCACCGCTGATGGTGAGTGTGCCGTCGCTGTTTATGGCGCGTCCGCCCTGACCGGTGTTGGTCAGCGTGAGTGTGCCGCCTGCGATGACTATAGCTGATTCAGCCTTCAGGCAGGCGCTACCGGCTATGTCCGAGGTGTCGGAGGTATCCACACCGCCGGAATTCGTCACCGTGAGAACAGTGGTGTCGCTTGTCTCGTTGATGAAGAGCGTACCGGCTGACTTGATGCCCTTGGAGGCTGTGGCTGTGGTGCTTATCTTGAGCGTTCCACCCTGAATATATACGTTGCCGCTGTCCTCGTCATCGTGGTCGGCAGTCTCACCGGTCGAGGTATCGCCGTCCAGATCACACTGAATGCCGTCGTCCGCTACCCCGCTGATGCTCACGTTGCCGCTCTGCATCAGGAAGTACTCGTTGCACGAGATACCGTCGCCCGCAGCTTTGGTGATGTTCAGCGTCAGGTTCTTCACGGAAATGTAGTCGCCGCTCTTGATGGCGTGTTTGGTGTTGCCAGCTACGTTCAGCGTGCCGTTGCCCTGCAGCTGCAGCTGTCCCTTGCTGTATAAGCAGGCCTTCTGCTCGCCGCCGGTGCCGTCGGTGAGGGTGCTCACCGTGTTCTTCTTAGCGCTGATCTGTATGCGCTTGCCGTTGGTGATGTTTATGGCTGCTCCGCTGGGGTTGGTCAGCGTCACTCCGGCCAGCGCCACCGTGCATTTGTACGATCCGGAGAGGGCGAACTCGCCGTCGGTCGTCGTGCCGCTGAGTGTGTAGGTGATTTCCTCGCCGTCTATCGCCTCCGTGTTTGTCTGTTCTATGCTCACGTGGGCGCCGCTGATAGTCGGGGTGACGTACTGAGCCACGTTTCCGGCCACAGTCACCGTTGCCGAAGTGCCGTTGTAGGCCACATCGACGTGGTTGGCGCTGACCTCGGTGTCATCCACAGTCATCTCATCTACCTCACTGAGAGTGAACGTCTTGCCCATGATGGTCAGAGTCGTTCCGTTAGCGTATGTCATATCGCCCGTCTGCGCTGAGGGGAACTGATAGGTGACGCCGCCCACGCGGACGTTCATCGTCTGCCCCATAGCTGCCAGCAGGCAGAGACCGAAAGCCAATGTTATTAATGTACGCTTCATTTTACTACGATTTTATATGTTCTTTCCTTAGTTTTTACGATATACGCGCCCCTGCGCATCTGTCCACGACTGACCTTGTGGCCCTGCAGGTCGTAGATTTCTGCGGCTTCGTCCAGTGTGGCGCTGCTCGCGCTCTCAATTCCCGTTTCTGTGCCTTCGTCCGAAGTGGAGAAGTACATCTTCGCGAGATTCACGAGGGTGAACGTCTGCGTGCCTGCCGTGAGGGTGTTTCCGCTGATAGTCAGCGTCAGCCTGTCCACGGGCACAGACACCTTCGCCCCGTCGGTAGTCTCGAAGGTCAGGTACATGTAACTGCCGGCCTGCGACGTGACAGCCGCCATCAGCACCGCCAGTAATAAAGCAAATTTCTTCATAATCATAGTTGGTTGTTGAATGTCTTTTTAGAAATCCGCCACAAAGATACGCCATTTCCCACATCCCACCAACTTTATTCAACGAAATGCCCGTTTCGTTCAGCGAAAAGCAGAAGAATTCGGTAGCCTAAAATTATTATGTTAAGTTTTTCTTCGAATTTTTGGAGGATAATAGATTATCACCTACCTTTGCCGCATCAAAAGAGATTAGTATGCAAACCGTTGACTCTACAGACCCGTTTTACACCCCCAAAGTGGTGGAAGACATCAGGAAAAGTATATTGTTGCGCATCGGCAAAGACCGCGACGTCAGCAGGCTTGAGCGTATCTGCGATTTGTTGTCGTCTGAGATGGTTTCTCCCACAGTTTTTACAGATGAACAGTTGAGCGCAAGGGAGCCAGGAGCTGCATACTTCACCGTTCGTGATATAGACACGTTGCGTAAACAATTATTGCAACTGGTCAGCACATGTGGTCTAAACGTGATGGAAGAGATTTTCTCCTATTACGACCACGAAGGAATGTCTTTCAAAGATGCATACATGGATGCAAAGGCCTCAACGATAGCAATGTATCCATCAGACGCTGTAGAGGAGTTAGCTGAAGTAAACTTCATGATTGACCGCGACCCAGAGCCCGACGATTGGCACGAGCCGCAGACCAGCGACGAATGGGAAGCGTTGGACAAGGAGCTTAACGAAGCCTCAGATTATATCTCTGACAAAGAGTTTTGGCGTCATTTCGAGAAGATTTTGTCATGAAACAAATCTGGCGGAAATCCGTACGCACCCGTATTGAGCAGCAGGAACGCTGGTTTGTGGACAATAAAGGTCTTGACTTCGCAGTAACCTTCATAGAGAATATTCATCATAAAGCAGCAAGTAGCGTAATGTCTATGCCCTCAATCGGACAATTGGGGCACATTACCAACGGATATACTTATCGTTCTATCCTGACTCATCCGAAGTGCCGCCTCTATTACCGATACAATGATGATGAGGTGGTGTTCTATAAAGTCCACTTCTCATTGATGAAACCTTAGTCGCGATTGCGACACTGCTTTTCTGTGATAAAGGGGGTAGCGAAACGCGACGCCCTTGGGTCTGCAGAAGAACGGATGGAGTAACGAAACGTGACGCCATTGGGTCTGCAAAAGAACAGATTGGGTAACGAAACGTTACGCAATGTCTTTGGAGTTTTTACATAAATTACCTCCCTTCGGTCAGTGGATCTTCGACAAATCTCAAGACATAAAATCAAGACACGAAGAGCGTTGCAAGCAACGCAGAAATAAAAAAACACAAGAAAAGTACGTTTTTGACAAAAATATTTGGAATATTCAAATATAGGACGTACCTTTGCAGCGACCAATCTCACCACGCTTCCCGTTGACCAGCGTACCAGGGTGAGACTTTTTTTATCGATATATGAATACATATAGTAAGACTGCACTTGACACTCCAGATTTGTTGGCCATACTGAAACAGCGTGGACTCATCATTGCTGATGATAAATCTGCGTTAGCAACCCTATCTACCATTAGTTATTTCCGTCTGGCAAGTTTTTTCCATCCATTAGAAGCCGACAAAAATACTCACCAGTTTCGTAAAGATAGCACCTTAGAGCAAGTGTTAGCACTCTATGAATTCGATACCGCTCTGCGTGATTTGGTGTTCAGAGGTATTCGCCAGATAGAAATAGCCCTGCGCGCTCGCATGAACCACCGATTTTCTTTAAAGCACAACCCATTCTGGTTTACGAATTATTGCTGTCCGCTAAAAGTTGAACAGCGACAAATCAGGTGTCCGCAGTGCCGATAAACAGGCATTGCGGACTTATTTTTGAAAAAGTAAGCCCCCTCAATCAAATAACGTTAGCTCAGGAGGCGATGTTTCCGTCTC
>JAFSNB010000036.1 GCA_017447625.1 Bacteroidaceae bacterium
AAAGGGAGTCATATCCTGCAAAATGAGCTATTGAGCATTTTCTAACGTCGAATTATGCTTTGAAACGTTTGAATCACTTAAAACACCAGTAACAATCAATATTTGAAGGGTGTTCTATCCTGCAATTTGAGCTATAGGTCTTATTGTAATCCTCAAGAGCTGTAGATACAATTCCATTGATCAGAATCGTAGGAAGTTGCAAGTATACGCTGGACCACAAATTTGTGGAACCACCATAAAGATTGAAAAAGAAATCACCCTGTGCAGAACAAAATGAAGTTTTTCCCCACAAAAAGACCAAAAGAATACCTAACCTAAAGTGTTCTTTTATACAAACAAAACTATTGCCCGAAATCCATTCTTGACTGTTTTTTTTCATTTTTCTTCCTATTTAGTATGATACACATCTTTGTCTTGGCGTATATACCCACACTAACTCTCAGAAAGAAAAAGCGTGGAGATCCGACTTTGTTGCCCGTTCCACGTCTTGAGGCCTTCGCATTGCCCGATGTAGTTGAACGAGCAACGCGAAACCCACGCCGATGTTTTATTATAATGTATTCTGTTGACCAATCCCTATAACATTTTAATTAATGTATATAGGACAGATAACAGAGATGCTTATAAAAACATCCCATGAGCATCTACCGTTGCTATGTTCGTTGACTACATCTGAAAGTTGCGAAGTTTCAAGACGTCAAGAACAAGCGCCTAAGTAAACGCCTATCGATATATAGCGACCCTCAGGTCCAGCCCTCCTCGGTTGGATTTGCATGACAACTGCACACAAGGTACAGTACTGCTCGTCCGTCTTCGGCTCGGCGTGGGATGTCTTGACATTTTGGCGTTTCAGAGCGCGTCTGAGGTGTCAAAAGAGGCTCAAAACTTCAAGAGTCGCCGCAAAGTTATAAAAAGGTTTTGGAAACGGCCAAATAAAATTTAAGTTTTTTGTAAAGAAAGCACAAATTTGTTTAAAAGATGGGCAAAAACAGTTGCGAAGCAACGAAACAACGGAATTATTGAGCTACGAAACTACAGATTCACGGGACTATGGAATAGTGAATCTACGGATGCACGGATACATCCGATTATCAGTTGGCGAATTTGGGTTTCAGTTCGTCGGGGGACTGGTTGGTGAAGAGGTTCACGGGGGGCTCGTCCTTCTCGTAGAAGTGGCGGATCTGGTCGGGGGTGAGGGTGAGGGACGGGCGGAAGTCCTTACTGCTCATATACTGCAGGATGGCGTAACGCATCTGACGGGCAACGGGGCGGCTGTCCAGATTGTTGGTGATGTCCATGGTGGTCATGATGAGACGGCCGGAGAGGACGTTGGCCTCTATGAGCATACCGAGTTTGCGGGATATGTGCCAGGTGTCGATGGGCTGAATCGGGGGCTGGTAGTCCGCAGGCAGTTCGGAGAGGTTCATCACCTGAGCGCGGTTGAGCAGTTCCCACCAGTTGAGGTTGGCCCAGTCGTCCGTGGGGAAATTGCGGAAGAGGGGGTGCTCGCGGTCTATGACGGCGCCCGTGGTGTGGGGCGGCTTCATCTTAAACCACGAGGTGTTCCAGAAGACGGGCAAATACTGCTGTTTCACTGCTGCCCCGTAACGCACCTTACCCGCTGCGGTGAGCAGTACGGTACCGCCCTTGCGCAAGGTCTCTATGGCTTCGGGGGTGAGAGTTGAGGCAATTGAAGGCCCCTCTCCGACTCCCCCCGTGGGGGGGAGAGAACCCGTGGGGGGGAGGGCTTTTTCCTTTGACCTTAGACCTTTGACATTGCCCCTTGAACTACTTAAACTGCTTAAACTACTTAAACTCTTCTCCAGCTCTTGCTGGGAGGGATAAACCCAGAGGTCGTAGGAGTTGGTGATGACTTTGTCGGCGCTGAGAGAGAGGCGGAAACGGCGCGGGAGAGTGCGGCCGCCGAGTGTGAGGGAGTCGAACGGGAGGGTGATATGTCCGAGGGTGTTTACTTTGTTCAGCGGGATCTTCGCGGTGAGGAAGGAGTCCTGACGGCAAACGGTGCTGTCTTCATTCAGAAGTTTCCAACGCACTTGTGTCGGTTTCAGCGGCGCGAACGCGTTATAGAGGAGGATGTCGGCGGAGAGGGTCTCGCCCTGGGTATAGACGAATCGCGGCAGAGCTGCCATGATGACTACGGGGCCGCAGGACTCGCGCCACTGGCGAGCGGTGATGTACCCCTTCTCGCGCCAGAAAGCGTTGAGGACGCCCACGAGGGCAGTGCCCTGGCCGCTGTAGTCGTTGAGTCCGAGTAGCTGGAAGCCGGTGTATCCGGGCGTGCGCAGGTTACGCTCCATCTCGAGTTTGTAACAGAGAGCCTGCAGATGGCCGCTGGCCATAAGGAAATCGCGGGCGCGGGAAGACATCCCGTTTTTCTCCAGCAGGTCGGCGAAGATGTCGAAGTTGAGGGCGCGGTAGGCCCCGGTGTATTGCCGGCGCTCGTCGAGGTCGGGGAAGGCGCACCACTGGCCCTGTTCGTGGCTGATGTAGGGGGAGGTATTAACCATTGAACATTGACCATTGAACATTGACCATTGAGGCCCCTCTCCGGCTCCCCCCGTGGGGGGGAGAGAACCAGTGCGGGGGAGAGAACCCGTGGGGGGGAGGGCTGGACGGAAGTTGCGGGGGATGGTGATTTCGTCGATGTAGGTGTCGAGGGTTTGGGGCGGACGGTTGAAGTTGAGGCCGCGGGCGCCGCCTTTCACGTGGTAGTCGCTGCCGACGTCCCACTCCCATCCGCCGCCGACGCTGGCGCCACAGTAGATGCGGCGGGAATCGGTCTTACGCCAATAGTCGCACCAGCTGGCAGTCCACTCGGTCCACCGTCCGGCGGGTTCGTTGCCGGAGGCCATCATGCAGAACGAGGGGTGGTTGCCATAAGCCTCAACCATACGCTTCGTTTCCTCCATGAGATATGTGTCTATGGTCATCCCGTTGCCGAGTTTCACGCCGTGGTTTGGCCACGAGGGGCCTTCAGGTTGCAGATAGATGCCGAGCCTGTCGGCTGCGCAGAAGGCGGCTTCGGGGGGACAGTAGCTATGGAAGCGGATGTGGTTGAGGCCGTACTCCTTGCATTTCTTCATGATGCGCACCCACTCGGCCTCGTCTGTGGGCGGATAACCTGTGAGAGGAAAGACGCAGTTCTCCACGGTGCCGCGCAGATAGATTGGGTGGTCGTTGAGGATGATGTCGCGCCCGCGGACGCTTATTTCACGCATACCGAACTGAGTCTCGTATTCATCATCACCAGCATATACCTTGAGCTGATAAACAGCTGGCGAGAACTCATCCCACAGCTGCATCTGGTTTCCCATGTTGAGAATAAGGGTAATGCGGCTGCGCAGAGCCTCAACCATGCGACTGGTGACACGGATGGGCTTGCCCGTTTTTGGGTCGCGGCATACGGCCTCGGCCTTTACGAAATAGTCCCACAGGGGCAACAGACGGAAGCCGTTGGTGTGGTTTTCGAGCGTCACGACCACCTTGGCTTGCCGTTTATGGATGTCGGGATAGACCTCCACGTGGCGAATATTCAGTTTGTGCGGACGGCCCTGCAGTTCCACACGCCCCACGATGCCGTTCCAGTTGCCCTGAGTCTGGTCAGTGACGGAGTGGGAGTCCTGCCCCACCCCGACATTCTCTATGCCGTTATACACACAGATGGAGATGTCGTTGCGGTGGCCCGGGTTGATATAATCCGTGACGTCATAGACATGAGGTGCGGAGAGGCTGTTGCGGTGCCCCACCTTATGTCCGTTGATATAGGCGAAGGTCTCTATATGGGGGCGTTCCAGGAAGAGGGTGATGCGCTCTCGCTTCCAGCTCTTCGGCACATAGACAGAGGTGCGGTACCAAGCGGGACCTACGTAGCGGTGTGTGGGCGTGAGGAAGAAGGGGAACTTCACGTTGTCATCGCGCCGGTACTGTTCCATCCATGGGTTGAAATAATAGCTGGAATCGTACGTAGAACCGGTCCACTCGGTGCGTACCGTGACGGGAAAGCCTTTGTGCTCAGCGACCATAGAACCGGGAATGGGCATCTGGTCGTTGAAGTGGAGCGAGTCACCCAACGACAACTCCCACACGCCGGTGAGGTCTATTACTATCTGCGCATGGAGGGGACTACAGAGGAGGAAGAATAAGAAAAAAAGAAGGGACCCACCCCCCTGCCCCTCCCTTGTAGAGAGGGGAGTAAAATGAGGACAGCAGGACGCTATCAATTTACGCAACGAATTATTCAAATTAAACGAATTTTTATTAAACAACGGATTCAACGGATTTTACGGATTTAGATAAATGCATAATTCATAATGCATAATGCATAATTAAGAATGCATAATTGGCAGGACACTATCATTTAAAGGAACACGAATTATCACGAATTAAACGAATTTTTATTAAACAACGGATTCAACGGATTTAACGGATTATAAATCTATGCTTAATGCATAATTGGCTGGACGCTATCATTTAAAGGAACACGAGATTTGTCGAAGACCCACGACCTTGGGAGTAATGTTCAGATAATTAACCATCGCGCAAGCCTAATTCGTACAATTAACTTTGTTGATTGTACTCCCGCTAGGCAGACTGAAAGCAAGCTTTCGTATGCTCTCGCTTATTCGTACAATTCGTATGATTCGTGTTCAAAAACTAAGCATCGCGCAACCTCTTTTACATTTTACTTTTAACTTTTTACATTTTACTTTTTACATTTTACATTACTTAGTATGTTACCGACTCGGTGTGGGAGCCTACGTAGCGGCGGTCGAGCTCCTTCTCGTCACGCGGGTAGTCGTGTTCATCCTGTCCGCACTCAGAGCAGCGGTAGATGTCGTCCCAGATCTTGACGTGATAGAGCACTTCGTAGTCATGCATACGATAGGTATCTGTGGTCTGCGAGTGGTTCTGCACGTTGGTTTTGTAAGAGCTCACCACACTGCCGCCCCGAGTAACGGTGTTCTGTGTCCAAGTCTGCCAACGGTCGGTGACGCTGGAGAGCAGCTGGCCACGTTTGGACTCGGTGCGCCACTCGTCGTATTCCTGATGCAGGGTGCGGGTCTCGAACGACATGGTGTTGAGACGGCGGCAGCCTATGCAACGGGTGTGCGGATGTGTGTTGAGCACCATAGTGGTTATGGCCCAGGCGAAGGGGAAGGCAAAGAAAGCGGCCGGGAAGACAAACCACCAGTAGCTGCCCCAAATCAGTATCATAACACCCCAGGCGTATGCTCCCAAGATGCCTATTATCGAGAGCAGTACGGTCAGGACGGTGTCGCTCAGAGGATAATAGACATAACGGTAATGAATGAGGAAGGCGGCCAGGAACATCGGGATATATCCGATGAAGGCTTGCCAGAGCAGTCCGAAGAAGCCATAGATGGCAGCAAGGAGGACGAGGAGACCCCAAACTACCCAACTCATGTTACGGCCGGCGGGGAACGTCTCATAGATAGGTTCCTCGATGAGTTTGGCGAGCCAGCCCTGATCAACAATCTTGTCGGCCCAAGGCAGATATTTCAGTATGAGGCGGTTGCGCGTACGCTTGGCGAAGGTGTCGTATGACTGAATGACGCCATCGGGCGAGCAGATGAAACGGACGCTATAGACGTTGCCATCGTCGGGGTCGAAGATGCGGATTCGCGAACGGGCAATGATCTGTCCGCCCTTGTGAGCCACGAAGCGCATCGGGAGCGTGAGACTGTCGGCCTCAGCCAGCGTGCGGCCTATGAAGCGGCGCTCCAGCTTGGCTTTTGACATATAGACATATCCGCCGTCCTCTTCCATGTCCTTGATGCTGTCGGGGAGAAGCGGCTGGGTATATGTAGCATGGACATCGTATGTGCTGTCGTTGCGCAGGTCCAGCACACGGTATCTGCCGTTGGACAAAGTGGTGAGAATCCTAAGAGTGTCGCCTATAGGAGGGGCGTCTTTTATCTTCCCCCTTTGTCTGGACATCATGAGATTCCAGCCCATAACAGCCATATTCATGTAGCCGCGGGTGCCGTCGGAGGTCTCCACATAGAGATAGTTGTTGTCATACAACGAACCGGACAATTCATATCCAAGAACGCTCACGGTATCGCCTGCCGGAATGGTGATTACGACCGTGTCTCTATCCGGCACGCTTATAGGAACAGCGACGGTGGTCTTCTCGGTGATGGCATAACGAATACCGCGGTTCATCTTCTTGTTAGAGTCTCTCATCACCATGAAGTTCACCAGCAGGAAGATGAAGCAGGCAATTGCGCAAAACAGACTAACGAATGTGTCGTCGTAGCGGAAATTGAATGATGGCATTTTCATATAGGAAAGGCTTTTTTTAGTTTCTTTTTCGATAATAATCTCACAATTATGGGGCAAAGTTAGCATCTTCGGGCCAAACAGCCAAAAGAAAAGGGCATAAAATCACTTTCATTGTCTTTGAGGCCAAAAAAATATCGCTCCTCTTTGCTTTCTTTGCAGAAATAATCATAACTTTGCAGCGGAAAACAAAAAAAGCCCCCTATAATCCCCCGGTGGGGGATAAAGGGGAGAGAAAAGAAGAAGAAGAGACGAATTGTTGAGCGAAGACGAAAAAAAAGAAAAGAGAGATTTTCAGAGAAAAGAGAAATAATATAGCGGCCTTTCGGTTATTCGATTAAACGATTATTCGGGATTCAGAGGCCGCGATTTATGTAAAATGTAGAATTCCTCCCGCAGGTCTCCCCTCCATTACGGGCCGGGCTGGGGGTGGGTCTTAAAATTATGATAATGAATAAACAAAGTTTTTTTCTGGTCGCAGCAGTAGTTCTGTTGTCGGCCTGTGGAGCAAGAGAAGAGACCAAGTTCCTCAACGCCAATCCTGAGGCTGTGGTCATCACCAGTGACGGTAAGGCAACCAACGGGATGGTATGCGAAGCCCACGACCGGTGGCTGTATCTCGACCACATCCTTTACAGAATTAGTGGCAGCAGTATGGAAGTTGGAGGATGTGAGTCCACTATGGCCCCAAGCGTAACGATTGTGCCGTATATCGTGTTCAATGGCACTGAATACAAAGTGACTAAAATAGCTAATAGTGCTTTCAAATCCAATAAGGTGTTGAATAGCATAGAGCTTCCCAAGACATTAGAAGAGATTGGAGACGAGGCATTCCGTATGTGCAAGACTCTCAGGTCAATAAACATCCCCGACGCAACTAAGACCATAGGAGAATGGGCGTTTAGCTCAACCGAGAGCATGACAAAAGTAACCTTCGGAAAGAAGTTGGAGACTATTAACAAAGCAGCCTTTTTTAGCTCTGCTATTACTTCGGTCTCGCTTCCAAGCACAGTAAAGACTATTGTGTCCGGAGCCTTCGGTTCGTGCGATAACCTGCGCACGATGCGCGTTGCAATGACGACTCCGCCCTCTGAATCTGGTCTATACGCCAATAAAAGCAACGTAACTCTCTATATCCCTCGCGGCACTTACGATGCATACTATGCCATCTATTCCTGGCGCTGCAAAGAAATTATAGAAGAATAGGCCCCCCATATCCCCACGGAGGGGGAAAGGGGAGAGACGAATTGTTGAGCGAATGCGAAAAAAGAGAAGAAGAGAAAAAAGAAAAGAGAGATTTTCAGAGAAAAGAGACGAATTGTTAAGCGGAAACGAATATGAATAATAAGAATAATTTTCCCCATTAATAAATAATAATTTATGGATTAGATTATTCATATTATTCACATTAATTTCGATAACATAACGAAAACAATAAGCAATAATAAACAAGAATTAAGACCAACAATGAGCAAAAAATATTCTTGGACCCGAATTTTTGCGTATTCTTGCGAATTCTTTTCCAAAGTCTCTGTGTCCTCATCGTAAATAAATCGTAAATCGTTAAATCGTCAAATATCATCGTGTTACAGATTCGCTGCAAGAACAATAACGTAACGAAGAGTTTCTACGAAGGCACTTCGCTGCTTGAGGTCTATCAGGAGTTTGCAGAAGACCTGCAGATGCCCTACCCCGTTGTATCCGCCAAGGTGAACAACACATCACAGGGACTCAAGTTCCGCCTCTTCCAGAACCGCGACGTAGAGTTCCTCGACGCTCGCGAGGGTTCGGGGCGGCGGGTCTATGTGCGCTCGCTCTGTTTCGTGCTTTACAAGGCAGCCTCGGACATCTTCCCGGGCAGCAAACTGTTCATAGAGCACCCGCTCTCACGCGGTTACTACTGTAATTTCAAGAAGCGCACGGGCGAGCCTGTAACAGACGAGGACATAGAGCAGATATGCCAGCGGATGCAGGAGATCATTGACCTCGACATGCCCTTCCGCCGCACGGAAGCGACTACCGAGGAGGCCGTGCGTGTCTTTGCCGAACGCGGATTCCAGGACAAAGTGAAACTGCTTGAGACCTGCGGCGAGATTTATAGCGACTACTACACTCTGGGCGACACAGTGGATTACTACTACGGCCCGCTCGTTCCCTCAGCCGGTTATCTGCAGGTGTGGGGGCTCGAGCGCTATGCCGACGGACTGCTGCTGCGCGTGCCGGACAGCAAGAACCCCACCCGACTGGCCGAAAAGGTGGATATGCCGCGCACGTTCGATGTCTTTGCCGAGAAAGTGCGCTGGGACATCATCATGCGCCTCTCCAACGCCGGAGACGTGAACAAAGCCATTCTCCGAGGTTTCGCGTCCGAACTGATTCAGGTGAGCGAAGCCTTGCAGGAGAAGAAAATCGTGAAGATCGCCGAGGAGATAGACCGCCGTTACCACGCGTCCGAAAACCCCATCCGCATAGTGCTCATCACCGGCCCGTCGAGCTCCGGAAAAACCACCTTCTGCAAGCGTCTCTCAGTGCAGCTGCTGGCCTGCGGACTCCGCCCGCTGTCATTCTCCACGGACGACTATTTCGTGAACCGCGTGGATACGCCGCTGTTGCCCGACGGTCGCTATGACTTCGACAACATCGGTGCTGTGGATTGCAAGCTGTTTGACGACCATCTGAGCCGACTGATGCGGGGCGAGCGCGTGGAAATTCCAGAATACAACTTCACCACAGGCAAGCGCGAATACAACGGCAAACGCATCAAACTGCAGCCCGAGAGCGTGCTTATCATCGAGGGTATTCACGCCCTGAACCCGCTGCTCACCGAACAGATTCCCGACTCAGCCAAGTTCCGCATCTACGTGTCCGCACTGACCAGTGTCTCGCTTGACGACCACAACTGGGTGCCTACTCGCGACAACCGGTTGCTGCGCCGCATCATACGCGACTACAAAAAAGGTGCGTTCACTGCCCGCGAGACCATCAGCCAGTGGCCCAGTGTGTGCGAGGCCGAGGAACAGTGGATTTTCCCTTTCCAGGAGACAGCCGATGTGATGTTCAACTCGGCTCTGAACATCGAGTTCGCCGTGCTGCGCAGCAACGCCGAGATTATCCTCTCCACCGTTCCGCGCAACTGTCCCGAATATGCCGAAGCTCACCGCCTAAAGAAATTCATCCATTATTTCCTGCCCGTTAGCGACAAGGAAATCCCTCCCACTTCAATCATGCGCGAGTTCGTCGGAGGGTCCAGCTTTAAATACTAAGCCCCTCTCCGGCTCCCCCCATGGGGGGGAGAACTGCTATGCACTGAATTTTTATTTTACGCAACGAATTATACGAATTAAACGAATTAACTCAAAATCTGTGCGCAGCCTAATTCGTACAATTCGTATGATTAGTGTT
Organism: Bacteroidaceae bacterium; assembly: GCA_017447625.1. Taxonomy (GTDB): domain Bacteria; phylum Bacteroidota; class Bacteroidia; order Bacteroidales; family Bacteroidaceae; genus Physcousia. Next base: position 9,727 of record JAFSNB010000036.1, read on the forward strand.
CAAAAACTAAGCATCGCGCCAGCTCTTGAACTTCTTGAACTTCTTGAACCCTTAAACTCCCCCCTTGGGGGGGATACGGGGGGCTACTCCGGTTGCCAGTCGTCGGGGCGGTTGGTGATTATGCCGTCAATGGGCCAGTGGGGGGCTTTGGAGCGCTCTTCAAGCGTCCAGAGTTTCACTTCGCGTTTGTGGGCGTGGATGTCATCGATGAGGCTGCGGTTTACGGCCCCGTAGAAGAAATTGAAAGACTCGATATAACTGTATTTCTCGAAGGAGAAGCGGGAGAAAGAGGTGTCGAAGATAAACGGGAGACCCGGGAACTTCATCACAATGAGCTTCTCCAAACGCACGGATGGGTCGAGACGGTGAGTGTTCTCCAGAACGGAGTCGTTGAAGCTCTGCACCACTACCCACGACTTCGCGTTGTGTGCCCGCACGGTCTCCAGCATCTTCTGCTCTATACCCTGATAGATATTGCCCGTGCGCTTGATCTCGATGAGCAGGTCACAGCGGCCATCGATAAGGTCCAGCACCTCGTCCAGCGTGGGCAGCGTCTCGTCCGTGGTCTTTCCCTGATAAACCACATGCAGGCGTTTGATTTCCGCCAGCGTCAGGTCGCGTATGCGCCCATGGCCGTCGGTGGTGCGATCCACCGTCTGGTCGTGGCATACAATCAGTTGTCCGTCCTTGGTGAGATGTATGTCTATCTCTATCATCTCCGCACCGGCCTCTATGCCGCGCTCGATGCATGTGAGGGTATTCTCCGGACCGAGCGAAGCGCCGCCACGATGTCCCACCACAGTGAAATCTCCCAATTCGTTACGCAAATAGCCCCGTTCGGCGAGGAACGAAGGCACAAACGCAGTTGCCACATATATTATTGGCACCAGCAGAATTATCAATATCCAAATCATTTTTTTCATATTATTAAACCTTTACCCCGAACATGTGGCGCATGAGGATGCGAACGACACCCTCATACCAGCCGAAGCAGTTGTGGGCGGTGGGGATTGCCTTTATGCTCTCGGCGGAGAAGGCATCGACCTCGGGGATGTTGAGCAGTGACCACATCAGGAACTTGCCGAACTTGTGTGTGAAGAGGTCTGAGAGGGCTTCGCCGCTGGGGTGATAACTGAGAATATCCTCGTGGTAGGTGGCGACTCCGGGGAATGTCAGTCCCGCTATGTCGGTGCGGATGAAGGCATCCACCTGTGCTCCGTAGTAGTTCTTCGCCGTACTGAGCACATTACCCACGAGCCGCACCAGGTCGAACGTATATATTCCGCCGCGCTTGGACACGTCTATTGCGTCCGAGGCGGCCACCTTCTCCTCTGTATCAAAGCGCTGCATTATGGTTTTCAACAGACCGAGGCCCGTGCGGATAAGTCCGAAGTCGGCAATCATCTCGGATATATTCTCCACGATGTGATAGAGCATCTCCTTGTCGCCGGCTGCCACAGCCTCGTCGATGAGGCGGTAGATGAGCGGTACGGGCTGCGACGCGCCCTCACGCGGCAATCCGTCGCCCGTGCGGGTGGTCTCCACCACGGCATACCACGTCAGCACATTGCGCTTGTACAGCCCCATCGGGTTCGCCTGCTTGCTGTTACGGGCTGGGAAGAGGCCGCGGCAGGCGCGTGTCCAGTCCTCGGCTTCGTGGGCATAGATTTCCTCCACCTCGGCATTCGGGCCGCTGTGGATCTGAATCTGCAGCAGGACGTAGAGTATCGACATCTGCGAATATCTGAACCACTCTGTCTCGCGGTAGCGCTGGGAAAAGAGCTCGGTGATTATGGGGCGTACCAGCGACCAGTCGCGCGAACCGACAATCACCAGCGTACGCTCCAGCACGAAGTAGCTGAGCGAGTCGCCCGACGTGTAGGCATCCAGAATTGCGGGGGTGAAAGCGCGGAAAGCCTCGGCCTCAGCCTGTGCTTCTGCGTTACCCTCGTAACAGCCGTCGAAACGGTGGTAGAAATCAAAGAAACGAGTCATCTCAGCCAGCCTCTCGCGACTCCAGCGATCTTGCGGAGCGTGCGGCTGAACTACGCTGTCGTCCCAGCAGCCCTGGTATTCGGCGGCGTTGTTAACGTATTCGCCCTGAAAGGTGATTTGAGTGCGCATAGCCGTCTGCAGGAAAGGCATTAGCAGACGCACCACGCGGTAGTTCCAAGTGAAGTGGCGCACTATGTCGCGCATGGCATCCATAAGATGGCCCACCTCGGCGTGCAGGCGTTCCAGCTCTGCGGCCTCACGCGTGCGGCTGATGGCCAGTTGGGTGTCAATGATGAGCAGCACGCAGAGGCGGGTGCCAGTCTCCAGGAAGACCATTGCCTCGCGCCGCCGCTCTTTGTTGGTGGCCAAGGAGAATACGGAAGCCTCCTTCAGCAGCCTGTACATCTCTTCGACGATTCGCCGCGTCAGGTTCTGGCGTATGGGCAGATAACCCAGTGTGTGACGGTGGTTTGAGAGATAATAGGCATACATGCAGGCGTTATTGCTCACGTCAGTGAGCGGGTCTAACATAAGCCGCCACAGCAGACTCAGCGCATCGTGCGAATAGAGGTCCTCGTTGAAATAGTCCGTGAGCAGCAGACCATTCACGATTGCCGATGAGGCCACCTTGCGCAGACGCAGCGTGTCGACCTCTTCAGCCATAGGCTGCAACATAGCATCCATAAGCGAGAACACCTGCTGTTCGAAGTTCTCGCGCACCAGCGTGTCTATGGTCTCGGAGACCAGCATCATCACGCGGAAGTCGTCCGAGTGGCGTGCCGCCAACTCCACTATTGACTGAGTCGAACCGGTGCGCAACTGGTCTATGATGAGGGCGTTTCTGAGCACTCCCATCATAACCACGTTCATAGCGGCGCGGTTGATGGCATCGATATATGCAGCCGCGGGAATCGGGGCGGCGGAGTCCAACTTGGCGCGCTGCAACTCCACAAACTGCTCAGCCATAACGTACTCCAGGAAGCGCTCATAGACAAACTGCACAGCCGTGCTTGTGCTCTCGCCCTCGGCCTTTTCTGACTCGCGCAGCACAGAACGTTCGGCTCGGTTCAGCAGCTCTCCATAAGCTATGGATATGCCGTCAGCCTTCAGGGTGAGGTCTCGGATAAGAGCTAAGTCCGTTCCGTCTTCCGCTTGTCTTAAACTACTAATAGTCAGTCCGTCAATAGGGTTTCCTTCAAGATATTGTTTAAGCATCCAAGCCCCCATCCTGTGGATTATCTCCACCTGTTGCTGGCCTGCATAGGAGTTGGCAATCTCGGACAACATCAGGGCGAAGAGGCTCGTACTGGTGTAGGCGTCGCTCTCCTTGCCCAGAGGCTGACCCAGATAGTTTGTGGCCACGTATTTCAGTATGAGCGGGTCTTTCAGACGCAGGCGTATGCTGCGGGGCAGGTCGCCAAAATCGGTGTGCATCTGGAACAGGCGGCGGTAGATCTGATAGGCTCGCTCGGCCTCCTCGTCGCTGAAGCCGCGCACCACAGCCTCCTCCTCTCCCACTCCGAACACCGTCGGGTCGTCCTTGGGCAGCGTGGGCTGCAGTACGTTCTTCCATGTGTATGTGCGGCAGGTGAAGAGCACCTTGAAGCGCGACATCCCTTCGCCGATAAACAGGCGGCGCATAGCGCGGAACAGCTCCAGCGGGCCTTCAACCTCGGCCTCTTCGTCTCCGATTACAGCCGGGGCCTGAGCGTCGGGCGCATAATGCAGGCACTCGTTTACAGCGTCAAACAGTATATATATGTCCTCGCCCTGCTCTTCAGCCAGACGGTGAACAGACGCGACAACCTTCTCCATAGGGTAGCGCGAACTGAAACCGAGGATGGTCTTCAGGCGGGCATCCAAGGACATCTCGGCGAAGTCTGCTGCGTTGAACACCAGCACAGCCTTGCCCTCGGCAATAAGTCCTTCGGTCCAGTGGCACAGCTGGTTCGTCTTTCCCTGACCAGCCTCGCCAACCATCGGGAACAGCGTCTGCGGACTCTCCCAGAAGCGGTGCAACACGTCGGTGAGCGTGTGCCGCTCCACGAACAGCTCCTGGTTGTATTTCTTCTCCTTATATACGCGGTTGAGGTAGCGGGTCGATTCGTCATGCAGACGCTCGCAGAGCTCTTCCCATGTCAGGGTGGTCTCCACGCTGAACGGCGCCCACACACTTTTCATCCTGCGGTCTATGGCAGGGTTCATCAGGTCAGTGCGCTGCGGGTCGGTGTCCGCGTCGCTGGTGAGATACTGAGCCAGACCGCCCTCCATCAACGTCTGCAGAATAAACGGCACCCCCTTGGAGTTGTGGAAAAAGAGAGGGTACATGTCAATTGACAGTTGAGGCCCCTCTCCGGCTCCCCCCGTGGGGGGAAGAGAACCCGTGGGGGGGAGGGAACCCCTTGAGTCCTTTGACTTTTTTTCGCCTTCGCTCAACAGTACGTGACTTTCGTCCTTTGACTTTCGACCTTCGTCCTTAGACCATTTCAGGATGTATCCTCGGACGGGGCCGTTGTCGCCTTTCAGAACGGGGGCTTCGGTTGGCGGGAGTTCCGGGCTCTCGACTGTCGCGTCTTCCAACGGTGCCACAGCAGCAGCCATCATGTCGACATACACCTGCAGTTTCTCCGTGAGCTCGCGGTTCTTCTCGTCCGAACGGGTCACGCCGTGGCCCTTGTATGTGTTGCGCAAGGTAACGGGGCCAGGCATCTTGCCGTCGCCCAAGAGGGCGTTGCGACGTTTGCGCTTGCTTCCGCGAAGCAGATTCTCACCCAGAGAGACTACCAATGGGTGCTCGGGCAACAGCTGCTCAGCCGCCACAAGCAACGGGGTCAGCGCGGCAACCCAGTCGCCCATGGAGAGGGGGCGCTTGCGGGCCAGCAATCGGGCGTGGGCTGTGCACACGTCGGCGGCGTCGGGCTGCGAAGAGAGCATAACGAAAAGCAGATGCGTCAGCCACATCACACCCATCTCGATAAAGTCCAGCTGATGGTTCTTGGCTTTGTCGTAATTCCCCGCAGCCAGAGCCTCACGAGCCTTCTGCAACGGGAATCGCAGCGTAAACGGCAGGTTTATTTCTGTTTCCATACATGAACGAGAAGAAGGATTAGTATGGCGGAGAGAATAAGTCCGGAAATCGGGTTGTAGCGGTCCAGAGTGAGCACCGTCATCGCGTCGCAGGTTACGGATGCAATGGTCAATACGGCCAGAATTATCGTCATGCGGTCGTTGCGGCGGTTCTCGCCCTCGCTTGCCTTGGATGCAATCACGGTGTCCAGCGCGGCCAGTTTCTCGCCAATCTCATCGAAGTGCTCACGGATTAGGAGGTTATGCACGCAGAAAGCGTAGTACTGGTTGTGCTGCGTGTAATCGGATATGTCGCTGAAGCAGGTCTTGGTCTTCAGTATCGCCACACGTTCAGCCATAGCGTGCAGACGTTCCAGCGTCTGATCATCGGCTTTCTCGGTCTCTAATTGTGTCAGCTCATTAACCAGCTCCAGAAGGATATGCCGCTGCAACAACACCATAATCCAGACCCACAGATAGCGTTTGCACAAGGCGGCATTGGCGAAGTTCATGATATGCTGGCTTGTGCCGGGGGCCTTGGCCTCCTCCTCGGGTGTGGAGAGAGTCATTATCGCGCCGCCCTCAACGCTCGCACCGACATAGATATTCTTGAATGTGCGGCGAACCATCCCCTCGCTCTCCGAGCGTTCCGGCGACTGCACATACTTGGGGTTCTCACAGCGCACAATCTGCAGGAAACAGGTCTCCAGTGCATCCCGCTCCTCCGTCTCGCTGACACGCAGATAGGTGAACAGGCGCAAGCGGTTGCGGTTGAACGGACGCCACGCATCCCCGAAATCCGCCAGCATATCGGCAAAAAGGGAAGGGAGAGTCCAGCCCCTCTCTGACTCCCCCCGTGGGGGGGAGGAAGCCTGCGGAGAGGGAACATCCCCCTTGAGGGGGCTTAGGGGCTGAGCTATTTCCAGCTTGGGCGCTTGCGCGTCAGTCTTTGCCAGAGCGTAATTCAGAGCAATGAGATTATCCAGACTGAGGCAGGAGGCCTCTAACTCTATCGGGACAATCAGCAGTCCGACACTCGCCAGACGGTTCACGAAGAGCTTCACGGACATCAGGTCGGCCTCGCGCTGCAACACATGGAAGTCCAGTCCCAGTTTCGCCGCTCTCACGGGCTTGCGTATGCGGTTGCGGATATCTGCCAGACGCTGGCGCAGGGAGTCGTCATCACCGGCCGAGGGTTTCAGAGTAAAGATGTCGAAATTATACGGCGACTGCGGCAGCGACTCACGGTTCTGGCTGTTTGCCGAGGCCTGCATCCAGTTCTGTATATACGGGAACAGGACATCCCGTTCCAGCTTTATTTCCGCCGGTTGCCACAGCGACTGCGCGTCCAGCTTCCACTGCTCCGAAACCAGTCTGAAAGGGAGCATCAGGAATGTATATCCTTCTCTTAATTGCATAGGTTTTCGATTTTCACGCCACAAAGGTAGGACAATTAATTCATAATTCTTAATTCTTAATTCATTATTTTTGTTTTCTCCTCATTTTTTAACTGACAACTATCTTTTCACCTTAGCTCAACAATTCATTACATCCAAACTATAAAATCAAAGTGAGTCGTGATAAATACTTTTCTTCATTCTTGCAAATTATTTGGTAATAATCCGCGTTTTTAGGGTCGTTTTACCTGCCTTTTATCCTTTTCAAGTCACATTTTCCTCAGTTTTCTTCTTCTCTTATAATTAATCTCTTATAATTAATATTGTATCTTTGCGGCAAGAATATAACGAGACACTCGTGTAATCGTAATAATCATAATGACTGCAACAAAGAAAATAAATGCGAATGGCACGGAGATTTCCGTATTGCTTCAAGGCAATGAGAACGACTATATCTGCCTGACAGATATGGCGCGGTTCAAAGACCAACAGCGAACTAATTATATCATCCAAAACTGGATGCGATCACGCACAACCATTGAATACCTTGGTGTATGGGAGCAATTGCATAACCCCAGATTTAAAAGCATCGAATTCGATGCGTTTAGACAGCAGGCAAAGAAGTTGAACATGCGCGACACAGCCTCCATCAATGAATTGGTGGTTCTCTCCAACTTGGAATCTATCAATGCCGAGCTTATCAAACAGAATATGCCTCGAGACCTACGCTTTGATATACTTCAACGTATTGCAAAGGAGCAGTTGAGGGTTCTCGACGAGCAAAACGCAGACCATAGGTTCAAAAAACTAACCAGTAACTAATTGATTGACGGACAAAACATTGGTGTATTTCTCATATACTGGTAAAAGGCTGGCAGAAATAAGGAAAGAGAAAGAAAACTAATGAATAATCAAGACTGTATATTATGATTACAAAAGATAATCTTAGAGAACTTCTAGTTTGTTTGGGATTTCAGCAATCTGATACTATACTAGACGAGATGAGTATGCATTTCGCCAATATTAACTCCACAATAGCCGTTGATTTTACAAATGAATTGATTAAATATCCTGATGGCGTAGAAGCAGACCGTGATACGACAAAGAATTTCTCTAAAAATGAGAATTTTGTGGTACTAGAGTGTGTTGTTGGGTTATTAGCACAAGGTTACAAACCAGAACATATTGTTTTAGAACCAGAAACGCCTGGTGGTCGAGAAAATGGCTATTATTATGGTGATATTTTGATTCGTGACAATCATAAGCGTCCTTATTTGCTTATCGAGTGTAAAACAGAAGATGGCAAAGAGGATGATGAATTTCAGAAAGCATGGCGTAAGACTCTGTTAGATGGTGGCCAACTATTTAACTACTATAACACATATAGGCAAGCTCAATACTTAGCTTTATATGCCTCTGATTTTGTTGATGGAGAACCTAGATGTGATTATCGACTTATAACTATGACAGATAATGATGATTATTTGGAATCTAATCCTCATTTGGCAAGTTATACAAAAGTTAGTCACGATAATGGAACTAGAGATGATTTCTTCCGAGTTTGGTGTGATACTTATGGGAAAGATTTCTCCACGAATGGAGCTTTTGAGGTAGGAGAAGTTCCTGCTTTTGGCATTAAAAAGAAAAAACTCACATTTGATGATTTGGTAAACGTAGAAGAAGATGATATTCATAAGAAATATCATCGGTTTGCTCAAATACTTCGCCAATATAATGTGGCGAGCCATGAGAATGCTTTTGACAAACTTGTAAACTTATTTCTGGTTAAAGTCGTTGATGAATCCCAGAATAAGAATGATTTGCAATTCTTGTGGAAAGGTGCTGCATATGATGATTACTACAGTTTTCAAGATAGGCTTCAGAAAATGTATCATATTGGAATGAGAGATTATCTTGGTGAGCAAGTGACATATGTTGACAATGAATCTATTGACAATGCTTTTAGATTACAACGTAATGACCCAGATGCAATAAAGAAACAGATTGTTGAGTATTTTAGAGAATTAAAATTTTACAGCAATAGTGATTTCGGTTTTTTGGATGTACATAACAAGGAACTCTTTTTTCAAAATGCAGTAATTTTGAAAGCGATGGTTGAAATGCTGCAAAATATTAAATTGAAAACAGATGTTCAAAATCAATTCCTCGGAGATTTGTTTGAAAACTTTCTCGACCAAGGCGTAAAACAGAATGAAGGTCAATATTTTACACCGACTCCGATAACTAGATTTATGGTGTCTTCTTTACCTTTAGAGGAACTTATCAAAGGAAGCATGGAGATACCTAAGGCTATAGATTATGCATGTGGTGCTGGGCATTTCTTAAACGAGTATGCATCACAAATAAGGGATTTTGTTGTAAAGTACAAGGGAATAGAACAACTCTCTGATTATTATAAAAACATATTTGGAATCGAAAAAGAATATCGTCTCTCAAAAGTATCTAAAGTGTCATCAATTATGTATGGACAAGATGGTATTCAGATTGTTTATGGAGATGGATTAGTTCCTCATGACAAAATAGAAGAAGGAGGATTTAAAGTGCTTGTGGCAAATCCTCCATATAGCGTCACAGGCTTCTTAAAGACCTTGTCCAAAGAAGAAAGATATGCATACATATTAGGTAGAGAAATGAGAGATAAAGCAGTAGAGTCATGCAATTACATAGTCAGCCCTTAAGATATAGTTAAATATATATAATCCAGAGAATTAAGTATTCCAATAATAAGTTTATATCCTCAAGTTTTTGTAAATTTGCGCCATAAAAGCTTGCAAATTGAATATGTACAAATCCCCCTCACGCCAT